>CAVSRF010000033.1:0-99404 GCA_963730175.1 uncultured Chloroflexia bacterium | reverse complement strand
TTGGGCCGCTGTAGAAGAGAAGGAGTTGTTGACGTGAGCGAGATCGGTTCAGAGCTCCGCATTGGCGGTCGCGTTGTCGTTACTGGAATGGCTGGTGCGGGCAAGAGCACATTTGCACAACAGCTATCGGCAAGACCGGCCTTCCAGTAATTCATCTGGACGTGCACTTCTGGAAACCGGGCTGGGTGGAGCCGTCAAGATAGGAGTGGCGTGATGTCCAGTCCACATTGCTCGCAAGCGAGGAGTGGATTGCCGATGGGAACTATCACGAGACGCTGGATCTGAGGCTCGAGCGGGCGGATACGGTTGTGTACCTCGACACGCCATGGTGGCTCTGCGCGGCACGAGCGTTCGTGCGTGGGTTACGTCGTCCAGATGGTACCCAGTTACCCGATGGCTGCGAAGACACAGGATGGCGACGGTTGCGTGACGAATGGTGGTTCATGTGGCGCGTCTGGTTGGGGCGAAGGTCTGCCCGCGAGCGAGAGCTTGGCGACCGTGGCGCGGCATGGAAGCCATGTAGTGTTGCACGTTTTACGTTCCAAACGAGCCGTCCGACAATTTCTTGACAACATCTAGCTGTTCCTGCAAACTCATCCCATCACACAAGCGATCTGTAAGTACTTCGATTAGGTTTGGATAATGGCGAACAAACAAACCGATGTTTGTGGTACACTTCCCAAGCTGCGCCAACACGGCGTGCAACTGACGGTGGGTACGCGGCGCGTTTTTTGAGTATTTTCTGGCTTCGAGTTTTCTGCTCCCACCTGTGCCTGCCGCAAGGTGCAGGCAAGCAGAGTCTACGCCTGGTTATGGCATGTCGAGACACACCCAGCACCACGAGTCCCCTATTAGAGGATGCTCCGCGAACACAAACCATTGAGCATATCCCTTGAGGAATACAAGAAGTGTTTAATCAACTTGAAGAAATCAATTTTCGTCCCAAACCTTTTGAGTTTTATACTGCAAGTGACTTATGGACAGACGAATATACATCAGGTCAAATGCTTTCATTTCATCTTAATGGCGACATTGATGTTTCAAGCAGAAAGTTTTCATTCATTGATAGGTCGGTTGCCTGGATTATCTCCCAATTTGATATTCGTGGAGGCAAGTCAGTTGTTGATTTTGGATGTGGACCAGGACTATATACGGAAAGACTTGCAAAAACCAATGCGACTATAACAGGA
This sequence comes from uncultured Chloroflexia bacterium, assembly GCA_963730175.1. Taxonomy (GTDB): domain Bacteria; phylum Chloroflexota; class Anaerolineae; order Anaerolineales; family Villigracilaceae; genus Defluviilinea. Next base: position 98,214 of record CAVSRF010000033.1, on the reverse strand, counting down.
ATAGATTTTTCAAAAAATTCTATAGAATATGCCAGAAACAGGGCTAGTGATGAAAATATAAACATCAATTATGTCAATCAGAATTACTTAGAATTCAATTCGGATAGTAAATATGATTTAATTACTATGATCTTTTGCGATTTTTGCGCTTTAAGTCCTGAGCAAAGGAAAGTATTATTGGAAAAGTTCAGAATTTTACTAAAACCTGACGGTTCCATCCTGTTAGATGTGTGTTCATTAAATGCTTTCAATCAAAAAATTGAAGGTGCCACATATGCGGTTAACCATGAAAACAATTTTTGGTCCCCGGAAAAATGTTACGAGTTTCTAAATACTTTCAAATACGACGACATAAAAGTGACCTTGGATAAATATACAATAATCGAAAATAATCGCACTCGAAAAATATTTAATTGGCTGCAGTATTACAACAAAGAAAGTGTAGAAAAAGAATTCACTGAGAGCGGTTTGAAAATTGAGAAGTATATGGCTAATGTCGCTGGCGATGAATTCAATGCTGACGAGAATGAATTTGCCATAGTTGCAAAAACAAGCACGTAAAGATTGTGTAATTACCCTCATTGTCAGAAATAGCATTTTTATCTAATCATAAAATCTTGTCTTTCATGAAATGCCCAACCCAGCGTCCAGAGTATCTGCACACTGAGGATGCTTCGTGAACGCAAACCATTGGCAGCAGTAAATTTGGTTAAAAAAGTATATGTCATACCGGTTTAGATTTCGTAGAGTTGTAAATCTGGGGATTAGCTTCATGTTGCTTCTTGGTGCTTGCCGTCCGGTACCATCACAAATCAATTCGACCTTCAATGAGCCCAAACTAACCGACCTTCCCCAAGGTTGGACGAAAATCGAACCCGCTGGAGATACTCGCTGCGCCCGCAATACTCCTTATGCCTTTTGGGTTCATCCCGGCACAACGAATGAAGTGCTTGTTTATTTTCAGGGAGGCGGCGGGTGCAATAGTGCTGAAACTTGCAGGCTGGCAGGAGAGTATAAGGATGAGGTGACCGATAACGATAACCCTGGACTTACGATTGGCGGTATTTTCAACCTCGATCATCCTGAAAACCCATTCCGGGATTACACGATGGTTTTCATTCCCTACTGTACCGGTGACGTTCATGCTGGGAATCGAGTTGTCACCTATACCCAGAATAATGGTCTTACCTTTGACATTTACCATCGTGGTTATATTAATGCCAGTACAGCTCTGAATTGGCTCTACACTAACGTTGAACAGCCGGATTCCATATTCGTCACAGGCTGCAGTGCCGGGTCCATCGGGTCAATATTCCACACCCCTCATATAATTCAACATTATCCTCACGTCCCGATAACACAACTCGGTGATTCTGGAGGTGGATTGACCTTATCCTCATATGCTACATGGGACATAGATGCAGATTATGGCGCCGGGAAATATTTTCCAAACTGGATTCCAGGAATGCCGCAAGAAATTACCCACTCATTTACCGTCTCGGCTTTTACTTCAGCCATAGCCAATTACTATCCAAACTATATTTTTTCACAATACAATTCAGCGAACGACAGTACTCAACGTAAATATTTTGTTGCCGATGGAGGGGCAGAAAAGGATTTCCCATCCGCCCTACAGGCATCCTTAAATGAAATCCACAATAATAATGAAAATTTCAGATCATACACAGCAGAGGGAGAGCGTCACTGCATCTTGCAGTACGTCAACTTTTATTATGAGGAAACCAATGGCATCAGCTTTCGTGATTGGGTTGCCGATCTAGCCAATCAGATCAAGGTGGAAAACGTCGAGTGAAGTCCAGATGTTTGAGCAAGCCAGATACACCATGCAGGAATTTGTCGGTGGAGGTAAAGCGTCCACAATATTGGTAAAATTCACCATTGTGGATTAGCTCATTGAATGAAATCGATGAAGCACCAGAATGATGGACTGCTCAATTCTCTAACCGAGGCTTGAAGACTTGTATGGAAGCATATTTTTATCTTTCACAAACATTTTTTCGACAGTCTTGCTAGTAAGACTTGGAGCCGATTTGTATGTGGGATCATAGCAAGATGCGAAGGTGTTCTTACAAAAATGGATACTGAGTACACGGACAATATCTGGACCACTGCGGCAGTTGGTCTCCTAGCCTACGCTTCGGCCGATATTGCTCATCATGTATTGGGTCATGGTGGTGCATGCCTAGCGCTGGGTGGTTCTATCATTTCTATGACTTCGGTTTTTGTTAATTGCTCACTTCATGGCGCGACTATCGACCTTGCAGGACCCCTGACGAATCTGGTGATTGGTGTCCTAGCCGTGATATTCACCCGCCTAGCGACCCGTGCGTCTCTGTCAACATTGAGGCTGTTTTTGACTTTTTTAGCAGGATTTAATCTCTTTTGGTTTGCAGGTCAACTCGTATTCAGCGTCGCTACAAGAACCGACGATTGGGCATGGGCGATGAAGCAATTTCACGTGGGAGCCTCTGTGCGTTTCGGCCTGATCGCGTTCGGCGCTTTTGTGTATCTCTGGGCAATGCACGTGATCACATCTGATTTGGCACCCTATGCTCGTCCCCGTGCAAGAGCCGGGCGCATTGTATTCATTGTCTGGACTGCGGCGGGTATCACCGCATGTGCAACGGCAGCACTCGACCACAATGTGATTACAGCAATTTTCTGGCACGCACTACCGCAATCCGTTGTAATGTCAATAGGATTACTTTTGGTGCCGAAACGCGCAACTCAGTGGACGCCTCTCGGTGAATTGGCTCCCATGCTCTCGTTCTCGATCCCTTGGACAATTGCTGCTGCTATTGTCGGGGTGACGACTGTCCTCTTGCTAGGTCCTGGTGTTGTGATAACGAGGTAAGGGGGGCTGTTTAACCATTGTGTAGGCGAGAGGGTAGGCACTTGCACCTGACAATCGTAGCTGTCACGTTTGCAGGTGAAGCACAACATTACCCCGCATTCCTAACTTTCTTCCAATACCGCAACAACCCATCTGCGCTCATGCCGAGCGGGTTCGCCACTTCATAGGCTTTCACCACCGCTTCGTCCAAACCGATCTTCTCCCCCTCCTTCATCATCCAATCGGTAAAGCTCTTCCGCAGTTCTTCGATCGGCGGCTCGGAGGGCATCGCTTCTTCGAGCCAGCGTGATGCAGAATCCAAAGCTCTTTCCACTTCGTCCAATTGCCAGACTGGGTCATCGAAAATGCCAAAGTGAGTTGGCGCGATGCGCGCGAACTTTTCCTTTCGCAAACGAGCGATGCTTTCATGCCAGCGTTCAAGGTGCAATTCCGGCGGCGGCATCGGAGCACGCAAATAGGAATAACCAGGGATTCTAACTCCGCCTACATCGCCGCAAAACAACACATCTTCGAACAGATAGGAATAATGGTGTTCCGCGTGACCGGGCGTGTTGATGGGAATAAACTTCAAATGACCGATGACGATCTCTTCCGCGTCTTTCGGGACTTTGAGCTGATTCTCCGCAACGGGCAGAAACTCACCCCAAAGCGATTCCATCCGATCACCGTAAATGCGCGTGGCGCTGGCGATCAACTTTTCAGGGTGCAACATATGCGGCGCGCCGACGGGATGCACATAAATCTGCGCGCCTTGTTTGGCGAGCCAGCCCGCCGCGCCTGCATGGTCGAGGTGAATGTGTGTGAGCAGGACGTGAGTCACGTCACGGGGAGATAAGCCTTCTTTCGCAAGACCAGCTTGAAGGGAAGAAAGAGTTGAGCCGGGTCCGCTTTCGATGAGGACGACTGAATCGCCCTGTCGAATCAAATACGAGGCGATGGCATGAGGACGTCCTTGAAAATTCAAGTCAAGTGTGACAATACGGGTTGGCGCCATGAGGGTTCCTGTGCAAAAGTAGTGGTTGAAAAATTGGAAAGGACTTCAGAAAGATCGGCATTGCAATAGATTGGACAGACCGGCACATTGTGTTCCATAAGCGACTTAGCCAGACCTTCATTACTGGAGTGATTACCGAACGACTGCGACATCAGCAAAACAACCACCGGACGGAGGTTGCGCCGCTGGAGGCTATCCACAGCCAGCAACAACTCGGGCCAGACCATGGGTGTAATGAGGATGGCACTGCTCCCCTGCGGCAACTGTCCCATTTGCGCAGTGACAAGGCTTGGCAGAGTATACGTGCTTTCAGCCTGCAAGAACGAAAGGGCTTCGAGGATCTTGCCTTCCTGACGTTCGCTCCGTTCGGCGGGGATGACCTTATATGATTTTTCAAAAGAGGTAACGAGACCCACCGAACGTTTCTGTTTAATAAAGTAGTGGGATAACGAGGCGGTGATGCTGATCGAGTATTCGAGCGACGAGGGAGGCAGTTTCAATTCTTTTCGACGGCGCAATAGAAACATATCTTCAACGGGCATGAATACTTGCTCGTTATCGGGTTTCCCGTGATGCGCCGCCCGATGTGTATCCAGAAACAACCATACTTCGGCTTGCGGGTCTTGTTCAAATTCTTTGACCATCAACCGATCGTGGCGAATGCTCGTGAGCCAGTGGATGCGCTTCATCGGATCGCCAGGGACATATTCGCGAACCCCAGCCGCGTGCGGTGTAATGTCAATGGATTTACGACGGATCGCCTTGCCACCGGGTAACAAACCGGGAGGCGATAAAAAATCGCGCACTTCAAAGAGCATGGGGAATACGACAAGATTGGAGGAAGCAGGGAATTGTTTTGTGATACGGAAAATGCCAAACGGGTCGCCCGATGTAACGGTGGTGGGTCCCAGTGAGAAATCCGCCGCGGGTGGTGAGCCAGGTTCGGGCTGTGTAGGAACGTCGCTGTCGTCCGCGTAAAATAGTGAGTACGCGCGATCCAGATGAGTTGGGGATGGTTGTCTCGTCGGCAACCTCCAGCCATAATTTTGCGAACCGGCTGTCATTCGCGATCTCGAAGTATTCTTGAAACACATCCCCCACTTCTGCACGCGAGGAGCGTGCCCGTCTTTTCACCTGAATGCCTCGCATGGACGTGAGCGCCAGAGCCAACGCTAGAAGAATAAGCAACGAGCCAAGATATAAAAGGCGGACGTAAACGACTCCGCCATTCACTATTGTTCCAATCACTCCCACACCAAAGATCAATAAAACAAAGACCCGACCCGATGTCATTTGGCTTTCACCTTCAACTTTTCGGCGGAAGCAACAGCTTTGTAATCCCCGCCGGGAACAGGTGAATTATGGACGATCTCTTCGACGATACGATCTGCACTTAGCTCACGCAAACGAGCCGCAGGTGAAACGATGACACGATGTCCAAGCACTGCCACAGCCAGAGCTTTGATATCGTCTGGCAGAACATGATCGCGCCCTTGCAATGCGGCATGTGCCTGACCCACACGGAACAATGCCAGACTACCTCTTGGACTCGCGCCAAGATATGCGTCAGCGCTTTGGCGCGTACGACCGACCAGGTCAATGATATAGCGCTGAATTGCAGGAGAAACATAAATCTGGCGAATCGCTTCGATGGCGCTCAACAACTCCTTGACCTTGACCACGGACTTCAACGCCTCGATCGGATGCCGAAGCTGTTGATTGCCCAAAATCTTCATCTCCTCCACCGGGCTGGGATACCCCACACGCACGCGCATGAGGAAGCGATCCAATTGCGCTTCAGGGAGAGGGAATGTACCTTCGTATTCGATGGGATTCTGCGTGGCAAGCACCATGAACGGAGCAGGAAGCGGATGCGTAATCCCATCCACAGTAACCTGGTGCTCCTCCATTGCTTCGAGCAACGCGGCTTGCGTCTTGGGCGTGGCGCGGTTGACCTCGTCGGCAAGGACGATTTGTCCCATGATGGGTCCCGCCCGGAATTCAAAATCTCGTTTCTGCTGGTTGTAAATAGAAACGCCCGTCACATCGCTGGGAAGCATATCGGGCGTGAATTGAATGCGGTTAAAGATGCAGTCCAGCGATTTTGCAAGACTGCGTGCCAGCATGGTCTTCCCCACTCCCGGTACGTCCTCGATCAAAATATGTCCCTGACACAGCAAGCCGATCACGACCAGCTCAAGAGACTGCCGCTTGCCGACAATCACCTGTTCCAAATTTCCGATGATCCGTTCCCCAAACTCCTTAATGTCTGCCATTGCAATTCCTTTCCCGTCCAATGGAATATGTAAAACCAGGACAAAACCTGCTTTTCAAGCAGTTACTTTATTTACTTGATTGTACGAGAGTTCAAAGGGTTGGGCAAGTGTAGTGCGCCCCTCTACGGAGGGGTATACCTATCATAAGGTATTAAAAAGAAAGACAGCCCAAGCCAAAGAGTAGCAAGGACTGTCTTTGTAACGCGAATTAATCAAACAACAACATCAAGGCAGATCGACACAATTTCCGGTATTAGGAATGACGCTGTGATTTGAGTTGGCTACCAATGAGCACATTTGGGTTGCATTAGGCGGACGGTTTGCGGGACCATATTGGGTAAACGGAGAAGTGCCATATTGACCTCCGGTTAACTTCCAGGGACCTTTTCCCGGTACACCCGCTTGATCTGGTGGAACGGTATTGAAGAACATGTGGACGTGCAATTGCGGTGCGCTGGGGTAATTGACGGTTTCATAGTCCACAACATATTTATTGTTTTCCAGGTGAATACCGGTGATGACAACGTAGGGCGTGCTTGGCGTCGGCGTAAATGGGATCGCCGTCTCGGTTGGAATTTCAGTAGGTTCGGCAAGCGTGGCAGTTGCTTCGACGATTATCGTTGCAGTGGGAGCTTCCGTATCAACCACCAACACAGCAGGTACTTCGGTGGCGGGAGTCGCTCCCCCGCCTCCACCCAAAAAGCGGCTTGCCGCGAATACTCCGCCAACGACCAGACATGCCAAAATAACAACACCACCGGCAATAATTGGCATGGACAGCCCTGATTTTTTAGGCTGTGCGACAACGCCTGCGGCTTTCGGCGGCGGCGCAGATGTTACGGACGGACTCTCAACAACCGTGCCACCAACATCACTCTTCGAACTTGGCATACTGGGTTGCGGAGCGCTTTCCACCACAGTGCCTGAGGGTGTCTGCGGCATTGGAGCACTTTCCACAGCCGTGGCATCCGCTCCTGCTTTTTCCATGGGAGAGTCTTCGATCATGGTTCCGCCCAGCGCAGGCATATCAACGATGGAGCCGGATTTGATCCTCGCCGCAATATTTCGCAAGGCAGATGCCATTTGCGCAGCGGTTTGGTATCTATCGTTGGGGTCTTTCGCAAGGGCTTTATTGATTACTGCCACCAGATCATCCGGCACTTCAGGATTAAGCTTGCGGGGGTCGGGGACAGGATCATTCACGTGCATCATCATCAGCGTCATGGCAGAATCAGCCTGAAAGGGAGGTTGACCGCCCACCATCTCAAAAAGAGTCACGCCCAAAGAGTAGATGTCGCTTCGGCGATCGGGTTGTTCACCCCTGATCTGTTCAGGCGACATATACATGGCGGTGCCGACGACAGCTCCCGTGGCGGTATGTTGCGTTCCGCCAACGATCTTGGCAATGCCGAAATCCATCAGGATGACCTCACCCTGTGGGTTCAACATCAAGTTGGCAGGTTTGATATCGCGATGGATCATCCCGCGTTGGTGGGCATAATCCACTGCATCGCATACACCCGCCATATAAGTGACCGCATTCGCAATGGATAAGCGCCTGCCGCTCTCGTTGAGACGTTTGAGATGGTCTTGAATGGTCTCACCTGGAACGAATTCCAGCACCATGTAATAGACATCGTCATCCTGATTGAAGTCATACACCTGGATGATGCCATGGTGACGTAATTGCGCCACCGCCGCAGCTTCCTGCTCGAACCGTTGAACAAAATCAGGATCACTGGAAAGGTGCGGATGGATCATCTTGACCGCCACCACCCGCTTCAAATTCGGATCGGAGGCTTTATACACCGCCGACATGCCGCCCTGCCCCAGCATTTCATCGATCACATATCTGTTACTTAATTTCTTTCCGGTCCATTTAAATTTTGCCATTACATACTCCAGGGATAAATGAAAAACAATAGATCGCTTGCAAAAGTCTTTTTTGTCGCGAGTTATATGTTATCCATCATACTACTTTTTGAAAAATATGAACCGTATCCTGTGAACTATTCGATCTGCCACAGCCAGGCGTTATCAAATTGACAGGTGGCTTTTGCCCCGGCACGGCTCAACGCCACCATCGCCATGAAACCGCTATCAAAGGTGGTATCGGCATCTCGAAGGGCTTTCAACCTTCTGTTATATTCCGCCTTGACCTGGGTCACTTCTTTATTAAAGTCTGCCTGCTTAAGCAGGAACTCAGCTTCCGACATGCCCGGTGTTTGTTTGGGTTTCGGCGGCAGGACCAATTCGGGCGGCGCACTGGGATCCACATCACCGATCAAGGTTCCGTTGGTATAGATCCAAAAATGGTTACCGCGCCCAACCACCGTCAAATTATTCGTTGCGTTATTTTGCCAATCGAAAGCCGGGTCACGCCCATCCGCATAAATATCCTGCCCGGTTACCACTTCCCCTTTTGCCACAGTGAGAAAAATAAAATGACCGCTGGCGACCCGCGAAATGGTCGCCAGATAGGTATCCATGGCAGCCTTATCTCCATTCGAATGGATCACAAAACCACAACTTGATTCACTTCCTATCGCATCCCACGTGATATCGGCAGACATCACAAAATCTTTCGCGATATTGGAAATAAAATAATTGACATAGTCAAAGTTCATGAAGCCTTCCACTTCCAAGCTCACCGGCGGATGGATCCATGCCACTTTGCCCTTTGCGGGGTCGACATCATATTTGGGCAACTTCGCCAGGATGGGAGCGACCGCGGTAGCCGTCGCCGCCTGATCCTCGACGCTCAACGCCTCTGCCGCCCCCTGGGTTGCCGCGACAGCCTCAGCCTGAGACGTCGCTTGAGCCTGCGCGGTCTGAATGGATGCTTCGGGGTTCTCGTTGAAAGCCGCCTTGGCTGTGGCAGTCTGTCGAACATAGGCACTGATTGCATCCAGTGTGCTTTGTTTCGCTACGTCGCCCTCACCGGAAGAACCACAGGCGCTTAATAGAATACCCAGCACAAATAGAAGAGAGAGCGCTAGTTGAAATTTCTTCCGCATCTTAGGTCACGTCTTTTCTTTTTTGCAGGACCAGTATGGCGCCAAACAAAATAAAGATAATGAGGAGTTGAACCATCCAATCCTTGGTGATCTTTGCGAGATAGGCGCCGGCATCATTTTTATTCACAACAGTCCATTTCAGGTCGTTGTAATATTTACCGACAGCGAACTCGGCAGGAGACACCGCCGACCCCTGACCCACCTGCCATGCTGCATACGATTGCTGGTATGTAATAATTTCACTCTTATACACTTCAGACTTAGCCTGATATGCCTCGATCTGCGATTTATAGTCAGTCTGAATGGCGGTTGCGTCCGCTTCCCATTTCTGCAGTTCATCAAAGAATTTAGCCATCGCCACAGTATCGGATTGATCGAGTGGTTGGACCGGTCGTTCAGGGATGACAGGTTCGGGAGGCGGCGCCTCAAGCGGCGCAGGCTCAATCGGTTGAGGTTCATCAACCGCGGGGTCATAGAATTTACCCAAGCCGGGGAAGTTACAGGAATCTTCCTTGAGCATACTCAAACCCATGCAATTACAACTATTTGCCTTCTTATCGTCGAGGGTCATGGCGGCACGCACATCGGGAGGTAATTCCCAACATTTATCCGCCGCCAGGTCCGAGCCGGGACCGGTGATACTCATCAGCGCTTCGAACGCCCAACGTGTGGATGTGGGCGCGCTGACAAAGGTCGGCAATGGCACCAGCGCTCCGCCCAGAACGATCTGCGGCAACATCAACATGATGACGATCAAAGGTGCGGAACTGGAGTTAGGCGCCAACGCAGAGGCAAACAACCCGAGCATCATACCCGCCAGCGTCGCCAGAGTCATAGTGATATATACCTGGAAGAACTCAAGCGGTCCGCCGGGCATTTTGAACGCAAGATAGTGGACAATGGTATACGCAACCGCTTGATACATCGCCAGGATCACAGCGATCCACACTTTGGACATGACATAAGGCAGGATCTGTAAATTGACCAGCCTCTCACGTTTATAGATATCCTGCTCTTTGACGATCTCTCGCATCTGAGAGATGCCGCCCACCATGACGCCATAGATGGTAAACAGGAAGAGCGTGATGATGGTTTGCGCCGCGTCTCCATTATTGAAATCAAACGGCGTGCGTCCCATTACAAGCGAGAGGACTACATCTAACAAAGAGACCAGGGGCGCGGTCGCCAGCATAAGGATCAAACCGGCACGGTCACGCGTCAATATCTTTAGGTTACGAGCCGAGAGGATCATGAACTGCTTGAGCCCAGATGCCTGCTTATTGGCGGATGCTTTTACTTTAGGCGCAACGATCTCTTTGGGTGGCGGCATCGTCGGAGAGAGTTTACCTGCCAGCGGCTGGGCGACATATTTCTGGTAAGCCTTGCTCTCACGATAACGCTGTGCCCAATCTTCAGGCTTGCCGCTGGAGGGGTTATCAAGGATGGCATAGATCTCGTCGAATTCGATCTTGCCGGCGCGGCGTTCGCGGTCGGAACGGTATTCATTGAAATATTCCAGCGCTTCATCGGGCGGACCGAACCAAGCCAGATATCCGCCGCGGGCGAGGAAGATGACCTTATCCGCGAGCATGACGTTCTTGGTGGCGTGTGTGATGAGGATGATCGTGCGTCCCTGATCGGCGAGGCGGCGCATCAACTGCATCAACGCAGTTTCGGTTCCAGGGTCGAGACCGGAGGTAGGCTCATCGAGGAAGAAAAGCCCGGGCTTGGTGAGCAACTCGACGCCAATGGAGACGCGTTTCTGTTGTCCACCACTCAAGCCGCTGATTTGGACATCCTTACGATGAGTTCAAATCCAGATCGGCGAGGACTTCCATCACGCGCTTTTCTCTTTCCTGCGGGGACGTATCACTGGGCATGCGCAATTGTGCGGCATAATCCAACGCCTGATAGATGGTCAACTCCATGTGGATGATGTCCTTTTGCGGGACAAAGCCAATGTCGTTGCGGATGGAGTCAAAGTGTTGATAAATGTCGATGTCGTTGACCAGCACGCGGGAAGGAGGAGTCGCGGGTCGGTATCCTGCAACCGCATCCACAAACGTGGATTTACCTCCACCGCTCTGTCCGACGACGACGATGAATTCCCGAGGTTTGAAGGAGACGGAAATATTCTGAAGGATGTTCAGGTCTTTGCGCACCCACTTATTCAAGGTGATGACATCGACCCGCAAACCGTTGCTATCGTCGAATTTGGCAAGCTGATCCTTGCCCATGACAAAACGATATTGCCCGATACGGATGGTATCTTCGGGCTTGAGCCAGAGAGAGCCATCGATCTTTTCGTCATTGACAAACGTGCCGTTGGAGCTGCGCAGGTCTTCGACGCGATAGCGTTGACCGACGCGCTGTATCTGCGCATGAAAGCGCGATACATTCGGAGAGGCGATCACCACATCATTCGTATCATCACGCCCGATCTGAATAAGGGTCTTCTCACCGAAGACAATATCCTTTTCGATTCCCTGTGCGGCTTCGCTTGGCGCGTTGTAGGTCATGGTGACCATCATGCCGGGGTCGAGACTACCGATCCTGAATATGTCGCCATGCCGCAACACGCGCGAACCTTCCAACTCCCGCCCTTCGAACAGGATGGGGTTCTTGGCTTCGGACGACATGGTCAACTTATAACCACCGCTCACTTTCTCGAGCCGCGCATGATTGCGCGAAACAAGCTGCGAAGGGATGACGATATCGTTCCCCTCCTGACGACCAAGGGTTAGGCTTTGACTTGTGAGCGTATGCGTTTGTGGAGTTTGCCCCGCAATGGTAACGATCAATTGCGATGGACCCGCGTCCACCTTCGACCCGACGATTGGTTCCTGACCGATCATCGTCTGCATGGAACTGGATGCCACAGGCGATTTTGGACGGAACGCCGTCTTCGCCGATTCATCGGGGACTTCCTCCACCTTCGGCGCTTCATAGACCATTGTGACTGCCCGCCCCAACCGGATCTGATCTCCCGATTTCAGCGTGCGACGCCCGGTCAGTTTTTGACCGTTGACGAAGGTGCCGTTACTGCTCCCCAGGTCTTCCACCACATATCCATCGCCCTCACGCAATAAACGCGCATGGCGGCGAGACACAGCCTGTGACGGTATCGTCAGGTCGGCGCTTTCCTCGCGACCGATGACCGTCTCTGATTTGGTGAGTTCGAATTCCTTTGAAGGAGTGGAACTTTGATCTTTAAGAATGATTAACTTGAAAATGTCTGATTGAGCCACGAGTCTGTTCCTTTATATTTTTTGGGGCGTGCAGTCGTGCTTCTAATGGACATAAAGTGCACTCTTTGAAATCAAGAGACAGGCAAGAAGTTCCCCACTGTGAATGAAAATAATGAATTCAGATAAATTGAATAATAATTGGAAGGATTATACGGTTGGGGAGGGGGTGTGTCAAGGAAGAGGAGCGAAATGAGAGAGTGGTAATACACAACAATAGGTGACTGTCATCTGCGCAGATGACAGTCACCTTAAGCTACTTCACCCGAGGGCGAGCTGAACTGTTTCCAGTTTGGTTCACCTTTTTAGTTGGAGATGGGGATGCTCGGCAGGGTTAAGAGATCCGTAACGAGCATGATAGCCAAAACAGCCACTGACTAAGAAAACAACCAGTAATAGGCTACCGCCATACGGCATAATGTTTACTTCACTTCCAGTTGGTAAATCTACCGTCAATGTTCTGCATATGATCTATTTATAGAACGATCATTAGCTCAGCCATTCAACAATAGCAGATAACAATAATCCAAGCATGAATAGCCAAAATCCAAACAAAACTGCTCCTACTATGGGCAACTGTGAACGGAAGAGTAACAGGGCACCAGCAAGATTAATAGAGAGAAAGTACTTTATTCCCTTCGCGAACTTTCCTTACAGCAGAACCACTATAGAACAAATAACAAATTAAACCAACACCACCGAGACCCTCCAACAAAAAGAGAGTTGAATACAAATCAGGACCATCTTCTAAAATCGATTGAACTCCCAGGCTCCCTCGAATCCAAAATATCTTCCAACCCAGACCATCGCACAGGAGACGGATAAGCTCGAATCCAAGTTGGAACCATGGCACGAATATTCCTATAAGGAGCATGCCCATTCCTAGAATACGTAACCAGTGAAACAATTTTTCTTTCTTCATTGAATACCTCGCTCAAACAGGAATATCTCTGTTGACATCACGTTTAGGATATAGTCTTAACTATATGGACTTACTTCTCTCTAAGGCACATTCGGTGGCAATGGGTAGGGGAAGTCTGGACTTTGAAACAAGTCCGTCCCGAACCATCCATCAAAACGTTTTCTGTAGTCCTGTAACAGATTTCGTAAGTCGGAGCTTATATGGATTCTCCCTGTGGCATTTGCATCAAGAGCGATATCAATTCCCTGTCGTTCTATGCCACCTTGGTATTTTTAACCATGATATAGAACTAGGATCTCCATCCAGACCGGGAACAAAAATATGAGTTCTGGCTACACTCTCTTGCCAAGCATGAACAGCTTCATGTATCATAATTCCTCCTATATCATCAGGATTGTATTTCCAATCACTAAAAGTGTGTCTGGTAATATATATGCTGTAGTCTATATGTATTGCATCCGATGGAATATTTGTGGAAAGTAGACTGCAACTATGTTCCGATATCTCAAATATATTACCCATTGGATTATATTCGGTGAACCACCAGTTTACACCGAAATCATCACTATATATCTGTCCAAAGATTGAGCCGCCGCTTGTTTGTCTAAAAGAGTATCCTGCTGGAAGTTTTATATCGAATTGTTGTTGAATTAATTTAAGCGTCTCGTCTGGATACAGTCCGTAGATTGACTCGACAATGTCTTCTGTCAATTTTCCGCCATTGCTGACTATCCATCTTGCATAGCATATTTCGTAGTTAGGTTGTCCATCACAAGGGTTATGTCCTGATGGATCAGCTAAATTCAATGGATTAGCATCCACATACATCCACCAGTTCAATGACATCGGACTATTCGCATTCCCTCCCCATGTATCCCGCGTGAGGAAGCGTCCCATGGCGGGGTCATAGTGGCGTGCGCGCAGGTAGACCAAGTCGTTTGAGGTGTATTCACCGGTGTAGCCGTAAGGCGTCCCTGAGGCTCCGCTGGTGGCGGTCACTACGCCGTAGGGGTCGTACGCGCTGGCGTAGGTGACGGCTCCGGTCCCGTTTGTGAGTTGGCGCACTGAGCCGAGGGCATCGGTGAGAAGTAATCAGTGGCGGTGGACCGTCCAGTTTGCGCGATGCGTCCATTGCCGTAGATGTAGGTGTTCGTGCCGTCGGAGAGGGCTTGGGTGAGTCCCATGTTGTAGTCCATGGTGAAGGTGGTGGTGATCGGTCCGCTTGAGAGATAAGAAGTCTCTTGCAGGCGGTCACCCAGTCCATTATAACTATAGAAAGTGACCGTATGCTGACCTGATAACTGAGCCTGGATAGTCAATCGGTTGGCAGCATCATAACTATACGAGAATGCACCATCATAGGTTATATTGCCGTTGCTGTCATGTCCATAGTGAATATTGTCAGCAGTATCAACGATATTATTGTCTCTGTATGTATACACAGTTGTAGAGGATATATCACCCACCAATGAATTGTAAGTAAGGCGGTTACCTACAGAATCATAGGTATAGTGATAGTAATCACCGGTGGAGTAGTTGGCTTCGGTAAGACGGTAGAGGGGATCGTAGACGTAGTCTATGGTTACCTCTCCATATTCGGACCCACCGGGGATGGTAATTGCGGCAGCCAAACAGCCGGGAATACCGCAGTCGTTTTCGGAACTACTCCAGAACTGCACGCCATCGTAATCCGCACGGAAATGGTAATTGCCTTGAGGCAGTGTGAAGGTGACCTGTCCATTTGCATCTGTCGTGCCGTGATAACCAGTGTAGATAGTCTCATTGAAGACGTAGACAGGTAAATTGGGATATACATCACCTGTTTGGGTTTGCGCGCTGACCGTTACAGGCAGGGTTACTTCAATACTGACACTTGTACAAGTGGGAATATCACAAGTATTTATATCCGCGCTCCAGAATTGTGTGCCAGTGAGATCGGCGCGGAAACGGTAACTGCCTTGCGGCAAAGTCAAGGTTGTCTGTCCATTGGCATCAGTTGTGCCACTGTAATTTTTGTAGGTTGTGCCATCGAAGGCATAGACCTTGATACCCGATTGAGCCGAGCCGTTCGTATCCTGCACGACGACCATTAATGGTTTCGTCACCGTCACAGTTGCACCTGCACAAGTAGGAATATCACAGGTATTTACATCCGCGCTCCAGAACTGTGTGCCATTGAGATCGGCGCGGAAACGGTAACTACCTTGCGGCAAAGTCAGGTTCACCTGTCCGCTGGCATCAGTTGTGCCGCTATAATTTTTGTAGGTTGTGCCATCGAAGGCATACACCTTGATACCCGATTGAGCTGCGCCATCTGTATCCTGCACGACGACCGTTAATGGTTTTGTTACCGTCACAGTTGCACCTGTACAAGTGGGAACATCACAGGTATTTACATCCGCGCTCCAGAATTGTGTGCCATTGAGATCGGCGCGGAAACGGTAACTGCCATCAGGCAGATCAAGAACTACTTGACCGTTCGTGTCTGTTGTGCCGTTGATGTTCTTGTATGTGACACCATCGAAGGCATAGACCTTGATACCCAATTGAGCTGCGCCATCTGTATCCTGCACGGTCACGGTCACTCCAGCGGATTGTTGAACAAGAGCGTTTTGAACTTTACCGGGCAACTCGAAACTCACTAACGCAATTTCGGATTGGAGGAAAGTCTGTTCGGTGGGAGTGGATGCGGGTGTATCAGATACTCCAGCGTCAGGTGTCAGGGTGGCTGGTGGCGTTTCAGTAGGAACAGGTGTATTCGTTACGGTGAGGTTCGGCGTGCTTACAACCGTTGCAGCTTGTGTAGCAGTCGTGACAACGGTTGGTATATTGGTTATGGTAGCAGTTGGCTGTTGTGGACCTACGATCACGGTCACTTCAGTGCAACCAGGTAAAGCGCAATGGTTGACACTACCGCTCCAGTATTGAGCGTCGTTGTAATCCACACGGAAACGATAGTTGCCTTGTGGCAGGGTGAAAGTTACTTGTCCATCGACATCCGTTGTACCGCTGAAATTCGTATAAGTCGTACCATTGAAAGCATAGGTTTTGACGCCTGATTTTGTGACGCCGTCGACATCTTGAACAATCAAGGTCAAGGGCTTGGTTACGGTTACGGTCGCGGATCCGCAAGCGGGCACGGAACAATGATTTTGGGTATCGCTCCAGAATTGTGTACCGTTTAGATCTGCGCGGAAGCGATAATCTCCCTGCGGCAGGGTTAAAGTCACTTGCCCGTTGGCATCAGTTGTACCGCTGTAATTTGTATAGGTTGAACCATTAAAGGCATAGACCTTGATACCGGGTTTGACAGCGCCATCGGTATCCTGAACAGTCACCGATACGCCATTGGTCACGGTTACTGCCGCGCTGGTACAACCTGGCACCTCACAATGATTGATTGCTCCGCTCCAGAATTGCGTCCCATTGAAATCGGCACGGAAGCGGTAATTCCCTTCGGGCAGGGTGAAGGTCGCTTCACCATCGGCATTGGTTGTCGCTGAGAAGTTGGTATAGGTTGTGTCATTGAATGCATAGACCTTTATGCCGGATTTAACCGTGCCATTCGTATCGCCAACGGTCACCAGCACGCCGCTGGTCACGGTTACATCTGCACTCGTACAACCCGGCACCTCGCAATGATTGATCGCTCCGCTCCAGAATTGCGTCCCATTGAAATCGGCACGGAAGCGATAATTTCCTTCGGGCAGGGTAAAGGTCGCATCTCCGTTTGCATTCGTTGTCGCCGAGAAATTGGTATAGGTTGTATCATCGAACGCATAGACCTTTATGTCGCTCATCGGCGCGTCCTGGTCATCTTTCACATGCACGGTCACTGGCAGTGTTACACTCATCGAGACCAACGTACATTGGGGCACAGCACAATGGTTTGTATTTGCGCTCCAAAATTGCGTGCCATTGAGGTCGGCACGGAAGCGGTAACTCCCTTCGGGCAGACGCAAGGATACCTGTCCGTCTGCATTGGTCGTGCCGTTGTAGTTGGTGTAGACACTGTCATTGAAGGCATACACCTTCAGACCCTCTTTGGGCATCTGATCGCTATCCTGTACAGTAACCAGAACCGCCTGTGGCACAGTCATCATTACACTGTCGCATTGACCGATCGTACAGTGATTGGTCTCCCCGCTCCAGAATTGCGTGCCGTCCACATCCACCCTAAAGCGATAAGCGCCTGCAGGCAGGGTGATAGAGACCTGTCCGTTGGCATCCGTTACCTTGCTATATCCCGTATATGTTGTTCCATCAAAGGCATACACTGCCCTGCCTGCCATCGGCATTCCATTCGATTCAATGATGGTCACCGTCACAGTTGGAGCAGTGAATCCACTTTGCAGGGTTTCCGTCGCCTGAGTACGGTTACCCACGCTGTCATAGGAATATTGGTAATTTGCAAGTGTTGTGGTCCCTGAAGAATGAGTAATATCTTCCAGCCAGCCAACTGGGTTGTATCGATAATTCGTTGTCACCCCGTTGGGTCTTTCCACGCTTAAAAGACGTCCCGCCGCATCATATCCATAATCGGTGCTTCCATGCCCGTTGTCGCGACACTTGCCAAACGATTGACCGCGTTATATCCGTAATTGACCACGCGTCCATCAGGATACGTTAAATTCGGTACGGTTTCCAACTTCATCATAGCCATAGGATACCTGGGCAGCAAATGGATCTGTGATGGAATTCGGCTGATCAAAATTAGTATAGTTCCAGGATGTCATCCCCAGACCATCGGTCATCGAGAGGCGGCGTCCCAGCGCATCATACACGAAGCTGACATCTGCCGTTGAACTCGGATAATTGATCAATGCCAGGCGGTTCAGTTCATCATAAGTATATGTTGTGGTTTGTCCCTTTGCGTCCAACAGAGATGCGCGGTTCCCCATGGCATCATAAGTGTAGGCGGTTTGATGACCCAACGCGTCGGTCTCTGTTTCCAATCTTCCCAACGCATTGTATGTAAAGCTGGTGGAATGACCGTTTCCATCCATGATGCTTAGGCGATTTCCGCCGGCATCATAGGTGTATTCTGTGCGTATATTTGTTTCGTTATCTGCGGTAATACCAGGGCGGTCATTTTCCACCACAGCCCGCAAGCGATTGAGCGCGTCGTACTCGTAATGGGTAGTGACCGCCTCGGCATCAGTCATGGATGTGCGATTGCCATTGGCATCATACTCAAAATCAGTGGCATGTGAGAGAGGGTCGAAAACAGTGATCAGCCGCCCAAGCGTGTCATAACTATAATGGGTTGTTTGCCCCGTTTCATCAATGACATAATCCACGCTGCTGTTGCCCAAATAGACCGTATCTGTACGCAGGTTTTCCTCCGGGTCCGGCGGGGTACTGCGCTCAGGTGGTGCAGGGTTTGCGATGCTTCCGGTCAGGTTGCGTGCCACGCTTACCGAGCGTCCCAGCGAATCATAATAGGTGCGCGTGGTTACACCCGCAGTATCCGTCACTGCGATCTGGTTTCCGCGTTCATCATATTCATAAGACGTAATAATGTTATAGCGATTACCGGAACCATTTTCGTAATTTTTCCCTGCCCTTGCAAATAGTTTTGTGTGGAACTCAACACGCGCCCCAGATCATCGTAGGCAGTTCAGGCTAACACGGTCGAAAGTATCTGTTACTTTGACTTGTCTGCCTAACGAATCGTAGTCATAGGAGGTAACAATATTCCGCTGGTTATCGTCATTTTGTGGCATTGCCGTTTGCATAATATAGACGTTGTCGTTACCAATTGACCGATCTTCATCGTATGAATATTTTGTCACACGCCCGAGCGGGTCGGTTGTGAAGTCTCTGCGCCCAAGGGAATCGTAGGCAATATCCATTCGGATGTTTTCGCACGCTTGCCGCGCGCAGGCGGAGTATCTCACGTAAATATCCTGCCCAGTTAAATTTTGAACAGTTGCAATAGGGCGATTGCTTTCATCATAATAGGTGCGCGTGACGGTTCCGCGCGGATCAACAGTTGCGATTGCGTTTCCTGCCTGATCGTAATACGTATCGGTTCGAATATTCGTATCCGTCGCGCCCGTGCCTGCATCTGGAGGCTCGGAGATCGCTTATATTCTGACCCACCAAATTCTGAACAACACTGGTCGGGCGATTGAGAGCATCATAATACGTACGTGTGATGACGTTACGCGGGTCAATCGTCGCGATCACATTACCGTTTGCATCATAAACCGTATCAGTACGGATATTTGAACTGCTTCCGCGTCCTGGCGGGGTATCCACACTGATGTCTTGCCCGGTCAGGTTTTGGACAACAGTTACAGGACGATTCAATTCATCGTAATATGTACGCGTGATAACGCCCAGCGTATCCTGGGTGGCAATGACATTGCCGTTGGCGTCGTAGAAATATTCTGTGCGGATATTCTGGTCTGGATAAGCAGGATCATACACTCCTGTTCCCGAGAAGTTTTGAATCGTGAGGCTGGGGCGGTTGGCAAAATCGTAATACATCTGAGTGGTGATACCTGCTGGATCGATCGTCGCGACCACATTCCCGACTTCATCGTATTGTGTGTCGGTGCGAATATTTTCGTCGGTTGCACCGCTCCCTCCATTTGGAGGAGTCGAAGTTTCAATCGTCTGGCCCGTTAAATTCTGGACCACGGTCATAGGGCGATTATTAAGATCATAATAAGTACGTGTGATAACCCCATACGTATCGATCACCGCGATTTGGTTGCCACGCATATCATAACGATACTCGGTGACAAGGTTATATTTATTCTCGTCGTTTTGAGGGCGCGACACGTCATAATTACGAGTGGTTTTGAGCAAACGGCCCGCGTCATCATATTCGTTGTGAGTGACGACACCCTGCGCATCGGTCATATCCACCAGTCGACCCAAATCATCATAACCATAGGTTGTGGTTAGAGCATCAGATGTTCCATATGCAGTTGTCACTGTTTCGGTCTGCCCGGATGATGTATATGTGTAATACGTTTGTTTCCCAAGGCATCGGTTACCAGTTCCACCTTTCCCGCCGCAGGCTCCGCTGGAGGGTGGATAATACTTATAATTCGTACCGATGTATGTTGTACCATTATCGAAGGAGAGTGGATATTCCACCCGCGTCGGAAGTGTTGGGAAGTTGGAGTCACTCATAGAAATACTTGGTTTCATACTCCAATGGATCAATGACGTTTGTTGGGTTGTTATCTTCATTGTATGTAATATCTGTTTGACCACCTTGTGCATCAACCACCCTAGTTAGATTAATCCCATCTTCGCTCCAGAAAAGACCAGTATCATTGCCCAGTGGATCACTGGTAACAGTTGGGCGGAATTGTCGTCATACACCTTGAAAGTTTCACTTTTCTCAGCGTTGATAGTGCTAACGAGTGTACCGCGCTCGTCATAAATCTGTGCTTCCGAATTGTTCGAGGCGTCTTTGATCGTAGTTGTACCATCTGCATGGTATATTAGTTCAGCTACAAGATTGCCTTCTCCATTGAACTGCTTCCAGGCACGCCCATCTGAATAATATTCGGTTTGTTCTATCGTCACATTATCTGGAGCCGCAACGCGCGTGAGACGGTGACCTAAGACTGCGTCGTACTCATAAGCCCATGTTTGCCCCAGTACATCCGTTACAAAATCCAAGTCGCCATTTGCATTATAGTGATACGTCACAAAGCGCCCAGTCTGATCATTAACAGACACAATTCTACCCTGCGTATCGTACTCCAAATCCAAATACTCAGAGCCTCCATTGGCATTAATACGATCCAGCTTTCCGTTGGTGTAGTAGGTATAAGTCCAACTATGGCCTTGTGCATCAGCATAAGTAAGTAATTCACCATTTTCATTAAATGTATAAGTTCGTTGTGCGCTGTCAGTCAAAATATAATTATAAGGAGACCCAGTCTTTTGAATCAATGTGGCACAAATTCCAGGTGATGCCGTAAACGTGCCGTCATTTTCAATTGAAAAGATATACCGATTAGCGGAGTGAA
Source organism: uncultured Chloroflexia bacterium (assembly GCA_963730175.1). GTDB lineage: Bacteria > Chloroflexota > Anaerolineae > Anaerolineales > Villigracilaceae > Defluviilinea. The sequence continues at coordinate 76,885 of CAVSRF010000033.1, read as the reverse complement.
GTTTGACTTGAATACGGTCAGGCAATCCTCCTGGGTCAGAAGGCAAAATCAACCGCGCGTCATGATTATGTGTCCAACCGGGACTTAATGTCGTTTGGAAATCTACCGCAAAAGAGCCGTAAGTACGTTCAAACTTCAAATCTCCAACATTTGTAGAAATTGAAACATCAGCCACACTGTAATCATAGGCTCCTGTCCGGGTATTTATAGGGTCACCAATATATCCCTGAGCAGTCTTCACTGTGTTCCCAACACAAGCATCATTGGTGCCTGAAACTACGGTGGAACTGTCAGAAATTACAGTAGCGTCAGTAGGGACCTTGTAAAGAAATGCCCGTGTTAATTCGTCATTAGGCGAGCTTTCCGCAGGATAGTAGAGGTAATATTCTCCTGAAATATAAACGTTACCTTCGTTGTCAACTGGTAAAGTCGGGAAGTCGGTGTAAATAGTATCGGGATAAATAGTTGACCCAAAGAATTTCAGAGAACCTCTCCAATAGTTTTCCTTTTTGAGAATCCGGGGATAATTTCAAAGTATAAACAGAATATTTATTTTCATTACGATATGACGGAAAAAAACCTGATGCATATGTGTTACCTACTATATAAACATCTCCTTGAGAGTGAACCGAAACCCCTCTTGCTTGTTCATATGAATAATAATTTTCTCAATTCTTCTACCCCTAGTAGATCTACAACTGCGCTGTATTGCATAGTTCCATCGGGAGCAAATATAGTTACAAACAAATCCGTCTTGTCAGGAGGCACACGAACCGTAAGAGAATTACCCATGGTTGGAAAATCAACAGATTTTGTATCACCAACTATATAAATATAATCTTCCTCATCAACTGCAATGCCCCATGCCCTGTCGTCAGAACTTCCTCCAAAGGAAATCGGGGTTGTATAAATTGGCGTACCGTTGTTTGTAATCGCTACAATGGCAACTTCGTTTTCAGCCATAATAGTATCTATGTAGCCTGCAAAATATGCGTTTCCTTTGCTGTCCAATGCAATTCCATTCCAAGTACCATTTCCGAGTGAATAAGAATAGTCATAGCTGGAATTACCTAGCGTTAACTTGAAAGCAGTTCCATATCGTTGACCCGTGAAATTTCCAAAAAGCATATACACATCTTCGTTGTCGCCGAGCGACAAATTAACCACATCACAGTTCCACGGAGAACCTGTAAAACAGGTATTACCAATGTATGAAGAATATAACAATTGACTTCCATCCGCACTCAGCTTGGCAAGAAACCCACCCGCTGGAGAAGATTGTACAGGACCTCCTTCGAGCGGAAAATCTGTTGATGACGTTCCCCCTACCACATAAACTTCTCCCATGTTATTTACAGCCAACTCAGTTCCAAAATCATAGCCGTTACCACCCAAATAAGTCGCGTAAACAATATGACCATCGATCGGATCCAATTTAACGATAACTGCTTCTTGATTTACCTCCTAGCGGTGTTAGCGGACTACTTGCCGGTTCTTCCTGATAAGCTCCTACAGTTGCTGGAAAGTCCGCAGACCATGTATATCCAGTAATAAAAACCGAACCGTCGGGACCTAGTGCTGTAGCCACAGCACTTCCACTAAAAAGTGACCCGAATATTAAGTCTGTAGAAGCGTTTGCTAAATTTTGATTGGAGTTGTAATTATCAAAATTGTGTTCCCCTATTTTTGGCTTTGGTCGCTCAAATGTCGGATTTGAACGACTTTCTTGTTTTGTGGCTTGTTTATTGGTGGTTATCGGGGATATTGATTCTTGCTTGGCTTGAACAACTATTGTTGTGGGCGCCAGTGCATTGAACAAAATTACCGCGATCAATACAATACGAAATACATTTGCGATCCTTGATTTATGTGCAAACATGAAGTCCCTCCAGGCTTTGGTTTGCAACCAGGTATCTGCCCCTGATTGTTATTGAGATGTTTTCCGGGCTGAGGTTATTGGGTTTCCCCCAGCAAAAGCGTCACTGAAATTAACTAAACAACTACTTCTTACAATATCATATAGAAAAGCATAATCTAAGTCAATGGAAGTATGTTTGGATTCGAGTATTACATTCATCCTTCGTCTCTTGTTATGCACTTGCTCCCTTCGGCACTGATCCACGCATCATTGGGTGGAATCGATTCACTTGTCAACAACTAAATTGTCGAATACCAGTAGGGGCACCGTACATTCTGCGCCTTAAGGAGTAAGTGCACTGGTCGATGTTCCTAATCTGCATGATCCAATGGCGCACGATTTAACGTTGAGAAATATCATGCTCGCGCTAAATCCAAACTTTCGATTTTGCGTGCCAACGCATTTGAAATGCGATTGCCCTGTTACATTATTGAAAATTCAGGGTCTTAATAGGATAGACAGCAATATTAGAAGTACGGCCAGTACAACTATTACCCATAGTTGTACTGGCCAAATCGAACTTGCTTCAATATTTTCATAGAGTCCTAGATGCAGGTAGTAAGGGGTTGAAACGGATTTGTGGATGATTGTAAGGAAAAGTGAGTTGGCGCACCGAGCCGAGGGCATCGAGTAAGATATTAGTCAGTGATCTGTGACGAAGTGTTCAGTTGGACATCTTTACAAATTCCCATTCTTCACATGTTCATCAAAAAACCTCAGCACGCGATTTCATAAATACAAACCAGGGTTCGCCGATGAAGGAGTGACGTTCGCCTTCATATTGATATAACTCGACTTGCTTTCCGGCATCACGTAAAGCCTGTGTCAATTTGACTGACCATTCAGGCGGCGTGCCACTTATAATCTTTCCATCATCTGTCCCATAATGGATTTGGACCGGCACATCCACATATTCCAAACTATAAATTGGGGCGATCTTTTTGAGTGTATCCGCATCTGTCGCGGCAAAGCGATAGGCGTTTTGCAGGTTCATCGGCAAATCTATTGGGATAACGTCCGATGAATTGCAACCGATGATCTGCTCGCCTTTGGCAATGTCACCGAAGCAACCCATCCCCCAGCGGTTGATGATGTCTGTATCATCCGCGCTGACGGGTGAATAGAGAACCGCGGCCTTATACCTGTGGTCTCGATACGCCCTCCGCTATCGCTCAGGGCTACTCGACCACCAAGTATAGTGATTACCTTCATCGTCACTCCCCCGCCCATGCTGTGTCCCCAAATGCCTACACGCTCCGGGTCGGCTTCGGGAATAGACGGGATGGCGTTGATGAGATTGATCACGTCAATGACCAAACCCGAATAAAAGAAACTCGCGCCAATATCCGACTCTCCCCAACTGCGATAATCGGAAGCGAGAGTGATGTATCCATGTTGAGCGAGATATGCAGAGGAACGATCCGTGCCATCGCCGGAGTGATATATGCTACGGCTAAAGAATCCGTGATTCATCACGATGACCGGAAAGGGACCATCTCCTTTTGGAATTTGCATTACGCCGGTGATCGTCAGTCCGTCACTTGGATAATCGATAAGATATGCCGTATAAGAGTCGTTTTCATCCAGTGTTTTACGGATATGAATCTCGCCACTTTGATAATCATGCTGACGGAGCCCATCAATCGTAAAGGGAAAGATCAATTCTTCGGTTGTCGGCGTGACAGAGGGAGTTAGTGTAAGAGTTGGGACAGGCGATGGCGTGATCGTTTCGATAACAACGTGAGGCGGAGGCAAGGTTGCAGTTGATGTCGCTGTTGGCGCAGACTGACAGGCAACGAGAACGAGAACCAGTAAATATGTAAGGCGCTTCATATAATGGATTGTATCAAACAGTATCAAGAATATTCTCGCGCTGAGCGGAGGGCGGAGCGCGGTTGATGCGAAGCCCGAAGTCGAAGCGTGACGGGGCGTATCGAAACCACCTATAAGCAAAAGCCTTCTGGTTACTTGGTGGTTTCGACTGCTTGCGCTCAACCACCAAGACGTTCATCAAACCCGCTATAATCCCACCCATGACACACGCAAACCTTATTATCACAAACGGTAAAGTATTTACCGCTGACGAAAACCAACCCAACGCGGAAGCAATTGCCATTCAAGGTAATCGGATCATTTTTGTTGGAAGCAACACAGATGTCCAAGCTTTTCGTGGAGCGGACACACGCGTCATCGACGCGCAGGGACGGACGGTTCTACCAGGGTTTATTGACAGTCACTTCCATTTATTGAACGGCGCAAAGGAATTGCGCTTCGCACAGTTACAAGATGTCCGTTCGTTGGAAGGGCTAAAGGAAGAATTGCTTAATTTCGCCGCGGCAAATCCAAAGTCCGAATGGGTGGCGGGGATCGGGCTTGTATACGGCATATTGCCAGATGGAAGCTCGATCACGCGTCATCATCTTGATGAGATCATCCCAGACCGTCCTGTATTTTTGGTGGCGTATGATGGTCACACGTCATGGGCAAACACAGAGGCGTTGCGTCGTGCAGATCTTGTTGAATGGTCGTGAGATGGGAGACTTCAACAAAGTATAATGGGCGATGATGGTCTGGCAACAGGCGAAATGCTCGAAGCCGCTGGAAGCCTGGTTGAAGATTTGATCCCTGTGCCTACGGAAGAGGAAGACGCTCGATTTGCTGGCGCGTGCGGCGAAGATGGCGGCGGGATATGGACTGACGAGCGTGCACAATATGAACGGCGACATCAAGGATCTGCGTGTGTATCAAAACTTGGAGGCACGCGGCGAAATGTTCTTGCGTGTGTATGTGCCGTTTCGAGTGGAGCCTGAAATGAAACCGGATGTAATAAGCGAAGCGGTTGACATGCGCTCGGCTTCAACGGACAAAGTGCGCGGCGGGCTGGTCAAATTTTTTATGGACGGTGTGATCGAAACGGGCACTGGCTTATTACTCGATGATTACGAAGGCAGACCCGGCTATCGCGGCACATCGCAATTTGAGCCTGAGCACTTCACCGAACTCGCGCTCGAAGCCGATAAACACGGATTGCAGATCGCTGTCCATTGCACGGGTGATGGCGCGGTGCGGCGTGTGCTCGATACGTATGAGATCGTTCAGAAGCAAAACGGACGACGCGACAGCCGTCATCGCATCGAACATATCGAACTGGTTGGGGATGCGGATGTGCCGCGCTTTGCGGAACTGGGAGTCATTGCCGCCATGCAACCTCTTCACTCACCAACGGAAGTCGGCTCTTTCGACCCCTGGCCTGCCCGCGTGGGACCCGCGCGTTATCGCCGCTCCTTCGCCTGGCAGACGTTACGCGAGGCGGGCGCACATCTCGCCTTTGGCAGTGACTGGACCGTCGCAGACATGAACCCGATAACCGGCATCCATGCCGCATTGAACCGAACGCCGTGGCAAGAGGGTGACCCGGAACAGAGTCAAACTCTCGAAGACACATTACTCGGCTACACCCGTGATGCCGCCTATGCCGAACACATGGAACACGAAAAGGGGATTTTGAAAGAAGGCTATCTCGCAGACGTAGTCATGCTCTCAGAAGATATTTTCCAAACGCCCAAAGAAGAGATGCTACGCGTGAAAGCCATGCTGACGATCTGCGATGGAGAGATTACATACGAAGAATAATATATCGCGCTGACATCGTGCCCGAAGGGTAGCGGAACGAGGAGCGTTCGTTGCGACGAGTGTAGACGAAGCGCGTGCCAAACATAAAATTTGTTACTTATATGCGCTTCGTCTGCGGGTTTCGCTCCGCTCAGTGCGAGATGTTTTCGATAGATGGTAGAATAACTTTTGCGGGGAACACTAGAGTAAAGGAGAATAAATGGATATAGATACAACAAATGCAAGCCGCAGGCAGGATTGCCAGACTCTGCAAACAGAGTACCTCGCAAACCGTAAACTGATCCTCGTTTCAAACCGTGGACCTGTGGCTATTCAACTACGATGAAAACGGCAGAAAGAACCGTCCAACGCGGCGGAGGTGGACTCGTCACCGCGTTGACAGGTCTCGCACAACATGTGGACGCGACCTGGATCGCTGCGGCAGACACACAAGCAGACAAAGACTTCAAAGAGGGAGATGTCCCGTTGGAGGTCGAAGGAAAGATCCGAGGTCAAATTCATCGATCCCGATCCCGCCGAATACGAAGGCTATTACAACCATATCTCCAATCCATTATTGTGGTTCCTACAACATAACATGTGGGACGGGGTCCGCACACCCACCATCAACCGCGAAACATGGAAGGCGTGGAATGAGGGCTATGTAAAAGTCAATGAGCAATTTGCAGACGCCATTGCAGAAGAAGTGATGAACAGCAAAAAACCCACGCTTGTGATGATGCAAGACTATCATCTTTATCTTGCACCGCAATTTCTAAGAAAGAAGCTGCATGGGCGCAAGAATAAGAACATGAAGCTAATGCACTTCATTCACATCCCCTGGCCCGGACCCGAAGACTGGGGCATGTTGCCATCTGATATGCGGAGAGCCATCCTTGAAGGATTATGTTCGGTTGACCTGCTCGGCTTCCAGACACGCGACGACGCGTTGAACTTCATCCGCACTTGTGAAACGCATATACCGCGCGTCTCGGTCAACTTCAAGCGCGGACGTGTTTGGATGAACAATCACTCAACACATGTGCGCGACTTCCCCATCTCCATTGACGTGGATGCGTTGCGCACGCTCGCGGAAACAGACGAAGTAACCCGCTACCGTGAAGAAATTCAAGACATAATGAAAGACCGAAAACTACTCCTGCGCATTGACCGAACAGAGCCGAGCAAAAATATCGTACGCGGCTTTGAAGCCTTCGGCGAAATGCTCGAACTGCATCCTGAACAGCGCGGCAGAGTAAAGTTTTTTGCACTCTTTGTCCCCTCACGCCTGGGTGTGGATGAATACCAAAACTACCTCGATGAGATCATGGCGTCGGCTGGACGCGTCAACGCTCAATACGGAAACAGCGCCTGGGAACCGATCCGCATTTTGGTTGGACAGGATTATCCCCGTGCAGTCGCCGCCCTACAACTCTATGATGTTCTACTGGTCAACGCCATCGCCGACGGCATGAATCTCGTCGCAAAAGAGGGACCCGTTGTCAATCAACACGATGGCGTGGTTGTGTTATCCGAACGCACAGGCGCGCGTCAACAACTCGAATCCGGCGCCACCGTCATCTCGCCTTATGACATTTACGCTACGGCTGAAGCGATCCACAACGCGCTTGTCATGCCCGCAGAAGAACGCGCCGAACGCGCCACCCGATTACGCTGGATCATCGAGCGCGAAGACATCTCAGACTGGCTCTGCCGCCAACTCGAAACATTAAAGGAGTTAAGACTGTGACACTACTTCCCGCAAACGATCTAATTTCACAGCTCAAACAAAAACATATTGACCTGTATCTCGATTACGATGGCACGCTCGCACCTTTCGCCCCCACACCCGATGTTGTTTTACCGGATGACCGTGTCATCGGACTCATCTCTCAACTGGCGGATTCACGCAACGTACGCGTCTCCATCATCAGCGGACGCCGCCTCTCTCACATCCAAAAACTGCTACCAGTCAAAGGCGTTTTTCTCGCTGGAACCTACGGTGTCGAAATGCAAGCCACCAACGGGACCGAGTTTCACCAAATGCCTTACAGCGTCATCCGTCCCACATTGGATGAACTCAAACCACGCTGGCAGGCATTGATCGAAGGGAAAAATGGTTTCTATCTCGAAGACAAAGGCTGGGCATTAGCCATCCATGCGCGCAATGCAGAAGAAAAGCAAGGCTTACAGGTTTTAGAATCAGCTGAAAAGATGCTCACAAAGGACGTTCTCGGTGAGCACTTTCAAAAGATCCACAGCTATCGCTTCCTCGAAATCGGACCTCACAACGCTGACAAGGGTCATGCACTACGCTATTTGTTCGATAAATTTCACTGGGTTGGTGCCACCCCAATTTATATCGGCGATGACGACAAGGATGAAGAAGCGTTTCAAGTCATCAATGAACACGATGGGGTTTCGATCCTTGTTTCAAAAGAACCACGTGAGACGAAAGCAAAGTACATTTTGGATTCCCCCGTCGAAGTCCATCAATGGTTGAAGGATGTGTTTCTATAAAAATACTCAACATGATCTTAAGGATTCAGTCACTGATTACACGGGCTGTCATAGATTGTTGAATTAATGGATCATAAACGAGCCAAACGAAAAGCCAACCTTGGACGTGGTTGGCTTTTTTTCGTGTAAATCAGTGAAATCCGTGGCTAAATATATCGACTATTTTTCACTCAGCGCCAGTTTAACCGCAAACCCAGCCAGCACGACGGCAAATGTTTTTTGGATATTCTTCATGACCATTGAAGACCTCGCCAAATAAGCACTGACACTGCTTGCTAATAACCCGTACAGCATAAACACAATTAAGGTAATACCCATGAATATGACACTCAACAAGATCATTTCCATGGTTGGAGAGGATGAAGCGTCTGAGACAAACAGCGGCAGGAATGCGAAGAAGAAAATCGTCAACTTGGGGTTGAGCAAGTTGATCGCAATCGCCTTCGTAATGATTTGTGAAACGTTGGTACCACCCATATCCTTTTTCGTGAGTTCAAGGTTTCCTGCTTCGCTCCACATGCCCCAGGCAAGATAAAGCAAATATGCCGCGCCGACCCATTTGATCGCTGAGAAGACTTGTGCGCTCATGTTGAGCAACGCAGACAAGCCCAGGATGCTCGCCAAAATATGAGGGACTATTCCAAGCGTGCAACCAATCGCCGCCGCGATGCTCGCACGCCATTTGAGCGTCAAACCCGTGGTGATTGTGTAAACGACACCCGTCCCCGGGACAAGCACAACAACAAGGGAAGTAAGCAGGAATTCAGGTTTGATCATATTTTCTCTCCGTTGTATTTTTACAACCCGATGATAGTTCTATAAATTATACACTCACGTCATGGGAGTTCTTGATGAACTCCCATGACTTTTTACATCCTCGCTTGCACGTTGTAGAGATTCGCATATGTCTGATCCATGGTAATCAACTCTTCATGTGTTCCCTGTTCTTCGATGCCACTTTCAGTCAATACAACGATCCGTTGCGCATTTCGAATTGTAGATAAACGATGGGCAATGACAAGTGTTGTACGGTTGTTCGCCAGCTTCTCCAGTGACTCTTGCACGGCGCGTTCGCTTTCGTTGTCGAGGGAACTGGTCGCTTCATCGAAGATGAGGATGGGTGGGTCTTTCAGGAAAACGCGAGCGATACTCAGGCGTTGCTTTTGTCCGCCGGAGAGTTTTACGCCGCGTTGACCGATGTCCGTGTTGTAGCCATTTGGCAGGGACATGATGAATTCGTGGGCGTTCGCTTTTTTGGCGGCGGCGATGATCTCGTCCATGCTGGCATCTAGTTTGCCATAGCGGATGTTGTCTGCGACGGTGCCAGCGAAGAGATACACATCTTGCTGCACGACACCGATGTTCCGGCGCAGGGACGAGAGAGAGATGTCCCTGAGATCCGTTCCATCGAGCAGGATACAGCCTCCGTTGATGTCATAGAAGCGGGGAATCAGCGAGCAGAGAGTTGTCTTGCCGACTCCAGAAGATCCCACCAGCGCGATATATTCTCCAGCTTTGATGTCCAAAGAGACATTTTTCAAAACGTAATCATGTTCCACTTTATATTTGAAGCTGACATCCCGAAACTCAATATTTCCCTTTGCGTGTGTGATGTCTACCGCGCTGGGCACATCCTTGATATCGGGTTGGACTTCCAGAATTTCCATGAAGCGGTTGAAGCCAGCAATACCTTCCTGATAGAGACGAGTGAAATTGCTGAAGCGCTGGATCGGTTCGAGGAGAATGCCAACATACAAGAGAAATGTGATCAGGTCGGCTAGACCGAGGGATGAGTTTGCGAGGATACTGATGCCGCCAAACACGATCACAGCGATGGGCATGAGTTGCGTGAAGAAAATCATCCCCGCAGAAAAAGCCGCGTCACTTTTGTAGCCATCCCTGCGGCTTTCGAGGAAGCGATTGTTTTCGTAGTTAAACTTTTCCTTTTCGATCTCCTCATTCGTAAACGACTTGACCACCCGAACGCCCGCCAGCGTATCTTCCACCTGTGCGTTGATGTCACCGATGCGGTCATAACTTCGCCGCAATGCGATCTGCATCTTCCTGTTGAAATAGACTGCATGGATGGTCATGAGCGGCAGGAAGAGAAAGATAAGCATGGCAAGCCTGACGTTGACCGTGAGCATGATGACGAACGCGCCCAGAAAGTTCAACAGCGAAATGATAATGTCTTCGGGACCATGATGAAACAACTCGGACATGTCGAACGAATCGTTGGTGAGACGTGTCATCAACTGTCCCGTTTTCTGCTCATCGTAAAAGCCAAAGGACAGTTTCTGCAAATGCTCAAAAAGCTCGCTACGCATATCGCGCTCCATCTTCGCTCCCATCATGTGACCTTGATAATCTACGAACATATTACAGAGCGTGTGGACAAGGAGCAAGGCAAGCATCACCGCGCCAACCACGTAGATCTGACTAAGCGCGTTGGGTGCAGCCCCTTCCAATATATTTTTCGTGATGTAGTTTGCCCCCAATGGGAACAACAACGCAGTTCCCGATACGACAAACGCACAAGCCATGTCTGCGAAAAATAACCGCATGTATGGTTTGTAATAAGACAGGAATTTCCTGGCTCGAGAATTCATATAAGTTCCTCTTTATGTCACCCTGAGGGAGCGGTTCTCAGCGACCGAAGGGTCTCTAACACATTGGTAGAGATTCTTCGCTTCGCTCAGAATGACATCCACAGGACGAACATTTAAAACAAAAACCGCAGGGCGTGAAGCACCTGCGGCAAGAAATCAATCAAACGGATATATCCGTGATTACATATCACCTTCAGGAGGCGCGCTGTATACAAAAGAATATGTCATTGTTGCTTTCATTTGTACGTGCCTCCTTTCAAGAATAAGATAGTGCGAGTTTATCAGTTGGGACTTTGGGAGTCAAGAATTTTATACAGGCGATTCATATTCAATGACAGCATCCCCCTCCCCCGCAGCGGACATCGCTTCCGCCTCCCGCAACAGACTGCACCGCAACCTGCTCCTCCACATATGCCTCCCCGCAACTGGGACACACCCGCGCAGGCACATAATTCACAACCAACCGCATCTCCCCGCGCTCAAAATGGACAGAGGTCAGCCCGTCCACAGTCTCAGCCTGCCTGCAAATGAGGCAGATCATAATTTTCTACACAAGCGGCCCAAGGTACACGAAGGTTTTAGGAGAGTTTCCTTAGTGACCCTTGGTGACTCTTTGTGGTGAAATTTTTTCACCTTCGGCTCCTCGCATCTTTCTTCCACTTATTCGGATCAGGGACATAAACCGTAATGACCGTCGTTTCATTCGTCTCTGGATTTTCGGAAGTCACCACATGGAACGGACGCTTCCCCTGAAACCCCAATATCAAGCGACTCGGCTCAGGCGATTCGGATGAGTAATCTTCGATGATCTCCCCCGTTTTGATTGCTCCCAAAGTATTCTTCACGGAAACATGCCGCTCAAACATACGCTGAACGGCATGGACACGGAAGATGGTTTTGGGATTGTTCAATAGAGATTCGTTTCTCAGAATTGGATTCTAGGACTCTGGGTTGGGTGATCTGGCATCCCCAATGGCAGCCAAACGCCACCATACAACAACGCCAAGAGACAGACAAAGCATCGTAAGCATGGAGAAAATAAGGACCCCAACGAGTTGATCCCTTAGACCAAATGGACTTGGGAGTCCAAATAACAACCCAACAATAATACTCACGAAACCTGCAAGGAAAAACAAATTCTTCAATGTTAATCTCTGCATGGACGATAAAACGAAAGCAAGGAACGCCATAGCCACAGCAGTTACGATGTAAAGGACGGGAATTAGTGCAAACAACATCATTCCCGCCGCACGGACAGGAGCGTCATCGCCTGAATCAATTCCAACCAGATACGGCTTAACGACAGTTACCACCGATAGTATTACTGGGAGCAACAGAACAGCCAACGGAGCTATCAGTGACGCGCGTATTATTCCTGATTTTTTCATCGGTTCATCTCAAACATACGCTGAACGGCATGGAGGCAGAAGATGGTTTTGGGATTGTTCACTGGAAAATCATTCTACTATAGCGCAACACATCTCATTTACTTAGATTTATACCTTTTAAGGCGTAAGTCATTACATCAATTTCAGTCGCAAGTGAAGTATAAATGAATATTCATTCTTCTTTATTTCGACTTATGAGTTTATTCTCGGAATAATAAGGTCTACAGTTTATGGGGATATTTAGACAAATCAAGGTTCTGATATTATTGAGAAACATTTAGTTTAGCTGACAAGTAAAGATTCACTAAAATACTTCTTGCATACCAGATCTTCCTCATACGCCGTGGTTGAGTAATACGCCACAATTCCTAATTTTGATACCAGTAACATAAACGTTATATGCTTCATGGTTAAAAATTTACTGGTCGAGTAATGAAACTTTTTACCTTCTGCTTATAATTGCTACTACACCAGTCAGATATAAAATGGGAAGTCTTTCCTGCTTTCAACAATTCCCATTCAGAATAATTTATCAATGATAATGCATTGACGCCTTTTATAATCTTCCGGGAATTTTTTTCACTAATTCTCAGTGAAAGTAACTTGACTAGAGGTTGAATTTAGTCGACATAACGAATACCAATTCATTTGTCTTTTGATGGACAACATTCTGCTTCAAGATTTTCTTCACCCATAGAGGCACAATATAACCACATCGGAATTCGACTTAGTCATATCTGCGTCATCGTCAAGCATCGTGAATAAAATACATTTTCTATTGTAAGTTCTGAGTCTAAACTTATTTTGCAACTTTAGCATTGCAATGTAGAAACTGAGCCACATTGAGTTATCGCATTCGATGACCAGATAAATCTTTCCCGACTACTGCTTCCATTAAAGAATTGCAGGTATCAGCCCAAAATAAAAATCGCCCCAACCATAATCCACTATCATTTGTAATCCTGAACTTTTTACTTGTCTGAGGATTCAATCTTCCGATCAAAGTTCATGATACAGATTATATTCAAGTCCTATAAATTTTTATTTACTCCTGAAACCCTGTTCGATACAACACGTAAGGGCGACCCTTCATGGTCATCTCTCAACACAACAAGCAAGGCGACTTTGCAATCTGTAAAATCGGTCAGCGCCGGGCGGGTCGCCCCTACTCCTGAAACCCTGTCTTATACAACTCATAATACATCCCCTGATTCGCCAGCAACTAAACTAACAATTGCTCTATCTTTCCATTACATCTGGAAGCACGCTCGGACCCGAGCCAATAGGCTCGATTGCCAGCAGACGTTTACTGCGGGGTGAGTAATGGACGCGGTACTCCCAGCTATCAACCAGGGCACGGAACGCGTTGCGCGAGACTCTAAACTTGAGCTTCTTAATTTGATACGTGTAGTAGCGTCCGTTGCGGGTGCGGTGTTCCGTACGGATGACATATCCCTCTTCATGAGCCACACTGCGAGATAGCAAATCCAGAAAGGCTTTGAAAATATTCCAAACCATGACCAATGCGAATATCACCACGAAAAGCCCAAGCACGATCATCCAAATTTGATCATCGCCTTTCATAGGCACAGTGAAATACATCCAAGCTCCAAATCCCACTGAAAGCAAGAGCAAGGCTCCCTGCCCGATGGCAAACCCGATCAAACGCAGTGCTTGACCACCGCTCAGCGATCCCTGCTTATTGGTCGAAAGGTCATCCTTGCTAAACCGATGTGCCTGAGATAGCGCATCAAGCAACAAGTCATTACCCTGAAGGGATGAAGCGCTTCTTGTCAACGCCTCAGCCTAAATCACCAACCCGGAATTGGGCAAACAATAGAAGCGATACTCCCCCGGAGGCGGCATGGATACATTGCCACGCACAGTCCGCAACGTATGTAAGTCGGAAATCAATTGATAGCGACGCCCTGTCCATTCGCTTCTCCCTAAAACGGTCTCCACACGCCCAGCCTCAATATCTCCGCCAGCCCTAATCAAACTCAGGTCAGGAAAAAGAAACACCCCCAGCACCAGGAACGCCACAGCAACCACGAACGCCGCACCCAGGGCTGGTCCGAGCAACGATGGTCCCAAACTACCACTGCTATACAGTGCAAAAGCAAGAAGACCGAATGCCCCACAAAGGACAACCAACACGATGATCCAAAGCGCTATGCGCCACCACTGCTGGCGTACTCCACGCTTTAACGCGGACTTCTGTTCATCCGTCAAACGTCCGCTTTGGTTGGACTCGAAGATTTTGTTGCGTAGCATTGCCGAACAAAGAGTAAAGGTTGGTTGATGTCATCATGGGCGGGGATTATACAGCAAGTAGCGAAAGTGTCACTCCTGAAACCCCGTCTTATACAACGCGTAAGGGCGACCCTTCATGGTCATCTCTCAACATAACAAGCAAGGCAGCTTTGCAATCCGTAAAATTGGTCAACGCTGGGCGGGTCGCCCCTACTCTTGGAAACCCTGTTTTATACAAGCTCATAATACATCCCCTGATTCGCCAGCAACTCGGTGTGCGTTCCCTGCTCGATGATCTTCCCATCGTGGATGACCACGATCTTGTCCGCTAAGTGTTACCGCTTTCAATGAGAAATAATGTGAAATCCAGATCGCCAGGCGAGGCATTGTAACGGGTGAGCAAGGCTGCGGCTTCACTGCGATGTTGCGTGCCATGATTGACCACGTGCAGCAGGCAATGCCACAGAACGCGATCCCGCAAAATGCCTTCATCGTTTACATATTGAATATGACTGTTTACATCGTCGTCCGTGAGGTTATTGAGGCAGGCACGCATGGATTTTTCTTCTTCCTGAAATTTCTTTTCAAGCAATTCGAGTGTCAGGAAGTCGTCTGGGTTTAAATCACCATTGAACTTTTTGGCTTCAAAAAATCCACGCCAGCCAAATTCTGCATCGACGACATGCAGCATGGTGCCATGCAATCCGCCGTAGGGAAATTCCGCTGGAGCGGCGAATTGCTCTTGTGATACTTTCGAAGCAGCTGCAAGGATCTTTCCATTTGCCCAATAGTTGTAGTCGTAGATAAATTGAATATCTTGAATGTTCATTGTACAAATCCTTTATCTATTTGATTAACCTCATTCTTGAAATCCTGTTTTATACAACTCATAATACATCCCCTGATTCGCCAGCAACTCGGTGTGCGTTCCCTGCTCGATGATCTTCCCATCGTGGATGACCACGATCTTATCCGCCTGCGTGATGGTCGAAAGGCGATGCGCGATCACAAAGGACGTGCGTCCGTTCAAGAAAGTCGCCAGCGCGCGTTGAATGATCTGCTCGGTCTGCGTATCCACTGAGGATGTCGCTTCATCCAAAATCAAAATACGCGGGTTCGCCAACAGCGCACGCGCGAACGAGATCAACTGACGCTGTCCCACGCTCAACGTCGCGCCGCCTTCCTCCACCGCGGTCTCGTATCCATTTTTCAACGCCATGATAAAGTCATGCGCGCCCACCGCCTGCGCCGCGGCGATCACATCCGCCTCGCTCGCATCCAGCCTGCCGAACAAAATATTTTCCTTCACCGTCCCCGTGAACAGGAACGGGTCTTGCAGCACCATCCCCATCTGCCGCCGCAGGCTTTGCTGAGTCACCGTCCGCAAGTCAACGCCGTCCACGCGCACACAGCCCGAAGTCGGGTCATGGAAGCGTGTCAACAGCTTGATGATCGTCGTCTTGCCCGCGCCCGTCTCCCCCACGAACGCCACCGTCTGACCCTCATCCACGTTGATATTGATCCGATTCAGGACAAGCGTGGGATCATCGGAATAATGGAACGAGACGTTCTCGAATCGGACTCCGCCGGTAACTGCTTGCATCTCAAGGGCATCTTCCGCATCCTGAACCTCGACTGGCGTATTGAGCAACTCAAGGATACGTTCGCCGCCCGCCATCGTGGATTGAAGCGTATCGAAACGCCGACTCAGATCACGGATGGGATCGAAGAGGCGGTCAATGTACAACACGAACGCGATCAACACCCCAGGCGTGATCGACTCACCCAACACCGCCGTCCCGCCGATATAAACGACAAGCGCCGTCGCGATGGCGCCAAGCACATCCACGATGGGCGTGAACGCAGATGCCACCTTCGCCGCATCGAGACTCGTCTCAAGTTGATAACGGTTGACATAATCTTTGAAGTTCGAAAAGTTATGCGCCTGACGCGAGAACGCCTGCACGACTCTCACACCGTTGACATTCTCCGCCAGCACCGAGTTCGTCCACGAAATCGCCGCGCGCACCCTGCGATAATTTTTTCGCGCGATATTGCGGTAAAGGATCGTCGCAATCACCATGATCGGCACAACCCCAAGCGTTATCAAAGACAACCGAAAGTTGAGCGACACCATCGCGATCAATGTCCCGACGATCGCCAGCAAATCACGGATAATCGCCAACACCGCCCAGGTGATGAACTCACGTAACGTACCCACGTCATTGATGACGCGCGTGATGACACGTCCCACACTATAACGGTTATAGAAACTCAACGACAACTTCTGCAAATGATCGAACATCGCCGTGCGAACATCAAAGAGCACATGCTGTCCCACTCGCGACATCATTCGCACACGGAAAAAGTTCGTAATGAGTTGCACGCCCGCTACGACAAAATATGTGATCGCAATTACGCCAAGGGCATGCAGGTCCTTTTTGCCAATGCCTTCATCAATCGCCAACTTGACAAAGTACGGTCCTGCCACTCCCGCCGCAGTGACGATGATCATGAACACCAACGAGATCAACATCTGCCTGGTATAAGGCTTGACGAATCGAAGAAGTCCACGCGCTACTTTGGGGTCATAGCCCTTATCGTAGAACTCTTCCGATTGGGTGATAAATAGAGGAGGTACGATTTTAGTTGTCATCTAAAACTCCTCCATCGAAGCAGATGGCTTCTCTTGCATATCTTCCTGCAATTCATCCATCTCCTCAGCAAACTTGGCGTGATCCACCAATTGCAGATCGTGGATTTCCTTATATAAGCCGCCAGCTTTTAGCAACTCATCATGCGTGCCGCGTTCGACGATGCGACCTTTGTCCATCACGAAAATCATATCTGCACGTCTAACAGTAGAAAGGCGATGCGCAATCACAAAAGTAGTTCGTCCTTCCATGAGATTATCCAACGCCGCCTGGATGAGCTTTTCAGTTTGGGTATCCACTGACGAAGTCGAGTCATCCAAAATCAGAATGCGCGGATCCATCAACAACGCGCGTGCAATCGCCACGCGTTGACGTTGTCCACCTGAGAGAGTGACGCCGCGTTCACCGACGACTGTGTCATATCCATTTGGGAAGCCTTGAATGAATTCATGCGCCTGCGCGGCTTTTGCTGCCACAACGACATCATCCAATGTTGGCATCAGGGCGACCATAGGCAATGTTGGCTTTGATCGAATCAGAGAATAACAAGGAAGTTTGCAAAACGATGCCGATCTGCCTTCGCAGAGAAACCAAATCCACCTTGCGGACATTCGTATCCATCCACGCACACTTCGCCTTCCGTCACATCATAGAAATCGCGGGAATGAGATTGACGAACGATGTTTTTCCTGAACCTGTCTGCCCGATCAACGCGATCAACTGATTTGGCTTTACCTGAACACTGATATTTTCCAACGATGCCGTTCTTTCATTGTGATACATCAGTCCAACATTATTGAACTCCACTTCGCCGCGCAAGGTGTCGAGCTTGATCGCATCTTTTGGAGAATGAATTTCAGGATGAGTGTCCAGCACTTCGAGCACACGCTGTGCACCCGCCGCAGCTTCACCTCCCGCGTTGACAAGTCCCGTCAACTGCTGGGCAGGTTCCGCCATCATCAAAACATAGGCATTGAACGCGACGATTTCGCCAATGGTCAACGTGCCAGCCATGACCATTTGTCCGCCAAACCAAAGGATGAGGATGGTACTTACAGCGATCAGCCAGTTTGTTGTCGGCATGATCTTCGACCACTCGTCAATGACCTTTACCCAAGTGGTAAATACTCTCTTGTTGGCTACTTCAAAACGATCGGTCTCATAATTTTCACGCGCAAACGCACGGACAACCTGAACGCCAACGACATTTTCCTGCAAACGATTGGACACATCACCGATGGCATTATCCACGGCAAAAAACAGTTTACCGATCTTCGTCCCGAAACTGGAGGTCATCA
Organism: uncultured Chloroflexia bacterium; assembly: GCA_963730175.1. Lineage (GTDB taxonomy): Bacteria > Chloroflexota > Anaerolineae > Anaerolineales > Villigracilaceae > Defluviilinea. The sequence goes on along the minus strand of CAVSRF010000033.1, from coordinate 58,633 downwards.
ATGCAAGAGGAATGATCGGCAACAAGGCAATCACCGCAAGGCGTGAATTGTCCGCAAGCATGATCCAGAGAACACCAATCTGTAAGAATTACGAAATCGAATCAAGTCCGTGACAGCACTGCCTGCAAACTTTTCAATTGAACGGACGTCCTCGATACAACGCGAGATGAGTTGTCCGCTTTGGACGTGGTCATGATAGGTGAAAGGCAACTGTTGGATATGGTTATACATACGATTTCGCAGATCGTAGCCAACACGTGTCGCGATCCACTCAGACGCATAGCGATTACCCAAATTCAATATCGCTGAACCAAGCCCAAGTCCAAGAAGGAGAAGCGCCGAGCGGACGAGGTATCCCGTTTGACCGCGCGTGAGTCCATCGTCGATCACAGAACGGATAATGCGCGGCACAATAAGTCCGAGTCCCGTGGATGTCAACAGCATCAGCAAGGAAGCCAGTATCTGCCAAACATACGGTTTGAGGAAAGTGCGTATTCGAAGTAAATGTTTCATAGCGGGAAGGGAGGATACCATGAAAATGAGCTTCCCAATCTCATGCAACCCTATCACCATTTCCCATCTTGATATACATTATGAAAAACTCATAAATGCTCGTTACAGCTATGCCATAATAATGAGAATGGTATAATCCCGATGCTTTGAAATCAAATCACAGGGAAGACGCATGAAACTTCACGAATATCAATCCAAAACAATTTTTGCAAAGTATGGAATTCCCATCCCAAAGGGACGGGTGGCGGCTACCGCTGATGAGGCAAAACAAATTGCCGAAGAGTTGGGTGGCCGCGTTGTTATTAAATCGCAGGTGTTGGTTGGCGGACGCGGTAAAGCTGGCGGCGTAAAGGTCGCCAAAAATTCAGATGAAGCCGCAGAGTTTGCACAACAGATCCTGACGATGACGATCAAAGGTCTACCAGTCCGCAAGGTACTTGTGGACGAAGCCGCCGCGATCGCGACCGAGATCTACTTCTCCATTACCAATGACCGCGCCGCGAAGAAGCCCGTGATGATCGCTTCCGCCGCGGGTGGCGTGGAGATCGAAGAGGTCGCCGCCAAGACACCTGAGAAGATCATCAAGGTTCACATCGATCCATTGCTCGGTCTGCGCGACTATCAGGCACGTGACATCGCCGCATCGATTGACCTCCCCCGCGAACTGTGGCGCGACTTCAGCAAGATCGCTAATGGTTTATGGCAGGTCTACAAAGATAATGATGCTGAGTTGGCAGAGATCAATCCGCTCGTTATTACAAAAGATAATAAGCTGGTCGCGCTCGATGGCAAGATGTTGATTGACGATAACGCATTGTTCCGTCATGCTGACCTTGCTGAGATTCGCGATATAGATGAAGAAGAGCCTGCCGAAACAGAGGCACGTCGTCACGGACTCTCTTACATTAAATTAGATGGCAGTATCGGATGCATGGTCAACGGCGCAGGTCTGGCAATGACCAGCATGGACATCGTCAAGCTGTTCGGAGGCGAACCAGCCAACTTCTTAGACATCGGAGGCGGAGCAGGAGCAGAAAAAGTCGCCGCGGCGATGCGCATCATCCTGTCCGATCCGAATGTGAAAGCTGTGCTATTCAACATCTTCGGCGGAATTACACGTTGTGATGAAGTCGCAAAAGGCATTCTCGTCGCAATGGATGAAGTCAAACCGAAAGTGCCGATGGTCGTCCGTCTCGTTGGGACGAATGCGGAAGAGGGACGCAAACTGCTTGAGAACGCCAACATGATCACCGCAGAGACTTTGGCAGACGCCGCTCAAAAAGCGGTCAACGCGGCAAAGGGATAGACATGAGCATATTAATCAACAAAGATACCCGCCTGATCGTACAAGGCATTACAGGTAATGAAGGACTCTTTCATACGACACAGATGGTCGCCTACGGAACGAACGTTGTCGCAGGCGTGACACCCGGCAAAGGCGGCGAATGGGTTCTCGATGGAAAAGTCCCCGTGTTCGATTCAGTCAAACTCGCGGCAGATGCAACCGGCGCCAACTGTACAGTGATCTTCGTCCCGGCACGCTTCGCTCCCGATGCGATGTTTGAAGCCGCGGACGCAGGCATTCCCCTCATCGTTTGTATTACTGAAGGCGTTGCAGTTCAAGATATGATGCGTGTCCGCAACTATCTCGACCAAAAGAAAGTCCGCTTACTCGGACCCAACTGCCCCGGCTTGTTGACACCCGGCGAATCAAAAGTCGGCATCATCCCCGGCAATATCGCCATCCCCGGCAACATCGGCGTGGTATCACGCTCCGGCACGTTGACCTATGAAGTGCTGTACGCGTTGAAGCTCGTCGGCATGGGCGCGTCAACCTGTGTTGGCATCGGCGGCGACCCGGTTAATGGCACGAACTTCATCGATTGTCTCGAAATGTTCGAGCACGATCCTCACACAGAAAAAGTTGTGTTGATCGGTGAGATCGGCGGCACAGACGAAGATAAAGCCGCTGAATACATTGCTTCGAAGATGACCAAACCGGTCGTTTCATTTATTGCAGGCGCCACTGCTCCTCCCGGAAAACGCATGGGACATGCCGGAGCGATCATCGAAGGCGGCGCAGGTACCGCAGCAGGCAAGATCAAAGCGCTCGAGTCCGCAGGTGTAAAAGTTGCCAAGCACCCGGAAGAGATACCTTCGTTTTTGAAATAAGCCCGGTGGTTGAGTAGCCCGAGGCATTCTCCTACACTGTCGGGACCGCTTCTCGGCAACGTGCCTTACCGTGTTTGATCAGCCTTTCATAGAATTTCTTGATAACAGGATTGAAACTTTTTGGCAGACAAAGCCGCCATGTACAAAACACTTCGTACGTCCGCTCTACCACCCATACACTCTGCGCTTGCCTTGCTTCTTGCCACTGTCTTTATTCGACTGGCGCAACACCCACCAGAGCGGCTATTTTCTGGCGGTTCAGTTGTCCTAACTCAGGTAACATCCCAAGCATAGTAGCCGAGGTGACTGGGACCAACGCCCGGAACACTTTGGAGCAAAGCATCTTTTCCTTTCCAGACTGGTGTACTTTTCACAAACCCTGTAATCTCTTTGTCCAACTCTTTCAGGCTTTTCGAAAGCCATTGGATGTGGGCTTCAATGTCTGGAACGCATTTTTGCACGTACTGTTACCAAACGGTTCCTTTCCACGGTCAACATGTCCAAGACCTGCCTGCGACGGGTCAAAAGAGCTGTTAATTGCTCTTCCTCTTCGCTGCGCAGGTTGCGCAATGGAGGCCGAACTGCTACTGCAAAATGTGCCAGCACTTTGGCATCCAACTTGTCCGTCTTGGCCAACCGTCCTGTTGCACGCGCAAAGTCTCTCACACGCTTGGCATTTATAGCCACAACCGGTAAGCCTGCATGGGCTCAGCTCTGCTACCACCAGTATTTCAAAACCGCCAGTGGGCTCCACAACAATCAGAGTTGGTTTCAATTTCTTCAATCTTTTCACCAGGCTGGCAATACCTGTATCATCATTGTTCGACTTCGAATTGTTTCTTCCTGCTCGTGCACTGCAACGTCCAGCCAAGCTTTTGAGACATCAATTCCTACAAAGATCTCCTCTCGTGCCTTTTTCATGTCGGCTCCTTTTGCCCACGTTAGCATGGATACGGCCTCTTTCGACCTTTCAACTGTTCGGGCTATAATTTATTCGGGCACGGCGATCTTTGTTTCGATACGGTCTCGGAGACCTAACGACAATCGATCTGCCGTGCCCCTCTTAGTATACTAACGACATCAATAGATATTAACACGTAGAGCCGTCCAAACTTGGACGGCTCTACGGTTATAATCGAACAAAATAACTATTTGTGTAAATCGATATAAGTGACGACATCGCCCACAGAAACGATCTTCTGTGCGTCATCATCTGAGATCTCGGCGCCGAACTTGTCTTCAAAAGCCATGATCAATTCCACAAGATCGAGAGAATCAGCTTCAAGGTCCTCGCGGAAACGAGCCTCAAGTGTGATCTTCTCCTCATCAGAACCAAGCAAGTCCTTGATAATCGCCTTTACATCTTCATAAGTGTCAGACATTACTACCTCCGTTTGAATTTTCGTGGCAATTGTACTCGGTCTAAGAACCGTGTCAAGCCAGTCATAATGACTAATCACAGGAACACTACCCCATGTCAAAAGTTGCGCCCATAGACCAGCGAAAAGCCGACCACATCAAGATCAATTTAGAGAAGGATGTCCGCTCCGCGTTGACGACCGAACTCGAGAATTATCACTTCACCCACGAGGCTTTACCCGAACTGGACCTAAACCGAATCGACACGACCCTCAGCCTGTTCGGTAAAAAATTAGCCGCTCCCATCCTGATATCTTCCATGACCGGCGGGACAGAGGAAGCTGGCGAAATTAATCAACGCCTCGCCGAAGCCGCACAGGAAGTGGGCATCGCCATGGGAGTTGGTTCACGAGCGCGCCGCGCTCGAACACCCCATACAAACACCGACCTTTTCCATCACGCGCAAAGTCGCGCCTGATATTTTATTGTTCGCCAATCTCGGAGCCGTGCAACTCAACTACGGCTATGGCATTGACCAATGCCGCCGCGCTGTGGATATGATCGGCGCCGACGCGCTAATCTTACATTGTAATCCCCTCCAGGAGGCAGTACAGGATGCAGGAGATGTCAACTTCGCGGGTCTCGCAAAGAAGATCGAAGAAGTATGCAAACAAATGGAAGTACCTGTCATTGCCAAAGAAGTTGGTTGGGGCATCTCAGAAAAAACAGCCAAGCTATTAGCGGATTGCGGAGTCTCCGCCATTGACGTTGCAGGCGCAGGCGGGACAAGTTGGTCACAAGTGGAAATGCACCGCGCACCCGACGAATTCACCCGTCAACTCGCCGCGACATTTGTCGGCTGGGGAATTCCAACTTCTGATTCAATACTAAACGCTAAGCGAGCCGTCCCCGGCACGACTTATCTTCGCCAGCGGCGGCATCAAAGACGGACTCGACATCGCCAAGTGCATCGCCCTCGGCGCGACACTCGGCGGCATGGCAGGACAGTTCCTCAAAGCCGCGGCAGTTTCGACAGAGAAAGCCATTGAGATGATGAAGTTGACGAAGCGGCAAATTGAAGTGACGATGTTTGCGGCGGGAGTTGAAAAGTTGGAAGGTTTGAAGGTTGGAAAGTTACACGAGTTAAAATAAACATCGGAGAAATCATGATTCACTTGCTCAAAGAAAAGACAACATCATCGCAAATTCAAGAAATGCTCCAAGAATACGAAGATATGATCAAAATCGTTGTGGACATTCGTCGCTGCTTTCTTGCTGGCGGTGGAGAAATGCACGCTGACTGCGAATCTGTTTTACTGGATGATGGCAGTGAGCAAGATGATCTTTGGGGTGCAAACTGGTATCCTACCGAACAACGAATTGAATTTAAGTCACTTATCAATATTCGTCCACGTTTGGGAAATCGAAACATATTGATTCAAGATGAAAACCTTCGTAAACAAGTTGAGTCTGTAACCAGAGAAATTCTTGGAGGCGTGCAATGATAAACAAGGATAAACTCCGCGAACGTTTCTTACGCGACCCACTTCCCCGCCGCTTAGGCGGACTTGCCGCCACGCTTGGACGAATTTCATCATCTGCACGAAATTCAACTGACCCAAATCACGTAGCCAATTTACTAGATGAAGCCAAACACCTGATCGAATGGACAGCCGCAGAGACCGAACCAGAAACCGCCGCAGAACTTGTGCACATGCAAACCATGCTTACCCTCTGGCAACGTGCATGGACAGAAGCCAGCCAGAATCCACAACAACGACTTTTACTTTCAGTACAAGCAAAAGATTGGTCAGATAAGGCTGTTGATTTTTCAGGATTGGTTTGATTCAAAATTCTTATGAGCACCCAACATCTCATTTCAAACGCAACAAGTCCCCTTCGCGAAGTACCCCTTTGGGGCTCCCTGCGGGAGAGGGCTAGGGTGAGGGCGAAAGCCGCAGCGGTTTCAACAGAGAAAGCCGTGGATATGATGAAGTTGACGAAGAGACAAATTGAAGTCACTATGTTCGCGGCGGGAGTTGGAACGCTGGAAGGTTGGCAAGTTGGTTGAGCAATAGAATTGTTCAACAAGGAGCAACCATGAACTGGTTATGGATTATCGGTATCATCTTATTGGCTTTGACCTTATGGGTGACATTTCGTCCTATTCCCATCAGCGGACTAGTTTCACATCCCAATCCCGTCACAAGTTATGAAGAGGCGCTCGCCCGAGTTAAAGCCATGCAAGAGGAGGATAATCAAGACATGGCACAGGATGTCTGTATTACCAAACTTTTCGATCATGGCTTACAAACTGAAAATGTTATCATTCTACTCCACGGCTTTACCAACTGTCCCGAACAATTTAGTGAACTTGGAAAACAATTCTTCGATGAAGGCTTTAACGTCTTCATTCCACGCCAGCCTTACCATGGATTGTCCGACCGGTTAACCAATCAACTTGAAAAACTGACCGCCGAAGAACTCTGTATATTTGGAGACAAGGTCTTGAACATTGCGCACGGTCTGGGCAAGAAAGTTGCTGTAATGGGTATCTCCGGTGGCGGGAATGTTGCCGCCTGGCTGGCACAGAATCGAAGCGACCTGGATGCTGTCTTCCCTATTTCACCCCTATTAGGATTAGCTTCCATACCATCATGGCGGCTTACTCGATTTTTGATCCGGCTCGGACTGGTTATTCCGAACTTTTACATGTGGTGGGATCCGAAAACCAAAACAGAAAATCCTCACGCAATTTATTATGCTTACCCTGGTTATCCCATTCGCTCAATGATGGAAATCTTTCGTCTGGGTGTAGGAATTCAAACCCAGGCTGAACAGGACCCCATCGCAGCAAAAGGCGCCACCATGATCATCAATGACGACGAACCCAGTGTAAGCAATACTGAGATCGTCAAACTTCTCACCACCTGGCAAAAACATGGCAAGGGGATATTGAACGAATATCACCTAGAAAAGAATATTCAACTTCCGCATGACTTTATTACACCAGGTGTGCATGATTTTCCACAGGAAGCTATTTATGCGCGCCTTGTGAAGGCTGTTCAAAAAGTTGCGAAGAAGATCAAAGCCGAAACGAAATAAATCTATCAATCGTAAGGGCGACCCAATAATGCCAACGATCACCATGACATGCAAAAGAGACTTGCAAGTCAGATAAATGGTCAGTCCCTGACAGGTCGCCCCTACGCCACAAGAGAAACATGTCAAACCCCACATCCAAAATCACCTACCTCCCCACCGACGAAAAATCCGCCCGCGAGTTTCTACAATGGAAGTATGAACTCTCCCTACGAAATCTATAACTATTCACCTGAGAATTTCGATAGAGACCTAGCCTATCACCTCGACCCTGCAAACAACTTATATTGCATGGTATCGCGACGATGAATTGATCGGCTATTGCAGTTTCGGACGCGACGCCCAAGTCCCTGGCGGAGATTATTCTGAAGAAGCGCTCGATATTGGAATGATGATCAAGCCAGAACTCACAGGTCAGGGACAGGGAAGCGGGTTCGTCAAGAACATCGTTCAACACGCCATAGAAAAATACAAACCAAAGAAGTTACGCGTCACCATTCTGGAAACAAATCTGCGTGCCGTACGTGTGTGGGAAAAGAATGATTTCCGTAAAACACAATCCTTTGAGCGAGAGAGTGACCTACTGCATTTCGTCATCTTGATGAAGGATGTGTAACCCGCTAAAATAACGGGATGAAAACATCACACATCAAAGCCATCATCTTCGACTACGGCGGCGTCCTATTAGAATGGGACCCGCGTCATCTATATCGCCGCTTCTTTCCGAATCAACCAGAAGCGATGGAAAAGTTTTTAACCGAGATCGATTTTATGAACTGGAACGCCCAGCAAGATAAGGGACGTTCATTTGCAGAGGCGGTTGAAAGCCTCTCGGCAGAATTTCCGCAGTATGCACACTTGATCCGCGCGTATGATGAATACTGGGAAGAATCACTTAGCGGGGTCATTCCAGGCTCAATTGAAATCTTGAAACAACTCAAAGAAATGAAGTATCCACTTTATGGATTGAGTAACTGGTCGGGAGAAACCTTTCAACGCGCGCAACATAAATATGATTTTCTCAATTTGTTCGATGACATGGTCATTTCGGGCGATGTAAAAATGATCAAGCCTGACCCGGCTATCTTTGAGCTTGCACTGCAAAAGTTTGGCAAAAATGCCGATGAATGCATTTACATTGACAATTTACTGCCAAACATTCAACAAGCACAGAAGATGGGATTTACTACGATCCATTTTGAGTCGGCAGAGCAATTGACATCCAAGCTACAAGAACTTAACGTTCTCTAAAACCTGTCTGTTTAGAGTTTTGCATCGCCGCGAAGGCATCATCGGCGACCTACTATAATCAGGTAAAATTGATTTATGGATATCAAACGGTCAGCACGCTTCTTTCTTCCATTGAGTTGGAACTACAAAAACAGGTTTCGCGTCTCGATCAGCCGCGCACAAAACCTTTCCACGAAATGCTCACCTACCACATGGGCTGGACAGGTGAAGGAGCAGGTCCTGAAGCAACCGGCAAACGGATTCGTCCGTTAATGGTGTTGTTATGCACGGCTGGGTGTGGTGCGGATTGGCAATCCGCCCTACCTGCCGCGGCGGCTGTTGAACTGGTTCATAACTTCTCGCTTGTACATGATGATATTCAAGACAACTCCCCCAAGCGCCGCGGACGCGATACCGTATGGACAAAATGGGGTGCGCCAATGGCGATCAATGTTGGAGATGCGTTGTTCGTTTTATCCAATCAGGCAATTGTTGATCTACAGGAAAATTATTCAGCAGAGATCGTTGTCAAAGCCGCAGAGATTTTACATAACACCTGTCTTGATTTAACGCGCGGTCAATTTCTCGATATGTCCTATGAGGAAAGAAATGATCTAAAGGTTGAAGATTACTGGCCCATGATCGCGGGCAAGACCGCGGCGCTATTATCCGCATGTTGTCATCTCGGTGCATTGCTTGGCAGTGCGGATGAAGAAAAACAGGAAGCCTATCGCTCCTTTGGACATTATCTTGGTCTTGCTTTTCAAGTGCAGGATGATATTCTTGGCATATGGGGAAATGAAACAGTAACAGGGAAATCCGTTGCAAGCGATCTGGTGGAAGGAAAAAATTCCCTACCTGTCCTTGTAGGATTATCTGCGAACAAGAAGTTCGCAGAACGCTGGCGAAAAGGTTCCATCAAACCCGAGGAAGTGGAAGAACTCGCAAATACCCTTTCCACAGAGGGTGGATATGATTCAGCCTATGAAGCCTCGAAACAGATGACCGATCTGGCGCTCTTGAATCTGCGTGAGGCTGACCCTCAAGGCGAGGCTGGCGAGGCGTTGTTTGAGCTGGCAGACAAACTTCTTAAACGGGAACAATAATCGGGTAAGAGATGAGGCGTGGTTTTCATCCATAGATAACGCCTTTGCTTGACATCCATCTAACGGGTCGCTATAATCCCTACCATCAACATGCGGGTGTAGTTCAGTGGTAGAACGCATGCTTCCCAAGCATGATATCGTGGGTTCGACTCCCATCACCCGCTCTGATGTCGAGGAGAAACACCCTCGACATTTTTGTTTGGTATTTTGTAAGGTACCTGTTATGTCGTCCCCAATAGGTCGTATGTAGAATTAGGTTGGAGGCTTTACGGCTCATGATGTCCATTGAAGATAAAGGCACAATACTATATGTGGAAGATAATCCCGACAATCAAACGCTCGTACGTCGGATTCTGCTTTCGGAAGATTACAAGTTACTCGAAGCGAAAAATGCTCATGAAGCGCTCGATATATTAACAACGACACGAACCCGATTTAATCCTTATGGATATTAATATGCCAGACATGGATGGATACACACTAACGGCAAAAATAAAAACAATGCCGGGATTTGAGCGGGTACCCATCCTTGCTCTGACAGCAAATGTGATGCGCGGCGACCGTGAAAAAACCATCGAGGCTGGCTGTGATGGTTATATTCAAAAGCCAATTGATTTAGACCAATTGGTTAAGGAAATTGAGCGCTTCCTTTCAAGGAGTAGAAATGTCTGATAATGTCCTGGATACACAACCCATAAAGAAACCAAATATTCCAAAGGACGCAACCGTTTTGGTGGTGGAAGATAATGTTGCAAATTTTGTATTGATTGCCCGTATGCTTGGCTATCTTGGCATCCATTGCGAGTGGAAAACATCAGGATATGAAGTGGTCGAATACGCTGACACACTGCAGCGGCTCGACCTCATTCTGATGGATATCCGCCTGCCCTATGAAGATGGCTATGGCGCTTTGAAAAAAATCCGTGCTTCGGAACGTTTGAAGAGCACCCCCATTATTGCTGTAACCGCAGAAGCAAGCACCGATCAAATGAACAAGGCGAAAGACCTCGGGCTTTGATGGCTTTCTAGGCAAGCCACTAGATCCAGATAAGTTTCCTGATCAAATTCGGCGTATTCTGGCTGGTGAAGCAGTTTGGGAACTTCAGTTAATGGAATCTTTTATAGTTATTTAGATGAGCAATCATTCTATTGGGTGGAACTCATTTTTTTATTACAGTATTCTTTACGGCGAGTCGGGAACCGCCTGCAAATCACCCAGTCCTCTGACCCACAGAGGCATGATTCCAAGATGACTATCCCTTATAAGCGCCGAACTGCCATTAGCCGCAATGGCATCGTACTTGAAAGGCATGTCCATTCGAGTGGGGACAAACGCTTCGGTGACTATCCCTCAATCCCTGATCTGCTTACCCAAAACGATTAGGATGCGAAACAGCCGCGTACGTACCCATTCTACAAGAAGGAAAACTACGCGGTCTTGTCTTAATTGGTGCGCGCAACGGACAGATATTAATGATGATGTGGTTAAGGCGTTTGAACGCACGGTCCGTTTGACAGCAAGCTCAATTGTACGCAGTGCAGCTGCCCCTACTTCTACTACTACGGAACCTCTCAATGACCGCCGCACAGCGGAAATCAAGTCGCTGAACACCCTTGCAGCGAACGCCACTGCAGTGAGCGACCTGAACTCTTTTTATAATGCGATCCACGAGCAAGTCCAGTCGGTGGTTGGCGATCCCAGTTTTGTAATTGCACTTTACGAATGGAAAACAAACTCCATTAATATTCCTTATTTATATGAAGACGAACAATTTTCGTCAGTGGATTCATTTCCTTTGGGTGAAGGTCTTACATCGATCATCATTCGAACCGGTGAACCGCTGATGCTTACCGAAAATACGGTTAATCGTGCTTCAGCCATGGGCGCAAAAATCTCGGGCAAGCCAGCCAAATCCTGGCTTGGCGTTCCTTTGCTGGCGCAAGGTGAAACCATCGGCGCCATTATTATTCAGGATAGTGAGAACGAGCATGCTTTTGATGAGAACGATCTGCAGTTTTTAACATCAGTCGCCAGTCAAATTTCCGGCACTATAAATAATGCCCGCGTTCTTGAAGAAAGCAGACTAACCGCTCTGCAATTCGAAACTGCCGCAGAGATCGCGCGCGATATCAGCAGTTCCCTTGATCTCGATGAACTGTTGAAAAAAGCGGTGGACTTAATTCGTTCACGTTTCGATTTTTATCATGCAAGTGTTTTTCTGAAGGATTTACCCGGCGAGTTTGTAGTTATCCGAGAGGCTACCGGAGAGGCGGGCGTTCAGTTGAAACGCGCCGGGCACAAACTCGGCGTCGGTTCGAAATCGGTCGTGGGCTTTGTGGCAGGTAACGGGGAAAAATTGATCGTTAATGATACGACCCGCGATGCAGACCTATTATCCCAATCCACTCCTACCTAATACACGTGCAGAAGCCGCCATCCCATTAAAAATTGGCGAACGCATCGTCGGTGTACTGGATGTACAAAGCCAAAAACTGTACGCATTTTGCAGAAGAAAACCTGCGGATACTTCAAATCCTTTCTGACCAATTGGCTATCGCGGTAGTCAACTCCGAACTCTTTGCCGAAACCCAGGAACACCTGGCGCAACACCGTCTGTTACATCACATTACAACTACTGCCGCATCTGGAACGACATTAGATGAGGCGTTGCAATCTGCAGTGAATGGCTTGCAAGTTACTCTCGGCGGTGACCGGGTATCCATACTTTTGGCAGATCGCGAAAAGAAATTATTAGAAATGAAGGCCGCAATCGGGCATACGGAAGAAGCGTTCAACCTGCGCATACCCGTTGGAAATGGTATTACAGGATGGGCGGCGGCACACCGCAGAACCTTGCGAGTTAATAACGTCCAGGAGGATCCTCGTTACATCGAAGGAAGCGCAAACACCCGGTCCGAGATGGCGATCCCATTGATTTATCGAAGTGAATTACTGGGCGTTCTTAATGTTGAAAGTGAACAAACAAGCGCCTACACCGAAAGCGATGAGGAATTGCTCGGAACACTGGGCGGAAGCCTTGCGGCAATTATAGCCAACGCGCGATTACTGGAACAAATCCGTACACAGGCTGAACGCGAACGCGTCCTATTTGAGATCACAGACAAGATTCGCCGTACCACAGACGTACAAACCATCCTTGCAACAACCGTCAGCGAACTGACGCGTGCAACAGGCGCCAACAGAGCGCGAATTAAGATTGGGCTGGATCGAACCGGCAATCAACTAAAAAAGGTGCATGATGATTGAAAGATTCAACCAGCGACTAAAACGCACCGGTGGATGGCAACTACTTATCATTGTTGCCGTTGCCCAATTGGTTGCAATATTGGGAGTAGTTCCTGGAATCGTTTTTCTGCGGCTGAACGTCACATACAGCGAAGAAGCTATATCCAATCTAGCAAGACTACTGCCCATTCTGCTTTTCTCAAGCTATGTGATTTTGCTGGGAATTAGTTGGCAGCTCACACCAACAGCCCGCAAGCGCATTGACGAGTGGTCACGTGGCGACCTTCACCCTAACCCCGAGGAGGAGTTGACTGCATGGAAAGAAATTACAGGTTTCACCTCGCAATACGGGATCAGCGCCATAATCGTTTTGTTGTTAGTCAATGTAGCGCCTGTTTTTTTTATTGTGCAGTTGCAAAGTAATGCTGCCTCATCCGCTCCCATAATTGTTTTGCTTGGCGGAATAGCATCTTCTATCGGATACGTCATCATAGTGGTTTTGATTGCCGAACGGCTATTACTATCATCCAGGTTGGCATTACTTCCATCCGATTTTGATATTCAACTTAATGGACTCTCGGGACTGCTTATTGTAAGGAAATTCCAAGTCATCACTGGTGGACTGATTCTAATCATTATTGCCACTATACAAGCAGTCAGGATCTCTTACTCGGAAGTTGGGTCCGTAACTGTATTTGCAGGATTGCAAACCATTTCCATCATCCTTAGTATTCTTATTCTGTTGCTAGGGACTGTCTTTTCTTATTTCGCTGGTCGCTCGATATCTGATCCAATCAGGGGATTAATTGAAGTGCTACAAAAGATCGAGCAAGGCGACCTATCTCAACGTGCACCTGTAACATCAACTGATGAGCTTGCCGCCGTGGCAACACATTTCAATCGTATGATTTCACGTCTTAATGAGTTGCAATCGACACTTGAGCACCAGGTAACAGAACATTCCAGACAAATATCCACGAGCAATGAGTTGAGTCAGGTAGCCTCCTCCACTCTTAACCCGGACGAACTCCTCTCCAAAGTAATTAACCTATTCACAGACCGTTTCAATTATTACTACGCGGCAATTTATCTTTTGGATCCAAGCGAGAAATGGATCGAGCTAAAGGAAGCTACAGGCGATGCCGGAAAAATACTCAAGCAAAACCGACATCGCTTTGAGGTCACAAGCAAAAACCTGGTGGCGGCTTGCGTCCGTGAAAAGGGACCTCGCGTTACCCATAATACCTCTGAGAAAAAGAATAAGGCGCAGAATCCGCTTTTGCCCTATACACGTTCGGAAATTGCATTACCTCTTGTTATCGGGGAGCGCGTTATCGGCGCCATCGATGTTCAATCAACAAAAACAGAGGATTTCAGTTTGGAAACAGTTGAAACCATGCAAAACATGGCGGGGCAGGTAACAATCTCTTTGGAAAATGCTCGTCTGTTCCAGGAAACTCAACAGAGAATCAGGGAAATGCGTGTTATTCAGCAACAGTATCTGCGCGAAGGCTGGGGGGATGGGCTTACGATTCAAAAAGATGATTTGGAATACGGCATTGGTGATGATCTATTGCTGGATACTCAAAAATTGGATATCGCCGTGAACTTGCGAGATCAAACTATTGGGCAAATATCCCTGGAGCGCGATGATGAATGGACGCCAGAACAACAAAGCCTCATAGAAGCCGTTGCCGCTCAAACCGCAATCGCATTGGAAAACGCTCGCCTGGTTTCAGAAAGCCGTCAAATTGCCTCGCGCGAGCGAATGCTGGCTGAAATCAACTCAAAAATATGGTCTTCCACCACAATAGATGGCGTACTACAAACCGCCGTTAAGGAACTTGGGCGCCGGCTGGACGCATCACGTACCACTATCAAATTAAATGTGGATGACGATCAATGACCGAAAATAAATTTATTCATCCTGATGCAATCGAGTATGATCAATGGCGCCCTCGATTTTTGAATACTATTTTGAAGGTATCGTGCGGGCTCGGCATTGTATTAATCGGTGTAATCGTTCCTCTGGTAACGCTCCTTGAATTAACCGTTTTAGGTGTGGTTTATTTGCTCCTGCTTGCCGTTACCTTTATACCTATGCGGTATGAAATAAAGGCAGGAACCTTTTTAACAATTGGATATTTCATCGGGTTATTTACGCTTACACGCTTCGGACCCTGGTCTGATGCTGTTATCTTCTTTTTAACGTGTACCGTGTTTGCATCATTATTATTCGATCGACAGATCGACAGGTACATACTCGTTCTCAATTCAACGACCATTATAGTCATGGGTGCGCTGGACTTTTTGCACATTTTCCAGATAACATCCGCCCAAACCCCACCCGCCAATTTGGGAAGTTGGATAACCTACTGTGTCGACTATATTGTTCTAGCAACTGTGCTGCTGTGGGCAATTAATCTGGTAAAGCAGGAATTCAGATCAGTAACGGAGAAGTTCCAATCCACACTCAAATCGTTTTTCAGTGAACGCTCTGAATTGGAACAACGCGTTGAGGAACGCGCTGCTGGTCTGATCAAAAAGACCGACCAATTCCGCGCCGCTGCTTACATTGCGCAACAGACCACCGAAGTAGATGATCTTTCTTTACTCCTTAAAGTCGTTGTAGACCTTGTTGCCGACCAGTTTGGTTTCTATCACACAGGCATCTTTTTGATGAATGAAACCAGCGATATTCTTGTACTTCAAGCGGCATCTTCTAACGGCGGAAAAAGAATGGTGGAAATGGGGACCTCACTCCCGGTTGGAACACAAAGCATCGTTGGGTATGCTGCGGTGCAAAAGAATTACCATATCGTCGATGACACCGGGGCTGACGCCGATCTCTTCAACAATCCAGACCTCCCTGACACGCGCTCTGAAATTGCATTCCCATTAATTATTCGAAACAGGGTATTGGGGGTATTGGATATTCAATCAGATCAGCCGCAGGCATTCAGCGTGAACGATGTCGATGTGTGGCAAACACTCGCAGGTCAGGTAGCAGCCGCAATAGAAAACGCCCGTTTGTTGGACGAATCTCGTGCGGCACTTATGCAGCTCGAAGCAGTAACAACTTTCCGTACGCGAGAAGCGTGGAGGCAAAAAATTCAAAACCAATTGCATGCCTTCACCTATACCCCTCTGGGAATACGTGCCGACGCATTTTCAGAGGAGAAAGATAAGGCTCTGACTGTACCCATCGCTTTACGCGGTCAAAAAATCGGTTCTTTATCCGTATCCCGAAAAGATGACGAGAGCTGGAATAAAGTAGACGAAGAACTAATCAATGAAGTTGCCTATCAAGTTGGATTAGTCGTGGACAATATCCGCCTGCTTGAGGACGCAACACAACGCGCACAACAAGAAAAAACCGTGGGCGAGCTTGCCGTGCGCTTCAGTCAGTCATTGGATCTTGACAGCCTGCTCCAAACAGCCGCACGTGAACTGGGACAGGTATCTGAAGTCTCAGAGGTTTCTGTGTTCATTGGAGAACTGCCTGAGCAGTCATCACAAAAGCGGCGTTCGAAACGCACAACAGGTTAATGATATGACCCGCAACTTGAATCTGCAAAATAATATAGAACATATTGACGAAAAGATGGCTGACTCTTTTTACGTTAGCGGGAAATACAACGCGCTTTTTCTTGGAGTGGTTGGTATCGGTTTTGCAGTGATTTATCTACTTACACGATATGGAGTGTTGGGTGAAGTTACACCAGCCTTGTTGGATATCAGTATCGCTGTGTTATTTCTGGCAGCGACACAATTCTTCACCCTGTTTCTGGCGCTGTCGTAAAAAAGGCATACTTGCACATCTTCTCAACTCGCTATTTATAATCATCTTTGCAATTTTTATCACTTCTTTTTGGCAAGGCTTTGTATACATTGCAATTTTTTTGACCCTTTTACCGACACTTACTTCAGTTCGCGCCGGTATGCCCAACCCATATAAACTCTACCTGTACATTTTGATCATTGCAGGTATTGTCGGAATCCTAACAGCCAACGCAAACCCTCCTGCAAACCGCTTACAGACCAATTCCGTTGCGGCAATTGCCAGTCTGTCATTTCTTGGTGCAACCGGTTTATTATTATTTACAGTTACCATCATTTCAAGAAGCAAAAGATACCGCAGTTTGCGTAATCGCCTGCGTACGGCATTCATCATTATCGTCACTATCCCAACATTGATGGCAACCTTTCTATCTACTGTTGGGACATATACTAGCAACCAGTCCCAGGCTTTTAGGGCGCTTGATACTGTCTCAACTCTGAAAGTAGCTCAAATCGAGGATGTCGTCAACGGACTTAAGAGCGATGCCACAGCCATTCAATTGGATGTTCCCTTCAAAAGAAATATCATCAACGTTTTAGTTCGAAAAGAACTTACCAACGACCAGGCAGCCACCAGCCGTGCCTTTGCCCTTCTGCGTTTCACCGCCCTTCAGAAATCAAAAGCACATCCCTATATCGAGATCATGGCATTGAATATGAATGGGCAGGTTGAAGTATCCACGACACCAGAAAATCAAGGGGTTAGTTATTCAGATGAGCCTTTTTATCGTCAGGGCAGTACAGAAACTTTTTTGGGGTTCACTAATGAAGCGACATTTGGTACTGGAAACTTAATTTTTGCCGAACCGATCTATGATGATAATGCAACAACCGTTCGCGGCATACTTGTATTAAGGGCAGATTCCAGCCTGGTAAAAAATATTATGGGAGTCACAACGGGTTTTGAAGAGGCAGAGACCTATCTCCTTAGTAGGGATTTTCAGCCGATCACAAAGACCCGAACACCGGTGAGTATAGTAAACACAGATGCATCACTCGGCGCTGTTTCGAATAAAACAATGGAAGGGTCGGGCATTTACAAAAACTACGCTGGTGAAACTGTTGTTGGAGATTATCGCTGGATTGAGTCACTGGGAGTGATCTTCATTGCTGAAACCCCCCTCTCGGTAGTGATTAGCAATACCCTGAGTTCCACTCTTGGCAGTGAAGTTCTGGCTCTCCTTGGCATCGTTATTGCCATTGTTGCTGTGACAATGTCTATCGATTCCATATCCAATCCAATTAGCGCGCTTGCAGAAACAGCCAAAAGCTTTGCGGCTGGGGAGTTGGGTGCTCGCGCTACTGTAGATCTTAAAGATGAAATAGGTGATCTTGGCAGAGCATATAACCAAATAGCTGAGCAACTTCAGAACATCATTGGTGAACTGGAACAACGTGTCAGCGACCGAACGAGGGAGCTTGAAGGTCAATCCAATCGCTTGCGCGTTGCGGCAGAAATTGCACGTGATGCAGCATCATCCCGCAATCTCACCGAACTACTCGAGCAAGCGGGAGCGTTGATGCAGGAAAGATTTGGCTTCTATCATACCGGTATCTTCCTTCTAGATAACAATAATGAATATGCGATATTGGCATCCTCCCCCACGAACGCAGGCAAGGAGATGATCGCGAACAACCATAAAATACGTGTGGGTGAAGCAGGTGCAGTGGGCCGAGTTGCGGCTACTGGAGAGCCACGTATTTCATCAGATACAGGGCTGGATACAATACATTTTAACAACCCTCTGCTTCCAGACACCCACTCTGAGTTGGCATTGCCTCTCAAGGTACAAAACAAACTAATCGGCGTCCTGGATGTTCACAGTAACCAATTGCAGGCATTCCACGAGGATGATATCTCCACAATGCAGCTCATGGCAGATCAACTGGCGACCGCTATTGAACGTACACGCTTATTCCAACAAGTGGAAAAGAACCTTAGCGACCTGGAGCAGGCCTATGGCAATTTCACGCGCGATGGATGGAAATCACTTGGGCAGGGCAGCTTACTCAGTAATACTGGCTATCGGTTTGATAATGTGCGCATCCAGCCAATCAACGAACTACCTGCTCTTGGCAGCAAAGCGATCCAATCAGGGAATACTGTAATAAATACCGATGGCAAAAGATCCCAGGGAGGCTACACTGTTGCGATCCCAATCAAACTGCGCGGACAGGCAATCGGAGCCGTCACGGTAAAGCTAATAGAAGGCTACACCAAAACAACCATCTCAACCATTGAACTTGCAATCGAGCGCCTTGCCGCTTCGCTTGAAAGCGCGCGTCTCTATGAAGAAGCCAGCATCAGGGCAAATCGAGAACAAGCCATTTCTCACGTCACATCGGCAATCAGTTCATCTACAGAATATGAGGAGATTCTTCGTACTACGGTCAGGGAAATCGGCAACTTACTTAGCGACACCGATGTTTCCATTCAAATACTTGGCGATCCTGACGAACAGGGACAAGGCGGGTAGATGATATGAATATACTAAACGCACTACAACAATTCTTTTTAGCGCCCACGTACAAAGACGATCCAGAAAAAGAACTGGACGCCAAAACAACACACAGCGTGAGTGTTATGCTACTCGTTCTTGCGATTCCTGCAGTACCTCTGGTATTTCTACTTACATCCCCTACTAGAGAACTTGCTTTTTTCGGCAACCGTCCTTGGCATTTTTATTTGGCTCTTTACGATCAGCCTTAATAAGCGTGGAAAACGCACGGAAGCCAAAGTGATCATTCTTGTTATGACCACAATCGTAATCTATTCGATCATCTTTGCAACAGGCGGATTAACCCAGTCCACTGTATTCACATTGCTGTTTCTTTTAACAATAGCCAACCTGCTTTTTCCAAAAAGAGGCGCCATTATTTATGGATCTATTCTTTTTGTCCTTGTATCAATTCTGTTGTATGCTAGGTCTTATAGGTTTCATACCAGAACCACAAGTACCTAATAATATTCAGTCGGCGTTTTTTGGCTTTACATTCGCGCTCATCGCAATCAGCAATCGTTCTAACAATTTCATCCGGAAACTTCCAGCGTAATCTGGAAGCAAGCCGCAGGAACGAAATCGAGCTTCAGGAAAGCAACAAAGAACTGACCCAATTGCGCGATAAACTGGAATTACACGTGCAGGAACGTACCTCAGCGCTCGAACAACGGGCAATCCAATTGCAGGCAATCTCAAGCGTAGCCCGCTCAATTGCATCCATCCAGAATATTGATACATTATTACCAGATATCACAAAATTGGTCAGCCAACAGTTTGGCTTTTATCATGTTGGCATCTTCCTGGTCGACAACCAGGAAGAATATGCTGTTCTACGCGCCGCCAACAGTGAAGGCGGGGCTAGAATGCTCGAACGTGAGCACAAACTCAAACTAGACTCAAATAGTATTGTTGGATATGCCACCTCACACGGAGAATCCCGCATCGCACTGGACGTTGGGGCTGATGCTGTTTATCTTCAACAATCCTGACCTTCCTGAAACCCGCTCTGAAATGGCGCTCCTTCTCCACACAGGTGAACGTATCGTTGGTGCGCTGGATGTTCAAAGTAAACAACCCAACGCCTTTACGCGCGAAGATATCGCTACACTCACCACACTTGCAGATCAGGTTTCAATTGCCATCGAAAACGCCCATCTGTTCGAAGAAGCGCGGATCGCATTATCCGAATCGCAAGCCACAATTGAAAGATATGTAAAGCAGGAATGGCGCGGCTTTGCAAGCCAGGTAAAACATAAAGGATTTATCTTTGACGGAAAACAGGTAACGCCCTTAGACAGTGACACGTGGCAGAAAAAAACCAAAGCGATCCCTCAAACCGGCAGTCTCTCATTAACAAAAACGCCTTCCACCCTTGCTGTGCCCATCAAGCTCCGCGGACAAATCATCGGTACGCTGGATGTACGAGCAAAACGGGGCTCGCGCGAATGGAAACAAGACGAGATCAGTTTACTGGAGGCGGCCGCCGAGCGCGCCGCACTTACGCTCGAAAATGCCCGCCTCGTAGAAGGCGCTCAGCGCCGCGTTGCACGCGAGCGAGCCATTGGCGACATCTCAACAAAGATCGGTGCTGTCAGCGATTTAGAATCCATAATGCAAGCCGCAGTTGAAGAGTTGGGTCGTAAAATTGGCGGAGCCGCTGAAGTGACTATTGAGATCGATAGCGCTGATAACGAGGCTGTTTAACATGCGGAATTTTCTTACCTCCCTAATTACTCCTCCTATTTTCGCTGATGATGAAAATAAAACCCGTTCAGCGCGTTATGGACACTGGATCGCGCTCGTATTCATGGTCATCATTCTGCTCTACGAAATATATGTCAAGACCATCACAGGAACTTTTGAGCTAAGCATACCAGCGGATCTAATTTTTATAGTCCTGTTCGTTGTCCTTTTTATCAGCTTTAGGTTGATAAAAAGGGGGCAAGTAAACGGGGCAAACACATTATTAGTCTCAATACTATGGATTGGAGTCAATGCCCTTGCCTTTCTCGGCTTCGGCGTCAGAGATTCTGCCTATATTGCCAACTTTATCGTCGTAATGGCGGCTGGACTTTTGCTCGGCTGGCAGGGGTCCATCATATTTACCTGTGCCACAATTTTAATGGGCATTGGGCTGGTATATGCAGAAATAAACCACATTTCTCCAACTGCCTATTACATTGTATCGCCGTCCAACGTCATGCAGGACACAGCGGCAATATTTATTATTTACGCCATTTTCTCATTCATGCTTATCAGCGGTCTAGATAATGCGATTAAGAAAGCACAATCCGGAAAAAATGAACTGGAAGCCGCCAATCTTGAATTGTACGAATCACAAAACCACCTTGAGGAAAGCCGGAATGAGCTTCTGGTTATTAACGAGCAACTGACACGCAGGACAGAACGTATCAATTCCATCGCGGAAATATCAAAAGTAGTCACATCAATTCAAGAAATCGGACTTCTACTTTCTTCCGTGGTCAATACCATCAGCCAACGATTTGGGTATTACCATGTAGGCATATATCTGATCGATGAGCAGGAACAATTTGCGGTACTGCGAGCATCGAACAATGAAGATGGATTAAGCGAGATTCAGAAAAACCATCGTCTTCGCATCGGAGAACAAAGCGTGGTTGGCCATGTGGCTCGCAACGGTCAGAGTCAAATTGTAAAGAATGTTGATACAGACAAGACATTTTTCAACGACCCCGACTTGCCTGATACTTTATTTGAAATGGCACTGCCCCTCAAATCGGGAGAGGAGCTAATTGGAGTGCTTGATATCCAATCGCCTAATGCAAATGCTTTTTCAGATGACGATATGTCCACGTTACCTATCCTTGCTGATCAAGTTACTATTGCCATACAAAACGCATTTTTATTTGAACGTTCTCAACGGTTATTGCGTGAAGCAGAACTTGCGACCAGGCAAATATCCAGCCAGACCTGGAAAGTATATGAACGTGAGATTCAGACAAAGGGCTATCGCTATGATGGTATCAAATCTGAAGCTCTACAGGAAGCAAGCTCAACACTCACACCAAATAATTTACTGAATATCCCGGTAAAACTGCGCGGTCAAGTCATCGGAAACTTGAAGTTAAAGCCTGTCAATTTATCCCGCAACTGGACTGAAGATGAGCTAGCTATCATAGAAGCAACATCTGACCGTGTAGCGCTTGCACTAGAGGGTTCACGTCTCCTGCACGATGCGCAAAGGCAAGCCACGCGTGAGGCATTCCTTGCTGATGTGACAGCAAAACTCGGCACATCCTTTCAACTGGATTCCATCCTGCGCGATACCGTGGAAGAACTTGGAAAGACCTTAACAGGTTCTACAGTTTCATTCCAGCTTCTAAACCCATCCAGCTTAGCTTCAGCAAAATCACAAAAGTCAGATGGTGCCTCTGCAAGTAACAAGCACCTGGAGTAAGGCATAATGATAAAAGAGACACCGCCCAAAATGCAGACAGCTGTCAATCGATGGTTTCGCAGTGAAGCCTCCCGATATTTATTATACGGGGTCATCTTTGGGCTACTGTTTCCTATAGTTGCGACTTTGATCAAAATCAACCTTTTGAAGTTGTCATTCAACATATTAAATATAATATCGGTTCAACTTGCCGATCCACTATTATGGATTATTGATTCTGCGCCCATCTTTCTAGGTGTATTTTCCTTCCTGGCAGGTAGACGCCAGGATAGTCTTCAGGATGTAAATCGAGAACTAGAAATCCGCGATGGCGAATTAACCATTACTCACGCAACTCTGGAGCAACGCGTGGAGGAACGCACGCTTCAACTCGAGAAGGCCAATAAACTATTATCTCAACAGGCTTTACGCCTCCAAGCAATTATCGAACTCTCGGAAGCCATTTCGGAGATTAAGGATCTGAGTGAAATATTTCCTATTACTACAAAACTTATCAACGAACGCTTCGGCTTTTATCATGTTGGTATTTTCCTCATTGGAGATAATCGCGAGTACGCCATCCTGCAAGCCGCCAACAGCGAAGGCGGAAAGAGAATGCTGGAACGAAACCACCAACTAAAGTTGGGGACCGGCGTTGTGGGTTATGCTGCCAAGACGGGGCAACCCCGCATTGCCCTGGATGTTGGATCAGATGCTATTTACTTCAATAATCCTGACCTCCCAAATACTCACTCCGAGATTGCCCTGCCCATGAAAGTGAGAGATCAAATTATGGGCGTATTGGATGTACAAAGCACCGAGATAGGCGCGTTCTCAACGGAAGACCTAAAAGTATTGACTGCTCTTGCCAACCAAGTGTCCATTACTCTTGAGAATGCCAGACTATTAAATGAAACTCGCGCCGCTCTAATGCAAGTTCAGGAAGTGTATGATGAATTCACCCGCGCTGAATGGAGCCACGTTACTGAAAGAGCAGAGCAAGCCGGGTTCCGCTATCAAACCGGACACATAGAAATGTTGGAAAAACCATTAACTATGCCCGAAGTGGTTTCAGCAGTGGAAACAGGTCAGGTGGTTTCGAATCAAACCAACGGGTCGGAGGAGAAGCGGACGACGGTGGCGGTTCCTGTCAAATTGCGCGGTGAAGTGATCGGTGTTTTGCACATTGAGTCCAATGACTCATCCAAGGGATGGCAGGCAGACGAGGTAAGCCTCGTAGAGGCAGTGGCTGAACGCGCCGCCGTTGCGATGGAAAATGCCCGCTTATTCCAGGATGCTCGCAGACGTGCCGCAAAAGAACGCTTGATCTCAGAAGCCACCGCGAACATTAGTAGTGCTCTCGATCTGGAAAATATTTTACAGACTACTGCAACTGAGTTGGGCCGAGTTTTGGGCGGCTCAGAAGTCTTGATTCAATTCCAAAACAAGGAGCAGTCATGAGTATGAAAACAGAAGCTCCTGTCCTACAACAAAGGCCATTAAAAAATACTACCAGACCAGCCCGGTCTGCTCAAAAACTGACTACCATATTATCCATTGCATTCCTGATGTTGAGTGCAATAATCTTGCTTATTTCGAACGGGCTACAGTTATACGCAATCGTCCAAATCCAGCAAGACACTATTTATTACAATCAACTGGCAATTGCCCAGAATGCAGTTAAAGTTCTTAATGAGTTCGTTGAGGATAAATTCGCTGTATTGTCAACGATAGCCTGGCAGTTCGACCCAAACAAAGTGTCCTCGACTGCTCAAACCCAGATACTGACGAGTCTATTGGTGCGCCAGCCCAAATTTAACCAACTAATCCTTTTCGATGCTCAAAATAATGAAACTGCCCTCGCTTCTCGCATTCAAAATCATTCAAAAGATTCTTATACAAAATTTGCCAGCTTTATCACGGGTGAAATACTGAACCAAACCAAAGATGGGCAAACATATATAAGCTCAGTATATTATGATGAATTCACCGGTACACCTTTGGTGGTCATGGCGGTACCTATGACCGATGTCCTTGGAAATTTTCGGGGAACCTTGGCGGCGGAATTAAACCTGATATCCATATGGCCCTTGGTAAACAACCTCGAGGTGGGCAAGACGGGCTATGTCTATGTTGTAGACAATCACGGAAACTTGGTTGCGTTTAAAGATGCAAATCGTGTACTGGCAGGCGAGAATGTAACACACATTTTCGAAGTGAAAGAATTTGTTGAAAACCCAGAAAAAACTGCGGATATAACGCCAGACAACACCCTTTATACCGGACTGAATGGAACAACTGTTGTAGGAAGATACATCCCTCTCGGTACGCCACAGTGGGCTGTCGTTATTGAAACGCCTGTTCGAGAAGCCTATCAAGAAGCAATTGCACATGCGATCCAATCCATGCTTGTCATCCTCGGCATGTTAATTCTCGCAGGATTTGTAGGGGTCTACCTGGCACGCCGTCTCGCCACACCATTGACCGAATTAACCACTATAGCAAATCAAGTCGCGGGCGGCAGGTTGGAACTGCAAGCGTCCCCAAACGGCTCGGTAGAAGTGATAAGTCTTGCCCATGCTTTCAACAGTATGACATCTCAACTTCGCAATTTAATCGGAAACCTGGAAAGAGGTGTGGCAGAACGCACTGCCGATCTTGAACTTGCCAATCAAAGAAATGAACGACGCGCCAAACAATTTGAAGCCATAGCTATCATTGCCAGTACCATTAGTTCCACTAACAACCTCGACACCCTGCTCACCCAAATCACGTCTATTATCAACAAAGAATTTGGTTTTTACCATGTCGGCATATTCCTGATAGATAACGTCTCGAAAATTTGCCGTCCTCAGCGCGGCAAATAGCGAAGGCGGACAGACCATGCTTAGGCCCGTGGACATAAACTTCGAGTCGGCGAAACCGGTTTAGTGGGTTTCGTAACGGGTACTGGGAAGGCACGTATCGCCCTCGATACCGGCACAGACGCAGTCTTCTTTAATAACCCCGATCTGCCGGACACACATTCTGAGATGACACTGCCTCTTGCTATTGGTGAAGAGGTCATCGGGGCTTGGATGTACAAAGTGTGGAAACCAATGCATTTTCACAGGACGATATCAATATTCTTAGTGCGCTTACTGATCAGGTTAGCGTCGCGATCCAGAATGCGCGTCAGTTCGAAGAGACACGCAAAGCATTGAGAGAATCCGAAGCTCTCTCACGCCAATTCGTCCAGACAAGATGGCAAAATTTCACAAAGAGCCAAAAGCTGACTGGGATCCTTCATACCGGAGCGAAGACATCCCTTCTTTATAGAAAAAAGCACAGGCAATGGAAAAGACCCATTAAGCAACCGGGCAACTCAAGGCTAGAGAAAGAGGCGCACGATTGTCCGTCCCATTGAACACTACGCGGGGAAGTGATCGGTTCTGTGGATATTCGTGCGGCAGACGATCGCGAGTGGGATCAGGATGAATTGGAAATCGTTACAACGATCATCGAGCGTGCCGCCTTTTCCATGGAGAACGCACGTCTTCTTGAAGAGAGCCAGAAGATCGCGGCAAAAGAGCACACGATCAGTGATATTTCTTCAAAGATCGGCGCACAAAGCGATATTAAGCGAATTGCTGAAAATTGCTGTGGAAGAATTGGGCACAGGTCTTGCCTGGAATGGATATCGCCGTCCAACTCAAGAAGGAATTGTCGGAATGATCAGGAGAATATTTAAGGCGCCGGTCTATGCGGACCCGGAAGATAACTTCCGCGCAAGATTTATGAATGGGTTTCTGTGGACAATTATCATATTGCTCACTATCCCCTTGATATCCTATTTGTTTCAGCCAACATTTGACTTTACCATTGTCGTCCTCTCAGGGTT
The DNA here is from genome assembly GCA_963730175.1 of uncultured Chloroflexia bacterium. Lineage (GTDB taxonomy): Bacteria > Chloroflexota > Anaerolineae > Anaerolineales > Villigracilaceae > Defluviilinea. The sequence continues at coordinate 32,265 of CAVSRF010000033.1, read as the reverse complement.
AATTATATTAATGTTCGTATCCCTTTATGTTTTGCGTAGAGGAAATACAAACGCCAGCGGCATGATCATCATTGTATTCGGCTGGCTTGGCTTAGGCATACAGGCTTTCACCGCAGATGGCGTAAAAGATGTGATCATCGTTGGCTATCTGGCAGTTGGCTTGCTGGCAAGTATTGTCATAAATTGGCAGGCGGGCAGTTATTTGATCCTAGCCAGCATTGGAGCAATTTGGGCTTTGGCTTTTTCAGAAGCCAACGGGCTTATTGTGCCACATGTACAGGACACAATTGGATATTCACGCGACTTGTCTTTGGTATTTATTGTTATTGCTGTTCTTGTTTATTTTAGTACAACAAGCCTTCGAGATGCAATTCGCCGCGCACGAGAAAGCGAAAAGGATTTGTTTGAAACGAATAAGCAACTTCAAGAGCTAAACCGGGATCTGGAAACCCGCGTTGCCAGTCGTACTGAAGAACTGGAACCTGCCATCAAAGAAATGAAAAGCGCGCCAAGACTATTTGAAGCAATCGCACAGAGTTGCACGCACCACAATTTCCAACCAAGCTATTGAAATAGTGTTAACTGAACTTGCCCAATTGATCGGAGAGAATTTTGGCTATTACCATATCGGTATCTTTCTATTGGATGAAAACAAAGAATTCGCCATATTAAAAGCAGCAAACAGTACTGGTGGAAAGCGGATGCTCGAACGCAAACATAAACTCAAGCTCGGGCAGGTTGGTATTGTTGGCTATGTTACGGCTTCAGGGAGACCACGCATCGCTTTGGATGTTGGGGATGACGCGGCGTTCTTCGATAACCCCGACCTTCCCGACACCCGCTCCGAGTTAGCTCTCCCCCTCCGCGTTACCGACAACGTTATTGGCGCACTAGATATCCAAAGCACAGAACCAAACGCCTTTCAACAGGAAGATATTGAAATACTTTCCATACTTGCAGACCAGGTTTCCATCGCCATCCAAAATGCCCAGTCGCATGAGACAACACAGATATTGTTAGAGGAAGAGCGCAGAAAACATCCGGATCCTATTTGCGTAGTTCCTGGCAGGCATTACAATTGGAGGATGAAAGTCTCGGATATTTGATATCGGACAACGAATTAATAGCCTTTGGAAAAACCTCTGACAGCCTCATATATTCAACAGGCAATTGCCGACAAGGAAACCGTAAAAGAAAACGGTGAGACTGCAACACTTGCCGTGCCCATCCGCCTGCGTGGAGAGGTAATCGGCGTGATAGATATCCACGTGACCGAGGAGCATGAATGGGAACAGGATGAAGTGGATATAACAGAGGCAATCGCAGAGCGCCTATCGTTGGCGCTTGAATTTGCCATGCTGCTCAAATCCACCCAAAGGCGTGCGGAGATCGAGCGTGTTACAGCTGACATCTCCGGAAAGATCAGCTCCTCCACCCAATTCGATTCCATTCTTCGGATCGCAGCAGAGGAGCTTAGTCGCGTTTTTAGCGACTCAGAAGTGCTGGTGCAGATTCAACCACCCGAATCATCAAATGGATCTGAGAGTTAGATAGAGAAGTGAGCCATGTTTAGAAACCGTTATCAGTCCCTCTCAAAAATCGAAAGACGTACATTCTGGATCGCGCTGGTCATAGCGACTTTCTTTACCGTATTCGCCATGACCGTGTTAAACGATCTTATCAATGCGCCAAATCTACGCTGGATAATTTCCAATGCGTTACCTTTCGTCATTTCGATCATCGCTTTTATTGGTGCAGGGTTGATCTTTAGTGGAAGGGGAGCCGCTGGCGCATGGCTGATGCAAGTCGGGATACTCCTTGCCCTTATAGTAAACACGACATTGACAGAAGGATTTGGGTTTTCCTCGGCATTCATCGTTCTGGCGGTCACTTTATACATATCTTTGCAAATCCTAAAAGGGCGGAGTGCGTCCATTGCTCTCTGGACCGGCATCACAGGGATAATCGCCCTCATTCTCCTGGATACCTTTTGGATGGGCACGCGCATTCCATCATACCGGGATAACTTGAGTGCAAGCATCCTTTCGATCATCCTTTCTTTAATCCTTGTACTCACAACAATTACCCAGTTTAAAAGCTACACCCTACGCTCAAAACTTTTGATTTTTGCTCTGGGCACAGGCTTGGTCTCCATCCTGTCTGTCTCGATCTTTACGACCCTTTCCATACGACAGACCCTGACTCGCCAGACGGGAGAGGCGCTGGCTTCTGCCGCGAACCAAGTCTTGGAGGAGATCGATAATTACATTAGCTACAACATAGCTACGATCTCAGCCGAAGGGCAAAACCCGCAGATTGTGGCATTTCTCAAATCGTCTTTTGGAGAGCAGAGAGCATCTCAAGATGAAATTGTCGCCATCTTAAACTCATTCACCCAGCGTGACCCCAAACACATCGTCTCCTATACATTGATACACAGGACTGGTCTCGTTGTTGGCGATTCCAATGCATACAATATTGGGTTTTCCGAAGTTGACCGTGACTATTTCATTTCCCCAAGAGATACAGGCAAAGTATTCATATCGCCTGTAAAGTATTCACCCACATCGTCTGACCATGAGTTTTACATTGGTGTTCCTGTAACGGATAAAGATGGAGTGTTCATAGGTGTAATGAGCGTGCGCTTTCGTTCATCAGTTTTGAATGAAATCATTGCAGCAGACAATGGACTCGCAGGCGAAGGCTCATACAGCATCCTGTTGGATGAGTTCAATCTCATCCTTGCACATGGAACAAACCCTGATTGGATATCGCATACGCTTGTGACACCCGATCCTGAAACATTTGCCTTATTCCAAAAGGACAACCGGATATTGAGGAGTATCGGCGGCAAGGATATCTCTCTTAACCTGCCTGATTTTTCCGAAAAACTGCAAACACTTTCAAACGATAAGCAATACTTCACGAGCACAGACGATACGTGGGGTGCTCCGGTAGAGGTGGGGCTGGCCAAGTCCACCACCGTACCCTTCAAGTTGGCTTATGTGCAACCGCAATCCATCGCCCTGGCAACCATAACTCAACAACAACAAGTCACGGTGACTGTAGCACTGATAACGGGGTTGATTATTCTAATTGTGGGCTTTGCTATTGCACGCACCATTACAAACCCACTTATCAGCCTTGCCACAGTTGCGGAAGACATCACATCAGGGAATCTATCTGCCCGGGCACAATATGAAATTAATGATGAAGTCGGCGCACTTGCAAAGTCTTTCAACCGCATGACTGACCAATTACAGGATACCTTGGGGGGCTCGAGAGGCGTGTGGCAGAACGAACATCAGATGTAGAAATGGCACGCATGCTCAGTGAGCGCCGCGCCCAGGAACTACTCTCCATCAGTGAGATCGCACGCATCATCTCAACCGAACAAAGGCAAGACGTTCTGCTTTCCCTCATTGCACGCACCGTAAGTGAACGCTTCGATTTTTATCACGTTGGCATTTTCATTTTAGATAACACCCGCACGTTTGCCGTCCTGCAAGCCGCAAATAGTGAAGGTGGTCAGCAAATGCTGAAACGAGGACACCGGCTTGAAGTGGGACAAACGGGTATTGTAGGTGCAGTGAGCCAAATTAGGCAAACCACGCATCGCACTGGACGTTGGGACTGATGCCGTTTTCTTCAACAACCCTGACCTTCCAGATACCCGCTCCGAAATGGCTCTTCCTTTGACGATCCGCGGAGAGGTCATCGGTGTACTTGATGTACAAAGCACCAAACCTGGAGCCTTCACAGAAAATGACGCAAAGACGCTAAGCATTCTGGCAGACCAGGTTGCTGTTGCCATTCAAAACGCACGCCTGTTTGGTCAAAACCAACAAGCCCGCGAAGAAGCTGAAGCCCTTTACCTTCAATATGTCAGAACGGATTGGGCTACATTTGCAAAACAAGAGACAAATATTGGCTATCAACAATCCATGTCCGGCGGCACCCCTCTCGAAGTGCCTATTGAATCAGAGGAAATTCATAACGCCATCCAAAAAGGCGAATTAGTGGTTCTGGATGGTCAAAACAGCAACTCACACCCATCCATTGCCGTTCCCGTAAAACTGCGCGGACAAACAATTGGCGTGCTTAATGTCAAGTCGCCCACTCAGGACCGCAAATGGAATCAGGATGAGATCAAACTCGCGCAAGCCATTTCAGACCGCCTTGCCCTCGCTCTCGATAACGCACGGCTCCTGCAGCAATCTCAACGCAATGCCGCCAAAGAAGCAAAGATCGGTGAAGTCACCGCAAAGATCGGCGCGTCCATCAATATGCGTAATGTGCTACAAACTGCTGTCGAGGAATTGGGGCGTGCCTTGCCAGGCTCTGATATTGTGATTCAGTTCCAAAGCGATAAAGACAATGGCGCAGGTAACTAGAGGTTTTATGAGTAATCAAAATTCCGTCAAACAGTTTTTTGCACCTCCGGTCTTTCCTGAAGACGAAGAGAAAACGCGCAAGGCAAAATATGCCAATGCCATCGCGTTGACGTTCATAGTTATTGTTTTCGGGTATGAAATTATCCTCCCCATTGTCCTATGGGATTTCAGCCTGGATTTCTTGGATCTAATTCTGTTTTTACTCACGATTGTCATCCTCGCAAGTTGGATACTCTTAAAAGAGGGCATTTACAACTTGCATCTATACTTCTTATATTTATAACCTGGGTCACATGCAACGGCATCGCGGCAAGCGGTGTTGGCATTCGAGACTCAGCCTATATACTAAACTTTTCTGTTGTGGCAATGGCGGCGCTCCTTCTCGGCTGGCGGACATCCATCCTAGTGACGATTGCAAGTATCATTTCAGGTTTTGGGCTCGCATACGCTGAACAGGTTGGCATCAAAACCCAGGCGTTTTATCCTCCAATGTCTCTTGCCCAGGACAATATCTTTCTTTTTGGCTTGAACGCCCTTCTCATTTACATGTTAATCAATGGTTTGGAAAATGAAATAAAAAAGTCCAGAAAAAACCTGGATGAACTAAAAACGACCAATGTTAATCTCAACAACGCACAAATCGATCTCGAAAAGCGCACAGTCGAACTCAACCAACGCAGAATGGAATTAGAATCTGCAAACAAACAGATACATCGACGCGCCACACAATTCGAATCGCTTGCGCAAGTATCCCAATCCATTTCTTCTATCCGCGATCTTCAGGAACTTCTTTCTTATGTGGCTACGGTAATTAGCGAAAATTTTGGCTTCTACCACGTGGGTCTTTTTCTGCTTGATGAAGTCAGTGAATTTGCCATCCTAATTGCTACAAATAGCGAAGGCGGAAAGAAAATGATCCAACGCCAGCACCGCTTGCGCGTGGGAGCGGAAGGCATAGTGGGTAACGTCACATCAACTGGCGAACCTCGCATTGCGCTTGACGTTGGTAAGGATGCAGTCTTTTTCAACAATCGCGAACTTCCTGATACTCATTCCGAAATGGCTCTTCCTTTGAAAAGCGGTGGGCGTATTATTGGTGCACTCGATGTTCAAAGCACGGAAATTGGTGCATTTAGCGAACAGGATGTACAGACGCTCAGCCTGCTCGCAAATCAAGTAAGCCTTGCCATTGAAAACGCCCGTCTTTTCGACGAATCACGCAGGGCTCTGGCAGAATCTGAAGTTGTTAGCCGCCAGACAACGCGCGAAGCGTGGAAACGTCTTCCTGAGAAACACAATTTACTGGGCTATCGCTACAATATAACAGGCGCATCTCCCCTCCGCGAATTGGTAAAACTGGAAACAGCTTCAGGTGAAGCAAAGGACAGACAAGCAGAGGCAGGCCAGGTCACGGTCCCGATCGAACTACGCGGAGAAGTCATTGGCACACTCCTCGTTCAGTCGCCATCCACCGCATTTAACCGGGATCAACGTGACCTCATCAAGGCTGTAGCAGACCGGGTAGCTCTCTCCGCTGAAAATGCCCGCTTATTTGAAGAAACAACCATGCGCGCAGACCGTGAACGAAAGGTTTCAGATATCACCAGCAAGATCAGAAGTCACAACGACCCGCAAGCCATGATTGAAACAGCGATCAATGAGCTTCGCAGTGCATTAGGAGCTACAAAGGTTGAAGTGATTCCACAAGCAATTACTAGTATGAAAGACAAAAAGGCATAGGTGCAACATGGCATATATCATAGCAATGTCAAATGAAAAAGGCGGTGTGGCAAAGACTACATCAACTCTCTCTCTGGGTGCGGCGCTTGCCGAACTGAATTATCGCGTCCTGTTGATAGATCTCGACCCGCAGGCAAATTTATCTCTTGCGCTCGGTTTGGAAACTGGCGAATCAGCCATCACATCTGCAAATATTTTGATCGAAAATTCATTATTATCAACAGCCATTCACAAAACCGAGACCGCCAACCTGGACCTTATTCCATCCAGCTTCAGGATAGAGAACGCTGAACAATTCCTCCCCATGCGGACTCATTATCTCAGCACGCTTCGCGACGCGCTGGAGGCTGAGACGCTTCCTTATGACTATATCCTGCTCGATTGCCCCCCCGCCCTCGGTGCGATCACACTGAACGCACTCTCCGCCGCAAACCTGCTCATCATCCCCACGCAAGCGGAATATTTCTCAGCCTATGCCTTGAGAAATATGATGGGCACAATCCGCCGTATACGACAAGAGATCAACCCCGGACTTGCCTATCATATTCTTGTTACATTACTGGATCGCCGCAACCGAACTCACCGAAACATTTTTGAACAACTACAGGCCACCTTTGGACAGGGTGTTTTTACCACTGTTATCGAAGTAGACACCAAACTACGTGAAAGTCCGATCGCCGGAATGCCTATTACTCATTACAAACCGAACAGCCGCGGCTCACAGCAATATCGTGTTCTGGCTCAGGAGTTAATCGAATATGCCAAAGAAGAAGCCGATCGACAAACGAATTAATAAACTGTTTGACGATATCAAACAAGAGGAACCCACCGCGGAGGCAAAACCGGCGGTACGTAAACGCGCCACCGAAGAAAAGCCCCTTGTAATAAAGCCTGCTATTAAACACACTAGTATTCTAGTTCCCACCCAACAACCCATCACGCAAACGGATACAGTCATGTCACTGGCTTTCCAGACTGGGCAAAATAATTGGGCAACGCTACAAGTGATGGACGAGACCAACCAGCGCAAATGGAGCGATGACGATCAACTCCTCGTAAAGCAGGTTACAGACCAACTCTCCCTCGCACTTGAGAACGCCCGCCTCTTTCAGGAAACACAACGCCGCGCCCAGGAAATGACCGCGTTGGCACAGGTTGGGCGCGAAATATCAGCGACACTCGAACTTCAGACGGTTCTCGAAAAAATGGCTGGCTATGCCATAGACCTGCTCCGCTCCGTCACCAGCGCTGTTTATATCCCAACATCTGATCTTCGGTTCCTGAACCCCATTGCTGTAGTTGGCGAGAAAATTGAAGAGATTAGAAATAATCCGATAACTATTGGCGAAGGCATACTTGGTTATATTGCACAATCAAAGATGGGCGAGATCGTCAACGACACTCATCACGATATGCGTACAGTCACAGTTGCAGGGACAGACAGGGGTAACCTCGACGAACACATCATGGCTGTTCCAATCCTGTTGCAAGACAAACTAAGCGGAGTTATGGCGGTATGGCGCGTAGGACAAGAGAGTGAATACACCCAAATCGAATTTGACTTCCTTACTAACCTTGCACAACAAGCCGCCATTGCCATTGAAAACGCACGTCTCTTTCAAGATGTTACTGAAAGCCAGGGACAACTTTCAGAAGCCCTGCGGATCGCCCGCATCGGGTATTTTGAGCTTGATCGAAACGCTCAAACTGTCACCATGACTGATGAATTATTCGGGCTTCTCAACACCACTGCCAAGAAAGAAGGCGGGTATGTATTGCCGCTCAATCAAACTATGGAAAAATATATCTTCACAGAAGATATACCCAATTTCAGGCAGGCTTTAGATTACGCATTCAACTCAAGGGAAGGGGGAAGAGATATTCGGACAGAAATTCGGTACAAGACCTCAGACGGCAAAATCATCTGGATTAGCTCCACCTACAAAGTGGAACGCGATAAACAGGGAAAACCTATTAAAGTTGTTGGGTCTTCACAAGACATTACCGAACGAAAAACGAATGAGCTTATACAGTCAGCGGTCACTCACATCACCGAAAGTGCTTTGACATCAAAATCCATGGAAGATCTTATCGAATCTATCCATAAGGCGATTAGCGACATCCTACCCGCCAAGAATTTCTATGTTGCGCTTTATGATTCTGGCACAAGCCTTATCACATTCCCCTACTTAGCAGACGAGCATGATACAGAATGGTCACCGCGAAAACTTGATAAAGGTCTTACAAGTTATGTGATTCGTACGGGTGCGCCTCTGCGTACTACACCTGAAATTTTTTCTAACCTCGAGGCTTCCGGTGAGATTGTCAATGACGGAATTCGCAATGTAGATTGGCTGGGCGTGCCGCTGCGGTCCAAGCAGGTTATTAACGGTGTTGTTGCCATCCAAACATACGACACAACGGTTCGGCTTTCAGAACAGCACAAAAGCATCCTCACGGTTCTGGCGGCTCCCATTTCGGGTGCGATTGAGCGTTTCCTCGCTGAACGTGAGATTCAAAAGTTCAAATTGGGTATTGACCGTTCCGATAATGCTGTCTTCATCACCGATACAGAAGGCGTAATTCAATACGCAAATCCGGCCTTCGAGAAGACATATGGCTTCCCGCTTGATGAGGTGATAGGGCAGACACCACGTATTATCAAATCTGGTATTATACAAAACGAGCAATACAAACAGTTCTGGGACACATTGCTGGCGGGTGAAACGGTTTCAGGGGAGATCATCAACAAGGCAAAGAATGGAGCGCTGATTCCCATCTCAGGAACGAACAGCCCTATTCTTGACGAAACTGGAAAAATTATCGGCTTTCTCTCAGTGCAACAGGATATTACTGACCGCAAACTATCCGAAGAACTCCTCAAACGCCGAAACGATTACCTCGCCGCATCTGCAGAGATCGGTCGTCTCGTTACTTCAACCCTTGATCTTGACACGATCTTTACCCGCACCGTTAACCTGATCAGCGAGCAATTTGGCTTTTACTTCGCTGGCAATCTACGACATCGAAGAGGGTAACCTCCGCATTACATTGCGGGAAGCCATCGGTGAAGTCGGCGAAATAATGAAATCGCAGAGACATACCGTTGCAATCGGCTCCCAGAGCATCATCGGCTATGCGGCAGAAGTGGGCGAATCAAAGATTGTAAACGAAGTAAGGAACGAAGTCTTATACCAACCCAACCCCCTCCTTCCTGAAACACAAGCCGAGGCGGCAATTCCCTTGCGTGTCAGCGGGCGTACCGTGGGCGTAATCGATATCCAATCCACACAAATAAACGCCTTCTCACAGGATGATATGTCCGTATTACAATCGCTGGCAGACCAGATCGCCATCGCCATTGATAATGCAGACTCCTATGCACGCTCACAACAACTAATCAAAGAATTGCAGGAAGTGGACCTGTTAAAAAGCCAGTTCCTCGCGAACATGAGTCATGAATTGCGAACGCCTCTCAATTCCATTATCGGCTTCTCACGTGTGATCCTCAAAGGCATCGATGGACCGGTAACAGATATGCAACAGCAGGACTTGACTGCGATTTACAATTCAGGTCAACACCTGTTGGGTCTGATCAATGACATCCTAGACCTGGCCCGTATCGAGGCTGGCAAAATGGAACTCAACTTCGAAGAAGTTCGCCTCGCCGAAATGGTCACCAGTGTTTTATCTACAGCCAAAGGTTTAGTGAAAGAAAAACCAGTCCAGCTTGTGTCAAAGATTCCAGAAGATATGCCCACAGTACGCGGCGATACCATGCGCGTTCGCCAGGTGCTGCTTAACCTTATTCGAACGCGTCCAAATTCACAGATGAGGGGACAATCACTGTGGAAGCAATGGTACAAAACGGTCCCAACGGAAAGCCGGAAGCTTTAATCAATGTCATAGATACCGGACCCGGTATTTCTGCCGATGGTCAGGAAAGGTTGTTTAAGGCATTCTCGCAAGTGGACGGTTCCGCCACGCGCAAAAGCGGCGGATCAGGCTTGGGTCTCTCCATTTGTGCCAATCTTGTGCAACTTCATAACGGACGTATCAGTGTTCATAGTCAAGAGGGCAAAGGCTCAACCTTCTGGTTCACCCTACCCCTTTACAATCAACCTATTGAAGAAATTCCAGAGGGCAAAAAGATTGTTCTTGCCATTGATGATGATCCGCAAGTCATTAGTTTATACGAACGTTATCTCAACCCACAAGGCTATCATGTTATTGCGCTTACCGAGCCTGCAAAAGCCAAGGAACGCATCCTGGAGCTCAAGCCCTACGCCGTGACGCTCGATATTATGATGCCAGGCAAAGATGGATGGACGGTTCTTACGGAACTCAAATCTGATCCTGAAACTCGAGATTATCCTGTCATCATCTGCTCCATCATGGAGCAAACCGACAAGGGCTTCAGCCTGGGCGCAGCAGACTATCTGGTTAAACCCATTCTTGAAGAGGATATCGTCCACGCGTTGGATCGCGTGAACAAGAATGGAGATATTCGCGAAGTACTGATCATAGACGATGACCCGAACGATCTACGCCTGATCGAAAAGATACTCAACCAGCATGGACAATATAAGCCCATACTTGCCGAGGGTGGGCGCAAGGGATGGGAAGCCATCAATTCCAAACCGCCCCAGGCGATCATCCTTGATATCTTTATGCCAGATATAGATGGGTTTACGATCCTTGAAAAACTGCGTGAGGACCCTTCACTAAGAGACATCCCCGTGTTGGTCGTCAGTGGCGGCGGACTAACCAATGAACAGCATCAACAACTTGCGAATTTGGGGCAACGACTTATCACCAAAGGCTCACTAAAGGAAGATGAGTTGATCGCAAGCATTGAAACTGCATTGAAACGAATCGGAACATGACCTAGATTTACATCACAGCATACAATATTGGTAAGAGGAAAAACTCATATGTCTTTTGTTATTAAATGCATGGATTGTGGACATGCCGCTCCATTCATGCCCAAGTCCATGCACTGCCCGCAATGCAACAGCCAGTGGCGCGAAGCGGAATATGATATGGCTGAAGTTGCACTAACATTTCCGTCGGAGATCAAAGACCGTCCATTTGACTTGTGGCGTTACCGCGAGTTACTACCGATCCGAAACCCCAACCCAATATTGAGACTTCGGCGAAGGCGGAACACCGCTCATTCAAGCCGCTAATCTTGGCATGATGCTGGGACTCCAAAACCTTTTCATCAAGGATGAACGACAGGGACCGACAGCCTCCTTCAAGGACCGACAGGCAGCTGTTACCATCGCTGCGCTCAAGGAAGGCGGCGTCACCGAGATGGTTTGCGCGTCGACAGGTAACGTTGCCATTGCCCTCTCGGCATATGCGGCTCGGGCTGGGATCAAGCTTTGGGCTTTCGTCACCAGCCTCGTTCCCGGAGTCAAGATGCGTGAGATCGCCTTGTACGGGAGTCAGGTGGTGAAGATCACAGGATCATACGACCAGGCGAAGCAGGTGGCGGCAGAGTTCGCACATCAACGCGGGTTGTATCAGGATATGGGCGCACGGACCGTCACAGCCGTAGAGGCGATGAAAACGTTGGCATTCGAAATCGCCGAACAATTGACCATGAGCAAAGGTGCCCCATCCGACTCGACAAAGGATAAACCCAAATGGACAACGCCTGACTGGTATGTTCAAGCGGTCAGTGGAGGCATGGGTCCACTCGGTGTTTACAAGGGTTTTCATGAACTCAAACAGCTTGGACTTATCGACCGCATCCCCCGCCTTGTCCCCATTCAAGCAGAAGGCTGTGCCCCAATGGTCGATAGTTGGAAGAAAGGCTTGGAAAAAGCCGAACCGGTTCTTTCACCCAAGACACGCATCGAGACACTTGCCACGGGTGACCCAGGCAGAACATATACCATGTTGTTCAAGCAGGTTAATGAGACTGGCGGCGTCTTCGAAAGCGTGAGTGATGAAGAAGCTTTCCGCGCCATGCACGTGCTGGCAAAAATGGAAGGCATCTCCGCCGAGCCTGCCGCGGGCGTGGCATTTGCCGGTCTCTTCAAACTCGTGCGCGCAGGCGTCATCAAGCCAACCGATACCGTTGTCGTCAATTGCACTGGGCATACCATGCCCGCCGAACAATTCCTCTTCGGCGAAGGCTGGACACGCGATATTGACTTGCAAGTAAAAGAGGAACAATCACCGACTCCGCAGGAGGGACTTCCTCTCTGCACTCAACAATGTGACACCGAACCGCTTCCCCCGCGTAGCCGTAGTTGACGACACGCCCGAGGCACGTCGTCTCATCCGACGCATTCTTCAATCACAAGGCGACTTTGAGATCTTTGAAGCTGAAAATGGGCGCGAGGCAATTGAATTGGTGAATAAGGAACACCCCGACCTTATCATTCTCGACCTGATGATGCCCGAAATGGATGGCTTTGCTGTATTGGATATTCTGCGAGGCAAGCCCGAAACAGCCAACATCCCTGTGATCGTTGCCACAGCAAAAGAATTGACGGTGGACGAAAAGAGCCGTCTGCAAGGGCAAATTCAATCACTGATGTTGAAGGGCGATTTCCTGAACGATGAATTTCTTGAGGAAGTACGCGCTCTTATTCGCTAATAAAAATTTCAAATGGGGGCACAGTACCCCAACTACGTAAAACAACAGGTGCAGTCTCTTTACCCGTTGTTCTTATTTGAGGCAACCGTTGCAATAATGCAAAAAGTCCGCAGGACAGGCATCAATGCCGCACTTATTTCCGCCTTCTTCTTAGGGCTTGCGCCGGTATTTGGCAAGGCCGCCATGGGCGCCGACAAGTTCACTCCGTACGCTGTTGTCGCGTTGAGAACAGGCATGGCGGCATTATTGTTATTACTTATCATGGCCTTGTTCAAGCGGCAATTTCTTTATATTTATCCCGCGGGTTTGCTGGGATGCGCCATCGCTGGCGTCATCAATGGGGTTGGTTCGATCTTTTATTATATTGGTCTAAGCAGGCTGAATGCAAGCATTGCGCAGATGCTCTACTCGCTATATCCCTTTTTCGTGGCGATATGGCTTGGGCTTGATCACCAGCCATCGTCGAAGCTCACCATTTTCCGCATCGCACTTGCGTGCTTCTCCACCTTTCTGTTGACCTGGGCAGGGGCAGGAACAATCGACTTGCTCGGCGTGGCATTCATGTTAATCGCTGCTGCGTTATATGCCTTCCATATCCCGATCAACCAGCGTGTACTCTTGGATGTGCCAGCCCCAACCGTAACTCTATATACATTGATCGCGATGAGTGCTGTTGTCATTCCTGCCTATTTTATATTCGACCGCAGTCTGCCACCAGCAAACGCTCCCTGGTTGCCCGTGTTTGGTTTGACTGCCGTGACCTTCTTTTCGCGGTTGTTGCTTTTTACAGGTGTCAAACACATTGGCGGGATGCAAACTGCCCTGCTCGGTTTGGGGGAATTACTGGTTGCAGTCTTCTTCAGCCATTTATTTCTAAACGAAACGCTGACAAGATTTCAATGGGCTGGCATGGTAGGGCTGGGAATCAGCCTTCTGCTTGTGCGGTTTGAAAAGCCAATCACACGCCCCCTCCACACGAAGGGGTTGCTGAGTTGGCTTCAACCTCCTGACTTCCCCACAGATTTTTATAAACATTAGAAAACCCACCGAGACTTTATATTCGGTGGGTTTTTTTTACACACTTCAAGAAAACCTTTTACTTATCCCCTTCATACAAATACCCTGTCCCACGCACGCTGACAATGCGGTCCGATAGAGAAGGGAAAGCTTCCAGTTTGTGGCGCAGGCGGCTTACCAAGGGGCGCAGGATTTCAGGCGCTTCGCGTTGGGATGTATCGTAGCCCTGCACCAGCAGGACCAATTCACGGTGAGAATAGACGCGTCCCGGGTTTTCGATCAGGACACGTAGCAGGCGTCCTTCGGCAGGCGTAAGGTGTTCGATCTGGTCTTCCTTTTGTACCAACCTACGAGAGAGATCAATGTACGTGCCATCCTTCAACGTGAATTCAGTAACGCCATCATCCACGTCCATCGAAGCATTTCCACCGCGCGCTTTCATGCGCACGTCACGGCGTGCCAGCCCTTTCTTGACGCTGTTCACCACTTGTGAGGGCGGAGCGGGCTTGAGCAAATAATCATGGATGCGCAAACGAAGCGCCTGCACCGCGGACTCGGTCGAACCAAATGCCGTTAGAAGGATCACTTCCGTTTCAGGCGAGACTTGGTTGATGACTTGAACAACTTCCAAGCCATCCATGCCAGGCATGCGCAGGTCAACGATCATTAGCTCCACCGGATGCGTCCGTACATACTCCACCGCGGCTTGACCGTTCGGCACGGAATTCACAGCGTACCCTTCCAACCGCAGAATATCGGTCAATGACTGGCGTGCCACAGGCTCATCATCTACAACAAGAATATTCGACTTCATTGGTTATCTCCCATTGGCAAAAATAATCTAAAGCAGGCTCCAGAATCCTGCCCATCTACTATATCAAGCGTACCGCCGTGTGCAGTGACAATATTGTAACTCACAGTCAACCCCAAACCGGTACCACCTTCTTTCGTGCTGAAAAAAGGTTCAAAGATATTGTTACGGCGGTCTTCGGGAATGCCGGGACCCGAATCCTCAAAAGTAAATTCGACGCCATTTTCAACTTCCCGCGCAGCAATGCTCAAACTTCCGCCGCCGAGCATGGCATCGAAATGCGTTCAAAATCAAGTTGATGAATATCTGCTGTATCTGACTGTTCACTGCATAAATGGAGGGCAGTGATTTGGGCAGGTCTGTTATGAGTTCAATATGCCGTTGACCCAATTGCTGGGAAGTGAGGCTGATCACGTGTTTCAACAGTTCCAAAACATCCACTTGCTCCATTCGGATCGCTCCCGGGCGATAGTAATCGAGCATGCGTTGCATGGTTTTCATCAAACGTTCGAGCTCGGTGCGCGCCAGGTCAAAATATTCCTTGCGTTTTTCCGCGGGCAGATCTTCATGTCCGGCAAGATGTAAACAATTATTCACCGATTGCAGCGGGTTATTCACTTCATGCGCAATAGAGGCTGTCAACCTGCCCGCCGCCGCCATCTTCTCTGCGCGCAACAAAGCCTGTTGCGACTCTTCCACCTTGCGGACGTAATCGCGCAGGTCGGCATATAAGCGCGCGTTTTCCAACGCGATCAAAGTCTGGTGCGCAAGGATCAGGAACATTTCCAGATCCGCGCCGCGGAATGGAGGCACGTTGGCATCGCGCGCCGCAAACAGGACGCCGCGCAAGTTCGAGCGAGCGATCGGGATCAGAATCGCCGCGCCAAGTTTGAGCGTGGAAAGAAGCGCCTGCGCGTCTTCCTCCCCCGGACCTGTCGCGTTGATAATGATCGGGTCGCCATCTGAATCCACGCGGCTGACGAGATGAGTTGCAAAATTGGAGTCATCCACATCAAAAACATTGCCGCGCTTCGCAAGGACAACAACCTTCCCATCTTCGTCCACCTGATAAAATGCGGCATTCGTACAATTGAGATGCTCACAGATCGTATCGCCAATCAATGGAATAAGTTTACTTGTGTCGGTCTCAGAGAAAAGCGTTTCGGTCGCATCGAAGAGTGGACGCAAAGCCTGTGCTCGCGCCGTCTCACGTTTGCGGCGGTTATCCTCCAATGCCTGTTGCACCGAACTAAGAAGCTCATCACTTTTTTCGAATGGTTTGAGGATCAATCCATCCACCCCCTGCCGCAAAGCACGGATGGCTGTCTCGACAGTGCCAAAGCCGGTCATCACAAGCACGGCAATATCGGGCTGGGAACGCTGTGCGCGCGAGATCACGTCGAAGCCATCCACTTCCGGCATACGGATATCCACCAACAGAAGATCAACGCGGTTATGTCCCAAATACTGTATCGCGGCACGTGGGTTGGTCTCGGTGACCACGTTATATCCGGCGCGGCTGAGCACACGCTTGCAAAGAAGCGCAATGCCGGGTTCATCGTCAACAACAAAGATGGATGCAGATTCCATAATTTTTTACTTCATTGCGAGCGTTTTTTGCGAAGCAATCTCCTCCATGCCAAATTCATAACGGCAACCATACACTAAAGATCGAGCCTGTGCCCGGCCGGCTGGCAACCTCGATATGCCCGCCATGGTCGGTCACAATTCCATAGGTGACAGAAAGTCCAAGCCCCGTACCGCCCCGATCTCCTTTTGTAGTATAGAAAGGTTCGAAGATACGTGCCTGATCTTGCTGAGGAATACCCACACCATTATCGCGGACTGAGATCGATACTCCATCGCGATCCAGATTAGGCTTGTTCATTGTCTTGATCTCAAGTTCACCGCCACCAGGCATGGCTTGTAACGCGTTATGAACCAGGTTCAGTAATACTTGTTTGATCTGGTTCTCGTCCATCAAGACCCAGGGAAGTTCCTGTTGTAAATCCAACTTTAATTCTACCCCGTTTGTTGCAATTAAATGGCGGGTTAGTGCAACGATTCCATCCACTACTTCGTTGACCGAGGCGCGGGCACGCGAAGATTCACTTTGGCGGGCAAAATCCAGCAGTCGGCGAACAACATCGCGCGCACGTTTTGCCTCTTGAAGGACAAGCGCCATATCGGCGCGTGATTCATCCTCGACGGGCATGGCATCCATCACCAATTCCGCAAAGCCTGTAACAGACGTCAACGGATTGTTCAATTCATGCGCAATGCCTGCCGCCATTTCACCGACTGCCGCAAGTTTCGCCGCCTGCACCAGACGGTTCTCAGCCAACCGTTGCGCTTCCATGCGGGCATTCAATTCCATTTCGGTTTCCTGCAACTGAAGAATGGTCGCCTGCAAACGTTGATACTGGTCTGCGCTGGTAATCACTGTGGCAAGGATGCCTGCCAATGACTCCAACGCAATAAAATCATTATGCGTAAAGGCATTACGCGAACTACTCTCTACATCAATAATGCCCAGGATATTTGTCCCTTCACGAATGGCAACACACATCTCCGAACCAGCCTGCCAACCCCGGATGGGATTGTAGCGTTCATCCTGCAAGACATCATTGACGACCACGCCATTCCCGGTCTCGAAAACATGACCGGTCAAACCTCCGATCACTGGATACTCCACCGATTTCATTGCGCGTCGGACTACGTTTTGGCTTGCCCCTCCAAAACCACCTATTGTGAGGTTGCCTCTTTTCATCCGCGATAAAGACTGCCGCAAGCTCGTATGCAAAGTAACGCGCCAGCAACTCGGCTGTAATCTCTGCCACCTGGCGCGGGTCAGTAAGACCGATCACTTGTTGCACCACCTCGTGAATCAAACCCAAATTACGGGCACGCCCTTCCGCTTCGTCACGGAGGCGCGTGTAATCTGCAAGGCTCGCAAGATGACTGGCGACAACGATCATCAAACTTTCATCATACGGATTGAATGCCCCGCTTTTCAGGCTTTCCACGCACAGGATACCAATGGTTTGCCCGCGAAAACGCAGTGGAATGTACAAACCGGATAACGCTTTTTCGTACAGCGGCAGGTCAACATCTGCCTGCACTTCATCCAAACGCATCTTTTGTGTGCTGGCAAGCAAGGGAGCGATCCTATGCTCGTCGGCGATCCGCACAGTGGACGTCAGATTATCACCATTGCTTCGATATTCATTCAACAGGCGGTTATCGGAGGAGAGCAAATAGAGAACGATCAATTCGGTGCTAAACGCGCGCGCAAGCATGGCAAACATGCGCTTCGCGATCTGATCGAGGTTGCGACCCGAGGACACCGTAAGAGCAAAATCATTGAGCATTGCCAGACGGCGAAGGTGCCCAGCCATTTCGGCAAAGGTAATGATCGTTTCGATGGAGGGCGCCATCTGCGTTGCCATGTCGGTCAGGCGCTTCCATTCATCGCCTTTGAATTCACTTGTGCGCCACAAAGCCAACGATCCGATCAATCGTTGACCGATGACCAATGGAACACACACCCATAACTTGGTGTTCGACTTTAATCCTTTATGTGGGATCACACCCCACAATGGATCACCGCGCTTAACGACCATGGAGGTAAGGTTACGACTCATACGTCGGAGTAATTTATGTGCGTCAATGGAAAGTACAAGGTCTGTGCAGGAAGCGGCGTTCCATTGTGCGCGCACTTCGAGCGAAGTCACCGCGTCGGACGGCGAGCCAGGCTCCCTGTACAGAAACGAGGCGGATGAATGAGGTGAGAGCACGGTCCAAGGCACGCGGCAGATCATAGGGATTCTCCGAATCCAAATCGGGGACCAATAACGAAGCCGCAACAGACAACGACGCCGAACTCTCTTCAACATCTGCTTCGCCACCCTGCATTCCTGAAACAACCAGTCGCCAAAGACGTTGAGATTCATTGGTTAACTGTCCAGCGCCTACAACAACAACCTGTGAAACACCATGCAAAGGAAATGCGAACAATCTTTCTGCGCGAATATCGTTGGCTTCAGCAAGTGAAACGGAACGGCTTTGTCCCCCGCTCAACGCACCGCACAACCACGAATCTACTTCAACCTTGTCGAGAAAGGCAATAAGCGCGGGCTGGGATTTCTTCGCCAAACGATAGTGCGTCACCACATGCCACTTACCCGCAATGCGCTCCACCAATGCGGACCATACCACATCGGTCAATTGGCTTGCTTCTTTTAGCTGATATTCAACAACAGGTTTCGTCGGCATGTTGGGGCAATTATACTCTGCCATATTACAACGTTTATATGGTCTTGTGACAAACCTCGACATATTTCGTTGAAGAATGAAATGGTAGAATCAACTTATGACTGACTTAACCATTATCGGCGGCGGACTGGCAGGAAGTGAAGCCGCCTGGCAAGCCGCCCAACGCGGACTCAACGTACAACTCTTCGAAATGCGCCCGACCCTCCAAACCGGAGCGCATCAAACTCACGACCTGGCTGAACTCGTTTGTTCAAATTCTCTTGGCTCGAACCTCCCCGACCGCGCTTCGGGCGTTCTCAAAAGCGAATTGCGGATTCTCAACTCCATGCTTCTGGAATGTGCCGAGCAGGCATCGTTACCCGCAGGCGGCGCGCTGGCTGTTGACCGTGAGGTGTTCGCAAAGCTTGTAACCGAGAAAATAGAAAATCACCCCAACATCGAGGTGGTTCGCAAAGAGGCAAAGGAGATTCCTGATTCGCCGACCATCATCGCAAGCGGACCTCTTACATCGCCATCCCTTTCACAATCCATTGCGGCGTTGAGCGGCGAAGAGCATTTATTTTTCTTCGATGCCATTGCGCCTGTTATCCATGCTGAATCGATCAACATGGATATTGCCTACCGGGCCTCACGCTACGGCACAGGTGAACAAGATGAAGGCGACTACATCAACTGTCCCTTCACAAAGGAAGAGTATTACGCGTTCGTTGAAGCATTGAAGAACGCTGAACGCATAGAACTCCGTTCCTTTGAGGATGCGATCAAGAGTGGCGTAAAGGCGGGTCATTTTTTTGAAGGTTGTCTGCCCATCGAGATCATCGCCGAGCGCGGCGTGGATTCACTTGCATATGGTCCCATGCGCCCGGTTGGGCTGCGAGACCCGCGTACTGGCAAACGTCCGTATGGGGTCGTGCAACTTCGCCAGGATAACCTTGCAGGCAGTTTGTATAACCTTGTCGGTTTTCAAACCAATCTCAAGTTTCCCGAACAACGACGCGTGTTGAGGCTCATTCCTGGGCTGGAGAACGCCGAGTTTCTGCGTTACGGACAAATGCACCGCAACACGTTCATCGCATCGCCTAAACTCCTGCGCCCCACGCTTCAACATGTCGAACGCGACGACCTTCTCTTCGCCGGTCAGATCACAGGTGTAGAGGGTTATATGGGAAATATCGCAACGGGTCTATTGGCAGGGGTCAACGCGGCGAGATTGCAGCATCACGAAGAACCCATCACACTTCCGCAAACAACCATGCTTGGTGCGTTGTGTCATTATGTCACTCACGCCAACCTCAAGGACTTCCAACCGATGAAGGCGAATTTTGGAATTCTTCCGGCACTCGAAACGAGAATCAACAAACGCGAACGTGGCAAGGCATATGCCGAACGCGCGCTTGCCGATCTACAACTTGCACTTAGCGGAGTCCTGGCTTGAAGAATAAATCGATCACACTATATTTGACTGCAATCGGACTCCTCCTTGCGATAACAATTGGCTGGTACGCTTTCTCGTTTCTGACTCAGCCGGAGCCTGCTCCTGTTTCCTTTGACGGACAACACGCTTACGCCGACGTGCAAACCCAGGTCGCTTTCGGGGAGAGAGTGCCTGGGACGGATGGTCATGCCAAAGTCGAGGCATGGATGCGAGCGGAGCTTGAGTCCGCTGGCTGGCAGGTGGAGATCCAAACATCCGAAGCGTTAGGGCATCCTGTTGAAAATCTCGTGGCTAAAAGAGGCGACAAGTCACCGCAGATCATTATCGGCGCGCATTACGACTCTCGCATCTTCGCAGACCACGATCCCGACCCGGCAAATCATACAAAGCCCATGCCCGGCGCAAACGACGGCGCATCGGGTGTTGCGGTTTTGCTTGAGATGGCACGAAGCCTGCCCAAGGATACAGTTCCTGTTTGGCTGGTGTTCTTCGATGCAGAAGATAATGGCAACATTCAGGGTTGGGATTGGATTCTCGGCTCGCGTGAATTCGTGAAGAACAATGTAATTCAACCACAGGCAGTGGTTGTTATCGATATGATCGGTGACGCAGATTTGAACATTTACAAAGAACGTAATTCAAACCCGGAAATAACCGATGAAATTTGGGCAGCGGCGAAAAGTTTGGGATATCAAAACAAATTCATCCCTGCATATAAATATTCCATGGAGGATGACCACACACCATTTCTTCAAGCTGGGCTTCCCGCCGTGGATATTATCGATTTCGATTATCCCTACTGGCATACAACACTGGATACACCAGACAAGGTTTCAGCAGAAAGTTTACAGACAGTAGGTGAAACGCTGAACACGTGGATTGTTCAGCGAAGCAAGCAACCCTGATAAAATGGTTTAACTTTGGAATCCGACGGCTTGCCGTTGGGTATATGCAGGAGAAACTTCTGCACCCCAAACTCAATCACATGCCGAAGAAAACAACAACGCCCATTCAAAAAATACTTACCAAGATCCGCCCGGCGTGGACAGAACGCGTTGGGGGCGAATTGGCACGCGGCATGGATGTGCGGGCAGGCTTCGAGGAACAACTGGCTCGTTTCTTCGGTCTGCTCGAACAATCTGTAACAACAGGTGACCCGGCATGGATGGACTCGATCCTGCTGGATTGGGCGAAGTCATCCACCGAATCCGACCTCGAGGAAGGGCTGTACCATGTTTCATTCCTGATCAACCACATGATCGCATTGACGATCAAGGTGGCGAATGAGGAATTGACAAAGCAACAGGCTCTGGACTTAATGGCGGCGGTAATACCAATCTACACCTATGGACTGGGCGTTGTGGCACGTTACGAAATGGAAACTCGCGTGGCGCACATCTCCAGCGAAATGGAAAAAGTACAGAAACAACTGGAGCGCGTGGACAGGAGCAAGTCCGCGTTCATTTCGGTGGCGGCGCACGAACTCAAAACACCGATCACCTTGATCGAGGGTTATTCATCCATGATGGAGGATCTGATCCAGGAAGGTAAAGCAGAAAACCTCAACGCCATGCTGGAAGGTATGACAAAAGGCATTGACAAACTCCGCTCCATAGTGGACGATATGATCGATGTCTCCATGATCGACAACGATCTGCTCAAGTTGAATTTCCAGCCGATACAGATCAAGAATCTGCTTGAAGCCTTGAAGTTCGAATCTATATCAACTACGGCTGGGCGCAGGCAGGCTATCGAGATCAAGGATTTTGAAGGGGACAGAAATTGGGTCTATGTAGACCCGACCCGCATCATGCAGGCGTTGAGAAATGTACTCAATAACGCGATAAAATACACACCCGACGGCGGCACGATTACGATGGATGGAAGGACCCTGCCCGGCTTGATCGAAGTCACGATCATAGACACCGGTATCGGCATTTCGCCGGAAGATCAGGCAGTCATCTTTGAAAAGTTCGGGCAACTCGGGCGCGTGGAGTTGCACTCAAGCGGAAAGACAAAGTTTAAAGGTGGCGGCGCAGGCTTGGGATTGCCCATCGCCCGAGGCATTCTGGAGGCGCACGGCGGTTCGATCTGGGTAGAATCTGATGGCTACGATGAGAAAAAATGTCCCGGCTCGACGTTCCATATCCTGGTCCCCATCCGCACAGAAGCGCCGGACGTGAAGATGGCAAGACTGTTCGATGAACTTGGAAAGAAAGACAACAATTCGGTGGTTGAGAATTCACGAGCAACAACGAGTTTCGTATCAAAACCACCAGAAATTAATTAAAACATCAAATGGCTAAAAAAACTCCACGACCCACAATCGCACCGCGTGAAAAAGCATTTCTCGTTGGTGTAGATTTATTCCAGCAGAAATCTCTTCTGCCGCTCGAAGATTCACTTGTCGAACTGGAACTGCTCGCGGACACATCCGGTCTGGATGTGGTCGGCGAGTTGACGCAAAAATTAGACCGACCCCACGTCAAAACGTATATCGGTCCCGGCAAAGTGGACGAATTGAAAATGCTCGTCGAAGAGACTCGCACGCAAGTGGTGATCTTTGACGATGAGCTTTCCCCGCGCCACCAACGCGAATTACAACTGGCACTGGGCAAGGAAGTCCGTGTGCTGGATCGCACTGCGCTGATTCTCGATATCTTTGCACAACATGCGCATACCAGCGAAGGCATGTTGCAGGTGGAGTTGGCACAATACGAATACTACCTCCCGCGCCTGACCGGTCAATGGACACATCTTGAACGTCAGGCTGGTGGCGGTGGCGGACGAGCTGGCTCGACAGGCGGCGTGGGTCTGCGAGGTCCCGGTGAAACGCAATTGGAAGTAGACAAACGCGCCATCCGTAAGCGCATCGCACACCTGAAAAAGGAACTTGAAAAGGTGCGCGCTCATCGCCAGAGATACCGCGCTCAACGCAAACGCTCACGTATCCCCACCGTTGCGCTGGTGGGATACACCAACGCGGGCAAGTCTACACTGTTGAACAAAGTCACAAAATCGGACGTGTACGTGGCAGACCAACTCTTCGCCACGCTCGACCCCACCACACGCAAAGTAGAACTGCCCGGCGGCTATCAGGCATTGTTCACAGACACCGTCGGCTTCATTCAAAAGCTACCGACGACGCTTGTCGAGGCTTTCCATGCAACACTGGAAGAAATAACAGAAGCGGATCTACTCCTACACGTTGTTGATATATCACATCATAATGCCATGAATCAATTTGAAGCTGTGCAGGAAACATTGGACAAGCTCGAGGCACATCACATCCCCGTTGTCACTGCGTTGAATAAAGTTGATCAGCTACGTGACCCAGAGGCGGCCAAAGATGCAGTAAAAGGCTTCTCGAAATCAGTAACAATCTCCGCTTTAGATGGAAGCGGGATCAAGGAACTGCTGAGAGTCATCCATGAAGAATTATATGAAACGTATTCACCGATCCGTGTGCGGCTTCCATATCAACAAGGTGCGCTGATCTCGTTATTCCATGAAGCGGGTCAGATCGAACTCGTCGAGCACGGGCGCGGCGGCGTGCTCATGCAGGGACGCATCCCCGGGCGGCTGGTCGCGCAATTCAACGGCTGGCAGGTTTCTGCAAACACCCTTGAACCTAAAGAAGAGGAAGAAATATGAAATGGCTTTCCAAGCTGGTTGATGACGCATCCGATTTTTTGGCGCGCCGCAAAGGGCTATTGCCGTTGCTCGGCATTCTGATGGTGTTCATCAATTTTATATTGCCGCTCCTGATGGCCCCCAACTTTTTCACGCTCAGCAATTTCTTTTTACACCTTGGGCATTATCACCGCCATCCTCGGCTTGATGCTCGCAAGGGCGCTATAAGTATGTCATTGCGAGAGAGCGCCAGCGAGCGAAGCAATCCCCAACTCAAGACGAAGATTGCTTCGCTCCGCTCGCAACGACATGGTCGTTACCCCACACAACCCTCTCCACTTCCCACTTCGACACGCTCAGTGCACCGCCATCTTCCCCCAACAATATCGGCAACTGGGATTTCAACACATCGGGATCACCCGACGTAAACAACTTGACCATCCCTTGTGACTTAGACTCATTCACCATCTCTCCCGCCTCAAGCAGACGTTTGACCTGCTTCGCCACCGAGGGAGCGGGATCGATCACCCGAACTTTTTCTCCCACGATCTCCTCAATAAGCGGAATCACAAACGGATAGTGGGTACATCCCAACACAACCGTATCAATATTCTTTTCGAGCATAGGTAATAACGCGTCGTTCAAAATACGACGTGTCTCTTCGCCACTCAAATTTCCCTGCTCGATCTGTTGCACCAATCCATTACACGTGTTTTGGAATAACTCCACACCATTTGCAAATCTTTCTACAACAGACGCATACATCGCACCCTGAAATGTCGCGGGCGTGGCAAGGACTCCCACTTTGCCTGTTTGCGTTGTCTCCGCCGCAGGCTTGACCGCAGGCTCCATGCCGACGAACTGCATATCGGGAAATTTCTCGCGCAAATATTTCAACGCCGCGGCAGAGGCAGTATTACAGGCAACGACAATGATCTTCGCATCCTGTTCCAGCAAAAACTTTGTGATCGCTTCGGAAAAATCGCGTATCTGCTCCATCGGGCGCGGACCGTACGGGATGTGTCCCTGATCGCCGAAATAGATGACCGAACTCATTCGGCATCTGCGCGCGTATCGCCCGCAGGACGGAGAGTCCGCCGATGCCAGAGTCGAAGATGCCGATGGGAAAAATTTTAGAAGTCATGGTGTTGGAATTGGTATAACACCATCAGAGGGATAACAGGACAATTTGAAGTTAGGTTTTGGAGCATCTGGCGCGGGGATAATGCTCATATAACCTGTAGAATACTCGCCGGGTGTTTCATAAGGTAATAACGGGCGAACCAAGATTTGATAATAATTTCTTCCGCTTTTTGGATCTTCAGTGAAGAAGTAATCCGAACCAATTAAATTGCCAAAATAATCGTGAAGCAATCGAGCATCTTGACCATTTTAATATTATGAATCGTAGATCGTCGCGGTCTGGTACTAATTCAGCCTTGTTAATCAATGTATCAAGGGAATTTTTTTAAATTCCCAATTTTTAGCTTGCCAACCATACGCTATCTATGAATATTTTTTCTACAGGAAGCAACCACACCGCCAAATGGTCTGGTTTATATACTTCAAAGCCATCCGTTGGATATTCATGCAGAAAATAATAGGTGTCTTGAAGAGCTGGAGAAATCGTTGGGTAACCTGTCTTGTCCATATAATTCATGAATAATATTTTCCTCCAAATAAAAGCCCAAATCATAATATCAAGCTGATTTCGATTTCCAGGCGTTCACTTCAATAAATGTGCTTGGGCCACCTATACGGACTGGCTTATAAGCAATAAAAGTATAGTTGGACAAGTCGTAATCAAGGTAACCAATTTGATCTAGCGTATTTAAGTATCTGGCACATTTCTTCTCTGTTCAATTTCTTACACTAAAACTCTGAGTTTGGTAATAATCATCAACAGGAATATCTTGGGTTATAAACAATGAGCCATCTGCATAAAGAATAAATGGCGGAGGCCCTAAGTCACCTAATGACATTCCGCCATCGCCCAAGCTTTCACGCATAGAGATCAAAACAGTTTCTGGATTCCATTTATGTTCCACCAACGCTGGTTGCGGTGTACTAGTTAGAGTTGGAGTAAAAGTGAGCTGGACAGTTGCACTAGCTGTCAGGGTGGGCAGACGGGATTGATGTTCGGGAAGGTACTAATGTTTCAGATGGAAACAGGAGTTATTGAAGGAAATGGAGTTTCAGTTGAAAGTCCGACAAATGGTGAACAGCTGACAACTAACCATAAACAAAGCCACAAACAAGATAAAAGGCTCTCTCTTCATTTAGTTTTCTCCCATATGTTAGAAATACATCATCACTTTCCCGCCGCTTCGACAAACTTTTTGAAAAGATTCCGTGTGGACTTCTGATCCGTCAACCATTCGGGGTGCCATTGCACGGCGACGACCAAAGGGATGGTCGGGCAGTTCCACGGCTTCGACGAGTCCATCTGGCGCGTGAGCGGCAACGCGGAGCGAAGGTGCGATATCTTTGAGTCCCTGATGGTGCAGGCTGTTGACTTTGAGAACAGGCTCGCCAAGGATTTCGGCGATACGTGTCCCTTCTTCGATCTTTACCTCATGCACAAGGACTGTCCGCATGTCACCAGGGTAGGAATGGTCAAGGGCGTTGGGAAGCTGGTCTGGGAGGTGCGTGTACAGAGTCCCACCGAGGGCGACGTTCAGCACCTGACAACCACGGCAAATGCCGAGGAAGGGTTTGCCATCTGAGGCTGAGGCGTGGACCAACTTCATTTCAACGGAATCCCGTGCCGGTTCCACGCCAGTGATGCGGGGATGCGGCTCGCCAGCGAAACGCTCAAGAGCAATGTCCCCGCCGCCAGAGAGGAAAATCCCATCGAGGCGGGAATAGAGAGCATCCCATCCATCATCGGCGATAATAGACGGGATAAGAACAGGGACACCGCCGGCATCCATTACAGCATTGGCATAAACCTGCTGGAGAATGATGCGATCCTGTCCATATTCGTTTGTGGAAACATAAGTGGTAATGCCGATAAGCGGTTTCATGGCTTAATTGTAAAACAAAAAAGACCCTTAGGGTTTTGAAAACCCTAAGGGTCTTACACGTACTTTCTAGTTATCGAATTTCTGCTTGAGACGGGCAGATTTACCCGTGCGGTCGCGCATGAAATAAAGTTGCGCACGGCGGACAACGCTGTGACGCTCGACAACGATCTTATCGATGCGAGGAGAGCGGAGCAGGAATGTGCGTTCGACACCTACACCGTTGGCAGCCATGCGGCGGACGGTGATGGATTGGTCATTGCCACCCTTGCGGGCGCGGATGACTGTGCCTTTGAATTCCTGGATGCGTTCGCGTTCGCCTTCCTTGATCTTCACATGCACACTGACGTTATCGCCAGATTTTATAGTGGGAATATTTTCGTTTTTTGCAGCTTCGAGAGCCTTGATAATGTCTGCCATTTGTCTTTCATCCTTACTTTAGTTATAGTCGTTTTTTGAGTGACGGCGGATTATAGCACGCATTTTCGGGTTGGACAAGCGATTAACGGATCGGGAAACGAAAAAAACGGACGGGAGGGCTAGTTCCGTTTCTCATCCGTGAATCCGCGACAAAATCCGTTCACCAATCCGCTTATTCGCTTCCCATCCGTTATGAATATTTTCGTACCGCCACCACCGCATTATGCCCGCCGAAGCCGAAGGCATTGCTGATCGCCAGCGTGATCTTCTTCTCGCGCGCCTTGTTCGGGATGTAATCCAGGTCACATTCGGGGTCGGGCGTTTCATAATGGATTGTCGGCGGCAAAACACCATCACGGATCGCCTGCACGAGGAAGATCGTCTCCAGCGCCCCTGTAGCGCCCATCATATGCCCCGTCATGGATTTTGTAGAAGAAATGGGGATCTTATATGCCATCTCGCCAAAAGCCGCTTTTACAGCCCTTGTTTCAGACTGGTCGTTCAAAGTCGTGCCCGTTCCGTGTGCGTTGATATATCCAAGCTCATCTACATTCGCCTTTGCCGATTCGAGCGCCATCTTCATCGCCGCCGCGCCGCCTGCGCCATGCTCATGCGGAGCCGTCACATGGTACGCATCTGCCGTTGCACCGTATCCGGCAAGTTCAGCCAGAATGTTCGCGCCACGTGCCTTTGCGTGAGTTTCAGTTTCCAGCACCAAAACCCCAGCTCCTTCGCCCATCACCAGACCATCGCGGTTCTTATCGAACGGCTGAGGAGCCATCGAATAATCATCATTGCGACGTGACATCGCGCCCACCCGGTCGAACGCGGCGACGCCCACTGAACAGATCGTCATCTCCGCCGCACCTGCAACCGCCGCATCGATCATGCCTGCCTTCAACATCAACAAAGCGGTTCCAATTCCATCGATCCCCGAAGCACATGCAGATGCCACAGAAAAGCACGGTCCTTTGATCTGGTGGTCAATCGCGATCATCCCCGCCGCACCATTCGGCATCAACATAGGAATCAAGAACGGGCTCACGCGACGCGGTCCTTCAGTAAAGTTTGTAATCACAGCATCACTCAACGATTTAATTCCGCCAATGGCTGAAGAAACCAACACACCAATCCGACCAGAATTCGCATCCGTGATTTCAAGCCCCGAATTCTCAACAGCCATCTTTGCCGCCGCCGTGCCCAACTGCTCAAACCGGTCACGCCGCCGCGCTTCTTTTGCATCCATATACTTATCCGGTTCAAAACCTTTCACTTCCGCCGCAAAATGCACGTTCAACGGAGTTGGGTCGAACAACGTGATCGGTCCCACTCCTGAAACGCCATTGACCACATTCTTCCAGCTTTCTTCCACGGTCAACCCAAGCGGATTGACCGTCCCCATGCCTGTAATAACTACACGTTCCATTGATTCCTCACAGTCATAAAAAATAAGAGATACGCGTGACAGAACACCGGATTCAATAAAGAGTCACGCTCAGGATGATATAAACCCGCATCTTTTCCCAGCCGCTACCTGCTTCTTCTCACAGAGATTTTCTCTACTGAAAACTCTTCTACTCCCCCGCCTTCGGGATATAGTCACCTTCCACCCACGACTCCCCGCTCGGGCTGACTTCCTTCTTCCAAATTGGCACGATCTCCTTCAAGCGATCTATGCCATATCGAGCAGCCTCAAAGACTCCAGTATCGCGATGTGCGGCAGTACAGGCAATCAACACCGTCGGCGTCTTCGGGTACAACTTGCCTATCCGTTGAACAATGGCGATCCCTTCAATTACGGGCCACTTCTCGCGGATCTCGTCCGCCACCTGTTTCATCTTCGCTTCTGCCATCGGGATATACGCTTCGTACTCGAGGTATTCTGTGTCATGCGCATCGCCGCGCTTCGTTTCGCCGCGCACCATTCCGGTAAAGATCGCCGCCGCGCCCGTGGATGTGAGCGTGATCTGCGCGACCAGATCGTTCAAATCTATTTCATCTTCGGTGATCGAAAATATCGTCGGGAAGTTTGAAGGTTGCATGTTGAAAATCACCCCCCGAAACCGGCGGGAACATCGCCATCTCCGCACCTTGCGGAATGACCGCTTCATCAAACGCATATTCGCGATTGATGGTGATCAACACACTCTTCATTGACTCTTTCAAATTCGGATACTCTTTTCCAAGTTTATCCTTCAATCCCAGCACAGTCAGGTCGTCAGGGACATCCAACTCCATGGACTTAGTCCCTGCACGTTCACGGATGGTTGCAAAAAACAATAATTTTATGTGATTCATTTTTTTCTAAATCCAAACATCATTGGCGGCTGTTTTCTCATCGACAACATCGCCCGTGTTAACCGTACCTGCTGGTTCGATCAACATAATATGACATTCATTCTCAGCAACGGGTTTATGTTCCACACCCTTCGGAACGACATACATCTCGCCTTCGTTCAAAGTCACCACACCGTCACGGAGATGGATTTCAAGCTGACCTTTCAGCACAAGAAACATCTCATCCGTTTCGGGATGGTCGTGCCAGACAAATTCTCCCTGCACCTTCGCCAGCTTGAAATGATAATCATTCATCTGTGCGATGATCTTCGGCGACCAATGCTCAGAGAATTTCGATAATTTATCTTGTAAGTTTATAGATTGATGATTCATTATCACCTCTTTATAGGCTCAAGCCGCCGTCCCCGGCGGCGAGGACGCCGCCTCGAGCACTTCATATGTCATTCATTCACCACATCCCCACTCTGACCACCATGCTTCTCAACGAGACGAATATTCTGTATCCGCATCGTCTTCTCGGCGGCTTTTGCCATATCGTAGACTGTCAACGCCGCGACAGAGACCGCGGTCAACGCTTCCATTTCGACACCAGTTTTACCGGTCACTTTGGCGGTGGCGGTGATGACCACGCCAGGGAGCGAGTCGTCGAGCACGAGGTCCACGTCCACTTTGGTGAGAGGTAAAGGATGACATAACGGAATCAGGTCCGAGGTCCGTTTTGAGGCGGTGATTCCAGCGATCTGCGCAACGGTTAGCACGTCCCCTTTTTTAATTTGTCCGGCGCGGATTAAGTCCAACGTCTCTTTCTTCATGTGGACTTCGCCGCGCGCCACTGCAATCCGTTCCGTGTCAGGCTTGTGACCGACATCCACCATGTTGACACGACCCTGTTCATCGAGATGAGTGAGTTTATTTGGCATGTGTTTATTATAACGTCCTTCGACTACGCTGTCGCTCCGCTCAGGATGGCAATGATATAATTCCCGACCTATGGAAAACCTGCTGGGACGCCAACTCAACTACACCGTTCACACGCCCGTATACGATGGACCGCTCGACCTTCTGCTCAACCTGATCGAGCACGCCGAATTGGACATTACATCCGTTTCGCTGGCGATGGTGACCGACCAATATCTCGTGTATATCAACAGTCTCGAGCAGATCAACGCCGATGAAATATCAGCGTTCCTTGTGATCGCGGCAAAGTTATTACAGATCAAATCGGAAGCGTTGTTGCCCAGACCGCCCGCACGTGAACCCGGCGAAGAGGATTTGGGACAATCTCTCGTTGACCAGTTGATACTATATAAACGTTTCAAGGAGATCGGCAGCTGGCTCAATGCACAGCAACAAGCCAATCTGCGGACTTACCTTCGCATTGCCCCACCGCCGAAAGTGGAAGCAAAGCTCGACTTGTCGAATCTCACCCTCGAAAAACTTGTTACAGCAGCAGAAGAGGCATTTCGCAAGGAAAAAGAAAAGAAGCCATTGGGCTCCGTCATCGCCGCGCCGCGGGTAACCATTCGCGAGAAGATCGACCTGATCACAAAGACCATGAAAGAAATCGAACGGACAACCTTCCGCGCATTGCTCGATCAAGGCGCGTCACGCATAGAAATTGTCGTCACGTTCCTGGCATTGCTCGAGCTTGTTAAACGTTATCATGTACAGGCACATCAGGATGGCTTGTTCGGCGAGATCGAATTTGAAAGAATGGAAGATTGGTCTGAAGACGAAGAGATCGAAATCGAGTTTGAGTAGTTTGGCTGTTAGCGATTAGCTCTTAGCATTCAGCGGTCAGGCTTGGTCTGATCGCTTTTGTTTAATACGATTAATTGCCCACAAAGAAATCAACGCCCCGAGATTATCAAAAATAAGCACATCCCAAACGGACGGGTGCCTGCCAAACACAAACGACTGATGAAACTCATCTGTCATGGCATAAAGGACAGCCAAGAGCCATGCCCACCAGCGCTTATCTTTTTGATAGCCCAACGCGTACCAATATGTCCCTGCAAGCAATCCGTAGCCGATCATATGTCCGCCCTTTTTTAACGATCTTATCTGCCCAATCAAAATAGGGTAACCCCGGGGCAGGGTGTGCCGAAAACCAGAAAATAACAAGCATTACAACTAAAGCGGGAAACCATTTGAAATTCGCATGTCAGTATTTTAAAGCAAAAACCACCGCAATGCGGTGGTTTTTATAAAAAGCTTATAACTAAACATCTTCCAACCGTATTGCAACCGTGCGGCTTCCATCACCCAGGTCAACACTCTGAATAACAACCGCCTTGCCACTGGGATCGCCATCAAAGACCATGCTAAATATGCCATCGGAAACTGTAGTCAATATCTCTCGCTCTTTGTATCCCTTGGCAGTATATTCGTCCCGATAGAATTTCATCACATCTTCCATTGACATCTTTGTATAATACAGCACACTTTCGCTGCCCATATCGGTAACATTGAAAGCGTCACTCGTCATCGGAAATTTAGAGTCTGACGAATTTCCAGACGGAGCCTCTTTTTCAGAGGGTACGTTTTTATCCCCACCCAAACCCGATGCCGCCTGGCACGACAGAGCGGCAAGCACAAGAACAGCA
>CAVSRF010000032.1:0-123367 GCA_963730175.1 uncultured Chloroflexia bacterium | reverse complement strand
AGAGCTAATCATGATTGATAAAACTCCCAACGAACGATCAAAAAGACAGCGAAAGAAACGCTGTCTTTTTGATTGCACTAGGACCTGTTTAGTGAATGTATTCTTTTAGGTTTAATGTTTCATCTGGATCGAGTAAGACCACCAACCCGAGTGTGGCTATATCGGCAAAGAGCAAGGGGGCTAACATGGGTGCGCCACGGATAAAGCGTTCACCAACGATCGTATTGTCAGCGCCCAGGTTACTCAATATATGCAACACAGAGCCCAGTGTACCAACCAGGATAATCGCCAGCATAGTTCCCAGATAAATCCTTATATCGCTGCGGGTCGGTTTCCGAATGAACCCAATGAACAATGGGATGATCGTTCCGATCACACCTGCTGCCGTGGGTATCCATAGCCAGGGATTGCTAAAGTTGGTGCGCGCATGATCAAGCACACTGCTAATTGACGGCGCCAGCATTGCCATACTGACCAGAAAAAAGTAACCACTGGTTTTGCTGTAGGGCAACTGTAAACGGTAACCACCCAAAAGAACAAGGGTGCCGCTATCAACGGGCGACTCTTTCAGATAAGGCGCTCAGCCCGATCAGACCGACCAGGGCAAAAGTCAGCGGAGCCAATAAGAGGGGCGGGGCCGAGATTGTCAGGCTGATCGTAACTTGTTCCCCGACATATGGCAAAGGGTTGGAAGGCACGATAAACATGAAAATAGGCGCCCAACAATCCAATCACAATGCTCGCGATAAGCGTCGGTATGGCGAGTATTGTAGCCAAAGGGCGGTTGCGCAATGAGATCAACCCGGAAATACCAAGAATTATGGCTGCAATCGGACCGAAGACGATCGGAATCCATTCCTTGGCGACAATGGTGCCGCTGATGCTGTGTGCCAGATAGATTTCCACCGCCAACATTAGCTCGTTGAAGGCAACCAACAACATGAAAAACTGGTCGCGGCTAAAAGGTATTCGTAACCGTCGGACAGCAGGAATTGCTTCAGCAAGAAGATACGTACTCCTCCTCGTTTATGGGGTTGGCGTAGCGTTGTTTGCAGCGTCCAGTTTTTGATCGGTTATTTCACGCAGTTCAGCCAGATCGCTCAACATTTCATATGCGCCATGCCATTGAGTGTAATCCACGCCCCCTGCATTCCCACATACCGAATTTCGCGGTGCCAGACCAGTGATGCCAGTTTTCGAAATACGTGAAATCGATCAGCTGGCTGCGAATGGTGCGTCAGTCAATAATCCTTTCTCTCCAAGCGGTTTGATAATTTCATACCGCCCTCCTTGACGCGCACGTTGACGGCTTCCACTCCCTTATCCGCGTCAGCGTAGAAAGTGTCTATGAAATCTTTATTATGGCATTCCAGACAGACACTCTGCATTCGCACCATATTGTCCTGCCAGGCCGGTCTGCGTGTGCTGACCTGTGCCGCCAGGAACCAGGTAAGGCGATCACCGACATCATGTGTTGTTGCGGTACCACCAAATCCACTCATGTGACAAAGCGCACAAGTTGGAGCCGGAAAGTCTTTTGTGGTCAGGGTGCCAGGGTCTGCATCCCAGTTCCATGTATCACCCATGGTTGCATAGGCAATACCATGGGCTGACTCCTGGTAGATCTCCAGTTGCGGATAATCCGGACCTATATGGCAGTTGTTACAGGTTTCCGGTTTACTAGCCTGTTCCAAACTGAACTCATGGCGTAAGTGACATTTCTGGCATTGACCTACCGAGCCATCAGCGGCAGGCTTGCCAACACTATGGCAACTTTCACAGGCAAAGCGGGTGATATCCGGACCCTCAAGCGCAAAGATCGCGTTACGTGATTTATTCGGGTCAAAGTTTCCCTCCGGCACCGGCCTCAAATTGAGCCATTAATTTAGGAGAAAGATCCTTGCTGCCAAAAACGGCTACATAGGCAGGTAGCCCGTGACGGCTGTGATTGAACTGCGCCACTTCTTGTTGGTGACACTTCTCGCACATTTTGGCGGTTGGAGAACCTAATACATAATTCCCCTCATGCTCCACTGCACCAGGATAATTGGCAGTCACTTGATGACAATCTGTGCAACTGACCTTGGCGCCAGCCATTGTGCTGTGACCGTATTATCCACAATGCCTGAGTGGAGTTCTTATGGCAGGTAACGCATTTGTCGTTGCTGTTTTCCAACATGTTGACCTGCCCAATTTCGGAGGGACTGCCAGCATTTCCGATCGCCTGAACTACCAAGGCAAGACCGAGTACAACAATCACGACCAACAGCCCGGCTACCAATAGGCGGGCACCGCTAAATAAAGATTGGGGTTTGCTTTCCATACACTCTCCTCCTTGAGATTTGAGCGATCTCGCTCTAATTCTATTTTAATATAAAATGGCACAATATGTCATGGCTTTAGTTAGGGTAATTGCATTTCAACCTTTGAGGATGGTAAGCAAATAATCATTGTTCCAGCCAGCTTGCAAGCGTTTGGCATGAATGCCGCCTTTGGCAGTTTTCTCTTGTTTCAACAGGTTGAGAGCCACATGACGAAGAACTGCCAGATTTTCAGCCGAATGGTCTTTGCGAACCCGACTTTCGTCTTCTCGGAAAGCGATGTCCAAAACCCAATGCAGTTGATTCTCGATTTTCCAATGACTACGCTTGACTTTTAAAATTGTTTTCGCATCGGCAGGCAGGCTGGAAATGAAGTAACGAGTTTGCGTTTCGACTTTTTCACCAAATTTCCGTTGCGACACAATCCGCACAATGCTTCTCAGTCCTTTCCAGTTCTGGTGCTTACGCACCAAAGCTAGATATTCTTCCTTTTCGGTAACCCAGCATTCTCGAATTTCAATCCGTCCGTGTCCTTTATTGACAGTCTGGGCATGGCTGTGTTGAGCCTTGTCAATACCATGTGCAACATCAACTTCAAACAAGCAGTGGATATCTTCAAATAAGTGACCTTGATTCTCCTTGACCGCCAGTAGATAGTCACCGCCGCCAGCCACAATTGTTTCTGCAATCTTGGTCTGTGTGCCAAGCGCGTCAATCGTGACAATGCAGCCTGTGATGTCTAGCAGTCGCAACAACTCCGGGATGGCTGTGATTTCATTTGACTTATCTGCAACTTTGGTCTGCCCTAAAACAAGCTGGTTTTGGGTTGCCCAAGCGCTCACCATGTAGATCGCTTCTTTGCCTGCCTGCTGATCGTGTGAACGGCGTAATTTCTTGCCATCCACCGCTATCACTTGTCCTGCCGTCAACTTTTCAATCGCTTGTACCCATTCAATAAAGCGTTTTTGAAATTCTTCTGGCTTGATTTTCGCAAACACACGCCCAAACGTATCGTGTGACGGAATGCCTTTCGGCAGTTCCAAAAATGTTTTTAGCCAGTCTTTTTTGTTTTTGCCAAATAACTCTATATCACTCCAGCCATCGGCTCCACAGATCACGGCGCATATCGCAATAATCAGGATTTCCAGGAAAATGTGCGCCTTGGCGTTTCCTGTGCGTGGGTCTTGTAGCTCTCCAAAGTGCTTGGTAATGCTCCCAACTGCTTCTTTTTCCATCGCTTTGAGCCTCCCATTCGCTCTCTGCGATTTTCTCATATTTCAAATGCGATTACCCTAGGGTTTTAGTTTTGCTGAAAACCAAACTTTTGAAGGAATATTTCTATAAACAGGTTTTACCGTTATTTACGACTACGCAGCCAACTCCTTGAAAAAATCTCCCCGCTCCGAGCAAAACCAACAATTGTGCGCACCAATTTCAGCATGCTAAACTGTGTCATCACCGCACGCATCAAACTCTGACCTTCGTTCTGAAGCATGCAAAATTGCTGTATTTCCCCGACGCGCATATCGGCGTTGCAAACTACATCTAGTTTGCAATATGAAAAACGATTTTGCTGAATGTCTCGTGCAGTTTGGATACGTTCGCAAATCGCTTCGCTCCATTTCCCGAGACGATCTCCGCTCAACTGTTCATGATCAACTCTTGGTACTTCGATGTGAATATCTACACAATCCAAAGGGCTCTAAGAATTCCCGTTTGATATTTGGTAACGGTTGCTTCTGCGCAAGTGCCCGAAGTTTAGCGTTAACAGCACTAGAGCCTATAACCTGTGGGTTATAGGCTCTAGTGCTGTTTTGGTACTCAATTTTATAGCGGGGGCAGGACTTGAACCTGCGACCTTCGGGTTATGAGGGTCAATCTTGCATCGCTGAATTACCAGCTTTAAATATCGATTTTAGGTGACTATTGCGGTTTCTGATTCTAAAGAGCTTGTAGAGTTTTGGTTGTCAATATCGACAAGCCATAAGGGGGGTTATAACATGACCAGAATATTTTTACAATACCATCTTCGTTGACATTTTCCTGCTGGTAAAAACCAATCCTACAATGGATGATCATGATCCCTGCGCAATGGAAGGGTTTCAATCCCCTAAGTCGGGGCGACGTAATTCTCGAATCAGTGGGTCAAATTATAGTTTACGCAACAAGGTCACCCATTAGGCACAATATACTCTCTACCGCGGCAGTAACGGGAGTGCTCAAGCCTGTGTCAATCTCATTTTGTGCGGATTGGATGCCCAATACTTCCACCTGACTGCCCAACTCAGAGATAATGTAACGCGCCAATATCGAAAGTGGAAGAGAATGGGATGATGCACTCATCCCATCAATAATCTCAAGAGGAATGAGTTGAACGGTACCGGGCGATTCATCCAGGTGGGCAGCATCGATAAACAGAACAAGATCGGGGTGAAAGGTGCGTAACTTCCCTGTATGATTTTCGGGAGCAGGTCCCCCGTCCAGGATAAGGAGGTTCGGCGCGCTGTTGAAGCGCTGATCTGCCAATAAGCGACGTGCCACGATCAACCCGGCGGAGTCGTCTCCGCGTAGATCATTCCCAATTCCGATGAGGCAGGTTCGGGGGAGTCCGGACGCGTCATGTCTCTTGAGCTGGTTCAACTTTTGGAAAAGCAAATCCTTCCAGAAAGGTGGCAATGTCCTCCTCCTTCCCGTAGTTCACCTCGAAGAGTCCTTTGTCTAGGGATGCCAATTCCCAGTCATCTTTCGACAAGCCGATGCATTTGAACTTGCATGATTGAATACATTGGGCGCAATAAACACAGTGAGCCATGTTGTAGCACGCGACGTAACGTTTTGCAGCACGATCGAGGATGACGATCTCGAGCGCGTTGGCGGGGCAGTCCTTTGAGCACAGGTTACAGCCTGTGCATTTGGATGGGTCGAAAAAAAGTCTTCCTCGGAAGCGATCCGCAGTTTTAGGCTTTTCAAATGGATACTTTTCTGTGACCGGGGCTGAAAAGAATGATGTCAAAATATCCTTGAACATGGAGCCAATTTTCATGCCAGCCATCCTTTCAGGAGAACAAGAATCAGGATTTGGAAAAGGGCAAGCAAAGCCCCGAAACGCCACCACATGCCAACGGTCTGGTCGATGCGCAGGCGGGTTAACATGGCTTGGAGCATCGCCATCAGGAACACCATCACAAGTGTCTTGACCAGGAAGAGAAACGGGTTTCCAATCCCGCCCAGATAGAAAGCTGTGACGAGGCTTACAGCAACCACCAACTCCACTGATTTGCCAATGTGGAATAGAGCCAGACCACGCCCGGAATATTCGGTCAACGCACCTGCGACAATTTCAGTCTCTGCCTCCGGAGCGTCGAACGGCGGCAATTCAAGTTTGCCCATCATCCCGATCAACGCAATGAAGAAACCTACCGGCTGAGTAAAGACCATCCAATGGTTTGCCGCATAGGCGGTGACATCCGTAATGACCCACGAACCCGCCGCAATTGCCGGACCCAGCATGGCAAGCAGGAAAGGCGCCTCATAGGCAAAGAGTTGAGTCAAAGTACGCGTCGCACCGATCAAAGAGAAGCGGTTTGAACCATTCCAGCCCGCAAGCCCCATGCACATGGTCAGCAGTGACAAGAGATAGAGCGTGACAATGAGGTCACCAGGGAAGGAATGAATGGGAACAAAACCAAGGATCGGTGAATACAGTGCGGCAGTCAACGCGCCGGTCAGTGCGACGATGGGAAGACCATAGAACAGCAGACTATTAAGACCCTGCGGTTTGATTTCCTCTTTGACAAGCAATTTGATGGTATCTGCCAACGGCTGGAACCAGCGCGGACCGATACGGTTTTGAAAACGTGCAACTAATTTCCGATCTGCCCATTCGTAGAGCATGCCGCTCAAGATCAGAGTAATGCCCGCCGGAAAGAACATTATGGATAGAAGAGCAGTAAGGGATGTCATTTCGTTAGCGATCCTTGCTTTTTTTGTTCATACCTTTTGATACCGTATTCGCGTAATTGCGACCATGTCCATGTATTAGCATCATCATTCTTTCGAATGGTCACCATGCGATCATTGCACGAGAAACAGGGATCCATGCCAGCGATCAGCATCGGTGCGTCGGCGAGTTGATGACCGACTGCTTTGTTGATGACCGATGTCCAATTGCACAGGCTAGGCGTGCGGATATGAAGCCGAACAGGGCTTTCCCCGCCGCCGCTTTTGATGTAGTAGAAGGCTTCGCCCCGCGGCGCCTCCACACGGCTCACTGTCTCTCCTGCCGGAATTTTGCGAGGGAATTTAGTTGCGATTCCCCCTGTTGGCATATTATCTACGATAGTACGAATGGTAAAACAGGAGACCAACAACTCCTTCATACGCACAACGAAACGTGCTTCCAGATCGCCGCGGTTATCGGTGATGATACTGACAGGAAAATGTTTGTAGGCGCCATAAGGCGCATCCAGGCGTACATCGCGGTTGACCCCGGAGGCACGAGCCGTGGGACCCAGCGCGCCGAAGCGCTTTGCCTCTTCGAAAGTCATAGTGCCAACGCCTCGGGTGCGCTGCAAGAAGGTTGTATCTGAAGTGACAACATCCAAATAATAACGGATACGCTCTTCAAGATAATCCAGTGCCTTATGAATCGAAGCCGAATAACCAGCATCAATATCATGCTTGACACCGCCCAATACGGAGATCGAGTAGTTGACGCGGTTGCCCGTCAATTCTTCCAGCAGGTTCATGACTGTTTCACGGTCACGCCATGAATACATGAAGAGCGTATCGAACCCGGCTTCATGCGCCGTCACACCCAGCCAGAGTAAATGACTGTGAATGCGTTCAAGCCCCGCGACCAATTCACGAATAGCAAGGGCGCGTTGCGGCGTTTCCACCTGCGCCAGTTTTTCCACGCCCTGGCTGTAGGCGCTGGTATGCGTGTGTGAACAGATGCCACAAATACGTTCCAGAAGATATAGGTTTTGAATCCAATTACGTTGTTCGGTGGCTTTTTCGATCCCGCGATGGACATATCCCAATCGCATGCGAACAGCGGTGATAATCTCCCCATCCACGGTAAATTCAAAGTGCCCCGGCTCTTTCAGCGCGGGATGTTGCGGTCCGATCGGGACGATAAACTTGTTTCCTGTTTTACCAGGCTCGACTTTCGGAGGTTGAACGGAAGCTGCCAACTCTGGCGTGAATCCCTGGCGCAGTGGATAAACGTCCTGGGGCCAGTCATCTGGCAGAAAGAGATGTGACGGATCTGGTGTGCCGACAACTGCCACCCCAAGCATCTCGCTTAATTCACGCTCGAAGAAGGATGCCACCGGGATCTTCTCGCTAACAGATGGGATTTCCGGACAGCCCTCGCGCGGTAGGGGGACGCGTAATGTCGTTACTGCCGCGCCTTCACAAAAGTGGTAGAGCGCTTCGAGTTCGTTCGCGTCCGCCCCGAGGTCCATGCCGGTGATCGCTGCAAGATATCCCCAGGAAGCATCTGTCAAAGCGGCCGCAGCGGCTGGAAGGTCACTAGCGGCAATTTGAACATCCAATCGATTCGTTTCGGGGGTGTTCGTGTTTTTAGCAAACGGCGCCAGGAGTTCTCCAGCCCGTTGAAGATATGTTTCTGTTGTCATGCAACCTCCTGAACACCGGGCATTAGCGCCATGTCCGGATGTGTTCCATTTTGAATATGTACAAGTAATTTCACGATGCCATCAATAATAGCTTCCGGGCGGGGCGGGCAACCGGGGATAAAGGCATCGACCGGTAACACCTCATCGATATGTCCGACCACGTTATAGCAGCCCTGA
The DNA here is from genome assembly GCA_963730175.1 of uncultured Chloroflexia bacterium. Taxonomy (GTDB): domain Bacteria; phylum Chloroflexota; class Anaerolineae; order Anaerolineales; family Villigracilaceae; genus Defluviilinea. The sequence continues at coordinate 115,227 of CAVSRF010000032.1, read as the reverse complement.
AAGACACCGCCAGAGATTCCGCATGAACCGACTGCAACCACAAACTTCGGTTCAGGCATTTGTTCATAAACACGCATCAACCGATCGCGGGCTTGCCGTGTCACGGGTCCGGTACAGATCAACACATCGGCGTGACGCGGACTGCCCTGTAGTTTGATCCCAAATCGTTCCACGTCGTAACGCGGCGTCAGTGTTGCCAGAATTTCGATATCACAGCCGTTGCAGGAACCGCTGTTGAAGTGGATCGCCCAGGGAGAGTTTACACGCGCCCAGGTACTGATCTTTTCTATCAGTTGATCGATATAGTTTTGCGAAGCATTCATAACCATACTCCTAACCAAGAATGAGCGCCAACAGAGCAAGCATCAACCCGCCAAGATACACGAGACTGACAGGCGCCAGCCCACTTGTGCCAAGCATCAACGCGCCAAGATGTAAAATCGCGAAGAACAATGCAGCCACGAAAAACGGACGATACCCGGGCGCGGCTGGCTCCGTATCATGTTCTTCGCCGCTGGCGTATATGCTATTCTTTATTGAGCTGGCCTTTCCACGTATGGCAACCGCTTTACCAATCAATGAAAGAATCCCGACCAATACACCGTAAATTGCAAAGGCAAAAAACGGAGATAAAATTAAATTTGTCATTGAATACTCCTGTTTCTCGGTCACGTTTTAAAAGTGACCTACTTTCCAAACATCACCAATAACGTTTGCGCGGCGGGTTGTGTCAGCCAATTCATGAGTGAAGGCATCAAGCCAATGATGATGATCCCCAATGTGAAGACCACCAGAGGGATGTTCATCGCGAATGGAATGGAAGAACCTTGTTGCACAACTTCTCCCACATTGCGGCGATATAACATGTTGACGACAGGTGCATAATAAGCCAGCGACAAAACACTGTTCAACGCCGCAAAGATGACCAATCCCATCAGCCAGGGATTGGAACCCTCGAAGCCAGCGACAAAGATCTGCCACTTCGACATAAACCCAGATAGCGGAGGTAAACCGCCCAACGCCAGCAATGCCACACTGAGAGCGAATGCCGCCAGCGGATACTTCTTCGCCGCGCCTGACAGATCGTTCACTTCCAAGGGACGGTGGATTCCGTTTCGATCCAATAATGCAAACATCAACGCGCCGACCGCGAGGAAGGCGAGTCCCTTCATAAGCATGTGATTGAATAAATGAAATGCCGCACCCTGTGCCCCCGCAGGAGTTCCATTCGTCAGGGCAATGCCTATACCGATCAATATATAACCGATGTGACTCAGGCTTGAATACGCCAGCATTCGCTTGATTTGTTTCTGGCGCAGTGCCATCAAGTTCCCGAAGAACATGTTCAACGCGCCAAAGGCAAGCAGGAGCGTACCCCACGAAACAGCGAAACCGCCAAGCGTGGAAAGCGCCCGCAGCATCGCGACCAGACCCGCTTCGATGACCACACCCGAAAGCATGGCGCTGATCCCACTGGGAGCCTGCGAGTGTGCATCGGGCAGCCAGGTGTGTAACGGCACAAAAGCCACCTTCACACCGAAGCCAATGACGAAGAGCGCGCCTGCAAGCAACAGAACTCAATGGAGCCGTCGATTCGGATGCAATGACGGAACGAATCTGGTCCATATCCAGCGTGCCAGCCTGACCCAGTACCAGTGCGATGCCCAACAAGACCAGCACCGACCCCGTTGCACTCTGGACGAGATATTTCATTCCCGCTTCGAGAGAGGCAGAACGTTCACGATAGAACGCAACCAGCAAATAGGAGGAGACTGCCATCGCTTCGAACCACATCCATAAATTGAACAAATCACGGGCAGACCCCAGACCGACCATGATGCCAATGATCGCCAGCAGCATGGCATAGTATTTTTCCTCACCGACTTCACCCGCAATATACGGACCCGAGAACATGACGACAAACGTTCCCAAACCCAATACCATAGCCGCCATCAAAAAACTGATGCCATCGGCATGAAGCCAGATCGAATCCAGATGGAAGAGCAGCGGTTCGTTCTTCGACGAAAATTCCATCCAACTCAACGCGAACAACACCCATGTCCCCAGCATCGTTAATAATGCCAGTCCGCGCACGAGCAGCGAGCGACCGTTCAATTTCACTTTGTGATAACCAAGCCGCCCAGCCAGATAAACAAATGGAGAAGCGCCCAATGGGACTGCGATCATCCACGGAAATAATGTTGGGTTCATTTCATGCACTCCAAATCAAAAAGATCAACACAGCCAGAAGAGCGCCGAGGATGCCCACGATATTCCAACTCAAGATGCCGGTTTGTGTGAGGCTGAGCTGATCCGCAAGTTTATTCACGCCGCCGACGATGGCGCGGTTGAGAGAGTCAAAGCCGAAGGATGTTTCCACCAATGGGTCGAGCCAGCCGCCTCCGAAGAGTCGCAAGCCGCGGGCACGTATCCAGAAGATGCCGAAGCCGAGGGCAACGACCAGTAACGCGAACCAGGTTGCGGGTGAGAAAAGAATCGCAGTGACTACTTCCAGCAGAGATTCATGTTCGATGGCATGGAAGGGCAGGGTGGAGGCTAAGAGTCCAGTTAATCCACCAAAGAAGAGCCAGGTGATGAATGTGCCAACGGCAAGAGTGCCGAGGGCGATTTTCATCGCGGAGCCTGCGGCGTGGACTTGTAAATGCTCACGCTCGGTACCGAAGAACACCAACCAGACCATGCGGAAGGTATAGAAGGCAGTGAGACCTGCGCCGAACAGCATGAGTCCATACGCCCAGATCGGGGAATGTTCAAGACCCACTTCGAGAATTAATTCCTTGCTCCAGAAACCATTGAGGATGGGAACGCCCGCCAATGCCAACGCGCCGACGATGAACACATTGCGGACGAAAGGCATCTTGCCCCCAAGCCCGCCCATGCGTCGTATATCGCGTGTGCCAACGCTGTGAATGACGGAGCCCGCCGCGAGAAATAACAGAGCTTTGAAAACGGCGTGACTCAGCAAATGGAATTGACTGGCAAACACGCCGCCCGCACCGATGGCATAAACCATATACCCCAATTGACTCACGGTTGAATATGCCAATACACGTTTGAGGTCCGTGGCTACGAGCGCGGAAATGGCAGCGATCAATGCCGAGGTAAGTCCGATCAGGAGAACGGACATTGTCCAACCGGGAACATGCTCGAACGCCGGGTAAAAACGCGCCAGCAAGTAGACGCCTGCATTGACCATCGTCGCGGCATGGATGAGGGCGCTGATGGGAGTCGGTGCTTCCATGGCATCGGGCAGCCAGGTATGGAAGGGGAACTGAGCTGATTTGGCGGCTGCGGCGAGCAAAAATCCGAACGCAATGACCGTGAGCAAACCAACAGGAAGCGTCTCTGCCTTGGCGAGCAAGTTGGAGACTTGGTAACTACCAATCGCCGCGTATGTTGTCAGCGCGCCAGCGAGCAATCCCACACCGCCCACTTGTGTGATGATGAGCGCCTTGATACCGCCAGCTACCGCTTTGGGATCATCGTTATAAAAAGAGATCAACACATAAGAACAGAGCGCGGTAATTTCCCAGAAGAAGAACATGAAGAGCAGGTTGCCGCTAAGCACCAAGCCGGTCATCGCTCCGATGAAAAGCAGGACAAAGGAATAGTACCGGCTCAACTGTTCTTCACCGTGCATGTAATTCACCGAGAAGATCACAGCCAGTGAACCGATGACACAGGCAATTGCGCTTAATGTGACGGCAAGTCCATCGGCGGTAAATGTCAAGTTGCCGAAGTAGTGTCCCATCGGTATGCTGATTGCTGTCTCGGCGGATGCAAACGGGATCAAAGCCAGGGAGGCGATTCCTGCCGCGATGGAAAAAACAACTGCCAGCGTATGCTGGAGGCGGGGCGCGTCATCCGATGTTCGCCAGAGGAGGACGGCTCCCAACCAGGGGAGTCCAATTACTAGTCCGATCAAGATCGCTGTCATATCAACCTCGCAGGGAAGAGATCTTCGCTAAGTCCAACGTGCCCACTCGTCTGTGAACTTGCACAGCCAGCGCCAGCGCGACCACCGCTACGACTGTATCTGCCACGATCACGGTTGCTGCCAGGCTTTGTCCCAGCCCCAACCTGCCACTGGCTTTACCCGCCAGCACCAATGCGATCACAACGGCTTTCACAAGGATCTGCAACACCAGCACGATCTTGATCAAATTGCGGGTGATCAGCAAGCCATAAAAGCCGACCGCCAGCAATAATACAACCCCCAAAAGCACAGCATTTAAAGGTGTAAGAGTCATACGTGAAGTTCCTGTTCCATTTGAACGGGGATGCCATGATCCTCGCCAACGGTTTCATCTACATGGATTTGAGTTTCCTGTTGGTACACTTTTTCTGAAAGCAGACCCAGAACCCCCATTACGCCGGAGAAGATCAATGCGACCTGTACCCAGACATCGAGAGCGCGCTGCTGCCAGAGCACGTCTGCGAGCAGCAATTTTCCATTTACATTCGGATGGACTGCCAATGGATACGCCATCCAGACGACCAGCGCTCCAATTCCAGCTACCAACAGGAATGCAAAAGGTTTGGGAATGATCGATGTTAGGTCGGCTACATCTTCACCGACGATACTAAGTGCGTACACCAACAACACTGTCACAAGCCCCGCGCCGACGCTTAGTTCGATCACCGCGACCTCATAGGCACCCAGCAGATACAGCGTCACGGTTGTAAGTGCACTGACACAAGCCAGATATAATGTTGCAGGCAATAGGTGCCTGGATATCATGGCACGATAGGCACAGAAAGATGCACCCAGACCGAGAAGAATGTAGTAAAGATTTTCCATTGTTTAACTGCTCCATTTGTTTGTAGTTGAACTCATTGCTTTTCAAACGGAACGCTTCTCCCTGCCCCGCAGTCTGTCCCTGTTGCTACAATTAATTTCTCCCTAAAAGTTGTTCCTCGCGCGCCTGCAATTGGATGCCTTTTTTCAATAGACATTACACACGCAGAAACTACGCTATCTGTGACAGAACGCGCGCATAGTTAATAAAACGCCCAAAACGATGGGTAAACGTTATATCGTCAACTTTATTCCTGGCAGCGGGACAGGGCTGAAAAAGTGAACCGCATATGTTCCTTGAATACTTTGTGAATTTTATCACGTATATAAAGACAGTATAGACCAATCAACTGATGAATAGGCTGCCTTAAAGTTTGGTTTTTTTTCTAAAACCCGATGGGAATACCTATACTTTCAGCCAGTCAAATTGTAAGGTCGTCTAATATCAATGTTGTCTGCGCGGATAGGTGAGTTGGGGAGATGTGGCAATTTTGCCAATCACAGAAGGAAGGCGGCGTGCTGAGCCTGTTGAAGGATCAGCGGCTGATGTGAGGCATAACCGATTATCCAGCTCGGCTTTGGTGCGCAGCGGGTTACTCCTCGCATTAATCTAGTCGAAAGTTGAGTTTGTCCTGGTTAACCAAGACTAAAGACTAAACTTTAGTCTGGACGGTTAACCAGGTTTTACGTTATATTCAATTAAGTTTTTCCTTAATCGATGGTGCAAGGTTGGGCTTGCCCGGTCGAGATTCGTCATTACAACAAAATATTTGAAGGAGAACCGATGAAACTTTATCTGCGCTTGGTCTTGAGCGGCGCGCTCTTGGTTGTTCTGGCACTGGCGTTTGCCGCCTGCACAGGGAGTACCCAAACCGAATCTGAGCCTGTTGTGGAAGCAACAGAAACAGTTGCTGTTAACGAAGTCGTTCCAACGGCAGCCAGCGAACCTGTTTTGGAAATTGTGGGAGGAGCTGAGTCCAACTCTTTGACATTGGAGGATTTGAAGGCTTTACCTGCAACGGAGGGCTATGCGGGCATCAAAAGTAGCACCGGAAAGATCACGCCGCCAGTTCCATTCAAGGGGGTGGCTCTGAAAGATTTAGCTGAGCTGTTCGGCGGCATGGATGGAACGGCTGGTTTCAATGTAGTGGCGGAAGATGGATACAGCATCACCTTCTCCTACGACCAGATCCAGAACGGTTCGTTCATTGCCTATGACGCGGCGACTGGTAACGAACTTAAAAAACCTGTCGAGCTGATAGCCATTCTCGCCTATGAAGCGGATGGTAAAGCCTTTGACCCAAAGCAGGATGGCACCCTGCGCCTCGCCATCGTCAGTCCTGAGTTGAATCAGGTTACTGATGGGCATTGGTCTGTCAAATGGGTGAACAAGCTCGAGGTCAAGAGTTTGGGTGAGGAATGGACTCTGCATGCCCAGGGTAGTATCGACAAGACCATTGATCGTGCCAGCATCGAATCGTGTGGCGCGCCGCAATGTCATGGCACAACGTGGACTGATGATAAAGCGCAACAATGGGCGGGCGTGCCACTCTGGTTGCTGGTTGGTTCGGTGGATGATGAGATTGAGCACGAAGGTCCCGCGTTCAACGATACGCTTGCCGATGCAGGCTACGGCGTGGATGTGATCGCCAGCGATGGGTATACAACCACGTTCGATGCAGCACGGATCAAGCGCAACAACAATATCATCGTGGCATACAAGGTCAATGGAAACCAGTTGCCTGAAGAGTACTTCCCTCTGCGGCTCGTTGGCAGTGACCTGAACAAGAAAGAAATGGTCGGCGCGATTGCGCAGATCAAGGTTGGACTCGAACCGCTGCCTGTGACTGAAACTGCCACCGCCGAGCCTGCGGTAACCGAAGCCCCCGCCGCCTCTAAAGTTGAGGTGACAGGGAGCCTGGTCATTACGGGCGCGGTGAACAAGCCGATGGGCTTCAAGGAAGCGGACTTGCGCGCCATGGACAGCCTGAAGGTATCTGCTGAAACCAAGAAAGGTAAGCAGAATTTTGATGGTGTGTCTTTGAATGCTCTGCTCGACCTGGCAGGACTGAAAGACGGGGCGACCACTTTAGTTATCACGGCTTCGGATGGCTACAGCGCGGAAGTCAAGCTCGCGGATGTACGCGATTACCCGAACAGCCTCGTCGCCTTCACCGACACGCTCGAAAAGTTCAATATTGTTCTGCCAGACCTGCCCACCGAAACCTGGGTCAAGGATGTGGTCAAGATCGAAGTGAAATAGCTGTCACCGTATTTAAGATGAAACGATCATTTGCAATTCTTTTGGTTTTGTCACTGTTCGGGCTGGGACTCGGCTCGTGTTCGAGTCAACAGGCTGCGGCTGAGAAAGAAGCGGCAAAGTCGGTGGAGAAAATTCCACTATCGGTATTTGCCGCGGGGAGTCTCATTATCCCGTTTGGGCACATCGAAAAGGCATTCGAAGCCAAATATCCGAACATCGATGTGCAGGCGGAGTATCACGGCAGTATTCAAGTCATGCGGCATGTGACGGAGTTGCATGAGCCAATCGATGTGGTTGCCACCGCGGATGCTTCACTGATCCCGATGTTGATGTATGCAAGCAAGGTGCCAGAAACGGGACAGCCCTACGCCGATTGGTACATCCGTTTTGCCAGCAACCACCTGGCATTGGCGTACAACGCCGAAAGCAAATATGCGGATGAGGTCAACGCGTCAAACTGGACCGAGGTGTTGGCTCGCCCCGATGTGAAGGTTGGACTTGCCGACCCGCGCTTCGATGCTTCGGGTTACCGTACCTTGATGGCATTCGCATTGACCGAAATGGCGAACAAAGATTATGGCTTATTCGCTCCGATGTTCGATGGACAATTCTCGTTCCCGGTGACGATCTTTCGGGGGGATGAATTGACCACCATCACAGTGCCAGAGATTTTAGAGACAAAATCTGATTCGCATATCGTTTTGCGCGGCGCAAGCATTCAATTGATTGCATTGCTTGAGACAGGTGATCTTGACTATGCCTTTGAATATGAAAGCGTCATCCAACAACACGGCTTGAAGATGCTGCAATTGCCCGCTGAGATCAATTTGGGCGAAGAGGCTTCTGAAAGTTTCTATAAGCAGGTTCGGGTCGAGCTTGACTTTCAACGGTTTGCCACGATCAAGCCTCAATTTCATGGTGAACAGATTGGCTATGGAATCACGATCCCGACCAATGCGCCTCATGTAAAAGAAGCTGAATTGTTCATTGACTTTTTGCTCAGCCCTGAGGGACGTGCGCTGATGGAAGCCGATCACCATCCGATGTTCGGTTCGTACCCTGTGGATGGATATGAAAACCTATCTCCGAGCCTGAAAGCGCTTACGGTTCCAGCGGAATAGCGTGAAAAAACGGAGCCGGTTCTTTAACATCATTTTTTCTGTGCTGGGCGGGATGCTGTTGCTTTTCATTATCCTTCCATTGATCAGTATCCTGCTCGGCTCCACGCCGCGAAGTTTATGGCTCGCACTAACCGACTCCGAAGTCCTGCATTCCATCAGCCTGACCTTTGGTGCAGCAGCAGTCGCGACATTGATGGCGGCGTTTACAGGTGTGCCATTGGCTTTCCTGCTTGCACGGCGGAACTTTCGCGGCAAACAACTGGTGGAAGCATTGGTCAACCTGCCAATCGTGATCCCGCACACTGCGGCAGGTGTGGCGTTGCTTCTCGTCTTTGGCAGGCGCGGTTTGTTGGGGCAGTGGTTCACGCCATTGGGTATTGCCTTCACCGATAATTTCTCCGGCATTGTTGTTGGCATGTCCTTTGTCAGTCTGCCATTTCTGGTCACCCTGAGCCGCGAGTTTTTTGCGTTGGTCGATGAAGAGCTTGAGCATGTCGCGTTGATCGATGGCGCCACACCGTGGCAGGCGTTCTGGTATGTCTCATTACCACAGGCGTGGCGTGGTGTACTTGCCGGAGCATTGATGATGTGGGCACGTGGGATCAGTGAGTTTGGCGCGGTCGTCATTCTTGCCTATCATCCCAAGATCGTGCCAGTGTTGGTGTTTGAACGTTTCGAAGGATTTGGTCTCGTTGCTGCCCAGCCTGTCGCAGCACTGTTGATCCTTGTTGCGCTTGGGACATTCATCTTTTTACGATTGTCCCTTTTGAGTGAAAGAAAAGATTGATTGTTTTGGCTTTATCCCGCCTATTGTTCAAGCGGAAAGCAAAAAAACTTAAGAAAGAAGGAGAAGTAAACATGTCCCGTACAATTAAACTGCTCGTCCTTATGGGAATGATCCTGACTTTGGCATTATCTGCCTGCGGATCTCCCGCCCCGACAGCTGCTCCTGCCGCTCAGGCACCTGCTATCACTGAGGCACCTGCCACTGAGGCTCCCTCGGCTGTCGTCGCGTTGAAAGTCACCGGCGATGTCGCCAGTGAACAAGCCTGGACCGAAGATCAGGTCAAGGCGATGAAGACTCTCGATGTGGAGTCAACGAATAAGAATGGTGAAAAAGCAACTTATACCGGTGTGTTAATCTCCGACCTGTTGGCAGCCGCGCAACCCAATGCGGATGCGAACACTGTGACCTTCGTTGGAGATGATGGCTTCACAGCTGAGATCGCCCTCGCAGATGTGTCTGCCTGCGCAGACTGTATCGTATCCTTCCGCAGTCAGGGTGGTTTTAGCACTGTCCTGCCCGGACAGTCCGGCAAGTTGCAGGTCAAAGGTGTGGTTGAGATCCAGGTATCTACCGTGGAAGCGGCTGCGCCGGAACCTCCCGCCAACCCGACACTGATCCTCGCAACGACCACCTCCACACAGGACTCAGGTTTGCTCGATGTGTTGGTCCCGATGTTCGAACAGCAAACAGGCTATACGGTCCAGACTGTAGCGGTAGGAACAGGTGCTGCACTCAAGATGGCAGAAGAGGGCAACGCCGATGTTTTATTAGTCCATGCACCGGCATCTGAAAAGGCATTGATGGACGCAGGCTGGGGCAAAGATCGTTTTCTCGTCATGCACAATGACTTTGTGATCGTCGGTCCCGCAGATGACCCCGCTGGGATCAAAGGCACAGCCACTGCAGTGGAAGCCTTCCAGAAAATCTTTACCGCAGGCTCGACCTTCATTTCCCGCGGTGACGATTCTGGCACCAATAAAATGGAGATCAGTTTGTGGGGCAAGACCCCCGATGACCCGAAGGGCGCCGCGTGGTATATTGAGTCAGGGCAGGGCATGGGCGCAACCTTGACCATTGCATCTGAAAAGGCTGCCTACACTTTGACAGACCGCGCAACCTACCTTGCCAACAAAGCCAATTTGAATCTCGATATTCTGGTGGAAGGTGACGCCGCTTTGCTCAATGTGTACCATGTCATCACGGTCAACCCCGATAAGTGGCCCAAGTCAAATTATGACGGTGCGCTTGCCTTTGCCAATTTCATGGTCGCAAAGGACACACAGGATGTCATCGGCAAATTCGGCGTGGATAAATTTGGTCAGCCACTGTTCTTCCCCGATGCGGATAAGACGGACGCTGACCTGGGATTAGAGTAATATTCTGTTTGGATAGGGGCGCAATCTTGCGCCCCTTTATTATTATGATCTTTGACCAAGAAGTCTTCCAGATAACTGTTTTATCGTTACAGATCTCAGCCTTGGCGACCGGGCTAAGTCTGATTATTGGTCTACCCTTTGGCACATGGCTTGCATTAGGAAAATTCCCCGGACGTTCCTTTTTGTTGAGCATGGTCAATACCGGCATGGGACTCCCTCCCGTGGTGGTTGGGTTGTTTGTAGCGATGACGTTGTGGCGTTCCGGTCCGCTGGGCGATTTACACCTGATCTATACACCGACTGCCATTATCATTGCCCAGGTGATCATATCCTTCCCTGTTGTGACTGGCTTGACCGCCGCCGCGCTTCAATCCCTTGACCCGCGCCTGCAACTGCAACTCTATGGGCTGGGTGCCTCCCGTTTGCAGATGATCTGGATGTTGTGGCGCGAGGCGCGTCTGCCTCTGCTGGCGGCTTTGATGGCTGGTTTCGGTTCGGTGATCTCGGAAGTGGGCGCATCCATGATGGTGGGAGGCAATATTCGTTATCAGACGCGGGTGTTGACAACAGCCATAGTGCTCGAGACCGGCAAAGGACAGTTTGATATTGCCATTGCTCTTGGGCTTCTTCTCCTGACCATTACTTTTTTGGTCAACTGGGCTTTGACATGGATTTAACAACGAGGCGCGCGTAGATGAAATCTTTGGTTGAGGTTCACGATTTGCTGGTCAAGCGCGGGAAGCAGGTTGCTTTGCAACTCGATCACTTGTCGATACTGGATGGCGAAGTATTGGCGGTCGTTGGACCGAATGGCGCTGGAAAAAGCACTTTGCTGTTGACACTGGCGCGTCTACTCAAGCCCGAGCGGGGAGAAATTTTATTCAACGGTCAGCAAGCTGAAGCGGAGTCAGATACGGTTTACCGTCGTCGCACGGCGCTGGTGATGCAGGATCCGTTGTTGTTCGATATGTCTGTCTTCGATAACGTGGCATCCGGTTTACGATTTCGTGGCGTGAACATGGACGAGATTCGTTCCAAAGTTCCGATTTGGCTGGAAAGGCTCGGGGTGGAGCATTTGTCGAAGCGGCGCGCAAGCCATTTGTCTGGTGGTGAAGCGCAGCGCGTCAGTCTTGCCCGCGCATTGATTCTGGAACCGCAATTGTTATTATTGGATGAACCGTTCTCCGCACTCGATCCACCAACCCGCAGCCGGTTATTGGATGATCTGGGCGCATTGTTGAATGAGACATCCACCACCACCATTTTTGTCACTCACGATCTGCCTGAAGCAATGCAATTAGCCGGGCGCATGGCTGTCATTGTGAAAAATCGATTGCGACAGGTTGGCGATCCTGAAAGCGTCTTTGCTACACCTATAGATGAAGATGTATCACAATTTTTGAATCACAAGACTCAAATGGTTAAGAAATAAAATCCATGCTTTCGCCGTCCGTTTGTTTTGGACAACCGGGCGCGCCGATCAAGGAGAATAATATGCAATACATCATTGGTATCGACGATACAGACAACCACGAATCACGCGGCACGGGACACCTGGCTCGCACGATGGCGGCTGCCCTGGCGAAAGATTTTAGGATTAGTGGGATCGTGCGTCACCAACTTCTGAAGGATGAGCGCGTTCCCAAGACTTCCCATAACAGCAGTGCCGCAATCCTCTTTGAGGGAGAACCATATCCGTTGGATGAGATCGCATTATATGCGCGCAAACTAATGCTTGATGATTTTCAACCCGGCAGTGACCCCGGGTTATGTGTTTGTGAAGTATCCCAAGTACTCCCTGAAATCATCGAATACGGACAGCGCGCCCAGCGCGAATTTTTGGAACAACAGGATGCGCGTTCTTTGGCAGCAACTCACAATATCTATTTGGAGGGTCTTGGCGGTACAGAGGGAGGCGTTATTGGCGCATTGGCGGCTGTCGGTTTGGCAACTTCTGGCAATGACGGGCGGTATGTTTTGACGGGGTCGATCCGCGACTTGAAAGGTTTACAGCCCGTTTCTGTTGTGCTCCACGCAGGAATCACAGCTGTGAAAACCATGACCGACCAACCCGTTGTGGAAGGTTTGGTGCTGTCAGATAAGCTTCGCCCCGCGCGTCGAAACAGCCAGCCGATCCTATTTGTCGAAAGGCAGGATGATTGCTGGCAGCCTTTGAAACTGGATTAAAAATGCCCGTCGCAAAAAGAAGTGGGCTGTGTTTTATATCTCGGCAACTGCCTTGATGCGGGAAGTATGATTTGCACGCATCAAGTCTCGTTTCGATATCCTCAGGATGGTCGAGGTCTGACGCCGGTTTCTCTGGAAACGGTATCGGGTGAACTGACTCTCGTTACCGGACCTTCAGGATGCGGCAAGAGCACCTTGGCGCGCTGTATGATGGGATTGATCCCGCATTTGTATCATGGCAAACTTTCAGGTGAAGTATGGCTTAACGGTTATCGCACCGTTGATGTGCCCGTCTGGCAGTTGGCAGAGAAAGCTGGCATGGTATTTCAAAATCCCGCCGCCCAAATGTTGGCGCCCAGTGTCGAAGATGAGATCATCTTTGGGCTGGAAAATCTTGGACTACCGCGAACTGAGATCAAGACGCGTCTTGAAGCTGTTCTGGATGATTTTGATCTGGCTTCCATGCGGCATCGTAATCCACAGACGCTTTCCGGTGGGGAGCAACAGAAGATCGCTCTTGCGTCCATTATGGCGCGCCAACCTGAAGTCCTGATTTTGGATGAACCACTCTCCATGCTCGATACCACTGCCGCCACAGAGTTTATTGTTTCTCTTGAACGGTTTGTCGCGGGCGGAAAGTCCCTTGTGATGTTTGAACATCGTCAAGAATATCTGGAAGGATCGCCAAGGTTGCGGCGCTTGGAGTTGGCTGGAAAATCCACAGTGGATGATTTCGAACTTGCAGAAATGCCACAATCACCAAGAACGAATTTCAGCGTGAATGTTGAAGGCTTGCATGTCCAATTGGGGAAGCGGACGATTTTTCAAAATCTAAATCTTTCATTCAAAAGCGGACAAGTTGTTGCCATTGTAGGACGCAATGGTGTTGGTAAGACTACCTTGCTGCGGTCGTTATCTGGTCTTCAAAAATATGACGGCAACATTAATGTGATTACTTCCGAAGGAGACCACCGTCCAGATTTCGGCATTGTTTTCCAAAATCCTGATTTGCAATTATTCAACGCCAGCGTGCGGGACGAACTTCTCTATCGCATTCCAAACCCCGATATGACCTATTATCGATGGCTGATCTCTGCATTGGGGTTGGAGCCTTACGAAAACACACCTCCGTTGCTGCTCAGTGAAGGTGAAAAGAAACGGACAGCTTTGGGTCTGGTGCTGATGCGCTGCCCTGCACACGGCTTGCTGCTGGATGAACCTTCCCTGGGGCAGGATCATATACATAAACATATCCTTACACGTCTGTTGCGCATGTTGGCGGATGCTGGTCAATTGGTCATCATGACAACGCATGATCTCTCTCTTGCATCGCAGGCAGATCGCTTGATCTTGCTTGGAACGGAAGGTGAAGTCATCGCTGATGGTGAGACCAATTCAATTTTGCGAGATCATTCTGCCTGGCAGCGGAGTGGGATCATTTTGCCTACATGGTTCGTGAACAGTCGGGAGGTTAAGGTTTGAAATGAGAATTGCTCAAGCTGGACGCTCACGACAATTGGCGCTGGTGGAAGATTCACCGCTTCGCAACGCTGACCCACGTACCAAATTGTTTATCTGTCTTGCCATTTCGCTTGTGGTGATGATGCCCATGGAGCGATTATTGATTTTTCTGGGAATTTATGTATTGTTCCTGCTCTGGGCGCGATTGTTGGTTGTTACACTTCAACATATCTGGCGTCTGAAGTGGGTTTTAATCATATTATTTATTTTCGATTGGTGGCTGATCAACTTCGATCATGCGTTGTTCATCTGTACGCGCCTGGTTTTGCTCACTGGAATCTTTGCCTTGTTTTTTTCAACGACCAATACTCGTGAATTGGGTTTGGCACTCGAAAGATTACGAGTCCCATATCGGTATGCTTTCAGCCTAAGCCTGGCATTCCAAAGTTTGGGTTTGTTGGATGACGAATGGCGTACCATCCATGAAGCGCAGTCTTCCAGAGGGGCGCTTCTCAAAACTTCTTCGTTTTGGCGATTTATATCCAATATAGGAGATTTGGTCTCACTTACGGTCCCTGCCATTGTCATGACGACCAAACGTGCCTGGGCGATTACCGAATCATCCTACGCCCGAGGGTTTGATTCTCCCCATCGGGTTTCGTACTACACTTTGGCTTTTTCCCGATTAGATGTTGTCCTGATGATTGGGACAACCCTGTTGGTTGGTTTATTGTTTTGGAGGTTTTGATGGATCAGAAAAAACGCATGTTAATAGCAGTAGTCATTCTGGTTGTGATTTTGAGCGTGGTGTTGGGCGTCGATGTTTTACAACGGAAAAATGCAGCCTCCCATGCACCTATGGATATGCCACCCGGTTCCATCCCCATTTATGTGAATGGAAATTTCGTTGCGAGTTTTGTGCCAGCTGATTTGGACCAGCTAAAGAATGTCAGCTTTGTGGATGCCGAAGAAGACAAGACTCAGGATGGGTGGCTGCTCCGAGACGTGCTTCTGTTGTATCTGGGCGAAGACAACTTCCAGAAACAAACGCAGGTCACAGTGTCCAGTTCCAGCCGCGAAAAGTCCCATAGCCTCACTTGGGCTGATGTCGAGAACACAGAGAATATGGTAATGTTTGATCTCTCAGGGCGTGGTACGCTCAAACTGGTATCCAAACTCCCGGGTTTTGATGTTCGGGATGCCTGGATCCAAGATGTAGATAAAATTGAAATAACGAGTCCATGAATTCATTTAGAGGTGTTCTATGAAACAGCGATATTTTTCGACATTCCAATTAATCCTGTTGGCGCTCTTCTCTGCCTTGGTGATTGTTGCCAAGATAGCATTGCGTACGCCCCTGCAATTGCCAGGTCATTCCGGGATCTTTTGGATGGCGATCATCATTGTGGGGAGCAGGGTGGTTCCCAAGATCGGGGCAGCTTCCATTATTGGAGTCACTTCTGGAATTTTGGCGGGCTTTTTGGGATTGGGTGACTTCGGGGCGTTGGACACTTTCATCTCTTATGCGATGGTTGGAGTTGCCTCGGATTTAATTCTATTGTTATTGCGCGGCGATACCGAAAACTTGGCTGTTGCCATCTTCGTGGGAATCTTTGGACACATGGGAAAATTCCTGACCAAGTGGTTGTTTGGAATCATATCCGGTGCGCCGGTAGGATTTGTAGCGCTTGGATTGCTTCGTTCGATATTAAGTTACATTATATTTGGCGCTGTTGGGGGAGTGTTGGGTTGGATAACATTGAAAGCGCTGAAGCGAGCCGGCTTCTTTGCCTATTTGGCTGAAAAACGTTGATTGATATTTTGACTGGAATTAATCAAATATAACGAGGTAATAAACATGACTATTCATCGAGACCCTAGTGGACGTTTGCAGATCGATTCCCCGCTTATGGGCGAATCCATGATGGATAAATCGCTTCTCGCGCGTACCGATGCTGGTTCTATCCATCGATTGATGCCTGACCTGACAGTTGTCAAAGTAGGCGGGCAAAGCATCATTGACCGCGGTCGTGAGGCTGTGCTGCCCATACTTGATGAATTGGTGGCGGCACGTGAAGCGCATAAGATTTTGATTACAACAGGTGGTGGAACGCGTGCCCGACATGCCTATGCCATAGCAATGGATCTGGGTATGCCTACAGGCGTCCTTGCCAAATTGGGCAGCAGTATCAGTGAACAAAATGCGCTGATGATCGCGATCCTGCTCAGTCAACGTGGGGGTATCAAGATCGGTCACGACGATTTATCGAAATTGCCCAATTACATGATGCCCGGTATTCTGCCGGTTACCCATGCCATGCCACCCTATGGCTTATTTGAACGTCCCCCAGCTTTGGGGCGTATCCCTCCGCATCGCACCGATGTCGGTGCCTTTTTGCTGGCTGAAGTGATGGGAGCAGAGCGCTGTGTATTGATCAAGGATGAGCAAGGACTCTATACTGCCGATCCCAAGAAGGATTCCAAACGCCAAGTTCATTCCGGAGATCGAGGTGAATGAGTTGTTTGAACTTGACTTAAATGATTTGGCTGTCGAACGTACCATGTTGGAAAGCTTGAAGACAGCCCGTACTGTACGGGAAGTGTTTATTGTGAATGGTTTGGTACGCGGTAATATTACGCGCGCGTTGAATGGAGAAAATGTCGGTACGCGTATTTATTTGAAAGTGTAATCGAGTAAAGCGACGATTGATTTGTATTCGACTTTTACGTGCGCTTGTGCTGTTTTCTTGTCCGCCGTAATCGTATCGCATGGCTCTTACATGATGGACAATATGTCGGTTTACCTTTTCCGCTGCCATGTTCGATCTCCCAAAAGTGACCGCAATCATTGCATTGCCACCAGGCAGTTGCCACGCGAAAACTACCACCTTCGATGTGCAGTGCAGTTCCCTCTGTCAATGCCTCTGCCACTTTGTACCTTGCATCGCTAACCATACGTTGAAGAGTTGAGCGTGAGACGCTCATATGCTGGGCAGCATCTTCCTGGTGTTGCCCCTCGAAATCCACGAGGCGCAGAGCTTCCAATTCCTCGTGGAGCAGGGTGATCGATTTCAGTTGATTAAGCGGTATACCGACTGGCTTGAAAATAACTGGTGTGGGCGTGTGCCATACACGGCGGCGTTTACGCGGTCTAGGCATTGCCTTTTGTCTTGCCTTGCCGTTTATTTTTCTTTTGGCGTTTGCCGCCTCCCGACCCCTCGCCGACGTCCTTCCCGGTGCCGCGCGGCAGCTCCACCACTTCAGCGCCAACGGATTGGGCGATTGTGTCCAGTTCTGATTTGCGGAGATGCACCTGGAAGAATTTCAGGTCGCTGCCTTCCACGCCGACAACAGCAAAACGCGGAAGCCCGTCACCTTTTTTTATCTGACCGCGTTCACGCACAAAAATCTTTGCCATGAGAGACTCCTTTATTCTATACATTATGGGCATATACCCAAAACCATTATATATCAGGGCAAACAGGCTTGTCAAACAATGAATACCCATCAGAACATAAACGTTTTCAAAGTGTACGATTCTGATTTGCGGAGTAAAATTTGGAAGGATTTCCATGAAATGGAGAATTCTTCGATGAAGGTTGAAAATGCTCACGCACGAACCCAGGAGTGGGAACACCGCCGAGACGTAGCTGAGGGGTTGCGTGGTATTCTCGCTGTTTTGAACTCCGACAAGCCACTGGGCGCAATCCTTGATTACATCACCCTCTATGCCTGCCGTTTGCTGGATGCGGACGCTGTCGCAATTTATCGTTTGGATCCTGAAACGAATTTGCTTAACATTCAATCCTCTTATGGATTAGGTGATGCTTATCTCGCACATTCAACCGTCCCGTTGGGGCAGGGTGCAACCGGCCAGGCAGTGTTACAGGGCAACCCGATTGCCATCACCGATGTGGCACATGCCATGGATGTGTTAACTCAACCCATCAGTTCAAAAACGCGACAACTTCTGAAGTCCATGTCCAAATACTACCAGTCTGAATTGGCTGTGCCACTCATCATCAAACAGGATATAGTCGGCACCTTGAATCTTTATTACGCCAACCCACGCGTGTTTGAGCATGAGGAGATCGACCTGGCGGTATCGTTTTGTGACCAGACCGCACTTGCAATTGAAAATGCCCGTCTCAGGGAACGAGCGCAGGAAGATGCCGTTGCAGCAGAACGGAATCGCATTGCGCGGGAACTGCACGATTCAGTCACCCAGACGATCTTTTCCGCCAGCCTGATTGCCGAGGTCCTACCCACTGTTTGGTTGCGCGACCCGGTGGAAGCACAACATGGCTTGGATGATTTACGCAAACTAGCCCGCGGTGCGCTTGCTGAAATGCGGACGTTGCTGCTCGAATTGCGACCGGTTGGTCTCGGCGAAGTTAGGCTGGAAGATTTGCTCAAACAATTGGGAGCGGGTGTTTCCGGCCGTATCCGAGCAGAAGTTAACGTTCATTTGCAGGGTGAAGCCATTTTGCAAATGGATGTGAAACTGGCTTTTTATCGGATTGCTCAGGAGGCATTGAATAATATAGCAAAACATTCCGGGGCAGATCAAGTGGATATTGAAATTAAATCTGTATCAACCCCACCCTCAAGAAAACGAAGGAAAGCGGGCTATTCACGAGCGATACTTTCTCAATCGGTATCCATGTCGATCCGGGATAACGGTTGTGGTTTTGATCCCAAGTCTGTTATTGGAGAGCATCTGGGGCTGGGAATCATGCGCGAGCGTGCATCCAATACCCACATAGCTTTGTCGATAAAGAGCAAACCGAGCATGGGCACAGAAATTTCGCTTCGATGGCCTCGACTCGAAGATTAACGCGCTGGAGCAGAATATGAAAAAAAGACAGATACGAGTCGTTATTGCAGATGACCACGTTATGGTGCGGAGTGGTTTGCGTCTATTCTTACTGGCGTTTGAGGATCTCAAGCTTGTGGGGGAGGCTGCCAATGGAGAAGAAGCAATTCGCATCTGTGCGCGAGAGAAAGCCGATGTTATTCTGATGGACATGGTGATGCCCGTTGTGGATGGTGTCCGTGCCACAAAGGAAATCCGCGACAATTTTCCGAAAACCCAGGTGATTGGCTTGACCAGTTTCTACGAATTGGAAATGATCCAAAAAATGATGGATGCGGGGGCGATCAGTTTTCTTTTAAAAAGCATTTCAGCATCCGACTTGGCACGAGCCATCCGCGATGCAAATAACGGCAAATCCACGGTTTCTGCGGAGATTCAAGATCTGCTTCGGGGGAGGCAACTGACTTCACCAAATCTTTCAAAGTATGATCTCTCGACGCGTGAGAGGGAGGTCCTTGCCTGTATTATGGGTGGTTTGAGCAATGCCGAGATCGCTCAAGAGTTGGTGATCAGTCTTTCAACGGCTAAATTCCACGTCAGTAGAATCCTTGCCAAATTGAATGTGTCAAATCGAGCAGAGGCGGTTTCATTGGCATTGCAGGAAGGATTAATAACGATGCCCACGCATTCAAGAAAAGATAAGTAAAAGCGGTATTCGGGTTACCGATCATTCCATTCTGATTACAGATAAAACTAGTCGAAATTAACAGTGTGTTTATGTCATATGTCATTTGACAGTGGGTCCCTGGGATGATAAAAGCTAAGTATCGTATATATGCAGCAAATGTGAGTTTCTTGAATTATTACATGCTGTTTTGCAACCTTATTCAAGACTACATTCCAAAGGAAGACGGTTATGGATATACCCCCTGTTTCACATCCCGCCTGGAAAAATATAGTTTCCGGCGAGGAAAGTTACCAGTTTGAATTCCTAGCCACGAACCTTCTTCTGGGATATCTGGCGCTTCAGGTAAAGAGAAATTCATCTCTGGAAGTCGTTCAGAAATGTGCCCAGGAACTCCATGATATTTTTGTAAGAAATGCGGACCTGGGTTCGGTACAACGCGATTTGATAAAAATCTTCGGGAGAAACCCATTGAGCGGGTATCTATATGATGTGATCGAAGTCAAATCCAAGATCACACGCGGCGAGAGATTATTACTGGCGGGAGACGAAAGCCTGCTTAAGTTATTGCCTCCTGGTAATTGGATTGGCGGCTCTATTCCATATTTTATGACTGAAGAAGGTGGCTTGACCACGCGGCATAAGATCTATGTTACCGATTTGCCATATCCCGTTGAAGATACGAACATAAAAGTTTATGATACGAAGAACCTTGAGAGTATCTACACCGATGCTGCGCAAAACGGATTTAGTGTCATCATTATGCCCGGTTCTTCAAGGACCCATCTCGAGTTTGCGTTACATGCACCACAATACAAGGATTTTGGTCACAGTCCCCTGATCGGCTGGATTGCGGGTGTCCATCTGGATGATCTGGGAAAGATAACTCCCAAGGTATTCTACGGTCCGAACCAGACGATGTTGGAAGATGCGGCAGTTGTTATGCATGCGACGCTGCGGCCCAAGCATGTCGCTGAAGTCAATTACGTGAACATCTTTGAACAGGGAGAGGGAGATACTATCACATTCTCCCAGGATGGTTTTGTTTTTTCTGAAGCTTATATCAACGGGGTAAAGACAAACTTCGCCGACTATATTTCCCAGCATAATCTTGACATGCGACTCCCGTTGGTAGCTGATTACTTCGGAGCCAGGGTAAACGTGAGTTTTCAGAATATTGATCCGCTAAAACATGAGGTTAAATTCTATGCACCTGTTTTTGCGGGTGTTTCTTATAAACATGCCAAACCTTTGCAAGACTACGTTCAGCAATTTACTGCGATGCTTCCGGTACATTTAAGCGAGCATCCCACATTCTCCTGCAACTGCGTACTAAATTACCTGTATTCGGAACTGGAGGGGAAACGGACAGGAAAAATTACGGGACCAACAACGTTTGGCGAAGTTGTTTACCAGCTATTGAACCAAACCATGGCGTACCTGACAGTCACGGAAATCAGTTAATCCTCCTCGTTTTGCCTTCAATTTTTTTGAACCGGCGCAAATGCGCCGGTTCGGTTTTTGTTGCATCTAGCCGAAAGTATAGGTAATTGCCTCTGGTGAAGCGAAAAGACTATGCTTTGCGATAGTCCTTGAAGAAATATTTACTACTATACTATTTATTGTGTGAAAAAGTGAACAATCGATGATAAGGGTGAATGTTAGCTTATATGGTTCATTGGCACGATTTGGCGGGGGACATCATGTCGCACAGGTTAATGTCGAGCTTGAGTTAGGCTCAGGCAAGGCTGAATTGCTGGCGTATTTGGGTATTCCAGAAAACGAACGTGGTTATCTATTTATCAACGCTGTATTATGTGAGGTTCCCGGGATAAGTACTGATGCCAACGAATTACTCCACGATGGTGACCACATAGGGATATTCTCCGTTGACCGGTTATATCCGTATCAATATCGAGACGGGCTTCCCATGTCTGACGGACTTAAAAAAACACTACAGGTACATGGCGCCATGCACCACTCTTATCGTTAAGCAAAGTGCAATGCGAAGTAGAAAGCGGATCAGCCTTATGGTTCCATAAATTGAAGAAAAACTGTAACTGTTCAAACAGTTTACGCAAAAGAAAATCCGGCTTTGTTCTAACAAAAAGGAGTATATGCAATGACAAAACAAGTACTACGAATTGATATGACCACTTTGAAGGCAACGTACGAAAACGTGCCCGAACGTTGGTCACGCTGGGCAGGTCGTGGTTTGACCTCAGCGATCACCTGCGATGAGGTTGACCCTCTGTGTCACCCACTGGGTCCCAGCAACAAGCTGGTCATCGCCCCCGGATGGGTGACCGGCACACCCGCAGCGCCCAGCAGTGGACGGACCTCCTTTGGTGGGAAGAGTCCTCTGACAGGCGGTATCAAGGAATCCAATGCTGGCGGCTTGAGCGGACAGATGATCGCCAAACTCGGCTTGGCGGCAATCATTGTAGAGGGTACCCCGGCAAAAGGGAAGTGGTACACGCTGGTTGTCAGCAAGGACGGGGTAAAGTTCGAAGATGCCGCTGACCTGATCGGCAAGGGTATGTACGAGGTTGATGAACTATTGTGGAAGAAATATCCCAAGACAGCCGTCATTGGCATCGGACAGGCTGGGGAAATGAAACTCTCCAACGCCGGTATATCCGTTAATGACCCTGAGAATAAACCTGGTCGCTATGCGGGACGTGGTGGTTTGGGTGCAGTGATGGGTGCTCGCGGCGTGAAAGCCATGGTCATTATCGATGCGGGCGGACCCGGAGTTGGCATCGAAAACATGGAGCTTTTCAAGCAGGGACGCAAGAAGCTCACCGAGTCCATTATGGAGCACGGCCTCACCAAAAAGGGCGGTGCTTTGAACTCTTTTGGTACAGCGGTGCTGGTCAACCTCCTGAATGAAGCGGGCGGTCTGCCCACTCGAAATTTCAGTGCTGGTCAGTTTGAAAGCGCGGCGAAGATCTCTGGTGAGGCGATTGCCGAAGTCTGTGAAAAGCGCGGCGGAGAAGGCATGATGGGGCATGGCTGTCATCCCGGATGTATCATCAAATGCTCCAACATCTATCCTAACGAATTGGGAGAGGCGGTTGTTTCCTGCATCGAGTATGAAACGACCTGGTCGATGGGCGCGAACTGTGGAATTGATGATCTGGATTACATTGCCAAGATGACCCGCGAATGCAATGACATCGGACTGGATACCATCGAAGCCGGAAATACGGTTGCAATTGCCATGGAAGGTGGGTTGCTCGAGTTTGGCGATGCGGAAGGCGCCCTCAAGACCTTTGATGAAATTCGTAAGGGAACACCCCTCGGTCGCATTCTTGGACAGGGTGTGGAAGCCACAGCCAGGGCGTTCGGTGTGAGCCGTGTGCCTGTTGTCAAGCACCAATCCATGCCTGCTTATGAACCGCGCGCGGTCAAAGGTATCGGCGTTACGTATGCCACCACTCCGATGGGCGCAGACCATACTGCTGGTTACACCATTGCCCCTGAAATTGCCGGTGTGAGTGGCAAATTGGACCCTCTTTCCGATGAAGGCAAAGCGGAACTGTCACTCACCTTCCAGGCTGCCACTGCCTTTATTGATAGTCAGCGGTTACTGCCTGTTCATTGCCTTCCCGATCCTCGATATCGCGAAGGGCTGGGAAGGGATGGCAGAATTGGTCGCAGGTGTGACCGGACAGGCCATCACCGGCGCCGATGTTATCCCGCTGGGCAAAGAAATCCTAAAGATGGAGCGTCTCTTCAACGAGCGAGCCGGCTTCACCGCTGCGGACGATCGCCCACCAGAATTCATGCTCAACGAAGCTCTGCCGCCTCACAACGTGAAGTGGACGATCACGAACGAGCAACTCGACTCCGTTTATGCCTGGGTGCATGACGGGCTGCCCGCCTAAGATTATTTAGAAAAAGGACACCGGGTCCGATTCTCATACCGAACCCGGAAACTCTGCCCATGTCTGTATTCCGGCATATCCTTTGGGGATACGAACTAACGTATCCCGATCATTGGACGCATCAGTCTGTTCAGGATGTTGACGCGTTTCGTGACGCGTCAGCCACAAATGACGATGAGGTGGATGCCGGTCAATTGATGGTGCGTGGCGAATGGAATTGGGAACGCAAGCCCATCGAACCGTTATGGAACAAACACATCGGATTGATGGCTGGCATGATCGGTGCGAAAGAGATTGGTTCCGCCCCATGGAAACTGGGCGACGCTACGGGGGTGGAGGCAGAGATCGTCCTTCCTAAGAAAGATAACCAGCGTTTGTGGACGGGAATCCTGATGCGCGATTTCCGTGTGCTGCATTTCATGGTCACTCATTCCAAGGAAATACGCGAAGCGTTCGAGCCTGCTGCGACAAAAGTGATTTCGAGCCTGCGTTTTCCGAACCGAATTCTTGGCATCAAAGTTACCCGCGAGGGAATTCCCCTGCCGCCAGGCTATGAAGCAGTGGATCCCAAAAGCATCCTGACAGATATTTCTGATACAACGAATTGGCGCGCCTATTCTGGCAACGCTGGTATCGGCGCGTTGCAGGCGTTTTATTTGCGTGAAGTACCGATCCACAACTGGGATATGGAAGAGTATGTGCCATTTCCCAGTTCCTCCGAGCTTGGGTTTGCGCGGCTTCAACTGCGCAGATCGAATTTGAAGATTACGCTTGGCATGATGCCTTATGACCCATCGGGTACGATCACTGCCTCCAGCCCGGCAAATATCGTCATCAAGGTTGCTTGAAGAAAGGAACGAATATGCGTGTGACAGTCAAACTCTTCGCCACTCTTATTCGTTTCAAAGATGGTTCGCGGGCTGGCAAACCTTTTGAGATGGAATTGCCTGAAGGCTCCACGATACAGGATTTGATCGATGCACTGAAAATCCCAGCCGAAGAAACACACGTTGTCTTCATCAACAATATCATCGAGGAACCTCAATCGAGACTCAAAGATGGCGATGTGGTCGGATTGTTCCCTCCGGTGGGAGGCGGTTGATTCATGACACTCACTGATCGTTTTGGACGTTCTATTACATACCTGCGTATTTCGGTGACAGACCGATGCAACCTCCGCTGTGTGTATTGCCTGCCCCAGGCAGGGGTGCAGTGGCAGCTTCTTGAGAACCAACTCTCAGCGAAGGAAATTGCTTGTATTGCAGAAACAGCCGTCCAAGGTGGTGTGAAGCGGGTTCGTCTTACGGGAGGAGAACCGCTCGTCCGTCCGGATATCATCGAGATTGTGGCGCGCCTGGCGTCGATCCCCGGTATCGATGAAGTCAGCTTGACCACGAATGCTATGCTCCTTGAAAAGCTGGCACAGCCGCTGGCGAACGCAGGATTGAAGCGCGTCAATGTCAGCCTCGATACGTTGGATGCCGATAAGTTCAGGCGGATCACGCGCGGCGGAAACATCGACCGTCTCTGGCGCGGGATCGCTGCCGCAGAGGATGCGGGTCTGACTCCGCTCAAACTCAATACTGTTGTAGTGAACGGACTCAACGCTGATGAATTGTCCGCCCTCGCTCGATTGACGATCGAGAATCCCTGGCATGTGCGCTTCATCGAATTGATGCCGGTGGGCAACGCGCAGAATTGGGGAGAAGGCTTTCCTGCACTTCTGGATCGTTATATCTCAGTACAGAAAATGCAGGCGCAACTCTCATTCTTTGAACTTCAACCTGAAGCCATGCCTATTGGCAATGGACCTGCTCGCACGTTCCGGATTCCCGGTGCGCTGGGAACGGTTGGATTTATTTCGCCGCTTGGTGAACATTTTTGTCAAAATTGTAATCGCCTACGCCTTACCGCCGATGGTCACTTACGCCCATGCCTCTTATTGGATGGTGAGGTCGATATACAGGACGCGGTCCGTACAGGAAAGCCGCTTCTTCCGTATCTTCAAAAGGCGGTGGAAGCCAAACCTGAGGGGCACGAATTATTCCTGCGACACTATCCCGAATCCCGCCGCATGGCACAGATCGGTGGATAAGCCGAACGGGAATCCATGAATCAGAAGCAGCTCATCAAAGCCAGCATCGATGAACACGGGCGCATGGTGCTCCCGCCTGATATCGTGCTGCGTTTCGGTATTAAACCTGGAATGGATGTCTACCTGGATGAGGGTAGTAACGAGATCAGGCTGCTGCGACCAACAACCCAACTGGCAAAAATATATATTGAAGTGACCAATCTTTGTAATCTCGATTGCGTCACTTGCATGAGAAATGTTTGGGGGGAACCGCCCGGCAAGATGAGCGATGAGATATTTGAACGCATCTTTGAAACAGTAAAAGGGTTGTCGCCACTGCCTACCGTGTTCTTCGGTGGCTATGGAGAGCCATTGATCCATCATCGGCTTGTGGAATGGGTTAAACGGTTCAAGACGTTGGGTACCAGAGTTGAGTTGATCACAAATGGGCTTTTGCTCACCGAGGAACGTTCATTGCAATTCATCCGCGCCGGGTTGGATACGCTCTGGGTTTCGCTGGATGGTTCCACGCCGGAAAGTTATGCGGATGTGCGGCTGGGTTCTTCGCTTCCGAAGGTGCTTGAGAATTTGAAAACCCTGCGCACGATACGTTACAAAGCCACAGATATTGACAATACCAAGCCCAACCTGGGGATTGCATTTGTCGCCATGAAAGACAACATCGCGGATCTGCCGGAGGTGTTGCGGCTGGGAATTAGTTTGGGCGCGAAACAATTTTCGATCAGCAATGTTCTGGCACATACGCCTGAATTGCATGAGCAGATTTTGTACAAACGTACAGTATTCAACACTGCCACGCGAAAGACCACATCCATCCCGGTTGTAAACCTGCCGCGCATGGATTGGAACGATTACACAAAAGATGTGCTGGCGGATATCTTCTCCAGAAAATATCAATTGGAATTGGCAGGATATGAGATCAACCGCGTCTGTGGATACCTGTCCGTTCGTCGAGCAGGGAAGCACCGCCATTCGTTGGGATGGAAGTGTTTGTCCATGCCTGCCGCTTTTGCACACCAATCAACATTATTTTGGCAGGCAGATGCGTCATGAGCATACGTATGTTTTGGGCAATGTTCTGGAAAAAGATGTACTTGAAATTTGGAAGAGTAAAGAATACGCGGATTTACGCGAGCGCCTGCAACGCTTCGATTTCTCATCCTGTACATTTTGCAGTGGCTGTGAATTATCCACCGATAATGTTGAGGACTGTCTGGGCAACACCGGTTTGGTGTGTGGCGGATGTTTATGGGCACAAGGCGTGATCCGTTGTCCGTGAGAAGAAAAGGCTATTAACGATGAAAAACATTACAGTCCTATTCTTTGCCACATTGCGCGACCGAGCCGGTACTGGTTCGGTCGCTATGGAAATTCCTCCGCAAACAACTGTTGCGAATCTGCGTGTCATATTGGAAGAAAAATTTTTGTCTTTCAATGGACTCGCAAAACATTCGTTGGTCGCAGTCAACCGCGAATATGCCTTTGATGAATGTGGAATCCTGGACAAAGCCGAGGTGGCTTTATTTCCCGCCGTTTTTGGAGGTTGAAATGAACAAATACCCAACGATTACTTTAATAACCGAGAATGAACTTGACTTAAACAACCTACTCAGCCAAATTGCGCTGCCATCCGATGGAGCGATAGCCATGTTCACTGGCTTGGTGCGCGGTGTTACCAGCCGCGACCATCCGCACGAGACGAATTATTTGGAATACGAAGCCTATCAGCCGATGGCAGAAGTCATGATGAAACAGCTTGCAGATGAGATCCGAGCACGTTGGAATACCATCGAAGGGATTGCCATTGTGCAGCGCATTGGACGCTTGTATCCATGCACACCAACAATATTCATAGCATGTGCTTCTCCGCACCGTGATACAGGCGTGTTCGACGCTGCACGCTATGGTATCGACCGCCTGAAGCAAATTGTTCCTATTTGGAAAAAGGAAATAGGACCGAATGGTGAAGAATGGGTGGAAGGGGATCATCTTCCCTTAGTTGCAGAAACCAGCCAAAACGTAACACAAGCTTAGCATTAAGACCCGATCTCATTCCCAATTACCTGCTTGCTCCAGCGAAAGCTAAAATATCCCAGCCGCAGAAAGACTGTAGGCAAATGCAACCGGAAGAACTGCAACTGCGGCTGAATGTCAGAAATTCATCACCAAAGCTCGCAAGAAATATATGCCCGATGAAGAATTTACTCCACAGATTGGGAAACATTATGACAAGGAATCAAGGATACGGTACAAGTTGACCGCCATGAATTGTTCAACGGTTCTAAATCAAAATACCTGGGGTGCATTTTAGCTTCGAGAAGCAAAGAAGATTGATCAACCTGTTGCGATCACAAAGCCAAGCATCATCCCTACTTTCATCCCACGCGGTAGCTACCTCACCGTTCCTCAAGCCGCCCAGATGTGCAATGCCACATCAAAACAGATCAGAGCCTGGATCCGAAAACCAAAAATAGATGCACTCGATTTGCCAGGGCTTGGGATCATCATCGAAGCCGAGAAACTGCACCAATTCATTCACAGGAAAGCTCTTGATCGACAATGAATCAATTCCTTGATTACACGTGCCGCCATTCGTGGATTCAGCACCGTTTCACCTACAGCAGCTTTTCGTACCGTAGCAGCAAGCTCATCGGCGTTCACATCCTTGAGGATGTAAGAGAGTGCGCCCGCTTTCAGTGCCGGGAAAACATGCTCATCATCGTGATACGACGTCAGCACCACGATCCACGAGCGCGGGTTGACCTGTTTGACGCGCCGAGCTGACTCTACACCATCCATGCCGGGCATGATCAGATCCAACGTTTTCCCTGGCGCGCCTACGAGGGCGAGATCTTCTTGAAGAGATTCGCACCAATGATTTGCGGTTTATGACTTACGAAGCAACCAGATTTCTGATCCATGCCTTAGGCACAGATATTTATGATCATGGTTCAGCTATCTCACTGTCGTAGGCGATAAACACGCGCTTCAAAAGGATGGAGCGTAATCTGCTGGAGACCTTCATTGGGATCCACAATATAGTTGCTGATCAGTAATTCCGCGGTTGAAAATGGAATATCTTCAGGCAAGGTAAATACGGGCGAATTCCTGCTAAAGTTCAACACAACCAGCAGTTGCTCTGCTTCCAACGTCCGCGTAAAGGCATAGATTTCTTCATGGTCCTCAAGGATTAAGTCATAACGACCATAAACAATGATAGGATTTTTCTTGCGTAATTCGATTAGCTTCTTATAGTAATAAAAAATGGAATTTGGGTCTGTGAGAGCAGCAGAGACATTGACTTCTTTTAAAAAAAGATTTCCCCGGTTTCTTAACTAAAAATAGATCAACTGATTTTGAAACAGAGGCTCTACTGTAAAACTAAAGATCCAACATGACGACTAATTGAAGAGGCTGTTGCTCAGCAAGAAGGAAATATCCAATATAAGCACACAATACTTCAAATGAGTTCTTATCCTTCCACCCTTTCCAATAATTCCACCCCGTTAAGGTATACCGATGTTGTACTTAAATGCAACACCGCCATATCTGGCGACATGGCGGTGTTATTACCCCTACATCTGCGCCCCTGGCGAGATTCGAACTCACAACAAACAGCTTAGAAGGCTGGCGTTCAACTCCAAAGTAGAGACAACCTTCCGTTTTGATTGCATCTTCTACAACCTCTGCCAACATCTTGCCTATCTCGATTATTTTTTCAATGTTATATTTCATTCTGGGCCTCGGGTAGGTGGTTTGCTGATTACTTACTTATCCTACTTGAGGCTCCCTTTTTCTGACAACCTTTGCGTGCACGCCCTTAACTCCTCTAGTTCTAGGTTCGCACACTCCATAGCTTATGATCTTGTATATTATGTCTATCCTCTCTACAATTCTTGGTTGCCTTATTCACATTGTCTATTGTTTCCATACTTTCCACCCTGTTTGCACCGACCCCTTTAATTACCAATAAAAAAGAGACCCAGATATGGGGGTCTGGGTCTCTTTTTTGGGAAAATTCCCTGTATTTGCTCCTCGACCTGGACTTCGAACCAGGAACCTAGCGGTTAACAGCCGCTCGCTCTGCCGATTGAGCTATCGAGGAAGGCGACGGGGATTAGACCTTAAGGGCTGAGGGTGTCAAGCAACCCGTCATTGCGAAGCAATCCCCCAACCTCGTGATGGAGATTGCTTTGGGCTGGGGTCTCGACCACTACCATTACAATGACATAAATTATGGTCTCACCTTATGCCCCCCGCACATGATTCCCTGAGCGGAGCGAAGGGTCTCTACAATATACAATAACCGTAGGGGTTCTTCGCTTCGCTCAGAACGACATTGCGTAAGACGAGTTAATATTTTATAGCGCTGAGTTTTCTCAGTTTATCCACTTGATGGGTAGCGGTGATTTGTCGCACTGTACCCGTCATGCCGCGCACCACAAGAGAATTGGTGGTTGCACTTGTTCCAAAGTAATGAACGCCTTTGAGCAACTCGCCATCTGTGACACCGGTTGCCGCAAAGAAAACATCCTCCGAGGAAACGAGATCGTCCATCGTAAGTATCTTATCGAAATCATAGCCTGCTTCATGACCACGGCGCAATTCATCTTCATCACGCGCATACAACTTGCCTTGTATCTCCCCACCCATCGCACGCAACGCACACGCCGCAATCACACCCTCGGGTGTGCCGCCAATGCCGATCAACACATCCACGCCCGAATTGGGCCAGGCGGTCATCAACGCCGCGGCAACGTCACCATCAGGGATCGAACGAATGCGCGCGCCGGATTTGCGTATTTCAGCGATGATCTCTTCATTACGGGCGCGGTCAAGGACGATGGTCGTCAGGTCTTCCACATCCTTTTGTTTGGCTTTCGCGATCGCTTTGAGATTTTCAGTCACAGACTTTTCGATATTGATCCTGCCCTTCGCTTCCGGTCCCACAGCCAGCTTGTTCATATAAACAAAAGGACCCGGGTTGAACATTGTCCCACGCGGGGCAATCGCAACTGTCGCAATCGAGTTTGAGCGGCCAAAGGCTAAGGGGCGAGTCCCGTCAATTGGGTCCACTGCAACATCCACGTCCGGAGGCTGAGCCGTTTCCCACTTCTTCGCCGTTATACAACATCGGAGCGTTATCCTTCTCCCCTTCGCCAATGACGATGACTCCGTTCATGTCCACAGTCTGGAGGACGATCCGCATCGCGTTGACCGCGGCCTGGTCCGCCGCTTCTTTATCTCCGCGTCCCATAAAGCGACCTGACGCCAACGCCGCCGCCTCGGTGACGCGCACCAATTCAAGAGCAAGATTTCGAGTAGGGTCTTTACTGCGATCCATACGCCTCCTTATAGAATGAAATATTGAATCATGAAAAAGCCGATCGCGGCGCCCCATATCCACGAATTGATCCGATCCAGAAAACCTCCATGTCCCGGAAAGATATTGCTCGAATCCTTAAGCCCACCCTGACGCTTGAACATGCTTTCACCTAGGTCGCCCAGCGGCGTAAGCGCGCCGATCACCAGACCCAGCAAAGCACCCTGCAATGGACTAATCAGCCCAGCCAATGGCTGAAAACCCGGATTTAACTCTGCATACCCATAAGCAAAGAATGCACCCACGATCGTTGCCGTAAACACGCCGGCAGCATAGCCTTCCCAACTCTTCTTTGGGCTAAGGCGTGGAGCCATTTTATGCTTTCCATATACAACGCCAAGCGAGTAGGCGCCCGTATCTCCTCCCCACACGATGGGCAGGATCAACATCAGCCACCAGCCTCCCTGCGGCATGTTGCGTAGATCAAGCAAATAGGAACCGATCCAACCAAGGTAGACAATACCCGCAACAGTGACTCCAAAATCGAGCGCGGCTTGGTCACGGCCGCGCTCGAACGCCAGGAGATGAACGGTCATTGCGAGAAGGATAAGCAAAACAAACAGGGGCGCCGCAGCGCCCGCAAAAAAGAAGCGCGCTGTGACTATCACAAGCACGCCTCCAACCACGACGATTTCATTGGGCTCGTACTTCACCGCCCGATACATACGGACATATTCCCACGCCCCTCCCACTAAAAATGTCCCCATCAACAAATAGTAGAAAACTCCCCCGTAGACAATGGCTGGCAATCCTACAACCGCCATTCCCAAAGCTGTCAATAAGCGCCTAAGCATTCGAAGCCTCATAATCTTTCGATGAGACTTTCCCATAGCGGCGGTCGCGCGAAGCAAATGTTTCCAGCGCACGGCGATATTCTTCCTTATCGAAGTCGGGCCAATAGGTTGGCGTAACATACCACTCTGAATACGCCGCCTGCCAGATGAGGAAATTGCTCACACGTAATTCACCCGATGTGCGAATGATGAGATCAGGGTCTGGTACGCCGGCTGTGTATAGATAGCGACTTACAAGCTCGTCCGTAACTTCGTCCGCCGGGATACCATCCTTCATAATATTTTGAATGGCATTGACGATCTCGTCGCGTCCGCCATAATTAAATGCCACATTCAAGATAAGGCGATCATTGTTTTTTGTCAACTCGATCGCACGAAGCACCTTCTTTTGAAGCGATGGAGCAAGCCTTTCCAGGCGTCCGATATGACGCAACTGGACGCCTTCTGCACTGAGCTCCTTCAATTCTTTATCAATGACATCTTCAAGGATATACATCAATCCCTTCACCTCTTCGGGCGGGCGCCCCCAATTCTCGGTGGAAAAGGCATAGATGGTCAGATATTTGACGCCAAACTCCACTGTCGCAGTGATCACGCGGCGGAGGTTCTCTGTACCGGCTTTATGACCCGCAAGCCGCGGCAAGCCGCGTGAAAGCGCCCAGCGTCCGTTGCCATCCATGATTATGGCAACGTGACGGGGAAGTTTATCGGCTGGAATATTAAGGGGATGTTTTGTCATTAAGAATTAAACGATCTTGCAGGCGCACATATCCGCCTACACTTCCATGATCTCGGCTTCCTTTTTCTGACCATGCTCTGAAACTTCTTCGATAAAACGGTCGGTTAATTTTTGTAGGTCCTCTTCACCGCGTTTCAGTTCATCTTCAGAAATCAATTTTTCCTTCTCGAAATCCCGCATATCATTGTGAGAATCACGGCGGATGTTACGCACTGCGACACGAGTCTCCTCTAAACGATGATGCACCTGTTTGACAAGGTCGCGGCGTCGGTCTTCTGTCAGCGGAGGCAGGTTGAGGTGAATGACCTTGCCATCGCTGTTTGGATTCAAGCCCAAGTCCGAGGTTTGAATTGCTTTTTCTATCGCCTTGATCGCAGTCGCATCAAAAGGCTTGATCATGATCGAACGCGGCTCTGGTACGCTAATCGAAGCCAGTTGTAAGAGAGGCGTGGGCGCCCCATAATAGTCAACCGAAAGCTTCTCAACCAGCGATGGATTCGCGCGTCCGGTACGAACGGTATTGAGATCATCATGTAGAACTTGAATTGCGCTGCGCATACGATGTTCAGCGTCGGCGAGTAAATCTTTTATCACCACAACCTCCTGAAGGGGGGAAATTTTTAATGTTAAGGATACACCAAAATTAGGAAATTCGCTATATGAATGGCGAGATGAGAGAGGATTTGAGAAATTTGGAGAGACTCTCAGGAAACAAAACAGGAGAGAATTCATCTCTCCTGCACGATCACGACCCGAATTTTGATCAGTCAGATACCAGCGTACCGACCGCCTCCCCTCTCAACGCAGCCAGAAGTGCATGGTTATCCCACATATTGACAACAAGGATGGGTATTTTATTTTCCATACAATGGGTAATGGCGGTGCTATCCATCACTTCCAGACGGCGGTTGATCACGTCAATATAATTCAGAGTATCGAACTTGACCGCGTTCGGATTCTTCTTGGGATCTGAGTCATACACGCCATCCACCTTCGTGGCTTTGATGACCACATCCGCGTCGATCTCGGTCGCACGCAAGGCGGCGGCTGTATCCGTTGAAAAGAATGGATTGCCCGTCCCCGCGCCAAAGATGACGACGCGTCCCTTTTCAAGATGGCGGGTCGCCCGGCGGCGGATGTACGGTTCCGCGATGGCGCGCATCTCAATGGCAGACATGACGCGTGTGTAAACTCCCTCACGTTCAAGTGCGTCCATCAATGCCATGGCATTCATGACCGTCGCCAGCATACCCATATAATCCGCGGTGGAACGATCCATCCCGCGTTCCAATCCCTGCTTGCCGCGCCAAAGATTCCCAGCACCGATCACAACAGCAATCTCCAAACCGGTATCATGTACCTCCTTGATACGCTTGGCTATCGATTCCGCTTCGTCAACGTCTATGCCAAAACCAGATGGGCTTGCCAGAGCCTCCCCACTTAACTTGAGAAGAATACGCTTGTATTTGAAGTTGCTCATATTTCTCCTTTTATTTGTCCGCAAAACGGTTTGTATGGTTATAAAAATGACCAACCCGAAGGTTGGTCATTGCAATCACTATTAATCGTCCAAACTCTCGCCTAACTCCCATCGCTGGAAGCGGCGGACGATCACATTTTCGCCTATGGCGGTTATCGTTTGAAGGATCAACTTTTCTATGGTAAGCGATTCGTCGCGAATATAAGCCTGCCGTGAAAGGACAACTTCATCCTTGAACTTCTCAAGGCGTCCCTGAATTATTTTCTCAGTGACGTTGTCAGGCTTGCCTTCCTCTTTCGCGCGGGCACGAGCGATCTCTGCTTCATGCTCCAGCACTTCGGCGGGAATCTCCTCCGTTTTGAGGTAGCGCGGCGCCGATGCGGCAATCTGCAAAGCCAGCTCATGCGCCAATTCACGGAACTTCTCCGAACGGGCAACGAAATCGGTCTCGCAGTTGACTTCGACCATCACGCCCACGCGTCCACCACCGTGCGAGTAGAGTTCCACAATACCTTGTGAAGCATCGCGGTCGGCGCGCTTGGCGGCGGTAGCCATGCCTTTTTCGCGCAACCAATCCACAGCCTTTTGAAAATCGCCATCCGCTTCGGTAAGTGCTTTGCGACAATCGAGCACGCCCGCATTCGTCGCGGCGCGCAATTCTTTGATCATTTCAGTCGTAATTTCCATCTATAGTTCCTTATCTTGCTTCAAGCTATTTACTCAGCATTACCTTTATCGGCGGCTGGTTCTTCAGTTACATTCTCAGGCGCTTTTTCCTCTGTCGCTTCAACTGCAGGTGTCTCTTCAACGACAGGTACCTCTTCTGTAACAGCAGGTACCTCTACATCAACAGGGGTCTCTTCTGTAACAACGGGTGTTTCTGCAACTACGTCTTCCTTTGCGGCGCTCATCTTTGCCAGAGTTGCCTCACCAAGAAGAGCATCATCCGCGAGTTCATCTTCCACTTCGACAACTTTTGGAGCCTTGCGTGCCGATGCGTCAGCGCTCATTTCCTCAGCAGATTTCAAATCTTCAAAATCATCTTCCTTACGCATTGCCTTGCCTTCAAGAACAGCATCGGCAACCTTGGAAACCAGCAACTTAATAGCGCGGATCGCATCGTCATTGGAAGGGATCACATAATCAATATTCAACGGATTACAATTCGTGTCCACCATGGCAACGATCGGGATCTTAAGCAGGTTCGCTTCACGAACTGCCGAGATTTCGCGCCCAACATCAATGATGAAGATCAGGTCGGGGCGGCGCTTCATCGAACGTGTACCAGAAAGACGAGTTGTGAGACGCGCAATATCGCGACTGATCATCAAGCCTTCCTTCTTGGTCAGGTGCTCCAGCTCATTGTTATCGCGCATTTTTTCAAGTCGTTCAAGCTCCTGGATACGGGCATGCATTGTAGACCAGTTGGTGAGCATCCCCCCCATCCAGCGTTCAGTGACGTAGGGCATGCCGCAACGATTTGCCTCGTCCGCAATTGTCTCCTGTGCCTGGCGCTTGGTGCCAACAAACAAAACAATGCCGCCGTTCGCCACATTATCACGGATCACATTGTATGCCTGGTTCAACAACTTGGAAGTCTGTTGCAGGTCGATAATATGAATACCGTTACGCTCTGTGAAGATGTACGGTTTCATACGGGGGTCCCACTTGTTGGTGCGGTGTCCGAAGTGGACGCCGCTTTCAAGCAGGGCTTTCATAGAAATTACAGCCATTTTTCTCCTGATATTTCCGTTCTCCAACGCGCAGTTCACGGACTGGCGCGGAACGGAATGAGTTTAGTGGGGATAAAACCCACTCAAGGACGCTTATTGCCCGTCCCAAGCAAGATGTTGCTTCTTAAGTGAAGCGGCGGGATTATAACACATGACGCTTCGCTCTCAGCCGAAAATTGATACTAAAAAACCAACCTCTTCCCACCCTGCAATTTATACAGCCAACCCCTTCAGCGCATTCTGTAACACGTCTACAGATTTTGCATATTCATCCAATGAGATATGTTCATTCGGCGTATGATCCAAACTCGAATCACCTGGTCCGTACACAACAGCGGGACATTTCCATACAGGCGCGACAACGTTCAAGTCTGCCGTCCCGGTTTTATAAACAAAACTTGGTTTTCCATCCTATTGCACGGATACTGCTCAAGAATGCTCGTACCAGCGGAGTATTTTTCTCACATCCCCAAGCGGGTAAGGCAAAGCCCATCGGCTCTAACAAGACCCTAAAGGTTTCGGAAACCTGATTCTCCCCATTGGGGATTAGGGTCTCTTCTAATATTCCATACCAATCTTCCGGCGAAACTTCCACGGGCAGACGGCATCCAACTTTCAAACGCGCCCATTGTTCGAAATCATTCGAGTCCGAATCCATGCCACGCAACGTCAACAGTAATTTATCAAAAGCCTTCGGCTTGTCAGCATTGAACAAATCGACATAGGACTTGATCTTCAGCCACACATCCACTGCCGCCTCAGCCGCGGTCTCTTCGCCACTGGCAGTATGTGCCTGCCCGCGCTTGACGGTTATATTCGCCCACGCGCTTCCTTTATATCCCAAAGCGACGCGATCCCAGTGATTGGGCTCGCCGATAATGGCAAAATCTGGTCTGTATTTCTCGGCAACAAAACGCGCCCCTTCCGAATCTCTTTCCTCTTCCACCGCGCCGATGACGACAAACTGCCAGCCATCCTTGACACCCACCTTCGCAACTGCATCCGTAAAACACGCCAACGGACCTTTCGCATCCACAGAGCCACGACCATATAAAATTCCATTCTCTTCTCGAACGGGAATTTCGCCGGGCACCGTGTCAATATGACCGAGCAATACAACTTGCTTCGGTCCCTGTCCGATTACGCCAACGGCATTGCCAGCCTCATCCACATAGGCATCGTCATACCCCAGCGACTTCATATGCGCCACCAGCCACTCCACCGCCCCCTTCTCCTGACCTGATGGACTATATTGAGAGACCAACCCAATTAAAGTTTCAAAATCCGTTTCACTCATCCGTTTATCCGCTTAAAATCCGTTACTTACTCAGCCACTACATCTGTCGCCAGCACTTCAGCAAGTGCATCAACCACCTTATCCAACTGCCCATAAGTGATTACCAACGGTGGCAGCAAACGGATCGTCGTCAGCCCCGCGTTCAAGACGATGACGTTCCGTTCCTGCAAAGCCTTGATATATGGAGCGACTTTCTTTTTCAATTCGATGCCGATCATCAATCCCAAACCGCGCACCTCGCGCACTACCGGCAGGTCGAATTCCCGCATCCGATCACGAAAATACGCGCCCTTGACCAATGACTGCCTAGGCAAATCTTCTTCGACGATCACATCCAATGCCGCATTCGCCGCCGCGCAGGAGAGCGGATTACCTCCAAACGTGGAGCCGTGCAGTCCCGGCGCAAGATTCTGAATTGCACTGCCCAGTAACACTGCGCCCATGGGAATACCCCCCGCAAGAGACTTGGCAACACACAATATATCTGGCGTGATGCCATAATGTTGATAAGCGAACATCATGCCTGTGCGACCAAAGCCGGTTTGTACTTCGTCCATAATGAGCAAGGCACCATTTCTGTCGCATATCTCGCGCACAGATTCCATGTAGGACGGGTCAGCGGGATAAACTCCGCCTTCGCCTTGCACAGGTTCCAACAGGACTGCCGCGGTCTGATCGTTGACCGCCTTCTCTAATGCTTCGGCATTGTTGTAAGAGACATGGCTATAATCCGGGACAAGCGGCTCGAAGGGTTCGCGATATTTCTTGTTCCATGTGGCAGAGAGCGCACCCATCGTCCGACCGTGAAAGCCGCGCATCGCCGCGACAATTCCTCTGCGACCTGTGGACAGGCGCGCAAACTTGATCGCCGCTTCCACCGACTCCGTGCCTGAGTTGCAGAAAAAGACTCGATCCAAGCCGGGGGTTAATGCGGTCAATTTTTCCATCACTGTGGCGCGTTGGTCGTTGGGAAAGGTCTCGAAAAGAGTTATCAGCGTGGACGCCTGCTTATAGACCGCCTCAGCAACCCTGGGGTTGGCATGACCGAGATTGGCGACGCCATGTCCAGATGAACAGTCAATGTATTCGTTTCCGTCCGCATCCCACAATGATGCACCTTGTCCGCGTACAATGACAAAATTTTGCTTGGTGTAGAGTCCCGACGTATGTTCATTTTCAATTTCAATAATGTTTTGCATAATGACCTCGATTATGTGAAGAATAAAAACAGCCCACCAGGAAGGCAGGCTGTTTGTGTAGATTTGTGCGTATGATTTGTACGTGTTTGTTATTCCATCATCCAACAAAAAGACTGACCTTCTCAAATAATGTTGGCTTGGGACGACGAGCAGGTGGTAATGCAAGCGCTAAATACATATTGGGCGCAATTCTACTACTGATATGAAATCAGTCAATAGTGTTGGAGAAATTCATTTTAGAATACTATCTGTTTGGTGATACAGAATTGGATGTATAGCCATAGCCAGGACACGTGAGCAGCGTTGATGTGTTTTTATATCGACGGCTTTATAATGTTATACATAAGCGCTTACATACCATGATGTGTATAAATCATAGTTGAGAGTTCAACTAAAGAATTGGATCAATGATGCACAACAAAATTCTATTAGGTGTTCATGTTTTCCCTACTCAATCTTCTTTTCAACCGGACGAATTAGCGCGTGCCGCTGAAGAACGCGGTTTGGAGTTGGTTTGGTTTTCAGAACATACACATATACCTGTTCGCTTTCTAAATACATCCCCTCTGCCCGAGTATTATTGGCAAACATACGATATCTTCGTAGCCATGACGCTTGCCGCAGCAGCAACAAAGAACATAAAGATTGGAACTGGCGTTTCTCTAGTTATCGAACGAGATCCGATCCTCCTTGCAAAAGAGACAGCGACATTAGACTTGCTTTCCAAAGGGCGTTTTATTTTTGGCATTGGAGCAGGCTGGATTGAGGCAGAAATGGCAGACCATGGGGTTGACTACCGCACACGTTTTCAACTTTTGAAAGAACAAATTCGAGCGATCAAAGAGATTTGGACGACAGACGAATCAGAGTTTCATGGCAGGTTTGTGAACTTTGACAGGATGAAGGCGTTTCCCAAACCGTATCAGCAGCCTCATCCTCCAATCATTATGGGTGGAGGCGGCGCAAAGGCAATCGAATGTGCCGCGGAAGTATGTGATGGCTGGGCTCCATGGAACATGGAATGGACAAAGGTAAAAGAGGCGATGGTCAAACTCAAGAAGCAGGCAATTGCAAACGGACGTGACCCGAACTCGCTGGAAGTATCCGTTTTCGAACAGTCCATACCCGATAAAAGAACAATTGAAGAAATGGAAAAAACAGGGATCAAGAGGATCATAGTAACCATTCTCGGGCAAAGCCGCGAAGAAGCGCTACCCACACTTGATTTATTAGCGAAAATAAATCAGTAAAAGCGCTTCCAAGCGAACCTCCCCACATGGACAATTCCTAACCGGTGATCGTCGTGTTTCAGGCGAACTATCCTCTCGGACGTGGTGCATGCGAATCGGGGGAGAGTACTATAATGACATTTATGACCCGCACTGTCCTCACTTATATCATCGGCTCCATTATTGTCGGGGCGCTTATATTTGGCGCACGACAAGTTTTGAACCCAAACCATATATATACAAGAACGATAACCTCGGACGTGGTTCAAGGCATCCTTGTAGGCGTTGGACTGTCTTTTATCACGCTAATAATTATCGGAAATGCCTACATCACAAAGGTCAACGGCTGGACGACCATGTTCGGATGTGGCGAACCCGGCAATGGCATATTGAAGCGAGCCGCGTGTTCCGTCATATTTCTTGGACCAATAAACGTACCGCAAGAGGCGATGTATTGGATGACGAGCAAAGATGGCGCTGGACACACATTGAACGGCGCACACAACTACATTATGCACTTCGCGGAACTCCCTCCGAATAATGCATTTTGGTCGCTGACGATGGGGGATGCGAAAAACCGCTTCGTGGCAAATCCACTCAATCGGTACAGCGTGAGCGACCGCTCTGGTCTCGTGCCGAACTCTGACGGTTCCGTTGACATCTATATTCAGAACACTGTTCCGGCAGGACACGAATCCAACTGGTTGCCCGCGCCCTCTGGTAATTTCATCCTCTGGCTGCGAGCATATCTGCCCGGTCAAACCATTCTCAATGGCAAATACCAGGTGCCGCCAGTTGTCATATCACAATGAAGGCACGTATGAATCAGCATTTACTTATCTTCGGTTCAGTTATGGTTGTGGCATGGGCGCTCGGCACGTCCCTTCTCGTCTACTTTTGGCCGCACCTCGTGAACAATATATACAAAAGAGCGATCCTCAATCAAGGGTTCGGCGAAGGACCCGTCCCAATCAATACGCTCTACACGGAGCCTCAAGCGCTTTTTGCGGAGCCTCTTACGGCACGGTCCGCCTCGGGCTCAAACTTGGCGACAACGGGCGTAAATCACGACACGCTCCTGACAGTTGGCTGGCTCGACCTCAGCACAGAGCCGCAAGTGCTGCATGTGCCAGACTTCTCTGGGCGCTATTACAGCGTGCAATTCACTGACCCGTTTAACGTCAACTTCGCTTATGTTGGTACGCGTACCACAGGTACAAAGGCGGGCGACTATCTCATTACGGAACCGGGTTGGAAAGGACAAGTGCCGAGCGGCATGACGCAGATATCCTCGCCGAACAATTCGGTGCTCGTGATCGGACGTGTGCTCGTGTACAGCGACAGCGACCTATTGACTGCTTATGATCTTTCGAAGCAGATACAACTGACACCATTCAGCGGCTGGCACCCCGGCCAATAAATCCATAACCACCGATTGTCGCGTTTCAATCAAAACGATTCCCCTCCCCGCTCGGAGAGGTGTTGGACGTCGCGCTGAGCCGAGGGTTGAGTAGCCGCACAGCGGCATTTATTTTTGCCTTGACGAAACAGAACACACGTTCTACAATTTCGTAAAGGAGACTTCCCATGAGAAAACTTATTGTGCTTGAACACATTTCCATCGATGGTGTTATACAAGGACCAGGCGGACCTGAGGAAGATACCAGCAACGGCTTCGCGTATGGTGGATGGGCAGGGGCTTATGCCGATGAGATCGGTGGAACCACCCTGAGAAAGCAGATGAACAAACCGTTTGACTTGTTGTTGGGGCGCAAGACCTTTGATATTTGGGAACCGTTCTGGCCCAAACATGCGGACGAATGGCCGGGCGTCAACACGGCGACCAAGTACGTCGCATCGAATACCAGAACATCCAGCGAATGGAAGCCGTCGGTGTTTTTGAACGGGGATGTCGCAGAAAAAGTCGCCAAGATCAAGCAGGCACAAGGTCCGGATTTGAACGTTTGGGGAAGTGGAAATCTGCTTCAGACGCTGATCAAGCATGATCTGGTCGATACGTTCTGGCTGATGATTTATCCAATCACGTTGGGCGCTGGAAAGCGATTGTTTGCCGATGGCACGATCCCGGCGGCGTTCAAGGTGACGGAAAGCATTGTTACCTCGACTGGCGTTATTTTCGTGACATACGAGCGTGCGGGCGCAATCACAACCGGAAGTTGATGTATATTCACGCTGATGAAAGCCATTAGGCGGAAAATCCCTTCACCCATATTAACGAATAGGAGACACATATGAAACGAGTCACTGGCATTGGCGGTATTTTCTTCAAAGCAAAAGACGCTCCGGCATTACAGGCTTGGTACAAGCGACACCTTGGAATCGATGTGCAGGAATGGGGCGGAGCCGCCTTCGATTGGACCGATGCAGACGGCAAGCCGGTTGCAGGCACAACTGCCTGGCTGATCGATCCGCAAGAAAGTGATCACTATGCTCCGAGCTCTGCTTCCTTCATGGTCAACTACCGAGTGGAAGACTCCACGCGCTGGTCAAGGCATTGAAGGAAGAAGGCTGTAATGTGCTCGAGAAGATTGATGAATCCGACTATGGGAAGTTTGCCTGGGTAATAGACCCGGAAGGAAACAAAGTGGAACTTTGGGAACCACCTGTCGGACAATAATGTCGTCACCATTTGTAAACGTCAGAAAGCGAAGCACAGATGAAAACTTTACAATTTCCACCAGAAATAGGTGCACCAGGAATCGATCAGCGCACTGCGAGACAGTATGTTGGTCTTCGAATCATCACCCCGTTCGAAGGCATGTTTGCCCAGACAGACAAGCTCTTTAAAGAACTACGCCAGTGGGTCAATGCACAAGGTCTAGCTGACCAAGGTCCGTATTTCCTTCGATACCATGTGATAGATATGAAAGGTTTGATGGATGTGGAAGCCGGGTTTGTCCTGACATCACAGCAGGCAGGAGACGGGCGCGTGAAAAGCGGAGTCCTTCCGGCTGGACGTTATGCTCATCTAACCTATTCACGATATGCACTGCGGGGGAACCAGGCATTGTCGATATGGATAAAAGAGAAGAAACTGGAAGCAGATCGGAAAGATACATCGAAAGGTGAGGCGTTTGGCTGTCGCTACGAAGCCTATCTGACAGATTATCGAACTGAGCCCAGAAAGACAAAGTGGCAGGTTGACCTGGCAATCCGATTGCGAGATTGAGCAAAATGACAACCAGTTTCGGATTGGCGGCTGGTTGAGACCATATCCTACTTCATCGATTTGAAGAATTAACCCCAAAATACAAGGTTGATATGAAAAATTCCAACACACATAATGAACGTATCGCAAAAATGACCTTTGCTTCCGTCTATCCGCTATATCTCCAAAAGATAGAGAAGAAAGGCAGAACCAAGGAAGAGTTACATCAGGTCATAACGTGGTTAACAAACTTCGATAATAAGAAGCTTCAGGAACTCATCAAGGAAAATGTGACTTTTGAAACATTCTTCCAACGGGCTTCGCTAAACCCCAATGCGCACCTCATCACCGGAGTGATCTGTGGGGTTCGTGTGGAGGAAATCGAGAATCCCTTGACTCAGCAGGTTCGATATTTGGATAAGCTGGTGGATGAGTTGGCGAAGGGCAGGAAGATGGAGAAGATTTTGCGCGGCTCGTAAATTGCTGTGATCGGAGGAACCATGGCTAAACATGTTCGAATCACACTGGAAATCGGACCGAAGGGCAAGAAGGTGGTGGCGGTAGCACCTGATTGGCCCGGCTCGAGCGCGGGGCGAAGACCGGGGAGGATGCGGTCGAAAGGCTGCGTTCCTATTTTCCGCGGTATGCACAGGTGGCAAAGCTCGCTGGAATGGCCGCGCAGTTTGACACCGTCAAGAACGTCAAAGTGGTCGAGCAGTATCCGGGAACGGG
Source organism: uncultured Chloroflexia bacterium (assembly GCA_963730175.1). Taxonomy (GTDB): domain Bacteria; phylum Chloroflexota; class Anaerolineae; order Anaerolineales; family Villigracilaceae; genus Defluviilinea. Next base: position 71,972 of record CAVSRF010000032.1, on the reverse strand, counting down.
CTCAACTGATTTCTGGGGCATCTCGTTTGCCTTTTCGAGCATTGACAAGCAAGGCATGTCGGTGGACGAATTGGAACGGGAACTGAAACTGATGCGGGCATGTTGGGCATATTTCGATAAAGTGCGTAGACGGGTATCGGCTGAGATGCAAAAGGGACCGCGTGGGGGAGGGCGTGATCGGGACCATATCGTCCGTCATACGTTTGCCGCGGAGCAGGATTGGGCGAGGATGCTCGGTGTGCTCACTCCCGAAGATGCCATGCTCACTGACAAAGGGCTGAAAGCATATCGCGATGCCTATTGCCACGCAATACGGGACTTCCATCACAGGGCAAGCCCGCCGGCAAGATGGCGAAATGGCCGCTTCGGTTCCTGATTCGGCACACCGCCTTTCACACCATGGATCACGCCTGGGAAATGGAAGACAAGGACCTGACGGTCAAAAAAGTGTGAGTCTAAGCGCTCCGTTCAAGTTCGATCCGCTTTTACCTCGGCGGAGTGGAATCGTACAAATGCAGGCGTGAAACGTACCTGACAGATTATCGTATCGAGCCGGGAAAGCTTCTTTGGGACGTTGAAATGTCGATAAAGATCGCCGATGATAAGCCTGCCATCGGATTTGACCATCAACTAGGATAAGGAGAACCTATGAATCAGCATGAAAAAATGAATTACGTTGAATTCCCTGCCAAAGATCTTGGGGGCGACAAAAGCGTTCTTTGAATCCGCTTTTGGCTGGTCCTTCACAGACTATGGACCCGACTACACAGCGTTCGAGAATCAAGGACTGGATGGCGGCTTCTTCCAGTCTGACCTCGCCTCCTCCACGGAAAATGGCGCGGCGCTGATCGTTTTCTACAGCGATCAATTGGAGGCTACGCTTGCGAAAGTTGAAAAAGCGGGTGGTTCGATCCTCAAGCCCATCTATTCATTCCCTGGCGGTCGCCGATTTCACTTCACGGAGCCAAGCGGAAACGAATTTGCTGTCTGGGGCGAATGAGCGATTGCCTCATTGTATCTGTCAACTTCTTATACGGAGATACTACGATGAAAATTGATGAAATCAAACTTCTGTATGATTACAATGACTGGGCTGATGCGCGCCTCCTGGCAGCCTGTGCCAAAGTGACGCCAGAACAGTACGCCGCCCCGAACCCCTATGGGCATGGAAGTTTGCGTGCCACGATGGTCCACATCATGGACAACCTTTGGCAGCAGCGGATCACTCTCCAGGGATATTACAAAGAACCTTTGGCAGACGAGGCAGCCTATGATGCGACCGAACTCCACGAAGATGCGTTCCCGACATTCGCCATGTTGCAAGAGCGCTGGATGGTTGAACAACAGGAGATGCGGGCGTATCTCAATACTTTGACCGAGGAAACGCTGAACGGCACGATCCGTTACGTCATCCCTGGTGCGATCCGTGAACGCGCCGTGTGGCACATCCTCATCGATCTCATTATCCATGCCACACAACACCGCAGTGAAGCCGCCATGTTGTTGACTAGCTATGGTCAATCGCCGGGTGACTTCGACTTCACCATGTCTCTGAATGAACGCACTCGAGGAAGATCCTGATCTGTACCCGTTTTGCGAACATCTATTAAACCAATAAGAAAATGTTCGATCCTTGTGGAGATAAATTTTCCCTGAACGAGCAGCTCAATTAATAAATCGATCGATAATATAAAAACCATGAAAAAGAAAATCACCATTACACCAGTTCTCGTTGCCAACCTGCTCGCCGAGGGTGAGCGGATGCAGGTCTACGTGCACGTCATCGACCATCCCAATGCACGTGTGCTGGTCGACACAGGCATGACGGAGCTGCACCCGGCAGTGGCTGATATGGATCCCCGCCTCAGTCCGCTAAACAAGCAGGACATCGATCTCACCAGCATTGACATCGTCGTTAACACTCACCTGCACTTCGACCACTGCGGCGGTAACCACCTCTTCGCCGGCAAGCCGATCTACGTCCAGCGTCGGGAACTCGACGACGCGCGCAGCAAGGACGATTACACCATTCGCGAATGGGTCGACGCGCCCGGCGTGCAATACGTTCCGGTCGATGGCGAGTACGAACTGTTTCCCGGACTGCGGCTCGTCCCTGCGCCGGGACACACAGACGGCATGCAGATGGTTGTCATCGAGACGGGCGGACGTCCGATCATCGTCGGCGGCGACGTGGCGGTTTGGTTTGGCGAACTCGATGATCCGAAGACTGAAGGTCAATTGAAGGTGATCGCACTCGACCCCGAACAAGTCTGGCTCACACACACGCACGAGCCGTGGCAACCTGGTCATGACGCTTAATATTTTTTGCTTTGGAGGTATGAATCCATGACAGCTAAAAGCAAGGTGGTGCAGAAGAACCCTTCGGTCAAAGACTATATTGCTTCACTGGATGATGAGCAAACCATAAAAGATTCTAAAGTGCTGCTTGAAATGATGTGGCGAATCAGCGGACATAAGCCAAAAATGTGGAATGTGGGAACGATCGGGTTTGATACCTACCACTTCAAATATGACAGCGGACGTGAAGGCGACGGTCATGTGATCGGTTTTTATCCAAGAAAAGGGAAGATTACCGTGTACTTGATGGATGGTACGGCGCGCTACTCTGAATTGCTGGCTAAGTTAGGTAAACATACCACGACTGGATATTGTCTTTATATCAAGCGGCTCAGTGATGTGGAGCTGCCCATCCTTGAGCAGATCGTGCAAACGTCGTATGAGAATATAAAGTCTCAAGATGGGCATATCAACCAAATATTATGGAAAGCTGAAAAATAGACCTTTCAGAATGGGTTTGGGTGAATGAGCGCCACCGCCTCACTTTTGTTGACAAACTAACCTAGCGATTGTTGTATTTTCATGGATTAATCGAATGTCAGAAGAAGGACCTATGAGAAAAGTTATTTTTGGGATCAACATCACGATAGACGGCTACTGTGGTCATGAAACAGGGATCGCCGATGATGAATTGCACGAGTACTTCGCTGGGCTCTTGCGGGATTCAGGCGTTGACATTTTCGGACGGAACACGTATCACTTGATGTATCCGTACTGGCACGATGTCGCAGTGAATGGATCGGAAACGGAAGTGATCAACGAATTCGCCCGCACATTCGATGCCATGCCCAAGATCGTCTTTTCAACGACGTTGAAGAGCGTAGAGTGGAACAACACGACGCTCCTCCACTCCAATCTGCGAGAAGAGATCATGAAGTTAAAGGCAACAGCCAGGAAAAAATATTTTCATCGGTGGACTAACATCGCATCGCAAGTTGCAGAATGGGATCTCATCGACGAGTATCACTTTGTCGTTCACCCGATCATTGCGGGAGCAGGTCCCCGCCTGTTCGAATTGGTCAAGAACCGTACACTAAATCTTGTCGGGCAAAAAACGTTTCGTTCGGGAGTCGTTGCATTACATTATAAGAAATAAAGGTGGAACCAGAGGTATAATTATTTAATCCTCGATCTCGGAATGAAGAAGTTTAATTTTAGAAAGAAGGTAAATCATGGCAAAGGTTGCGATTAATGGTATGGGGAGAATAGGTAGGGCAACGCTAAAGATCATCCTGGATACTCCTGAATTGGAATTAGTGGCTGCAAATGACATCATTTCTCCTGACAACATTGTTTACTTGCTGAGATACGATACCGTCTACGGCAGGTATGATAAACCGGTTCATATAGAGGGTAAGAATTTAGTTATTGGAGATCACTCCATCCGGCTTTTGAGTGAAAAGGATCCTGGGCAGCTTCCCTGGAAAGACCTGCAAATTGATGTGGTATTCGAATGCACCGGCGTTTTTACAAAGAGGGAAGACCTGGAGAAACATATTCGCGCAGGAGCAAAGAACGTCATATTGTCAGCGCCAGCCAAAAGCGAAGATGTTGTTACCGTGGTCCATGGTGTCAATACTGTCGATGGAAGTACGCATATCGTCGCTTGTGCGAGCTGCACGACCAATTGCATCACCCCGGTGATCGAAATTATCGGGCGGCGAATTGGGATTAAAAAAGCGATCATGACCACGGTTCACGCTTACACGGCCTCTCAATCGATTGTCGATGGCCCGAGTAAGCGCCTCGAGCGAGGCCGGGCGGGTGCAGCCAATTTTGTGCCTACTATCGACGGGGGCAGCCATAGCCACTACCAAGGCGCTGCCACAATACAAGGGATTATTCGATGGCATCGCTATCCGCGGGCCAGTCCCCATCGGGTCGATCGCCGACATTGTCATCGTCACCACACGGCCCACCAGCGTGGACGAGGTGAACCAGATCATCAGCGAAGAAGCAGCCAGTGACCGCTATCAGGGTATCGTAGGAATTACGCACGACCCCATCGTTTCATCCGATATTATCCGTGACTCGCGCGCCTCAATCGTAGATTTAGGTATGACCCGGGTCATTGATGGCGATCTCGTGAAAATATTAAGCTGGTATGACAACGAATGGGGCTTTTCCAACCAAATGGTCAAGGAAGCCGCACAGATTGTGCAAGCGATAGAAGCAGAGCATAATTAAGTAACAGGATGAATTCACGATCCGCAAGACGATCGCTGAATTGGATTAATTCTCCCCACCGTTTTTAACTGACGACGGGCTGTCTCTTCACAGCCCGTTTTCGATTTTCTCAGGCTGTATATTATTCCGGTAATCATCGAACTCGGAAAGGAGATAGGAATGATCAAGACTATTTCGTTTCTAACGGTTGTGGTTTTGGCGATGGGTCTGTTGTCGGCATGTGCCACACCTCCGGCAGCTCAAGTCGCTTCCCCCACGCCGGTAAAAGTGATGCTCACAGATCCGGCGACGGATGGCGGGCTGATTGTGACTCTGGCTGACCAGGGTCAGACGATTAATATGACCGTCGGTCAGAGCTTCCTGCTTAAATTAGGCGCTGATTACACTTGGAATATCGCGATCAGCGATGAGAGTGTGATCAGCCGGACGCCGCGGATCATTCCATTGGAACACGGGGCGCAGGGCATCTATGATGCCAACGCAGCCGGCACCACGACGTTTAACGGCTGCCGGCGACCCAGTCTGCCGGCAGGCTACACCAGCGTGTTCAACGCCATCCATCCAGTTCTCAATCACCGTGGTCGTGAAGTGACCCATTTCCACTTATCTAGAAAGGCAAAACCTTCCTGTTTTTAAGCCAGTTAGAGAGTTTCCAGATTAGTATAAAATCCTGTTCACAAAGCAAAATTTGGTGTTGCTCTCGAGTAAGTTAGGCTCAACCCTTACCCCCTCACCTTCGGTACTTCAACTCCTTCCTTCCCAACACCTGAATCACAGAGACCCCGCCATCCCCACATGGACAATCCGTAACCAGCAATTGTTGTGCTTCCAACAAGGAATCCTATAAAAACGGTAAGCCCACAGGAAAAGTGATTTATGAATACAGAACAAACACCTATTACAGGCAATGAAAGCAAGCAAGATTTGGCAGAACCAATCAGAGCCTTATCAGATTTTTATGAGGCATTCAACAATCGAGATTTGACAAAGATGGTGAATAATTGGGCACAAACGGAAGAAATTGCAATGGATAACCCTGTGGGTGGAATTAAGCGGGGCTGGGAAGAAGTCAGGGCTGTATACGAGCGTATCTTTAATGGAAAGGCAAGCGTTTATGTTGAGTTCCACGATTACACAATCCATCAACATGGAGAAATGTTTTATGCCGTTGGTAGGGAACAGGGCGAGTTTCGTGTTGGTGAAACAGTCTTCAATCTGGCTATTCGAACAAGCCGAATATTTCGTTTGATGGATGGGCAATGGCGTCAAGTTCATCATCACGGCTCGATTGATGAGCCAGAATTACTTGCACGGTATCAACAAGCAGTTAGAGAAGGCTCCTAACATAACACCACTTTAAACCAACCAACCCCAGCCGCAGACGGATCCCCACACGGACCAATCCATAACCACCGATTGTCATCTTTCCAGCGGAACGTATTTCCCTCTCCTTCAGGAGAGGGGCTAGGGGTGAGGTCAATTTCTCCTCGTTGTCTTTTTCTTCCCCTCGTTCTATAATTCCGTACATGCTAATAAATAAAGATTGGGATTTCGAAAACGCAATAAGAGAAATAAGCAAAGTCTATTATCCAGGAGGAAAGACTTCTGGGGTATTAAGAAATAGACAGGTTGAAGCATGGGGACAACTAGTTGGAAAGACTCGCGCCTTGGCTGAATTTGATGAAGCGGTTAAACGATATGGATCGCTCTCCGCATTTGGAAGAGAGTATAGAGCAACTTTACCAACCTTGCGACGGTTTAGAGAGTTCTTTGAAAGCCTTCCTGATGACCTAGTTGATAACACTGTTGGAATGAAAAAAGTATTTGTTTCATATTCTTGGGATAACGACGATCACAAGAAATGGGTTCGCGACTTAGCCGCTCGCCTGAGAAGTGATGGAATTGATGTGACACTTGATCAATGGCATTTGGTTCCTGGTGACCAACTTCCAGAGTTTATGGAACGTGCTATTCGCGAAAGCGATTATGTTTTAATTGTTTGCACACACAAATACAAAGATCGATCAGATAAACGTAAGGGTGGTGTTGGTTATGAAGGGGATATCATAACGGCTGAATTTATGACAACTCGTAATCAACGCAAATTTATCCCATTATTGAGGCAGCAGCCTTGGCATAACTCTGCGCCCAGTTCAATGGCAGGAAAATATTATATAGATTTTTCTTCTTCGCCTTATTCGGAGAAAGCTTATGATGATTTACAAACAACAATTTTAGGAACAAGGGAAAAGGCTCCCCCAATTGGAATAACAAAGAACGATACTGCATCAACAAAACTTCATCATAAAGATGATGAAGTTAAATCGCTAATAGGTTTTGAGCCTATTCAAATCACTGGCATAATTGCTGACCAAGTTGGGGTGCCGAGAAACGATGGAACTGAGGGAAGTGCACTTTATAAAATTCCTTTTCGGTTATCTCAACGACCACCACATGAATGGGCGGAAATGTTTGTTTACAACTGGAATCATCCCTCTCGTTTTTCATCAATGCATCGTCCAGGAATTGCTGCAGTGGTTGGTGATACAGTAATTTTGGATGGCACTACCATTGAAGAAGTAAAAGATTATCATAGGGACACTTTAGTGCTTATAATTCAAGAAACAAATAAAGCCTACAAAGAATTCATTGATCGTGCGCAAAAAACCCTTGAGAATAGGCAGGAACAAACAAGAACACACAAGCAAAAAGTAGATGATGTTTCTAACCAAATCACATTTGACGACAATAAACAATAATACGGAAAATAGAGCGTCAGCATCAAATGCCTTGAATGCACAAGCATTTGCAAAATGCTGGAGGCAATATAACTGTTCAGCAATTTGTTGGAGGACAGTTGCCTGTATCAGAGCAAATTGATTTCTTTTTTCGAAGCATGTCAACTCTAGAGCCAGTAAATATAAAGATGCACAGTTTGAAGCTTATTCTAACGTTTGGAAAAAACTCCAAGCGTTACGCCTTGCAGGTGATGGTTTATGGGAAAAGGCAAATTTAGATAATCTTGAAAAATTCAGAGATGAATTATATCGAACCACGTATCTGGTGTCAAATGGGGACATTTTTTATTGAAGATGATGATAGCAGAAAAACTTTTACAGGTGTTAAGCGCATTTGACGAATATTTCTTTGGTAAGGAAGGTCTTCTTCTCTATAGTTTCGATCCAGGTTATGTCAGAAGACAGGTTTCGGAAAATCACAAAATCAAAACTCGTTATGAAAAATTACTGGAAAATATTCGGATTGCTTTCAAGAATAGGCTATCAAAATTATAAAACGCTTGCCCCATGAAATTTCGATGAGCAGTCATGTCCGCCATCACCATGTTACAAAAAGCCCTGACAGGTTCCCACTAAAACCTGTCAGGGCTATATCTTTACCTCAACTCACAAACAAACGAACCCAAATCCGTAAGTCCGTTTCCATCCGCGAGTCCGTGACGAAGTCCGCTTACAAAAGTCCGTTTATCCGTTTCCTATCCGTTCCTCAAAATGACTCTGTAAACTCCGATACCGCAACTCCTTCTTCCCCAGCGCCTGAATCGCAGAGACCGCCGCCATCGCCGCGGAAAGAGTCGTGAGCAGGGGCACGTTCATCGCGATTGCCGCCTTGCGGATCTCGACTCCGTCCGTGTGCGCATGCGGACCCAGCGGCGTGTTCAGGACGAGTTGAATCTGTCCACCGCGGATCAGGTCAACGATTTGAGTCGAACCGTCCTGCGCCTTCTCGACCACTTCCACAGGCATGCCCGCCCGATGGATCATATCCGCCGTGCCAGGCGTCGCATACAGACTGAATCCCATGCGGTGCATATCGCGCGCAAACTTCAAGCCCGCGCTTTTATCCATGTCATTGACCGTGATCAGCACCGCGCCGCTTTGTGGCAATCCCACACCCGCCGCGATCTGCGATTTCGCAAACGCATGACCGAAGCGTGAGGCGTGTCCCATCACTTCGCCCGTCGAGTGCATCTCAGGTCCGAGCAGAGCGCTCGAGCCTGGCAACTTCTTGAACGGCAGAACCGCTTCCTTGATGAAGAATCCATCCACGCGCGGCTCTTCGGTCACGCCCAATTCCAACAGCGTCTTGCCCGCCATCACCTGCGCGGCTTTATAAGCGAGATTCAAATTCGTCGCCTTGCTCGCATACGGCACGGTCCGCGAAGCGCGCGGGTTCACCTCCAGCACGCACACCACTTCATCCTTCAACGCGAACTGCACGTTCATCAATCCGCGCACGCCCAACGCCAGCCCCAACTGCTCGGTGTATTCCTGCATGATGCCCTGATGATACGCGCTGACCTTATACGGAGGCAGGACGCACGCCGCATCGCCCGAATGGACGCCTGCTTCTTCGATATGCTGCATGACGGCGCCGACCACCACCCGCTCCCCATCGGATAACGCATCGACATCGATCTCGAACGCGTCTTCCATGAACTTGTCAATGAGTATCGGTTGACCAGGAGCCGCTTCGATCGCCTCCTGAATGAATCCTGCCAAATTGGCTTCTGAATCCACTAAAGCCATTGCCCTGCCCCCCAACACGAACGACGGTCTCACCAACACGGGATACCCGATTCTCTGTGCGACCTCGCGCGCCTCTTCCAACGAACGGGCGATTCCATTTTCAGGCTGAGGGATGTCCAACTCTTTGAGCAGTTTCGCAAACTCTTCGCGATCTTCCGACAGTTGAATCGCATGTGGCGACGTGCCCAAAATTTTGACTCCCGCCGCTTCGAGTCCCGCCGCCAAATTGAGCGGAGTCTGCCCGCCGAACTGCACGATCACCCCGACAGGTTGTTCTCTATCAATGACATTCAACACATGTTCCAACGTCAACGGCTCGAAGTACAAACGGTCAGCCGTATCGTAATCCGTTGACACGGTCTCAGGATTGCAGTTGTACATGATGGTCTCAAATCCCATCTCAGACAACGCGAACGCCGCCTGACAACAACAATAATCGAACTCGATCCCCTGCCCGATCCGATTCGGTCCGCCGCCGAGGATCAAGATCTTCTGCTTATCCGTCGGTCGTAACTCATCATCCATCTCATACGCGGAATACAAATACGGCGTCTGCGCCTCAAACTCCGCGGCGCAAGTGTCAACTCGTTGAAATGTGGGGAGTATGCCTAGTGATTTCGTAATTCTCTAAATGTAAGAATGCAGAGTGAAGGTAATGGTGAAGTGAAAGCCGCGCAATGTGCAAGTCCGCAAATCCCATTTGCTTTGCATCACGCAACAACTGCTTTAAGTCTGCCTCTGCATTCCGCTCTCTGCAGTTTCCGAATTCTGACCTTCTACATTCTGTATCTCTTGCATTTGCGCCAGGAACCAAAGATCATAACCCGTCGCTTTGGAAATTTCCTCCAAGTCCATCCCCTCTTGAATTGCCCGATAAACTCTAAACAACCGATCCGCTGTTGGTATGGAAAGTCTTCTCAACATCGAAAGCAATCGGCTCTCGGTTCGGTCCACTGCCATCCAAAAAGTCCACGCCGATCTCCAGCGATTGCACCGCCTTCAACAACGACTCAGGGAACGTCCGCCCCAGCGCCATCGCTTCGCCCACGGATTTCATCTGCGGTCCGAGAGTCGGGTCCACGCCTGGGAATTTCTCGAACGCCCAGCGCGGAATCTTCGTCACCACATAATCCAGCGACGGCTCGAACGCGGCTTTGGTTTGCTTGGTGATGTCGTTGGTAATTTCATCGAGTGTGTATCCCACCGCAACCAACGCCGCCAACTTCGCAATCGGAAAACCCGTCGCCTTCGATGCCAGCGCCGACGACCTGCTCACACGCGGATTCATCTCGATGACCACGATGCGTCCCGTTTTGGGGTCCACGCCGAACTGCACATTCGATCCGCCCGTCTCCACACCGACAACGGTGAGCACACGATGCGCAAGGTCGCGCATGATCTGATACTCGCGGTCGGTCAGCGTTTGTATAGGTGCGACCGTGATGCTGTCACCTGTATGCACGCCCATCGGGTCAAGGTTTTCAATCGAACACACCACGACAAAGTTATCCGCTTTGTCGCGCATCACTTCGAGTTCATATTCCTTCCAACCCAACACGGACTCTTCCAACCACGCCTGATGGATCGGCGATTCAGAGATGGCACTGCGCACCGCTTCCGCGAGTTGCGCGTGGTCATAGACCCACGATGCACCCGTCCCACCCATCGCAAACGAAGCACGGACGAGAACAGGATAGCCTGTCTCTTTCACAAGTTCTTCCGCCTCCGCCAGCGAATACGCCGCTCCCCACGCGGAACGGGGATATTATTCTTCTGCATCGTCTCACGGAAAAGCAGACGATCTTCCGCGGCTTTGATGGCAGTCAACTTTGCGCCGATGAGTTGCACGCCATATTTTTCAAGCACGCCATTTTCACTGAGCGCCAACGCAAGGTTAAGTCCCGTCTGCCCACCGACAGTAGGAAGCATCGCATCAGGTTTCTCTTGCGCAATGATCGCTTCCAACGATTCAGGCGTGAGCGGCTCGATATAAGTCGCATCCGCGATTTCAGGATCAGTCATGATCGTGGCAGGATTCGAGTTCACCAACACCACGCGATACCCTTCCGCTTTCAACGCCTTGACCGCCTGCGTGCCCGAATAATCAAACTCCGCCGCTTGACCGATGACAATGGCTCCCGAGCCAGGAACGAGGATAGTGTGAATGTCAGTTCGTTTCATAAGGTTCATCAGCATCCGTTGGTCGAGTAGGCGAGCGTCGAGCGCCGTATCGAGACCAACAATATCAAGTTACATTTTTTTGATTAAACTTGTGGTCTCGATATGCCCTTCGCAAAGAACGCTCAGGGCTACTCGACCACCGAAATTGTCGTAAATATTAGTTTTGTTCATAGGATAAAAAATCCTTTGAGATTGATGCTTCAAGTTCTTGTATCTTTTCGTGTGACAACTTCAATTCCATATAGTACTCATCCATCCCTTCAACAATCCCATTCGGGATGACATGTTGCAAAATAAACCCCATACCTTCATAAAACAGATATGTATGTTGACTTGTATAAACATTGACCATTTGAACATCTGGGTTTTGAGATAGCAAATGAAGGCGACTCAAGGTTAGAAAAGTTCCAATTCCTTGTTTATGAGACTCACAATTCACCATATCCCAGCGAAGCATTGCAGAATGTTTGGAAAGTTCCAGTTTCATTCCTCCACATGCGACAATCTTTTCAGACGCGTCAGAAACAACAAAATAATAATAAGGATGGACTTGTCGATTCAAAAAGCCGCGAAATGTTTCTCGTTCTTGAGGAGCAAAAAACATAGGAACATTACTGTCAAAGATCGAAAGGCAATCTTTTTCAAACGCTTGAGAATATGGTTGAAGCTTCATCATTCATCATTCCGCATTCTTCATTAAGCGGAAAAACTCACGCAAAAATATCATGCGCATCATGCGGACCAGGCGCCGCCTCGGGATGGAACTGCACACTGAAGACAGGTTTGTTCTTCATCCGCAAACCTTCCAGCGAGTCATCGTTCAAACTCTTGTAAGTGATCTCCACTTCGTCTTTGTTCAAGTCACCTTCAGTGACACAGTAATTGTGATTCTGCGCCGTGATGAGAACTTCTCCGTTCGGCAAATATTGCACAGGATGATTCCCACCGTGATGACCAAACTTGAGACGATGTGTATCCGCTCCCAATGCACGACCGATCAATTGATGACCAAGACAAATGCCAAACATCGGCACGCCGCTTTCGATCAGTCCGCTCACGGCTTCGACAGCATAGGGCAAACCCGCTGGGTCACCAGGTCCATTTGATAAAAAGATGCCATCGGGTTTCAACGCCAACACTTCCTCAGCCGTCGCATCCGCAGGGACAACGGTCACGTTTGCGCCATAAGATGAAAGATGGCGAAGGATATTTTCCTTGATGCCAAAATCATAAGCGACGACTGATAAAGGCGATTGACCATGGTCTTTCCATGTCCTGGTCTTTGGTCGATGGTCACCTACCCACTTCGCCCCTTCATCATCCACCCAATGATAGGACTTCTTCACACGTCACTTCCTTGACCATGTCCCGCCCATCGAGTCCGCTCCACTGCGTGGACCATCTTCAATAACTCATTCAGCAGACGTCCCCTTGGTAGATAAGAGCCGCTTTTTGCGTACCGCCGTCACGTAGTTTGCGAGTCAGCCAGCGTGTGTCCACGCCGCTGATGCCAGGGACTCCATTCTGCTTGAGCCAGTCAGACAAAGAAAGTGCCGAACGCCAGTTCGACACCAAAGGACTTAACGAACGGATCACAGCAGCAGAGACCTGCGGCTTTGCCAATTCATCATCTTCCAAATTGATTCCCACATTGCCAATATGCGACACAGTGAACAACACACCCTGTCCGCGATAGGAGGGGTCAGTGAGAATTTCCTGATAGCCTGTCATGCTGGTGTTGAACACCAACTCGAACACGGCATCGGTCTCTGCGCCGAACGCGCGACCTTCAATAATGGTTCCATCTTCCAATACAAGTGTTGCCGTCATTCATCATCCTTTCAATAAAGTGCTAAAGCCGTACACAAAAAACAGCCCTCCGAAGGGAGGGCTGTTTGTGATTCTGTTCATGCAATGCATCGCGCCTGCGGCAAATCAAAAACATCCAACCTCTCGAGTAAGGTTAGCTTTGCACGACGAGTACGACGCATCATGTGTGTAGACATATTGGGCGGTATTCTACCATCCATGCAAAATATGTCAATGAAAATGTCAAACAACTCTTTACCCTTAATTTCTCAAGCTGTGAATCGGTGCGGGGATCTTCCCAGCGAATTGAATAAAGCGCGATGACTTCCCTGCATTGCGCACGGGAGCAATCGCGCTTTCACCGAACAAACCGCCGAACGAAACGAACTCGCCCGCTTCCTTGCCCGGCACAGGGATGACACGCACCGCGGTCGTCTTATTGTTGATCATGCCGATTGCCATTTCATCCGCGATGATGGCAGAGATCGTCGCCGCATCCACCGAACCGGGGATGGCGATCATATCCAAGTCCCACCGAACAGACGCTGGTCATGGCTTCGAGTTTTTCCAAGCACAAGGCTTTCATCACGAACAGCATTCGCCAGCACTTGGTCTTCGCACACAGGGATAAATGCACCGCTCAAACCACCCACGCTCTGACTGGCAAACGCGCCGCCCTTCTTCACCGCATCGTTGAGCAACGCCACGATCGCAGTAGAGCCGGGCGCGCCAACAGCATCCACGCCCAATATCTGAATGATCTCGCCAACGCTATCACCCACATTCGGCGTCGGCGCAAGCGACAGATCCACCACACCGAACGGAACACCCAACGCCTTCGCCACACGCCGCCCGATCAACTCGCCACTGCGCGTCACACGAAACGTCGTGCGTTTAATTTCATCAGCCAGATCATGCAAACCCAGGTTCTCACGACCATCTTGTGCAATGCGCCGCTCCAACGCACGCGCAATGACGCCCGGTCCGCTGACGCCCACGTTGATGACAACTTCCGGTTGACCGAGTCCATGCACCGCGCCGGCCATGAACGGATTATCGCCGGGCTGGTTGGTAAAGATGACGAATTTCGCCGCGGCAAATCCGCCCTGATGGCTGCTTCGTTCCGCCAGTTCCTTGACCGTCTCTCCGAGCATGACCACCGCATCCATGTTGATACCGGAGCGGGTCGTGCCCACGTTGATGGAAGCACAAACTTTTTGTGTGTTCGTCAATGCTTCAGGGATGGCAGCGATCAATTCGCGGTCACCGCTTGAAGTCCCGCCTGAGACGTCGGCGGAGAACCCGCCGAGAAAATCCACACCCACTTCTGTGGCAACTTCATCGAGCGCTTTCGCGATCTCCACAAATCCAGCCGAATCAAACCCCGCGCCGACATGCGCGATCGGCGTGACCGCAATACGCTTGTTCACCACAGGGATGGAATATTCCGCGCTGACCGTTTCACAAGTCTCCACCAATTTTTCAGCGTGGCGTTTGATCTTTTCCTTGATCGCCGCGCAGGTCTTCTCCACCGTGGAGCGATGACAATCGAGCAAACTGATGCCCATCGTCACAGCACGCACATCCAGTTTTTCCTTCTGGATCATATCGACCGTGTTGAGAATTTCTTCTGTTCGGATCATGGGCTCTCTCTTGGTGCAGGTTATCGGATCGGCAAATTGATCTCGTTGACTGCCTTGAAAATATCATAGTGCTGCAGCACGGTCTTGATGCCGTTTTCCTGCGAAAATTTTTGCAGATCGCGGCGCATATCGCCGATGGACGCGATGTGATGATTCAGATCAATGATGAGGATCATTACATAGGCATCATCTGAGATCGTCGTGGAAAGGTCGATGATATTGATATTGTTCTTTACACAAAAGGAAGTCATCGTTGCTACAAAGCCGATGCGGTCATGCCCGGTGGCGGTGAGGACATAAGCTGTTTCAGGCATGGATGTACTGGACGTGACCGCGTCATCGTCGGCTTTTCTCACCATCGCCTCTATCGCGGACTCGCTGTTTAAATCTGCTTCGGCGAGTTTTCTCTCAATTGAACGCTGAGTCGTTCCAACGGGGAACGAAGCGAGCAGGATCATACTGAAATATCCGCATAAGACGCTCTGTCGAATATCGGCGATATTGCCGCCCAATTCGCTGATCGCTTTCGTTACTTCGTAAATGATCCCAATCCGATCACGCGTGGTAATCGAGATGACAAAAAGTTCCTGTGGCTTGGGCATATCGTTTCTACGGCAAAACCGTCTCACCCATCAAATAGCGGTCACATTCACGCGCGGCGCCGCGACCTTCGTTGATCGCCCAGACCACGAGGCTTTGTCCACGGCGCATATCACCGGCAGAGAAGACGCCCGGCAGATTGGTGGCGAATTTTCCATATTCGGCTTTGACATTACTGCGTGCATCGCGTTCCACACCGATGGACTTCAGCCAGCGTATCTTCGGGACCGAGGAAGCCCATCGCAAGCAGGACCAACTGCGCGGGGTGAGTCTGATTCGTGCCTGGAATTTCGCGAGGTCCGAAGCGTCCGTTCTCATCCTTGACCCATTCCACCTGCACGGTTTCGATCTCCTTCACGTTGCCATCGTCATCACCGATGAATCGCTTGGCAGTGACAAGATACTGACGCGGATCATGTCCGTAAACAGCTTTGTATTCCTCCTGCCCATAATCCAGGTTGTAGACCTTGGGCCATTCGGGCCAGGGATTGTTCGGCTGGCGTGTATCAGCGGGACGCGCAAGGATCTCAAGCTGCATCAGACTCTTGCATCCATGTCGCATGGATGTACCCACGCAGTCGGTGCCGGTATCGCCGCCGCCGATGACGACCACATCCTTGCCCTCGGCAGAGACAAATGGGTAACTGAAAGAGTTGTAACTCTGCGTATCACCGTGCTTGCGGTCGAGGATATTTTTGGTGTTAGCATGCAAAAACTCAACCGCAAAATGAATGCCCTTGAGATCGCGTCCTTCGATGGGAAGATTGCGAGGTTTGGTCGCGCCACAGCACAACACTACAGCGTCGAATTCCTGAACCAATTTATCGGCGGGATAGTTCTTGCCGATCTCGATATTCGTAACGAACTTGATTCCCTCGGCGGTCATCAGATCCACGCGGCGACGGACAACTTTTTTATCCAATTTCATATTGGGGATGCCATACTCAAGCAAACCACCGATACGGTCGGCACGCTCAAAAACCGTCACCCAATGACCAGCCTTGTTGAGTTGGTCAGCACACGCAAGTCCCGCGGGACCCGAGCCCACGATAGCGACTCTTTTTCCCGTGCGGAGGTCAGGCGGAGTCGGAACGATCCAGCCTTCTTCGAATCCCTTTTCGATGATGGCTTGCTCAACGGTCTTGATGGTGACAGCCGGCTCATTGATGCCCAACGTACACGAACCTTCACACGGAGCGGGACACACACGCCCGGTAAACTCAGGGAAGTTGTTGGTCTTGAGCAAACTATCCAGCGCCTGCTTCCATAGACCACGATAGACAAGGTCGTTCCATTCAGGGATGAGGTTATTGATCGGGCAACCCGAAGCCATGCCGCTGATGAGTCCACCGGTATGGCAGAACGGAATGCCGCAGTTCATACAACGCGCCGCCTGTACTTGCAATTTGGTGTCTTCAAAGTGAAGATGGAATTCCTTCCAATCTTTGATGCGTTCCTCCGGCGCACGGTCGGCGGGAAGCTCGCGGGGGTATTCCATAAATCCAGTTGGTTTAGCCATTGTTATTCTCCTAATTACCAGTCACGCGGGCAACATCTTTCATATTCAAATCGAACGCCGCCATCATCGCTTCTTCACCGCTCAACCCGGAAGATTCCACTTCCTTCATGATCTGCATCATGCGGGCATAATCGTTGGGCAATACACACACGAACTTGGACAGGCTTTCCTCCCAGTTATCGAGGATGTGTTTTGCAAAATCGCTTTGTGTGGCATCAACATGTTTTTGAAGCATACACTTGACGAATTCAATTTCAGAGGCATCCGTCAATTTCTGCAGGCTGACCATTTCCTGGTTGCATCGCTTTGGCAGTTCGTCTTCCTCATCGAACACATACGCAATGCCGCCAGACATGCCCGCCGCAAAATTGCGTCCTGTGCCGCCAAGAACCACCACGCGCCCACCGGTCATGTATTCACAACCGTGATCGCCCACACCCTCGACCACCGCTTCCATACCGCTGTTACGCACGCAGAAACGTTCACCCGCCCGCCCTCGAATGTACGCTTCACCGCCGGTCGCGCCATAGAACGCCACGTTGCCGATGATGATGTTATCTTCTGCCACGAACGTCGAACCAACGGGCGGATATACAACGATCTTTCCGCCAGACAATCCCTTGCCGACATAATCGTTCGTATCACCTTCCAGGATGAGACTGATTCCCTTGGGGACGAATGCTCCGAAGCTCTGACCTGCCGACCCCTTAAAGGACAGGCGGATCGTGTCTTCGGGTAAGCCTGCCGCGCCATACCGACGCGTCACCTCACTCCCAAGCCTGACCCCCACCGAGCGATTGATATTGCGAATCGGCAATTCCGCACGGACGGCTTCTCCCTTTTCAAGTGCGGGTTTGCACAGATCGAGCAAGACCTTCACATCCAGCGTTCGCTCAAGTCCATGATCCTGTTTCACCTTGCACGTCTGCGACGCGTTCTCGGGAATATCGGGCTGGTACAGCAAAGTGGAGAAATCAAGTCCCTTGGACTTCCAATGTGTAAGCGCGTTGTTCATCTGCAAGACATCGGAGTGACCGACCATTTCATCCACGGTGCGGAAGCCAAGCTGCGCCATGATCTCGCGCATCTCTGTTGCAATGAAGGTCATGAAGTTGACCACGTGTTGCGGATCGCCGGCAAAGTTTTTGCGAAGTTCAGGGTTCTGCGTAGCGACGCCCGCAGGACAGGTGTCCAGATGACAGACGCGCATCATGATACATCCGAGGGCAACCAATGGAGCTGTCGCAAATCCAAATTCTTCCGCTCCGAGCAACGCGGCAATCACCACATCACGTCCGGTCTTGAGTTGACCGTCAGTTTCCACAACGATGCGGTCGCGCAAATTATTCATCAGCAAAGTCTGATGCGTTTCCGCCAGACCCAACTCCCACGGCAGACCGGCGTGCTTGATACTGCTATTCGGTGACGCGCCCGTCCCGCCGTCATGACCACTGATGAGAACAACATCGGCATGAGCCTTTGCCACACCCGCAGCAATGGTCGCCACACCCGCCGCAATGGTTCCAATACCCACTTCCGAAACCAGCTTCACACTGATGCGCGCCTCGTGATTGGCATTCTTCAAGTCATGGATCAACTCCGCCAAATCTTCGATGGAATAAATATCGTGATGCGGCGGAGGCGAAATCAATCCCACACCCGGCGTGGAGTGACGCACCTTCGCGATCCACGGATACACCTTGCGCCCGGGCAATTGACCGCCTTCACCGGGCTTGGCTCCCTGCGCCATTTTGATCTGCAATTCCTTGGCTTTGACCAGATACTCGCTGGTCACGCCAAAGCGAGCCGAAGCCACCTGCTTGATGGCGCTATTCTTCGAGTCGCCGTTGGGCAACGGGATGTAACGTTCGGGGTCTTCACCGCCTTCACCGGTGTTGCTCTTTCCGCCGATGCGGTTCATCGCGATGGCAAGCGCTTCATGCGCTTCCTTGCTGATCGAGCCATAACTCATCGCTCCGGTCTTGAAGCGAAGCATGATATTCTCGATGGGCTCCACTTCCTCGATGGGAATCGGCTCGGTCTTTTTGAACTCAAACAAACCGCGCAACGTTCCCTTTTGTGCGATCTCGGCGTTGAGCAATGCCGAGTATTCCTTGAAATTAGCATAACTGTTGTTACGGACAGCTTTTTGCAATTTGTGGATCGTCAACGGATTGAAGAGGTGATATTCACCATCCTGCCGCCATTGATATTCGCCACCTGTCGGCAAAACATTCGTCATCAGTTGACGTTTGGGATAGCCCTGCTTGTGACGCATCTCCGCTTCCTGCGCGATGATGTCAATGTCGATGCCACCGATGCGAGAAGGAGTCCACGTAAAGTATTTGTCGATCACACTCTGGTGAATACCGATGGCTTCGAATATCTGCGCACCGCAATAACTCTGTACGGACGAGATACCCATCTTCGACAATGTCTTGACAATGCCCTTGGTGGAGGCTTTCAGATAATTCTTTACCGCCTTCTTCGGCTCCGAACCATTAAGCACTCCCTGCATGACAAGGTCTTCCACCGCTTCATACGCCAGATACGGATTGATCGCCGTCGCGCCGTAACCGATGAGCGCCGCAAAGTGATGGATCTCACGCGGCTCGCCGCTTTCCAAAATCAGACCAACCTGCGTGCGCTTGCCCTGACGAATCAGATGATGGTGCATCCCCGCCACTGCCAGCAACGCGGGAATGGGGACATTGTCCTTGTCCATGCCGCGGTCAGAGAGAACGATCAGGTTGAAACCGCGCGCGATGGCGGCATCCACAGCGATAAAGATACCTTCCATCGCCGCCTCCAGACCCACACCGCCTGAACCCGCAGGGAAGAGGATCGGCAATGTTGTGGAGGCAAAGCCTGGAATCTTACCGTGCTTGATCTTCGCCATATCCTCATTGGTAAGCAATGGGATTTCCAGCCGTATCTGGTGACAACTCTGCGGGGTCGGCTCAAGCATATTGCTTTCCGCGCCAACCATCACTTCGGTGGAGATGACCAGTTCTTCACGTATGGCGTCGATCGGCGGATTGGTCACCTGTGCAAAGAGTTGTTTGAAATAGTTATAGAGAAGTTTGGGCTTCTCAGAAAGGACAGCCAGCGCCGCGTCATTGCCCATCGAACCCAACGGCTCGACCCCATCCCTTGCCATCGGGTGTCAAAAGTATGCTTAGGTCTTCGTCGGTATATCCGAAGGCTTTCATGCGCTGCATCACCGAGGCATGGTCGGTCTGCGGAATGAATTCCGCTTTGGGCTTGGGTATATCTTCAAGAGATACCTGATACTTATTCAACCAGTCGCGGTAGGGATGTTCAGATGCCAGCTTCTGCTTGATCTCTTCATCCCGAATGATGCGACCTTCTTTGGTGTCGATCAACAACAGGCGTCCGGGTTTGAGGCGTCCCTTGTAGACAACGTTCTCCACCGGAACATCGATCACACCCACTTCCGACGCCATGATGACCTGACCATCCTTGGTCACATAATAACGCGCTGGACGCAGACCGTTGCGGTCGAGCGATGCGCCCACCACAATACCATCCGTGTAACACATCGCCGCGGGACCGTCCCACGGTTCCATCAAGTTGGCATGGAATTCGTAAAAGGCGCGCTTGTCATCGGGCATGCTTTCATGACGTGACCACGGTTCGGGGATCATCATCATCATGGCATGAGGCAATGAGCGTCCTGCCAGTGTCAACAACTCAAGACAATTATCGAACATGGCGGTATCACTACCATCGGGTTGCATGATGGGCAGAGCTTTCTTGAGTTCACTGCCGAACAGGGACGACTCAAGATATTCTTCCTGCGCCCGCAACCAGTTCACATTGCCGCGCACGGTGTTGATCTCACCGTTATGGGAAACATAACGATAGGGATGCGCACGTTCCCAACTGGGGAAGGTATTCGTACTGAAACGGGAATGGACAACTGCCAGTCCGCTTTCCATATCGGGGTCGGAAAGATCGGGGAAGTATCCTCTGAATTGATCAGAGACAAGCATCCCTTTGTAAACGAGCGTTTTGTACGAAAGGCTTGCCACGTAGAAATATTTTCCACCCTCGAACTGTGCTCCATATCGAATTTCCTTTTCAGCGCGTCGCCGGATGATATAGAGTTTGCGTTCGAAATCCATATCATCAATGATGGATGGATTTCGACCGACGAAGATCATGCGCATCTTGGGCTCGCCGCGCTTTGCCGATTCGCCCAACTCGGCGTTATAGGTCTTCACTGTGCGCCACCCCAACACACGTTGACCCTCCGCCGCGATGATCTTCTCAAAGTGCAACTCGACCGCGCGGCGTTGATTCGAATCGGGCGGCAGGAAGACCATGCCCACACCATATTGCCCCAACTCAGGGATACTAAAATTATGGCGTTCGGCTTTCTTCTTCAGGAATTTGTGCGGCGTCTGTATCACAACTCCTGCACCGTCGCCCGTATTGGGTTCCGTGCCGCGTGCACCGCGATGCGTCAGGTTTTCCAATATGGTCAACGCCTGTTCGAGAATCCGATGCGACTTCTCGCCGTTGATATTGACCACAATGCCCAAACCACAGGCGTCGTGTTCAAACTGCGGGTCATACAAACCCTGCTTGGGCGGCAACCCTATTTGTTGGTTATCTCTCTTCATAGCATCCATCCTTTACTATTGGATTATCGTCCCGTTACCATCCAAGGCGTATGTAATCGGGTTTTCAATTCTTCCATCAGAAATGACGACACGACCGACTCCACCCTTGAGCGCCTCTTCCGCGCCCAAAACTTTTTTCTTCATGCGACCCTGCGCCGCCTCCAACGCCGCCGGAAGCTGACTCTGCGGCAGTTGCCGAATCAGCGTTGACTCATCCGGGAAATTCTTCATCAGCCCCGGCACCGCCGTCAACAGGATCAATGTCTCCGCCTTGAGCGCAGAAGCAACCATCGCCGCGGCTCGATCCGCATCCACGTTCAACGCTTCCCCTTTTTCACTCACAGCCACAGGGGCGATCACAGGCAGGTATCCGGCATTCAATAACATAAGTAATAATTCACTATTGATCGTTTCGATCTTGCCTGTATAGTCGTCGCGGATGATCTTCCGCTTACCATTCTCAACGCTCTGAATGGACTTCTTTCGTGTGGCTTGCATCAACTTGCCATCAAGTCCACATAAACCAAACGCATTGACTCCCAACATCTGCAACTGCTCCGTCAACAACGAATTGACCTTGCCATTCACCGCCATCAAAAAGATCTCCAAGCGTCTTCCGATCCGTATACCGTGACGTATACCCGGAAGGCGACGTGATCATCTTCGGCGGCGTGCCAAGTCCTTCACCAAGCGCGTTCGCTTCCGCAGAACCGCCATGCACAAGCACAAGTCGTTTGCCCTGTTTCAACAACTCAACGGCATCTTTACAGATCGCAGAAAAATCCACGCCATCTGTGCCGCCAAGTTTGATTACTGTGATTGATTCGGTCATAAATTCTCCGTTACATAAGGTGGTCGAGTAGCCGCGAGGAAGCGAGGGACGTATCGAGACCACACTACACGATTTCACAATTTCTTACTTGTTATTGATGGTTTCGATACGGCTTCGCCTACTCAACCATCGGATACTTTTTAAATTGGATGCAACCCTGCAAACTCCAAACCAGTCGTCTCATCCCAACCCATCATCAAATTCATGCATTGCACCGCTGTGCCGGAAGCACCCTTCATCAAATTATCGATGGCACACATCGCCACAATATGACCGGTGCTTTCATCCAACTCAAAGCCCAAGTCTGCATAATTGGAGCCAGCCAAAATCTTCGGCTCAGGGACCCGGTAAATGCCGCGCTGTTCCTTCACCACGCGCATAAACGGATTCTCATTCGCAACTGCGCGATACGCTTTCCATAAATCCTTATTGGCAACACCCGGCTTTACCTTTGCATGAGCCGTTGCCAAAACACCGCGCACCAAATCGACAGCCGTCATCGTCAATGAGATGTTCTTCACGCCCAACTCTTGAATCACTTCTGCCGTATGACGATGACCAAACGCAGAGAAGGTACGGATGACATTGGCACGTTCGGCGTGATGCGAACCGGCATTCCCTTCCGCGCCTGATTCCGAAGAACCCACTTTCATTTCCATAAATACTGGTGCTGATAAATCGATCAAATCTGCTTTGACGAGCGGCAACAAAGCCAGATTGCTCGCCGTCGCATTACACCCCACTCCACTGACATAACTTGCTGTTTTCAATTCTTCACGATGAAGTTCCGGTAAACCATACACAAACTTGCTCAACCACTGCGGCGCGGCATGATCTTCGCCATACCATTCCTTGTAAAACGCCGCATCACGCAAACGGAAGTCTGCCGCCAAGGTCAATGATCTTTGTGCCCAAGCTTGGCATACTCTTCAATGTGATGCTGTGCCTGTCCATGCGGCTGGGCGAGGAACAACACATCCACTGGCTCCAACGCGGCAGGATCACTGAACTTGAGCTGGGTACGCTTGCGCAAGTTCGGATGCACCTGATACAAGTATTCACCCAAGTGCGTACGCGAAGTCGCCTGCTTCACTTCCACCTGCGGATGGTTCAACAACAAGCGCAATAACTCCCCTCCTCCGTAACCCGACCCGCCAATAATAGAAACTGTCGTCATCAATAATTACTCCTTTATAAGATCAATACAAGTAAACAAGTATACTACGTAAAGCAGTCCGTTCATGTCCGTCAATCCGTGCATCCGTTTCAAGCATCCGCTCATCCGTTTCGATCCGCTTACTCCATCCGTTACACCGCGCCCGCTTTCACTCTCGCCGCCTTCATCACAAACTCCACGATCTCGCCTGCGATATCCACGCCGCTGACGGGTTGCATCGTATGGAACTCCATCGTGTGGTTGATCTCATTGACCAGATATCCGCGTTCGGGATGTTCGATCAAGTCCACTGCCAGCACTCCGCCGCCGACAGATTTCGCCGCCCGCAGACACAAATCTTCGATCTCAGGTGTGATGGGACACAGCTCCCCTTCACCGCCGCGTGCTGTGTTCGTGATCCAATGCTCTGACTTGCGATACATAGCCGTCAATACACGCTCACCGATCACGATGGCGCGGATGTCACGTCCCGGCTTCTTGATATATTCCTGAATATAAAAAACGGAATGTTGTACCGACCCCAATGTTGCCTTATGCTCCAGCACCGCCTCCGCCGCGTCGCGGTCATTGACCTTCGCCAGCAACCGTCCCCATGAACCGACCACGGGTTTCAATACGACCGGATATCCAAATTCTTCGATCGCTTCCAGAGCGGCTTCCGGTGTGAACGCCGTTACATTGTGCGGTTGCGGAACTCCATCACGCGTGAAGAACGCGCTGGTCATCAACTTATCGCCGCAGATCTCCGCCACCGACGCGGTATTCACCGTCGGCACACCAAAGGCGTTCAACAATCTCAAAGCATATAAGCCGCTATTGTAGCTGATACTCCGCTCCAGCACCGCGTCATATTGCTGCCAGGGTGTGGGATCGCTCAAATCGAATCGAATGGCGCGGTCATCAAGCCTGTCATAATCGATCCCGCGCTTTTCCATCGCAGCAAAGATCCACTTCTCTTCCACACGCACACGGGAATAAAGGACACCGATCTTCAATCGTGGTTGCATAAATAACTCCGTAATTCGTAAACCGTAATGCGTAATAAAGCCATCCATTACGCATTACGAATCACGCATTACACTATTCGCCCCAGTCTTCCTGTTCCATGGGCGCCAGTTGAATCGTTGCGGGTTCCAGCGCAGTCACTTCCAGATCCACGCCGCAATCGGAACACACAATGATCTCACCAACTTCTGTCCCAGCTTCCAACTCGATCTGGGCTTCACATTCGGGGCATACAACTGTAGACATGATTAAACTCCTTTGATTCTTTCTATTTGTTTTTTTACCGATTGGAGACTCGTGCCGCCAATCGCATTTCGATTATTGATGGACTGCATCGGGTCAAAGACCTGATACACATCCGCTTCAAACATTGGACTGAGAGCCTGATACGCTTCGAGCGGCATCTTCTCCAACCCAACCTTCCCCTCCTCCGCCGCACGGACAGCTTTTCCAGCAAAGCCATGTGCCTCTCTAAAAGGCATCCCCTTGCGGACAAGATAATCCGCCAGATCTGTCGCCAGCATCGGAGCATCGATCGCGGCGGACATTCTTTCTTTATTCACGGTCATTGTCTTCAACGCGCCAGCCAGTACAGGCAAGATCGCCAGCAACGTATCCGTCGCCTGAAAGACCGGGACTTTATCTTCCTGCAAATCCTTATCGTACGTAGAAGGCAACCCCTTCAGCGTGGACATAAATCCGGTCAACAAACCGATCATCGTCCCAGCCTTGCCGCGCGCCAACTCGAACATATCGGGATTCTTCTTCTGCGGCATCAGGCTCGAACCCGTGGAGAACGCGTCGCTCAGTGTAATGAAGCCAAACTCCGCTGTAGTAAACAACACCATATTCTCCGAAAGTTTGCTCAAGTGGATTCCACACAGACTGCAACAGAATAAATATTCCGCCACGAAATCTCTGTCAGAAACACCGTCAATACTGTTCTGGCTAGGTACATCAAAACCCAGAACATCTGCCAACGCCTCACGGTCAATAGGGAAACCTGTCCCGGCTAATGCTCCGCTTCCTAATGGACAAACTGCAACGCGGTCACGTAAGTCTTGCAATCGTTCGCGGTCACGTTGCAACGAAAAGTAATAGCTGAGAAGCCAGTGAGCAAACGTGACCGGCTGGGCACGTTGCAGATGGGTGTATCCAGGCATAAGCGTGGACTGGTGTGCTTCCGCAATTTCAACGAGGGCAGACTGCAAGCCCTTAATAGCATTATCCAAAAGCGGCAATCGTATCCAACATCCACAAGCGGAAGTCTGTCGCGATCTGATCGTTGCGGCTTCGTCCGGTATGCAGTTTGCCAGCCGCCGCGCCGATGAGTTCGCCAAGTCTGCGCTCGACGGCGGTGTGAATGTCCTCGTCAAGACTCGGCAAAGGAAAACTCGTCCCGAAGAAAATTCTTCCTTGATCGAATCAAGCCCACGGGAGATCGAAGCGTGCTCTTCATCCGAAAGAATGTTTATCTTGTGCAAAGCAGACGCCCACGCGATGCTTCCGTTCACATCCTGAATCGCAAGGCGTTGATCGAAAGGCAGGGACGTGTTGAGGTCCCATGCCTGATCGTTGAGTTTGGATGAAAAGCGTCCACTCCAGAGTGTCATTATGCTAGGCTCCTTGCAGATTCATGTTGGGCATCATTTCAAGCGTCAAAGCGTAATCGGCATAACCCATCGCTCGCCAAAATGCAACCGCGGGCTGATTGTTCGTCAATACAGAAACTGTCCATCGCTTTTGGTTGTCCCAAAAATCGGAGAACAACTTTTGCATGGCTTGCGAACCAATGCCTTGATGTCTTTGTTCACGAACCACAAACAACTGTCTTAAATAAATCTCTACATCAGTTTCACTGAACAACGCGTATGCCACAGGTTTTTCTTGCATTTCAAAAATGACCGCTTTGTATTCACCAGATGTCAGCCAACCGCACATGCGTTCTTCGAGTTGTGCAACGGTCATGGGATTGCGATGCCCTTCATCCTGAATCAATTGATGATTCATAACAGCGAGCGTTGGGCAATCAGCGAGGGCGGCAAAGCGATACTGCATACGTTAGTCTCGTTTGAATCTTGAATAATCGGGTTTGGGCATGTTGATGCCAGAGACGGGCAAGCCGTTGAGGGCGCGTACTTTGAGACTAAGACCATAGAGGCGAATGAAACCTTCGGCGTCGCTTTGGTCGTAGACATCTTCCTGACCGAATGTGGCAAAATCTTCGCGATAGAGGCTGAACTTGGATTTTCGCCCAGCTGAAATGATATTGCCCTTGTACAGTTTGAGACGCACCGTGCCAGTGACGGGTCCTTGTGTGGAGTCAACAAAGGCATCAATCGCTTCCCGTAAAGGCGTGAACCATAAACCGTTATAGGTGAGTTCGGCATATTTCAATGCGACCATTTCCTTGAAACGCATGGTCTCATGGTCGATGACCAATGACTCAAGGTCACGATGAGCATAGAGAAGGATGGTGCCGCCGGGAGTTTCGTAAACGCCGTGTGACTTCATGCCCACGAGGCGATTTTCTACAAGATCGACACGTCCGATACCATGTGTGCCGCCGATGGCGTTCAAACGTTCGACCAGTTTTGCAGGTGAAAGTTTTTCACCATTGACCGCGACCGGGATGCCGGTTTCGAATTCGATCTCCACATGTGCGGCTTGTTCGGGAGCATTCTCAGGTGAGGTACTCATCTGATACATGCTTTCTTCAGGTTCATTCCACGGATCTTCCAACAAACCGCCTTCGTGCGAGAGATGCCAGAGATTTGAGTTCGCGGCTATAAATGGATTTGATCGTTACGGTAACTGGAACATTGTGCTTTGCTGCATAAGCAATCGCATCTTCTCGTGAGCGGATATCCCATTCACGCCAGGGAGCAATAACCATTAAGCGAGGGTCAAGCGCCATGACCGTAAGTTCAAAACGGACTTGATCGTTGCCTTTGCCGGTGCGCACCATGTGCAATGGCATCGGCGCCAAATTCGTGGGCAACATCCACGAGATGTTTGGCGATCAAAGGACGGGCAACCGATGTGCCCAATAAATACTTGTGTTCGTAAACAGCCCCCACCTTGAGCATGGGGAACAAATAATCTGAAGCAAATTCCTCACGCATATCGTGCAAAACAAAC
Organism: uncultured Chloroflexia bacterium; assembly: GCA_963730175.1. GTDB lineage: Bacteria > Chloroflexota > Anaerolineae > Anaerolineales > Villigracilaceae > Defluviilinea. Next base: position 44,324 of record CAVSRF010000032.1, on the reverse strand, counting down.
TGATCGGCACCACTCTTCATGGCTTTATCTTCAAGAGCCGCCAGATTTTCATCTCCCTGCCCCACATCAGCACAAAAACAGATCACTTCACATCCGTAGTTTTCTTTCAACCACGGCACGATCACCGACGTGTCCAGCCCACCCGAATAAGCCAGGACCACTTTCTTCACTTGCGGTTTTGGTTTGGAACTCATTTCCTTACTCCTTTTGTGTAACGACTTAATCGTTACTATGGATAATATAAAAAAAACAGCCATCCGTGAAGGATGGCTGTTTTGGGTTGACTACTTGCGCTGTTTCATCACAGATTTGCGTGCAAGCCGCCGTCAATCAAAACGATCCCAACCTTCTCTGGGAAGTGGGTATCGGACGACGTGGACGGGCGGCTGCAATTAGTAGAAACATATTGGGCGGTATTCTACCATCCGCATGAAATATGTCAATACCGAATATTACTTAACCTTGTCAATGTGTCCGACAACTTATTTGTCTAGTTTTTACTTATTCACTTTGATATCGCTCAGGGCGACATCCTAGGGGCGTTATGAACTACACACCAACGCGCACCTGTGACAAAATATATTCGATCATCAATGCCGGGATGTTAACACCCGTGGTCGTGATACTGTTACGAAACTCCATAGTGTGATTGACCTCGTTCACAACTAATCCATTATCTGTTTCAAACAGATCAATTGCCAGCAACCCACCACCCATCGCATGCGCTGTGCGTTGACAAATATCCGTCATTTCCGGCGTGAGCGGGCAATTCGTTGCAACGCCGCCGCGTGCAGTGTTCGTAATCCAATTTTCGGAAGCGCGATAAATGGCACATATCGGTTCTTCACCAACCACAAATGCACGGATGTCCCGTCCTGGTTTATTAATATATTCCTGAAGATAAAAGACTTGATGATTCACACCCAGCGTCGCTTTATGCTCGATGATCGTCTCGGCAGTGGAACGGTCATCCACTTTGGCGAGCAGACGTCCCCATGAACCGACCACAGGTTTCATCACGAACGGATAACCGATCGCATCTGCCGCCGCCAAAGCTGACTCTTCGTCAAAAGCCATCAGCACTCTGGGAGTTGGGATTCCTTCACGCACAAGAATTTGACTCGTGACGTACTTGTCCCCGCAACGTTCCGCCACTTGTGAAGTGTTAACCACCTTCACACCATTGGCTTCATAGATTTTCGAAATATAAAGTCCGCGTGAATACGAGATCGAACGCTCGAACATGACATCCACAGGTTCGGGGATGCGGGATATATCGAAGAACAGGTCACCGTCATTGATGCGGACGACTTCAACGCCCTCGTGTTTGCCGAATGCTTCAAGGAGGTATTTTTCCTCCGCTCGCAAACGTGTGTATAAAAAACCAACTCGGATCATAGGTGTTGCTCCTTCTTATCCAACTCGGTGGTTGAGTAGCCTGAGGCGACAGCCGAAGGCGTATCGAAACCACCACTAACTAAAATAATTTTGCTTACTTGGTGGTCTCGATACGGGCTTCGCCCTACTCGACCAACGAGATATTTTGTAAATTCTTGCAATCACTTGCTCTGTCACCTGACTTGTAGTCAGACTACCGCCAAGATCAGGCGTTACACTTGACTATTCGCAATACAAGTTTCGACTGCATTCCGCAGAGATGTTGCATATCCACTTCTCACCAAGATGATCCAACATCATTGCAGCGGCAAGGAAGGTGGCGATGGGATTGGCTTTGCCCGTGCCAACAATGGTCGGTGCGCTTCCATGGACCGGTTCGAAGACGGATGCTTCTACTCCGATATTGCCCGATGAGGCAACACCAAGTCCGCCAACGAACATGCAGGCTTCGTCGCTCAAGATGTCACCGAAGAAATTAGTCGTTACGATCACGTCGAATTGCTCAGGCGCACGGACAAGTTCCATGGCGCAAGTATCCACGAGCATTTCATGCATGGTGATTTCGGGATATTCTTTTGCAATTTCCAACGCGACTGAGCGGAATAATCCATCTGTTTGGCGAAGCACATTGGCTTTGTGGACAACGTGAACTGTTTTACGGTCTCTTTGCTGTGCAATGTCAAATGCTTTGCGGAGGATTCTCTCTGATCCTTTGCGTGTGATGACACGTTCTGTGATGGCGCGGTTGCCATCATCTTCGAGTCGTTCGATGCCAGAGTACAAGCCTTCGGTGTTTTCACGGACGATAATGATGTCAATGTTTGGCTTTGATGATTCATGTGGAATGGAGCGGCACGGTCTGAGGTTGGCGTATAACTCCAACGATTGACGCATCCGCACGACGGGGGAAAAGTATCCAGCGAGGTTCGGGGGCGTCGTAACAGAACCAAACAAGGTAGCAGAAGAGAGGCGAATTTCCTCCAGCGTCGAATCAGGCAATGGCGTGCCGAGTTGTTCGTAGGCACCGAATCCAATTTCGGCGCGGGTGAAATCCCAATCCAATGGCATGGCACGCAAGACTTGTTCGGCGGCGTCTATCACTTCGGGACCGATGCCATCGCCGGGAAGGAGACAGATTTTATACGTCATAGTTTGTTCTTTCGAAAAATGCAGATATGGAATGCGGAATATTCTGTATTCTTCACTCTACACTCGTCATTAAATCTTGAATGTCGTGCGCCTTCAAGAAATTTACGATGCCGCCCGCATCGGCGATCTTCAAAACAAAATCGGGCAGAGGTTGTGCTTGAAAATTATGCCCGTTGGTGCGATTGAAGATTTCACCAGTGGTGAGGTTGACTTCGATATCGTCGCCCTCGGTAATATCGGCAACGGCTTCGGGGCACTCGAGAATCGGCAAACCGATGTTGATGCAGTTGCGGAAGAAGATGCGTGCAAACGATGGCGCAATGATGCACTTCGCTTGTGAGCCTTTGATCGCAATCGGTGCGTGTTCACGCGAGGAACCACAACCAAAGTTTTGTCCGCCGACGATGACATCGCCGGGTTGAACGGTTTTTGCATATTCCGGTTTGACTTCGCAAAAAACGTTCTTTGCGAGTTCAAGCGGGGTCAATCGTAATGTTGTAACGACCAGGGATGATTTCATCCGTGTTCATATTTTCGCCAAATGTCCAGGCTTTTCCCATGAGGTTCTCCTTGTATTTACCACGAAGGGTCACTAAGGTTCACAAAGGAAATCAAAACCTTTGTGTTCCTTCGTCTCCTTTGTGGTTAAGAAATTAATTCAAAACTCTTGCGCGGGTCAGTGATACGACCCGTGAGCGCGGTTGCCGCAGCGGTTGCTGGTGAGGCAAGATAAATTTCCGAAAGCGGGCTTCCCATGCGACCGATAAAGTTGCGGTTCATGGTTGTGAGCGCACGTTCGCCCGGTGCAAGGATGCCACCGTGACGTCCGATGCACGCGCCACAGCCTGAGCCAGTCACGGTACAACCAGCGTCCATCAAAATATCGATCAAACCGTTGGTTAATGCCTTTCGATAGATGCGGTCACTGGCAGGCGTAACGATCACACGTACCATCGGATTTACTTTTTTGCCCTTCAACATGTTCGCCACGATCTCCAAATCTTCGTAGCGAGCATTCGTGCATGTGCCGATATAGACTTCATGTACTTCCAAACCTTCTACCTCTGTCAGCGGCTTGACGTTATCCACGTCGGGATGACAGGAAACCTGCGGAGCAAGGACGGACACATCCACTTCGAGCACACGTTCATATCTCGGATTGACAGGAACAATGCGCTCAAACGGACCTTTACCTTTGGCTGGTGTCTCGTTTTCGAGATAGTTGATCGTCACATCGTCCGCGGCGATAAGTCCGCATTTCGCGCCAATCTCGGTAGACATGTTCGGGAAGATAATGCGCTCATGCATCGGTAGGTTATCAATGTATTCGCCGCCAAATTCAACAGAGCGATAGGTGCCACCATCCATACCGAGCAAACCTGCGATATGAATCATCACATCCTTGGCATACACGCCGGGTTGAGTCTGTCCGCTCAATTCCACGCGGATGGTTTCAGGAACTTTGAACCAACATTTGCCTGTCACCCACGCCACGCCGATCTCTGTCGAACCAAGTCCCGTGCCGAATGCGCCCATTGCACCGTAGGTGTTCGAGTGCGAATCTGCACCGATGACGATTGCGCCTGGCGTGATATATCCCTCTTCGATCATCACTTGATGGCAAACGCCCTGATGCAACAGATGCGGCAAGCCCTGCTCTTTCACGAACTCGATGATCTTCTTGTGATTCTCCGCCGCCAAAATATTCGGCGCGGGATACGCATGGTCAAAGTGGATGACGATGCGGTTCTTATCATGGATCGGTTTGCCAATCTCACGAAACGCTTTGATCGCCAACGGCGTAGTGTTATCGTGGCTCATGATGTAATCCACATCCAACAGCAGGATCTCTCCCGCCTGAACGGGTCTGCCTGCTTTACGTGCAAAAATTTCTTCGATTAGTGTTCCCATAAGATCTCCTTATTTTCCATTGCCGTTATATTTTTTCAACACCATGCGCGTCTCGGTCCGCTTGACGCCTTGCACGGTCCGCATCTCTTCGATCAGATTATTCAGCGCCGCGACATTCTCCACATTTACAAACGCGCTGATGTCGTAATCGCCTGTCACTTCATAGACACTTGAAACATTCGAAAAACCGCGCATACGACGAACGACCGCTGACGTGTACACATGCGACTCGACTTCGATCATCACCATCGCACTAATATCGTGCGGGATGACATCGATCTCTCTACCCGTAACCTGCTCGGCGATCTCCAGAATGTCCGCGTCGAAAAGTTGTTTTCTCTGATCACCCATGTTCTTGATCCGCGTCACGATCACTTCCAACTCTGCAGCGCTGACTTCGATGCCGTATTCATCCAAGCGTGAAGCGACCGCGCTTTTGCCCGTATATTTGTCGATCACGATCTTGCGTTCACGTCCCAGAATGGCTGGATCAAATGGTTCGTAAGTACGAGGGTCTTTGAGAATACCGTTTGTATGGACTCCGCTTTTGTGGCTGAAGGCGTTCTGTCCTGTAATGGGTTTGTTCGGTGCAAGAAAGAAGCCTGAAATTTTTTCGAGATAGGAGGATAGTTCCATTAGTGGTTGGATATTGTATTTTTCCACCCCTTCTAAATTGTGAAAAGAAACAACAGTCTCTGCAAGGTCGGGGATGCCTGTACGTTCGCCAAGTCCATTGACCGTGGTGTGGATACAATTTGCACCTCCACGAATCCCTGCCATTGAGTTTGCCAAAGCGAGTCCGTAGTCATCGTGGCAATGAAGGTCAATTTTGCATGGAAGCAAACGTTCACGCAGCGCCTGCACACGCTCGAACATGGTGTGTGGTTGCATGATACCAAGCGTATCGGCAAAGCTGATCCGGTCCGCGCCAGCTTCGATGGCGGCATTACACACTTGGACGAGAAACTCAAAGTCGGTGCGTGTGGCATCTTCAGGCGTATAACGAACATTCAATCCGAGGCTTTTTGCATAGCTAACATGTTCACGGATAATGTCAATTGCCTGTCCCTGCGTTTTGTGCAGTTTGGCATCCAAGTGAATCTTCGAAGTAGCATAGAAGATGGCAACACGGTCTGCGCCGCAGGCTTTGGCACGGTCAATGCCGGGGCGTGATGCAATGCTATGGGCGACGATCTCAGCTCGAAGGTCGAGAGAAGCGATGCGTTCTATCGCCTTGGCAACATTCGGCGAAACGGATGGGTCACCCGCTTCGATCATGTCCACGCCGACGCGATCCAGCATCTTTGCAATTTCTATTTTTTCATCCACAGTGAAGTTGACATAGGGCGTTTGCTCGCCTTCACGCAATGTTGTATCCAAAATTTCGATCATAGGTTTCCTCTTGTTGTACAAAAATATAAAAAGCGCCCTCCGTTGTCGGAGGGCGCTTTGACGATACGCAGATAGATATAAAGAACTACAAAGAGACGTTATCCTTTTTCTGCTTTACCGAAACAAGCCCGATCCCGACAACTGAGGTTGTAAAGATGGGCTTACGCTTGGATTTGGCTTCCATAAGGATACTTGCTTTGTCTCTAAACATATTGAACGGTATTCTACTCTTCATTGGATATATGTCAATGGTTTATGGACCTTCGTGTTGGATGCAACGAGGAATTTAAAGAATGGTCAATCACTTATCATGCCCAATGATTAACTTGTCGACTTTCATCATCGGAAATCTTTATACACCATACATCACGAAGTTCAACAGATAAGCAGGTATTCAATATCACCCTGCGAAGTATATGAACATCATCCATTCGTGCGACAGGATGATTATAAATAATCAAATAAACTACCCATATGGGGAATGGCGGTATTGAATTGAAACTCTACAATTACCCATATGGAGCAAATATTAAGTTGTGCTTCAAAATCACGGAACACGGAGGATTAAAGAAATGAATGCAATCAATTCCGGCGATACTGCTTGGGTCCTTGTCTGCACAGCGCTGGTTATGATGATGACGCCGGCGCTGGCTTTCTTTTACGGGGGCATGGTTCGCAAGAAGAATCTTCTTTCCACGATCAATTTGAGTTTCATTACCATTGGTTTGATCAGCCTGCAATGGATTCTCATTGGATACACGCTCGCATTCGGCGCCAGTCACAATGGATTTATAGGAGGTTTGAATTTTCTTGGTTTGAATGGTGTAGGGTCGGAACCCAACGCGGACTACGCCGCAACCATCCCCCATCTTGCTTTTGCGGCGTATCAAATGATGTTTGCCGTCATTACACCTGCCCTCATCACTGGCGCGTTTGTAGAACGAGTTCGTTTCAAAGCCTTTTTGATCTTTACGCTTTTATGGGCAACCCTGGTATACGACCCTGTTGCTCACTGGGTATGGGGAGTGGGCGGTATTTTGCACAACATGGGAACCCTCGATTTCGCCGGCGGGACCGTAGTACATATCACTGCCGGATACTCTGCGTTAGCGTTTGCAATCGTATTGGGAAAGCGAAAATGGTTTGGTAGGGCTGTCATGGAACCCAACAACATCCCTTTCACAGTACTTGGCGCGGGCTTATTGTGGATGGGTTGGTTCGGGTTCAACGGCGGCAGTGCATTGGCTGTCAATGGGATCGCGGTCAATGCCGTAGTTACAACAAACACTGCCGCGGCGGCCGCGGCGGTGGTGTGGATGTTCCTAAGCTGGCGTGACGAGAGCAAACCCAGTGTGTTGGGAATTGTTACCGGCGCGGTCGTTGGTCTGGTTGCCATCACGCCCGCAGCCGGTTTTGTCACCCCACTCTCTGCCATTGTGATTGGAGGAGTTGCCGCGCCGATCAGTTTCTATGCCATCCGTTTGCGCCAAAAATGGGGACTCGACGAATCTCTGGACGTGTGGGCTTGTCATGGCATGGGCGGCACATGGGGCGCGCTGGCAACCGGTTTGTTCGCGACCAAACTCATCAACCCAGCCGGGGCGGATGGGTTATTCTACGGAAACCCGAATCAGTTCTTTGTCCAGGTTGCGGGAACGCTGATTGTCATCCTGTTCGCGTTTGCCATGACGTTCATTTTGACAAAGCTTTTAAGCAGGCTGATGGGCTTGCGTGTCACAGAGAACGAGGAAGAAGTAGGGCTGGATATCAGTGAACACGGTGAACGAGCGTTTGCCTAAACTCAAAGCGATGGAAGGAGATTAACTATGCCCAAGAAAATTGAAGCCATTTTCCGTGAGGAAAAACTGCACATTGTCAAGCAAGCCCTATATGATATTGGGATCGTTGGCATGAACGTGTCCGAAGTACGCGGTCACGGACGACAGGGTGGTATCGAGCTGACTGGAAGGAGCGGTACATACCGCGTGGACTTTCTACCCCGCATTCAACTCAATATTATTCTGAGCGATCATAATGTTGAGAAAGCCATTGAGACCATCTCTCAAGCGGCGAAGACTGGAAGCATTGGTGACGGGTTGATCTTCATCTACCCGGTTGACGAAGTTATCCGCATCCGCACCGGCGAACGCGGGCATGACGCGTTATCCTATGAAGGCGATATCGATGAACGTCAGGAAGTACAAATGACCGCCGTAAATTGAAGACAATATATTTAAAAATTAAAACCACCCACTTCAATTTGATCGTTGAAGTGGGTGGTTTTAATTATAAGACACATACATACTCCATTTGGGTAGGAAATTGATAACCATATACATCATCTCAATGGCATATGATGGCAATATACTCCATAGGGGTAATAGGCATATGGTCTTGAATACGTAAAATAAAAACCATTAATAGGAATATATAAATGATATTTGCTTTGACCATATTTATTTTGGCATACATTGCGATAGCAAGCGAGAAGTTCCCCCGTCATTGGGTGGCGCTTCTGGGAGGGCACCTTGCTGTCTTTTTTGGAGTGCTAACCCCATCAGAAGCTCTTGCTTATATCAGTTGGGAAACACTGGGACTGGTCGCTGGAATGTTCATCGTGGTTTCCGTCCTTGTACAAGCAGGTTTCTTCACGTGGCTGGCAATGACATCTCTGCGCAAGGTTAATTACCATCCAGTGCCTCTTGTTTATTATCCTGATCTTGTTGGCAACTTTTCTGGCAATGTTTATGGAGAGCATCACGGTCATGTTGTTTCTTGCCGCTTTAACTTTGCAGCTCTGCCTTTTGTTGGGAATTCACTCCGGTCCCTCTTGTTATTGCAGAAGTTTGCGCCGCTAACACAGGCGGAGCCGGCACCCTTGTTGGTGATCCTCCCAATGTTATTTTGGGGACAACGCTGGGTTTCAACTTTTCCGACTTTGCCCTCAATACGGGTCCACTCGCAATTGCCGCCGCCTTTTTACTGTTGGGATATTTTTACTGGACCAACCGCAAGACTTTAAAAGCTGCTCATGTTGCCTTGACACCTGAAATGATAGATGCGATTGACGAACTACACGGCGAGCCCTTGCATGTCCATCTAACACGTGTAGGTTTGACTGGGTTTCTTATGGCTGTAGCGTTATTGATCTTCCACCTGCCATTGAGCAAACTTACTGGACTCCCCATCAATGCGGCTGTGGCTGCTTTACTTCCGGCTGGTATCGCATTAATTGCTCTGCACGACGATCAACGCAAGAAAATATTAATCAATGTGGACGGCGAAAGTATTTTATTTTTTGCCGGGTTGTTCATAATGATTGGCGGGTTGGAAAAGGTCCACCTTTTTGAAACACTGGCAGAAGACCTGGCCGCCGCCGCATCCACTCCAAATGCCCTAATACTCGCCTTGCAGTGGGGTCCCGGTCTGGCAAGCGGAATTTTAGATAACGTGCCGCTGGCATTAGCCATGACGTTTGTGCTCAAAGATCTGGCAAACATCCCCGGAACACCCGCACTGGGAATGCTGGTTTGGTCACTGGCTTTGGGTGTGGACATGGGCGGCAATCTAACACCCATTGGAGCGTCAGCAAATGTGGTGGCTTATGCCTATATGGAACATAACCACGGATCAATTGGCTGGAAACGTTGGATGATCATTGCCGTCCCGCCCACTATTTTGGCGATGATCCTTGTCTCGTTTTTATTAATGTATAAAAGTCACATTGGCTGGTATTAAAGCTGATTGGCTTTACATATAAATTCTATTTTTTTAGGAGATGAGAAATGAAAGGTAAAACAGCACTAATGTCCTTGAAATGGTTGCGCTGGGTGCTTGTACCCGCAGTCGTTGCCACCTTAGCACTGGCACTCACATCACCAGTGTTTGCCCAGGAACCAGATCCGATCGTTGAATTGACGCGCGGTCTCGATACTGCCTGGCTCTTGATCACAGGCTTCCTGGTGTTTTGGATGCAGGCTGGCTTCGCTCTCGTGGAAGCAGGCTTGACCCGCTCCAAAAACACAACCAATATTTTGTTCAAGAACCTGATCGACTTCGTTTTCGCCACGCTCGCGTTCTGGGCAATCGGTTATGCTTTTATGTATGGCTCTTCTGCCGGCGGTTGGATCGGTACAAGTGGTTTCTTCATCAGTGGTGGCGAAGATGTTGTAGGGTTGCCCGTATTGGCTTTCTGGTTCTTCCAGTTGGTTTTTGCTGGAACCGCCGCAACCATCGTTTCGGGTGCCATGGCTGAACGCACCAAATTTTCAGCCTATCTGATCTATAGTTTCTTCATTAGCGCGATCATCTACCCAATTGCAGGTCACTGGGTTTGGGGTGGCGGCTGGCTGTGGACCATCTTTGGTGATGTCGGTTTCCGCGACTTTGCTGGTTCAACCGTTGTGCATAGCGTTGGTGGCTGGCTGGCTCTTGTCGGTGCCATTGTACTTGGTCCCCGCGTTGGGCGTTTTACAAAAGATGGAAAACCCGTTGCCATTCCCGGTCATTCCATCACTCTAGCAACTTTAGGTGTGTTCATTCTTTGGCTTGGCTGGTTCGGCTTCAATCCTGGTAGTCAGCTCGCCATCAGCGGTTCAAATGCCGATGCTGTGGCATTGGTTGCCGTCAACACCAATATTGCCGCCGCAGCTGGTGCGTTGGCAGCAATGATCGCATCCTGGTTGTTCGTTGCAAAGAAGCCTGATCTGGGTACTACTCTGAACGGCACATTGGCTGGCTTGGTTGCCATTACTGCCCCATGTGCATATGTAACCCCCCTCAATTCTGTCATCATTGGCGCCATTGGTGGTGTGATCGTAGTATTCGGTGCGGTCTGGCTTGAGAAGCTCAAGATCGACGATCCCGTTAGCGCTGTTCCGGTTCACCTCTTCAACGGTATCTGGGGTACATTGTCAATTGGTATCTTCGGTACCGTAGGCATTGGCAGTTTCCTAACCGGCGATGGTGGACAGCAGTTCCTTGCACAGTTTATTGGCGTTCTCGCCTTCGGCGTATGGTGTCTGGTAACTGGTTTCATCCTGTTCCTTACCATCAAGGCGACCAACGGTTTGCGTGTTTCCCGCGAAGAAGAGATCAACGGTCTCGATATCCTGGAACACGGTACAGAAGCCTATCCCGGCGATGTTATCGGCAGTGCAGCAGATTAGTCACTGAATTGCGATAATAACAAAATAACTAATATACACGTTTTATAATTGGAGTTCGGGACCATGACCTTTCAGTCACGATTCCGAACTCCAACAATCATCTGTAAAAGCGATTGAAAATTTGCCATGCATGAAACTGCTTCGAACATCTCTGCGCCTGCGTTGATCTATATTGCAATGGGGTTAATGATTGCACGTATTCAATTGGAAGGTACCAATACACGCGGCTATAACTGGTTGAAATGGCTTCAGTTCCTTGTGGATGCCGCCCGGATCGTCATGTTGTGGCCCCTTGTATTGTTTATTGAAAAATTTGAATCCTGGTTGAAATCAGATTCCAACGGTGAGGTAAAGCATGACCATTGAATCAAAACCCAATTTAGTTCGTAAAACACTTGGGTTGACCGGCATCACCATCAATGCCATGGCGTTGACCGCACCCGGCGCATTCCTGTGGCTTCTCTATCAGGTGCAGGCAGCGGCAAACTTCGGGGGACTAGCGGATATTTGGCCCGGAGTTTTACTGGCTTTGTTGTCAGCCATGCTTACCGCTCTATCGTTCGGGGAACTGGCTCGTCGTTATCCTGAAGCGGGATTCCGCAGTGCATATCATTTTGCCGACCGATTCTTTGCCCGCCAGAAAAACCCCCGCTATAAGTCTCTTGCGCGCGTTGCCAAGTTCGCAACCGGCTGGGCGGCTCATCTTTATTATTGGATCTATCCGGGTGTACTGATCGCTTTTATGGGCATTCTGGCGGATTATTTATTACGTCATTTTGGATATAGTCCAACTGTTTATGGAGAGGCTCTTATTGCTGCTGCCTTTGCCGCATTCATTGGGTTTCTAGCTTTGCGTGGAATTACGGGATCAACTACAACCAGTGTCGTGTTGAATACGATTCGATTAACAACACTGGTCATCTTCGGCGGTCTGGCAATTGTCTTCCGCCTTACCAACCCCGGAGGGTTTTCACCGTCAGATTGGACATACCCTTCTGCGCTTTCGGTATTGATGCCACACGATATAAGAGGCGTTGTGTTTCAGGCGGCATTGGCGATGATCCTGATGGTCGGATTTGAATCGTCCACGGCGTTGGGAGCATCGGCATCCAATGCCCAGCGTGATATTCCACGCGGCGCGGTGTTGGCGTTGATCATTCAAGGCATGTTTGCCTATTTGATCGGATATTTCGTTGCAGGGTTTGCCTTGAATGTACATATCGATGCGGCAGTTTCACACGCGCCGGTCGGAGATTTGACCCTTCAAATGGGTGAACTTCTTTTGAACGGTTATGGCACAACGCTGATGCTTTTTATTGGTTTTATGGTGATGCTCGCTTTATTGGGTGGGGCGCTTACTGCGATCAACAACGGTGTCCGCATCAGTTTTGCGATGGCTCTTGATGAAGAAATGCCAGACGTACTTGGCTTTTTACACCCTCAATATGCCACGCCCTATAACACAGTCATTTTGCTCAGTGTGGTTTCTGCGATCATTGGTGCGGCAGGCATCATTGGCGGACTGCCCGCTTTGATGGGTATCGTCCTTGCTTCCAATCTGGGAGCGTTCCTGCTTTACGCGTTGTTGTGCATTTTGACTATTGCCACATTTATTGGAGATACTTCCTTTAATTTCATTCGTCACGTTCTCCTGCCAGTTGTTGGTTTGACTTATCAATATCGGCATCGTAATCGCGGCGACAATCATTGGATTGGGTGCGGGAGGCGTTATCGCACAGGCGAGCATGATTGCATGGGGTATCGCCATCGTCTGGTTGTTGGGAAGTGTGGCATATTATTTTGTCAGGCAAAATCGAATGAGTAATGGGTGAACATAGGGCGACATTTAATGGTCGCCCTATGTTTTTATAACAAACAAAAATTGACGGGGGGATAATGCAAAAGAAAACAGAAACAGTTTGAACGTTGGAAAGAAGCGGGGTTTTCCTTATCCATAAATAAATACCCCATTTGGGTACTAGTTGTATGAATGGATACTTGCATAGAATAAAATCCATGTTCGTTTTTAAATCCACCCACCCACGAAGAGCAGGCTGAGTTGAAAAAATACGTGCCTGAAATAGAGAGCGGCGGTCTGAGTGTCGTGGGTCCCGTGCGCGATGACAATCAGGATTCCATTCACATCCCTAATGGTGAACATCCGGTTGGACATGGCTTGCTCTTTGCAATTGCAGATGGAATGGGCGGATATGCTCATGGCGGGATGGCAAGCATGTTGGCGCTGGAGTCTCTCACCAGTGCACTCGCCAGACAGAATGGTAATTCGATCACAAAGACTTTGCAACGCGGTGTTGAAGCCGCCAATATTAAGATCTATCAAAAAGCGCGGCAATTAGACGCAGGGCGAATGGGCACAACCCTGACCGCCACCTATGTTGTTGGAGATATGTTACATCTGGCGCACGTGGGTGACAGCCGCGCCTACCTAATACGCGACGGACGAGCCATTTGCCTGACGGAAGACCACACTACCGTAGGCGACATGGTTCGCTCGAAACTTATTTCGCCGGACAAAATACGCACACACGCTCAACGTTCCGTGCTGACGAAAGCAGTGGGACTGGATCTGTTCGTCCAGCCAGACATCACCCAGCAAAAATTGAGAGAAGGAGATCGCTTGATATTGTGTTCAGATGGAGTTTGGTCGGTCATCGAAGATGAAGAGTTTGCACAGGTTGCCAGTGAAACATCTTCTGTGGATGAGATCAGCCAAAACCTGATCAACCTTGCCCTTCACCATCATACAGATGACAACGCATCGGTCGTGGTATTTCATCTTCGTAAGCTAGTCCCTGTTTCGGTGGAACAGGATTCAAGGAATCCGAAGACCACCAGTTGGTTTCAGAATTTGTGGAAATTAGTGGCGTGAGTACCTATGCTATAATTTCGCCTACAATGCTACAGATCGGGGACCAATTTGACCATTTTCAGATTCAGGCACATATGGCTCAGGGAGGCATGAGCGACATATATCGTGCCTTCGATTTAGTGCATCACCGCGATGTGGTCATCAAGGTTCCTGACCAGTCGATGCTTGGCGACCCCGCTCAATTCGAACGTTTCCAGAGGGAATTGGAAGTTATGAAATCGCTCGACCACCCGGTCATTCTCAAAGGACTTGGGTCTGGAAAATATAATCGTATCCCCTATCTCGTTACAGAATTTGTTGAAGGCAAATCCCTTCGAACTTTGATGGAAAGCTCCGCTTCACTGCCGACCGAGGAAGCTGTTTCCCTGATAATGAAAATTGCCAACGGGATGGCTTACTGCCACCAAAACGAAGTCATTCACCGCGACCTGAAACCCGAAAACATCCTCATCACTGCCGACAACCAACCCGTCATCATGGACTTTGGTCTCGCGCTGACAAAAGGCTCGCACCGCGTCACCTACTCCAACCTGAGCGCCACAATGGGGACACCCGACTACATGGCTCCCGAACAGATCGATGGTCAACGCGGCGATCAACGAACCGACATCTATGCCCTCGGCACGATCATGTATGAGTTGCTTGCGGGGAAAACACCCTTTACAGGCGACACCAACATGGCTGTCATGGCGCAACATTTGAACGGAACCGCACCGCGGCTTGACAAGATAAACCCATCAGTTTCTCCGCAAATAGCCGCCATCGTTGCAACCTGCCTGGCTCGCAATCCCGAAGATCGCTATGCGGACATGAATGCCTTGATCGAAGCCCTTGAGCACCCTGAGAATGTCAACCTGACCATTTTAGAAAACTCGAATACGCCATCTGTATCTGCCATATCCTTGTCAAATCTACAGACCCTCAAAGGTGTCCTTATCGCCATCGGGATTATGGGTGCTCTGATTTTACTTGCTTTGGGATTACAATATCTTCATCGGTAATGCCACACATCGTCCCGAAGGTTCCTGTAATTCAATCATGTTTTACTTTCAATCCTTCGGGACGTTTATATTCAACGCACAGGAACGGTTACCATGAATAATTCAGCAGGCTCTACATCCGATATTTTGGCACGCGCTGAACAGAACCAGATAAAATTTATCGATCTGCAATTTACGGACGTAGTGGGGGTGGTTAAGAACGTTACAATTCCTGCCCACGAACTCCCTGCGGCTCTTGAAGATGGCATATGGTTTGACGGCTCATCCATAGAGGGCTTTGCCCGCGTAGCTGAAAGCGACATGCACCTGCGTCCCGATGTATCCACATTTGCGCTCATTCCCTGGTTGACAGGAGAGGAAGCCACCGCCCGCCTGATCTGTGACGTGTATACACCTGATGGACAACCCTTCCCCGGTGACCCGCGTTCAATCCTTCGCAGTGTAGTAGAAGACGCAGCACAAATGGGATTCGGCTACAATACCGGACCCGAGCTTGAATTCTTCCTCCTCAAGCCAAATCCCGATGGAAGCCTGATCCCTCCGACGCCCGTTGACAGCGCGAGCTACTTGACGCGCCTTCGGATATGGCGGCGGGTTTGAGACGTCAGATGGCAAACACGCTCGAGGCGCTTGGCTTACAAGTGGAAGCCATGCACCATGAAGGCTCCCATGGTCAGCAGGAAATAGACTTCCGCTACTCAGACGCCCTTACCACTGCAGATAGCGCCATCACATTGCGTGTGGCATTAAAGGTAATCGCGCAAAACAACGGTTTATATTGCACCTTCCTGCCCAAGCCGATACGCGGCATCAATGGAAGTGGAATGCATGTTCATCAGAGTCTCACCTACATAGCCAACGGCGGAAATGCTTTCTCCGACCCCGGCGATGCACACGGACTTTCAAAAATTGCCAAGCATTTTATAGCCGGGCAATTGGCACACGCGCGAGGCATGTGTGCCATCCTCGCTCCACTGGTCAATTCCTATAAACGTTTGGTGGCTGGTTACGAGGCGCCGGTCTCCATCAGTTGGGCACGGGTCAATCGCTCCGCCTTGATTCGAGTCCCACGCGCCTCGGAAAGTAACTCGACAAGGCTGGAGTTGCGCTGTCCCGATCCAAGTTGTAATCCCTATCTCGCCTTTGCAGTGATGCTTGCCGCCGGTCTGGATGGGATCCGTCGTGAATTGCCCGTCCCTGAAGCGATGGAGGAAAATATCTATGTGCCAGATAAACTTCGTTCTTCATCGAAAGACATCCTGCCAACATCCCTGAACCAAGCCATCAAGGCATTGGAGGAAGATGAAGTTGTCCGCAACGCATTAGGGGCGCATACACACGAAGTCTTCATCAATGCCAAACGTCTCGAATATGAGGACTACCGCATCGAAGTCACCAACTGGGAACTCGAAAAGTATCTGGCAAACTATTAGAAAAACACGCAATCCATATATATTTTGTTTTGACAGGGAAAGAAGAATGATAAGAGAAGCTTTTGATTCTGACGCGCAAGCGATCTCTGAAATTTACAATTACTATATTATCAATTCAATAATCACCTTCGAAACCGAAGCGATCACAGCAGAAGAAATCGCACATCGAATGGAAAAATATAAACTAATTGGGGATTATCTTGTTTATGAAGAGAGTGGTGTTGTCATTGGCTACGCTTATGTTTCGATGTTTCGAGATAGGAAAGCCTATGAAAACTCGGTTAAATCAACAATTTACTTGAAACACGGCTTTGAAGGGAAAGGGGTGGGGTTTCAACTTTACTCGGAATTGCTTTCAAGGGTTTCCCAAAAATATCATGTGATTGTCGCAGGGATCGCTTTACCCAACAATGCAAGCGTCAAGTTACATGAAAAGTGCGGATTAAGAAAGTGGGACAATTCCCAGAGGTGGGCAGAAAGTTTGATCAGTGGATCGATGTCGGCTTTTGGCAAAAGAGTGGAAACGCCTAAGAAATTAAACCAGCAAACGCGTATTGATTTCCTGCACATCGGCAATGTAGCGAGCCAGATCATCACGTAAATGTTCGACATCCATTTCGTAGCGCAAGCGGCGGGCAAGGAAGATGAACTCTTCACTGCCAAAGGGTGGGACGGTCACATCCTTGGCATTGCCGCGCACAACACGTAACGAGTCGATTAGCCAACGCAGGAAGGTATGTGCTTTACGTAAACGAACGTAATCATCATCCGAAAGAATACCGGCAACATGCAGTGCAGACATGGCGTCGCGTATATTGGTTAATCGCAAAGCGGGGTTTTGAGCGCCATGGTTGATCTGCAATCCTTGAACCAGATATTCAATATCCACCAACCCACCAGGACTGAATTTGGCGTTGAACGTACCGCCCGTGACCAAATGGCGGACTTGTCGCTCACGCATGGCACGCATGGAGGTCACGTCGAAGACGCCGCTCTCATAAGCATAAATATCGCGTAATTTACAAATTTCATCTCCGAGATTTGAGTCGCCTGCTATCTGTCGGAGTTTGACCAGTGCTTGTCGTTCGTACGCCCACGCCGCTCCATCAGGCGCGTAGTAGGTGCGGAACGAGTCGAATGGAACCGCCAAACTGCCCGCCTTGCCATAGGGACGCAGTTGCAGGTCTATCTGAAAGATACCTTCCTGACGTGTCTGCATAGCGTTAATAATAGACCGCACGAGTTGCTCATAATATTCCGCGGTGCTCACCGGTTTTGCGCCGTTTGTCTTTCCGTTGCCTGCATAAACGAACATCAATTCGATATCGGATGCAAAACCCAGTTCGCGTCCGCCGCATTTGCCCAGGGCGAGGAGGGATAATCCGCAGGGCTGACCGTTTTCCAAAAATGGATCGCCATGCGTGGCGCGCAATTCTGATTCGCAACGTGCAAGAGTAGCGCATAGAGTTGTTTCAGCGAGGTCTGTTAGTTCGGCAGAGAAATCGTCGAATTCTTTTGTCAGCCCGAGGATGTGACGCATGTCAATGCGGAAGAGTTCGCGGTCTTTGAAGGCATTCAACGCCGCACGCCAATCGGGATATTCGATATCGCCAACTATGTTGACTTCAAGTGCATGGTCGAGTTCATTCTCGAGTTGTAGCTTTGGCTTGGAACTGGAGAGCGCGTCCATATCTGTGACCACGGGGAAGAGGTTGGCGTATTGCATCCGCAGGAAGTCCTCCCAGAGGAAGTTGCTGACGCCCAACAAACGAGCAAGCGCATTCAAGACATCGGGGCTTTCAATGGATATGATTTCATCGGTCCAATTGGGACGTTTGAAGAGTTCGGCGAGGAAGTCTCGGAAGTGTAGTAACGCCGATGATGGATTGGGCGAATGTGGGAGCAGATGCGTGAAGTGTTTGATCAACACAACGGCGGCGCGTAATTCCCTCTGTTTTTCGGGGGAAGTGATCTTGTTCCCGTTGTCGTCGGTGACGTGAAGAATATCCTGCGCACGGGTGGTGATGGATTGCACGATCATGCGCGTGATGTATGTATGAGTTAGAGAGAGGGCGTTGGTAAATTCGTAGAGAAAGCCAAAGGTATCTGGCGCGTCAATGCGGAGAATGGTGTAACGCTCGTCGGTTTCGTTATCTATTTCGATGTTGATCGGTGGAAGGAAGGTTAACTTGCTCGATATGTTTTTATACGCCTGCCCCACACGGACAGCCAGTTCACCGCGCGCTTCACGCCGTTGACCGGTTCGCATCATACGAAGAAGATGATGAAGGTCATTGGAGTATGTATCCCAGACCGAGGCGTCATGGTGGATAAATGGATTTGCCTCTACGGTGAAGACATCAACGATCTTGCGGCGGGTATCAGTTTCAGGGGGAGATAAAGGTTTGCGGCGGCGAGGCAGGCTTGGGTCATGGTTGAAGCGGTTAAATTTCGGACGGGAGTCTGTTTCAGTTTCAGGCAAAGGTTCATAGGTGAAGGCGTTTCCATCCACGATATTAAATCCAAAAACAAAAAAGAGACCGCAGATGATGGAGAGTTCACCGAGATAATCGTAGCCAACAAGAGTAATGCGCCATGTATCGTTGCCGAGGGGCTGGGCTTCGACGATGGCGGGAGTTTGTTCGTTGACGCCGCGTGCGAGATCGGCATGATGTTGAATTTCTTCATTGGAGAACGAATCGACATAATCGGCACCGAGTCGGGCGATGTGCTGTACAACTTGTGGCTGAGTCTCTTTGATGGGTTCATTGCCAACACGATGTAAATAAATGGCGCGAATGGCTTTACGATGTTCTTCATAACGATGCGTGAGAGCTTTGGTATCGTGAAAGCCAAGGCGACCCGCAAGGAGAGAGAGGGCTTCGGGTTCGGATGGCATCGTGTAAGTCTGTTGATAGTGCATGACCTGAATGTAATGTTCGATGGTGCGGAGGAAAGTATAACCGTCAGCAAGGATGCGAGTTTCTTCATCGGTGAGCAGATCGTGTTGAGCAAGAAGTGGAAGGACTTGAAGCGTGGCACGCCCGCGCAGATCGGGATGATGATTACCATAGGCAAGTTGAAGATATTGAACGACGAACTCAACATCACGAATCGAACCTTCGCCTAACTTCACTTCTCCCCAATCTCGTCCCTTTTGTTGGAGGACTTGTTCAGTACGTTGCTTCATTGAAAAGACGCTGGCTCGCACTTCTTCGGGTTCATGGTTAAAGATATACGGCTCGGTCTGCGCCAGGAGTTTTTCACCGAGCGTCGTATCGCCCGCAATGGGACGGGCTTTGAGGAGAGCTTGCTTTTCCCACAGGCGTGCGTTCTGTTGAATGTATTGAAGATAACCATCGAACGTGGTGACGAGGAAACCATCCCTGCCCCACGGACGGAGACGCATGTCCACGCGATAAAGAAAACCTTCCGACGTAACTTCACCAATGTTCTCTATCAGGCGTTCGCCAAGTTTTAGTTTTTCAATGGGATCGTGTGCGGCAACGAACAACAGGTCAATATCGGAGCTATAGTTGAGTTCTTCGGCTCCATGCTTGCCCATCGCAATGACAACGAAATCGTTGGCGCTGATCCCGCTTTGCTGACTGGCAAGATCGAGGCAGGCACGGACGAGTCCGTCTGCGAGGTTGGAGAGTTGTTGTGTTACGGTGCGAAGATCATAAAGGTCAAGCAAGTCACTGGCACCGATGCGTAATATCTCACCGCGCTGATAAAGACGAATGGCATCCAGTTTGTGTTCATCAGGTGTTTCTTTGATGATCTTCGACGCCTCCGCATCGATCATGCCGGGACTTTTGCGCTGAGTCAGCGCGTTGCGATGGTAAAGCAGGTGAACATTTTTGGGATTGCGGAGAATGATCTCTGTGAGAAATTGACTGCCTGAGAAGATGGTAACAAGGCTTTCGATAGTACGTGGGTTTTGAACGAGCGCGGGAAGTAAAGATTTGTCTGCGCTCTCAAGAAGACGTTCCAAATAAACGAGTGCGTGATCCGCGTCTGCAGCGGAGGCAAGCGCAGTTTTCAAGTGCGGCTCAATCACATCGAAGGATGACTCGAATCGTTTTTCGATATTGTGGAAGTGATCGTTCATGGATTGTAATTATACCGTTGCTGTTGAATCCATCCTGCACAAACGGATCATGAAATCACAAACAATTTCAATCATCAACGCACAAAAAAAGCTAAATATACTCCGTTTGGGTAATGGACGGGTACTCCCCGCACCACTACAATGACCCAAGAAATTATTGAAACAAGTTAATATCAAAAAAATTAAGGAGATAGAAAATGGCAAAGACAGTCGCTGATGTAATTAAAATGGGGAAAGAAGTAAAGATGGTGGATATCCGCTTCATTGACCTTCCTGGTACCTGGCAGCACTTCACAATTCCTGTACGCCGCCTTGATGAAGAACTCTTCTCAGAAGGCGTACCGTTTGATGGTTCCTCCATCCGTGGTTTCCAGGAAATTCACGAATCGGACATGCTCCTCCTGCCCGATCCCGAATCAGCCTTCATTGATCCTGTTGCTGAGATCCCAACCCTTGTCCTTACCTGTGACGTTCATGACCCGATCACCCTCGAACCTTACGGACGTGATCCCCGCTATATCGCCAAAAAGGCTGAAGCCTACGTCAAGCAGACTGGACTTGCCGATACGGTCTTCTTCGGACCGGAAGCTGAATTCTTCATCTTCGACAGTGTCACTTATGGCGGCAGCACAAACGAATCCTTCTACCGTGTAGACAGCGAAGAAGGCTGGTGGAACAGCGGCGTTGCCGGCGGCAAAGGCGGGCAAATTTCTCCCAAGCGTGGTTACTTCCCCGTTCCACCCACCGACACCATGAGCACCATCCGTGGTAAGTTCCTCATGGCATTGGAAGAAGCTGGCATCCCGATGGAAGTCCATCACCATGAAGTTGCCACAGCCGGTCAATCAGAATTAGGCATGAAATTTACCACCCTGACCCGTATGGCCGATCAGCTCCTTGTTTATAAATATATCATCAAGAACATTGCTCGTCAGAACGGTAAGACCGTAACCTTTATGCCCAAACCTCTTTTCCAGGATAACGGTTCGGGCATGCACTGCCATTCTTCATTATGGAAAGGTGATACAAACGTCTTTTATGATGCGGCTGGTTATGCGGGTCTTTCACAGACTGCCAAGTACTACATCGGTGGTATTCTCAAACATGCTCCGGCTTTACTTGCATTGACATCCCCCACTACCAATTCCTTCCGTCGTCTGGTACCTGGCTTTGAAGCACCTGTCAACCTCGCTTACTCACAGCGCAACCGCTCTGCCATCTGCCGTATTCCGGTGACCAAGAGCACCAAAGCCAAGCGTGTTGAATTCCGTGCACCAGATGCATCCAGCAATCCATATCTGTGCTTCTCAGCCATCCTCATGGCTGGTCTTGATGGTGTCTTGAACCGTATTGATCCAGGCGATCCCACCGACAAGGATCTGTACGAACTCCCCGCCGAAGAAGCCAAGCTCATCAAGCAGGTTCCATCCTCTCTCAGTGCTGTACTTGATGCACTCGAAGCCGATCACGACTTCCTGCTTCAAGGTGATGTCTTTACCACCGATCTTCTCGAAGCCTATATAAGCTACAAGCGTCAGGTTGAAGTTGACCCGATACGTGTCCGCCCGACACCGTACGAATTCACTTTGTACTTCGACTGCTAATCAAAAAAAGACTCTACAGATCTAACTCGGGGTCTGCCTCCTTATTTATGACCGCCGACCACTGGAGTGGTCGGCGGTCAAGTTATAATGACCAACATGATGTCACTTGCCGTATCATCTTTTATTCTAGGAATTGTTTTTTGCGCACCGCCCGGCATCGTCACCGCCGAGACCGTACGCCGCGGTTTTGCGCGTGGTTTTCGCCCCGCACTATTCGTGCAGTTCGGCTCGCTGGTTGGCGATAGCACCTGGGCGTTGATCGCATTGACCGGGCTGGCATTTCTTATTCAAAACGCCATGGCAAAGATCATCTTGAGTCTGATTGGCATGGTGCTTTTGGCAAAGCTCGCATGGGATGCCTTCAACGCTGCGCGTATAGGATCTGAATTAAGCAGTGTACCTGCCTCCGAACGCGGGGATT
Organism: uncultured Chloroflexia bacterium; assembly: GCA_963730175.1. Classification (GTDB taxonomy): domain Bacteria; phylum Chloroflexota; class Anaerolineae; order Anaerolineales; family Villigracilaceae; genus Defluviilinea. The sequence goes on along the minus strand of CAVSRF010000032.1, from coordinate 21,843 downwards.
TTGCCACAGGCGCATTGCTCTCGCTCAGTAACCCTCTCAATATCGTTTTTTGGACGGGCATAGGTACAACCGCGTTCGCAGGGATTCCTGGAGTGCCCCAAATTTCTCACTTTATTACGTTCTTCGCCGCATTTATGGCCAGCGCTATTCTATGGTGCTTTTTTATGGCCGGATTAGTCGCATGGGGGCGCCAATTTATCACGCCCCTCTTTTTTCGCTTCGTTAATGCGACCTGTGGACTGATCCTGCTTTACTTCGGCTTTCAACTCGCCTATCGCTTGATAGGAGTCGGTAATTGACCATGCAACCACAAATCCCCTCCCCCGAAACAGATACACGTCTGCTCGAAGCGCTCGAGATATTGAATCAGATCAGCGGGGCAATCAACCACATCGGGTCGAGTGATGCGGGCGATCTTGGGATTAGTCTGCAGTTGATTGCGGAGAGTTCCATTCGCGTCATCCCCGGCTCGTCTGCCGTCATCTACACCTACAATCAATCAACCGGCACATTTGAAAACGAATCGCGTGTCTACGCAGAACCAGAGGGACAAAAGACCCAACCCCAAACGCCCCACTCCTACGACGCGCCGCGTCCCGGTGGGATAGGCATCCGCACGATCCAACGCAGACGCAGGGTATTACTCAATGAAGAGACCGACCTTGACGTTCATCCCTATCAAGCTGCGCGCGGTGTGAAAGCAGTGGCATGTTTCCCATTGATCGTGGCAGAGCAGGCAGTCGGTGTTTTGTACATCTACCTGCACGAAGAACGTGAGTTCAGCCGCCTCGAACAACTTATGCTCGATAATTTTGTCAATCAAGCCGCCATGGCAATCTATCATGCCGGTCGACTTGCAGGCATTCAACAAGACCTTGACCATAAAGAGCAAGACTTGAGTCGCCTGCGTCGGGCGAGCTTGCTTATATCGTCACGCCTTCGATTGGAAGAAACCCTGGAAGCGATCCTGCAACTCGCGCTCGAAGTGACCAATGCGCAATACGGCATCTTCCGCTTGTTGGATAAGCGCGGTGAGTTTTTGATCACGCGCGCGGTCGGCGGCGAATATTTGGAACATCCACAAGTGGAAACACTGCCGCTGGATGGCAAAAGCATCATGGCGCATGTGGCACGCACACGCGAGCCGCTCCTCATCCCAGACCTGCGACAGGAACCGTGGTCGAATATTTATTACACCTTCGATACCGGCTTAAGGATGCTCTCTGAACTGGCGATCCCCCTCATCAACGCCAGCGGACGTCTCGAAGGCGTACTTAATTTGGAAAGTCCGCAGGCAGGCGCATTTTCTGAGGATGACAGCCACATGCTTCAATCCCTCGCTACTTATGCAATCACCGCCATTCAAGAGGCGCGCCTGCTGGATGCTTTACAGGAAGTAGCACAACGACTCATTTCACAACCCTACCAAAGAGTGCTGGACCACATCAGCCTCGTCGCGAACGATTTGCTCAACGCTTCGTCCAATGCGATTTGGTTACTCGGTGAAAATGACGAGCTTACGCTGGCGGCGTCAAATAGCAACCAGAAAATCGAAAGCAGGATTCCACTTCACAGGAGTCTGACCGGGCAAGCCATCCTCCAAAAAGAAACCATTACGATCAACGATATTAAATCGGACACTCGCTTCAATCATCAGGATTTGGTCGACTCTCAAAACTGGTCGCGGGCATTGATCGTCCCGCTTCTTACCGGCGACGATGGAATTGTTCTGGGCGCCTTCAGCGTTTTCAATCTCAGACAGCGACCCCGGCCGCCTCGCAGAGTCAGAGTGGGATGAAAAGGTACTGACCTTTATGGCGCATTATGCCGTGCTCGCCATTCAAAATGAAAATCGTCAACAGGCTTTACGCGCCTCCCAGGAACAACGTTGGATGGCGGAAACTTTTGCCGCTGTCGGTGATATTTCATCAAACCTTTTACACAACATGAACAACAAAGTTGGGACGATACCTGTTCGAGTTCAGACCATACAGGACAAGTATCAACACACACTTGAAACTGATCCATATCTTGCAAAGAACCTGGCAGAGATCGAGCGTTGCGCCACCGAAGCCATGCAAATCGTACAAGAAAATCTTTCCCACCTGCGCCCCATTCACATGGAACAGGTCTATGTGGCGCCGCGCATAGAAAGTGCCATTCAATCTGCAAATGTCCCTCTTCACGTTTAATATAAAAACAAAAGGGTTGGAAGACTTGCCCATGGTGATCGCGGGCGGACAGAGTCTCACCTTCATGTTCAAGAACCTGATCGAGAATGCGGTTGAAGCCATGGACGGCAAAGGCGTGATCGAGATCACAGGATATAAACAACCCGGATATGTTGAAGTCCTTGTGACAGATAGCGGTCCCGGAATCTCCCAGGAACTTCATGACAAGATTTTCGAACTGGATTTCTCCGGGCAGTCCGGCATTGCGCGTCCCGGCAAACTTGGTTTTGGACTCTGGTGGGTAAAAGCCTTGATGACCCGTCTGGGCGGTTCGGTCACATTGGAAAGCGATGGGCAACATGGAACAACGTTTCGCCTACATCTCCCATCGGCAGAGGATAAAAAATGAATAACCCCGTTTTTCGTGCATTGGTCGTCGAAGATAATCCATCCTGGCAACAGATCATCAGTGAAATTCTTTCAGATTCCGGTCTGAAAGTAGATGTTGCAGATAATGTAGATGATGCATATGCCGCCCTCAAAGCCAACCCTCACAGGCTGGCAGTGGTTGACCTTTCGCTGTCACCCAAAGACCACAACAATTATGATGGCTTGCGCGTGCTTGACGGCGTCAAACTTCTGGACCCCAACTGCCGCACCATTTTATTAACCGGGTTTGCTACGGTTGAACTAGCCGTCACCACCCTCACAGATTATGGAGCCTATACTTTTCTCCGTAAGGAAAGTTTCCATCGCGGACAATTCCGTGACATCATCAACCGGATTTTGGTCAGCGCTCCAACTCAGTCGGTTTCTGCTCCTGCATCCACATCCGAATCTTCCCCTCAAGCATTGAGAGGCAAGCCTCTGCTCAAAAAGAGTCCATCTGAAAAAGCCCTCGTCGTGGAAGATGACGCTGGATGGCGCAGTATTCTCGAAGAACATCTCGTGGATGCCGGCTTCAACGTCCACGCCTGTGCCAGCTTCGGCGACGCACTCGGCTTTCTACGCCGCGAAAAATATACCGTGGCAATCATAGACATGTCGCTAAAAGATTCAACTCTTTTTTCCAACAACCAGAATCCAACAAGCCAAAACATGGAAGGTCATCAGTTGCTTGCAACTACACGCGCCGAGGGTATCCCCACCATCGTTGTCAGTGGCATGGACGAGCCGGAGGAAATTCAAAAGATCTACTCCGAACACGCCATCTCTGCCTACATCGAAAAACGGACGTTTGACCGTAATGCCTTCCGCCGCGTGGTCGAAGAAGCAAGGGCAGCACACAAATCCATGAGCGAACTCAGCGCCCTCACCGACCGTGAACGCGAAGTATTGGACTTACTGGCAAAAGGCATGACCAACAAACAGATCGCCGACCTGCTTGTCATCACAACCAATACAGTCAAACGACATCTGAAATCCATCTTTGAAAAATTGGATGTACACACCCGCTCTGCCGCCACCGCCAAAGCCACCGGCGGAAAGTAGCTAACGGACATTATCCAAAATAACATATAAGCAACGTCCCGAGGATTGCCATGAAGCGTTCAGCTTCACAGCAACTTTCGGGACGTTGTTATTTATCAATAAAGTCTGATGTGTTTATTTCTTGTGTCGCTTTTCCAACTCAGCTAACACATCAGTAGGACTCAGTCCACGCGCTGATAACAAGACCAGTGTGTGATAAGTGAGATCCGCCACTTCTTCGATCAAACGCTGATCTTCTTGCGCCAACGCAGCGACAACGACTTCCGTTCCTTCCTCGCCAACTTTCTGTGATATCTTTGGCAATCCTTCTAAAAACAGACTCGTTGTATATGACTTTTCAGAAGGATTTTTCTTTCGTTCTTCAATTACATCAAACAACCATTGAATACTCATCATCTCTCCTTGTAAACCCTAAAGGTTTTGAAAACCTTTAGGGTCTATTTATTTCACGATAAAAACAACTGTACTCCCCTGTATGACACGCCGGTCCCGCAGGGTTGACCAAAATCAACAACGTATCCGCATCACAATCCACGCGGACATCGACCACCTTCTGCGTATTGCCCGATGTCGCCGCCTTTATGCCATAACTCGCTTCGGCTCCTTGACCAGAAATAAGTCTCGCCTTTCTCCAAGGTCAACCGCAACGATTCGGCGTTCATATACGCCATCATCAATATATCTTTGGTCGCTGCATCCTGCACAATCGCAGGGACAAGCCCATTCGCATCAAACTTTACATCATCAATCAAAACCGTTTCCATCTCACCATCCGTTTCTTACATCCGTTTTTATCCGTTAATCCGTTACAAAGTCCGTTTATAACCGAACTGCCACACCCTGCGTTTGCAAATCCTGTTTCAAATCACGGATTAACAACTTACCATCGTGAAATAAAGACGCCGCCAATGCCGCATCCGCTTTGCCGTCAGTGAGCACCTCCGCAAAATGAGACATCGTCCCCGCCCCACCCGAAGCGATGACCGGCACTGAAACTGCCTCCGCAATCGTGCGCGTCAGTTCCACATCGTACCCTGCCAATGTGCCATCCGCATCCATGCTGGTCAACAAAATTTCACCAGCACCTAACTGTACACCACGGACTGCCCACTCAATCGCATCGACTCCTGTTGGCACGCGTCCGCCATTGACATACACTTCCCAACTCGACGCATTGCGGCGCGCATCAATCGCCAGGACAATACATTGAGCACCAAAACGAGTGGCACCTTCCGACAACAACGTTGGATTGCGCACCGCCGCCGAATTGACACTGACCTTATCTGCGCCCAGCCAACAAGAGATTACGCATGTCGCTCACTTCACGGATACCACCTCCACCGCCAACGGCATGAACACAGTCTCTGCCACGCGACTGACCAACTCCAACGTGGTTTTGCGTCCTTCGTTCGTCGCAGAAATATCGAGAAACACCAACTCATCCGCGCCTTGTTCATCATAGAGTCGCGCCTGCTCTACCGGGTCACCCGCATCGCGCAAATTGACAAAGTTCACGCCTTTGACCACACGCCCATCTTTAATATCCAGACAGGGAATAATTCGTTTTGCTAACATAATTTCTTCCAAACTCCGTTGGTTGAGTAGGCTGAGCGTTCGTTGCGAAGCCCGTATCGAAACCAACAAGTAACAAGAATTCCTTTGCTTATTGGTGGTTTCGAACTGCTTCGCGCTACTCAACCACCAATTGCTAATGCATCTTTCAAATTGATTGTCCCATCATACAATGCGCGACCCACAATCGACCCCGCCAGGTTCGCATCTTTCGCCGCGATGACATCTTCAATCGTATGCACACCGCCCGAAGCGATGACATCCAATCCACTGGCATCGGCGAGTGCACGGGTCGCGGCGATATTCAGCCCACTGCCCAAGCCGTCCCTGCGAATATCTGTAAAGATCACAGTACGCAGACCAAAGGTCCGCATTTGAAGCGCAAGGTCCGTTGCAGAGATTCCGCCGTCATCTTTCCAACCGCGCGTGCGGACAATTCCATCGCGCGCATCGATTCCCACCGCGATCTGATCCGCACTAAAACGAGTCAACGCTTCACGCACCACATCCGGCTGTTCGATGGCAATCGTCCCAAGGATGGCGCGGTTCACACCCAATTGCAAGACATTCGCAATCGCATCCAACGAACGCATGCCGCCGCCGAATTGCACTTGTGCATCATAGGTCTTTGCAACGCCTAAAATCTTTTGCAAGGCATTGCGATTGGCATCATCACCTTCACCAAACGCGCCGTCCAAATTCACCACATGCAACCAGCGCGCGCCCGCATCCAACCAACGCTTTGCCGCATTCGCCGGGTCATCATCATAAGAAGTCATCCGCGTGGGATCGCCTTCTTTCAAACGCACCACTTTGCCACCGCGTAGATCAATCGCAGGATATACAATGAAACTCATGACTTCTCCACAAAATTTTTCAAGATTTGCAAACCCACTTGCTGACTCTTCTCAGGATGAAATTGCACGCCGTAAATATTGCCGCGTTGCACCGAACAGGTATAACGGATGCCATAGTCAACTTCTGCCGCCACATCGGATGCATCTTGCGTCTGACAATAATACGAATGATTGAAATAGACGTACGCTCCCAACTCGACTTGATCAAAGAGCAGCGCATCATTCTTGACTTCAATTTGATTCCACCCCGTATGCGGAACCTTCACTGGCAGCGACTCTGCAAAACGGATCACTTCGCCGCGCAACAAGCCCAAGCCTTTGTGTTCGCCCATCTCTTTGCCCACATCGAAGAACGCTTGCATGCCCACGCAAATCCCCAACAACGGAACGCCACGCGCAACCACATCGTTGATCGCTTCTTCCAAGCCACGCGCGCGCAACCCCGCCATGTAATCACCGAATGCCCCCACCCCAGGCAGGACTACTTTCTTCGCGGTCAAAACATCTTTCGGGTCTTCCGTGCGTAACACACTCGCACCGACACTTTCCAACGCCTTCTGCACCGAACGCAGATTGCCCGCGCCTGCATCGATCAAAATAATATCTGTCATAAAATTCCTTTCTCAGTCAATCCCGAAGGGATGGGATAATTCTAAAATCAAACGTAAACCGATTTCAAATCCCAAAGGGATGATATAGCATGGCTTATCGTATGACACCCCGTCGGGGTTGATATTCTTTCATTTCCAAATCTACAATCATTTCACGCCTTCGGCGTTTTGTTCTACAGCGTTCCTTTTGTAGATGGGATTGCCGCCCATTCGTGCGGGTCAAATCTGTGTCGCCACATCCATTGCCCGCGCCCAAGCCTTGAACAATGCCTCCGCTTGATGATGGTCATCGCGACCGTACAATACACGCGCATGTAAATTGGAACGCGATGTCACTGCAAACGATTCAAAGAAATGCGGAAACAACGTCGTTGGGATGGTTCCCACATACGGCGTGTGCCATTCTGCTTGAATGACCGCGTACGGACGCCCCGACAAATCGATAGCCACATGCGCCAGTGTTTCGTCCATTGGAGCAAAGCTATCGCCCATGCGGACAATCCCTTTGCGGTCGCCTAACGCCTTATCAAAGGCTTGACCCAACGCCAGCGCCACATCTTCCACAGTGTGATGCGAATCGATATGCAAATCTCCCTTGGCTTGCACGGACAAGTCAAATAGCCCATGCACAGCAAGATGCGTGAGCATATGATCGAGAAAGCCCACACCTGTCGCGATCTCATGCTTGCCTGTCCCATCCAAATCCAATTTGATCTCAATCTGTGTTTCATTCGTTTGACGTGATATTTCTGCGGTACGCATATTTATCTCCATTTAATCCGTTGGTTGAGTAGGCGAAGCCCGTATCGAGACCACCTGTTAATCAAACTTTTTACTCAGTTGTACGTGGTTTCGATGCCTGCGCTCAACATCGATCTCTTTGCTTATTTGGTGGTTTCGATACGCCTTCCGGCTGTCCGCCTCAGGCCTACTCAACCACCGGATATCCCTTCACAATCCTTCAACGCTTCCATTAACCTATCCGTATCCTGTGGTCGCCCCACACTAATACGGATATGGTCTCTCAAACCGGGCTTGTTGAAATAGCGAATGAAGATGCCATACTTTCTCTGCCAAATCTTTTTTGAGTTGCTGTGCATCTTTATCGATCACCTGACACAAAATAAAGTTGGAACGTGTCGGATAGGGTTTCAAATATGGGACATCATGCAAGTCTTCATACATGCGTTCACGTTCCAATTTCAACAAATCGATATACTTCTTCAACTCATCGACATGTTCCAAAGAAACTTGCGCCGCGACGCTCGCCGCCACATTGACGTTATACGGCTGTTTCGCTTTCCATAATGTTGGCATCAACCATTTCGGAAAAGCACCATATCCCAGTCGCAGACCTGCCAAGCCTGCCCACTTGCTGAATGTGCGTAACACAACCAAGTTCTCACGCTCTGGCACTTCACGGATGCGACTCAACGTCCTACCCAGGTTATCATCAGCAAATTCGATATATGCCTCATCCAAAATCACCAACACATCCAGAGACAACAACTCATCGATCTCTTGTTGACTCAACAAGGAGCCATCGGGGTTATTCGGCGAAGCAAGAAATAACAACTTTGGTCGCTGTGTTTTGACTGCTTCACGAATGGCAGGCATATCCAAAGAGAAGTCCGCTTTGCGCGGCACTTCGATCACGCGCGCGGCATTGAGTTCACCGTCAAAGGAATACATGCCAAAGGTCGGCGGACAAGAGAGCAGCAATCTTCAGGTTCAAGAAAGACGCGCATCAACAGATCGATCAACTCGTCCGCGCCCTGACCCGCGAGCAAATATTCTTCATCCACGCCCGTATATTGTGACAATGCTTTTCGCAACGCCCTGCTTTCAGGATCAGGATAAATATGTGGGAAGTCCAGCTTACCTAAAGCCTCACGCACCACGGGCAATGGACCGTATGGATTCTCATTCGCATCCAACTTGATGATCTCCGATGGCGCGCGACCGATACGTTCGGATAACACTTCAAACGGTTCAATCGGAGTGTAAGGAGGAAGGGTCTCGAGGTGTTTACGAATTTTCATATGACTCCAAATTTATAAATCTTTACAACATACGCTTCGTCTTCGCTCTTTGCCTGATCGTGACTTCGTCCTGAGCGGAGGTGGAGCGATTGTTGCTCCAACCGTAGACGAAGGACGCTCCGCTCACGCGTACACGCAACAACGCCGCATTCGCATGTGCATCCAAGCCTTCGGATTGAGCGAGCGTCGCCGCAATCGGACCGACAGCCTGCGCCGTCTTTCCATCGAGCGCCACCAAGCTGACAATTTTCACGAAGTCCCACACGTTGAGCGGAGAGGCGAATCGCGCAGAGCCACCCGTCGGCATGACGTGACTCGGTCCCGCCAAATAATCGCCCAAGCACTTCAAAGGAATTTTCGCCCATGAAGACACCGCCCGCATTCGTGACCTTCTCCACCCAGCGCCACGGCTCACTAACGGATAAACCCAAATGTTCGGGCGCATATTCGTTTGCCAATTGAATGGCTTCATCGAGATCACGCGTCAACACCGCACCACCGCGATTTTCCAACGAAGCGACGATAATCTCGGCACGACCACGTTCTTCGATTTGTTGTGCAATTTCAACCTGGACTTTATCAATTAAAGTTTGTGAGGGAGTTAATAAAATCGCAGAAGCCAGAAAATCATGTTCGGCTTGTGCAAGCAGATCTGCCGCCACCCATTTCGCATTCGCTGCATCATCAGCAATAACAACGGTTTCTGTTGGACCCGCCAAGCCATCGATTCCCACCACGCCATAGACTTGTCGCTTCGCCAATGTGACGAACAAATTGCCCGGACCAAAAATCTTATCCACCGAACGGATGGTTTCGGTGCCATACGCCAATGCCGCAATCGCCTGCGCCCCACCCAACGGATAGATCTCATCCACGCCAGCGACGGCACATGCCGCAAGGATGATCGGTGCAATCGGAACTTCTGCGTCGGCATATGCGCGATTGGGTGGCGCGACCACAACCACTTCTTTCACGCCCGCCACCTTGGCAGGAATCGCGCTCATCAACACCGTCGAAGGAAGCGGCGCAGTGCCACCCGGCACATACAATCCCACGCGCTGAATTGGACGGATGATCTGTCCAAGCGTGCCACCGAGTTCGTTCGTAAACCATGAGGTCAACGGTTGTTTGCGATGAAAGGCTTCCACGCGCGCGGCGGCTTTTTCGAGTGCATCGCGTTCGGCAGGTGTGATGGAATCAAGCGCGGATTGAATCGCAGCTTTGGAAACAGGAGCAGGTTGAAGGTCGATTGAATCGAGGCGCTTCGTCCAGTTTTGAAGCGCGGAGTCTCCGTTCATCCGCACGTCTTTCAAGATGCGAGTGACGGCTTCTTCGGCTGTGATCTGTTCGCCAAAAAGTTTTGTGATGCTATCCTGCACGCGCTGGCTGACGGGAAATTCGTCGGGCGGCGTGCGTTTGATGAGAGTTTGTCTGGCTGTTTGTGGGTCGAATTGTTTGAACATGATGCACCTATTTGAGCGCGCCAAGCATGGCTTTATAGAGCGGCGGCTCTTCTTCAAAAATGTAAGTGACGGGCGTGACGATGATACCGCTTCCGCCGATACTGCGAAGTTCTACGATGGCTTGCGGGATACGGTCACGGCGAACGACGACGGTGACAGAAAACCAGTTTTGATCTTTCTCACGCGTGAAGATCGGGCTGATGGTTGGACCTTGCAAGCCGCCAACGGTAGTTTCTGCAAAAAGTTTTTGGGCAATGGCTTCGGGAGTTTCGCCGCGCATGTTGGCAATGACCAAAAGATTTTCCTTTGCACGCAAATGCGCTTCGATATATTCAAGCAGGCGGCGCGCCATTTCCAACACTTCAGGGCGGGTTCGCAGGGCTTTCTTATTTGCGATGAGCGCGGCTTGTGACGGTTGAATGACTCCATCAGGCAACGCACGCAGACGATTATCTTTCAACGTTTGACCCGATGAAACCAGATCGGAGATGATGTCGGCATAACCGATGGTGGGAGCGGTTTCGAGCGTGCCTTCGGCGGCGATCAACACATGCGGAATATCGAACTTACTCAAAAAGCGTTCGGTCAGGACCGGGAACTTGGTCGCCACGCGCAGAGGTCGATTCAACGCCTTGGCATATTTCTGCAACGACGCCATATCGCGGACATCGTTCCATACTTCAGGGACCGCCAAGGTGAGGGCGCATGAGCCAAAGCCAAGACGGTCGTGCAGGATCAACACGTCACCGTTTTCGCCGCGTTTCTCTTCGATCAGGTCAATGCCTGCGATGCCGAAGTCAATGGAGCCCTGCCGCACGCTGACAACGATATCGCCAGGGCGTTGAAAGATGATTCCCAACTCGGGCAGAGATGGAACCTCTGCTTCATATTGGCGTGGATTGGGCTTATGGACGGAGAGTCCGCAGGCGGCGAGGAAATTCGAGCGAGTCGTCCTGCAGGCGTCCTTTGGAGGGGAGGGAGAGTCGGATGGATGGTTCTGTTTGCATGAATGGTTTCCTTTTCAAGTTTATATCGGTGGTTGAGTAGGCGGTGTTCGTCCGCTCGTATCGAGACCACAAGTAACTAGAAATTCCTCTGCTTAGTGGTGGTTTCGATACCGACTGCTGTGCAGTGTACGCCTTCAAGCACTCGGGGCATCAACAGTATAACAAAAATCCCCGACACAGGGTCGGGGACTTGATGAGGCAAAATACGCTTTTCTTTACTTTCCAGATACGCGCACAAAAACATCCCGACCGTGTTGGGGTTGAAGATGATGATGGTGATGCGCGTACAGGTTTTCATGATGGGCATATTGTATGGGCTAGAGGGGAATGAGTCAAGGGGAAGTTTTCTCCATTATTAAACTCGGACATATTCCCACAGGGACAATCTTTAATCAGCGATTGTGGAATCCTCCCTCACCACGTTTGAGATGACTTTTTGGCGAGGATGGCTTTCCCTCTCCCGCTGGGAGCGGGGTTAGGGGTGAAGTCGGTTGCTGGTTTTTGTTAACGGCTCTATAATCCTAGATATAGGGAATATACAGATGAATGTATAAACTATATTAGGATGAGGAAATGAAGCGAAGTTATATGCCTACTCGAACTAAATCCAATAAAAAAGACATAATCAGTTTCCTGTTTTTTGTAATTCTTCTCGTCTTTATGGTTTTTAATTTTATTGGAGGTCTTCCAGCGATGGTTACTTGTGGGCATCACCTGTTACAAAGCATAAAACATCTGTATCAGAACTCTCGTTGCTTTCAGATATCTACATAAAAGATAATTGGCATCAGCCATTGATTTCGACTAGCAGTAATCGATTAATCGTTTTAGGAAGCAATGATAAATCAAGCAAAAAGTATCTTGGCATTTGATGGAAAATCTGGGCAACCGAAATGGAGCATAGATTACAGAATCAATGACGATTACTACAACAAATCAAAGTAATTGTAGGTGGCATAACACGAGTTATGGCACTAGATATTCAAAATGAGAATTCTCTTTGAACACTTTGGTTCAAGCAATATGTCGTTGATATTATCTCTAACGAAAATTAGCTTTACATTTATGGAGTTGGCGTTCGTGGCTATGTATTAGATGCAGATAATGGCACTGTATTAGAAAAATTTGATTATCCATACAGTATTTAAGAAGAACCATCATTAGGTGATTATTGCATACATCTGTGACCGCAATGGTTATGTAATTGCCACCACAAACTAAACAGCCAGGAGCTATGGAGAAACAAGGCAATATGCAATAAGTAATCGTAGCTGCTACTCCTACCATTCATTTATGCTCTTGGAGAAACGATAGACTTGTTGCGATTTCAAGCCACAAACAGGGCAAAAAGAAAGTTGGCTTTTATTTGCATCTGCATCCTTTGCGCAAAGGAGCGAACAAACAACATCGTTCGCATACTATATAGCCGTTGATACAAGTACAGATATTTTGTTTGTGTATCTAGGCGATAGCGCACAGTTACTTGCTTTCAACATGATCAATTTAAATAACTCACAGCTAGCTTGTTCATTTCACTCCCTCTAAAACGACTTTGTAAACCCCAAAGCCACAAATCGTTTTATGACTGGGCAATTGAGTAATGTACAATTGTCACAATAAAGCTATCGTTTCCATTGGAGAAAACAATGTACCAACGTTTCGTGTGTTTCAAGTTCAAAGAAAACACCCCATCCGAGTTAATCAAACAACATTTGGATATGTTCGCCGCGTAAAAGATGTCATCCCTCAGATCGTGAGCTATTCAGGGGGAAAACTTTCGATGGCGGCGAAGGCAAAGACGAATTCGACACTGCCCACTATGTCACCTACAAAACTCGGGCGGATATCGATATCTACTTTCACCACGAGGCGCATCAAAAGTTTATCGCAGCCAATGAAGCAAATTGGGACAAGGTACTTGTCGTAGATAGTGCTCTGTCATCGGAAGTCGTTTGATTTCATGACTTTGACCCCTGAACAATGGATCGTCGGTGTCATCGCGGCATTGATCGTTGGCGTCACCAAAACTGGCATCCCTGGCATCGGCATCCTGATCGTCCCTTTGATGGCGATCCTGTTTGGCGGACGGCTGTCCGTTGGCGCTACGCTCCCCTTGCTGATCTTTGGCGACATCTTTGCCGTGACTTGGTATCGTCAACACGCACGCTGGGACAATTTGCGGAGTCTGCTTCCGTGGGTTGGGATCGGCATGGCAATTGGTGTTGGGCTGTTATGGTACACCGGCACGCACGGCAGTCGGGTGGACTGGTTGAACGTTATCATCGGCGTACTCGTGTTGTTAATGATGGCTGTCAGTTTGGCGCGGCGATACTGGGGTGATAAGCTGGTGCCCTCGTCATCAGTTGGACTCGTGTCAACCGGCGTGATGGCGGGCTTCTCCACAACAGTATCCAACGCGGCAGGTCCGGTCATGTCGATCTATCTAAGCGGCATGGTGAGATTATCGAAGAATGAGTTCATGGGCACGTCGGCATGGTATTTCTTCATTTTCAACCTGACCAAACTGCCCCTTTATGCGTTTCTCACCCTGGTCTTGCCTGCAAATCCGATGGTCAATGCAACCACCCTGCTCTTTGATCTAGCCATGCTGCCGGTCATCATCATCGGCGCGTTCTTAGGGAAGTGGCTTCTGCCACGCATCTCACAAAGTCTATTTGACAATGTTGTGCTGGTTCTCGCTGGCGCAGCAGCGCTTAAGTTGATCATCGATCAGATCCATTAGTCAACCAGTACTTTCCCCCATTACCTGAATTGAAGAGACCGCAGCATTGCCGCGGTCTCTTTTCATTTAATCATTCACTCGGTTATTTTTACTGGTGACCAACAATGCGATGCGGGACATACGGCTCTTCCAAGTATGCGACTTCTTCCTGAGTCAGTTTAACGGATAGAGCGCCGATGGCATCTTCCAGATGCGAGATTTTCGTTGCTCCAACGATGGGTGCTGTCACAGGCTCCTTCTGTAACAGCCAGGCAAGCGCAATATGAACACGCGGAACTCCATACTTTTCGGCAATTTCCTTAACCCGCTCCACGATCTGTTGGTCAGTTTCGGCAAACGCATCATATTTCATTTTCTGAATTTGATCTGTTTCAGAACGAAGCGTACCCTCCGATGGCAAGTCACGCGTCAATCTTCCAGAGGCGAGCGGACTATACGGAATAGACCCGATCTTCTCGTCACGGCAGAGCGGAAGCATCTCACGCTCCTCTTCGCGATAGATGAGGTTCAGGTGATTCTGCATCGAGACGAAACGAGTCCAGCCATGTTTCTCGGCAACATGTAACGCTTTCTGGAATTGCCAAGCCCACATGGCAGATGCCCCAATGTAGCGGGCTTTTCCAGCCTTCACTACATCATGTAATGCTTCCATCGTTTCTTCAACAGGAGTTTCATAGTCCCAGCGATGGATTTGGTACAAATCCACGTAATCTGTTTCAAGGCGTCTTAAGCTGTTGTCAATCTCATTGAGAATGGCTTTGCGAGAAAGCCCGCCGCCATTGGGTTTGTCGTTCATCTTTCCATGTACTTTCGTGGCAATGACAACTTCATCTCGTTTGGCGAAATCCTTCAAGGCGCGTCCAAGAATTTCTTCACTTGCTCCAATAGAATAGACATTAGCAGTATCGAAGAAGTTGATTCCCAACTCGAGAGCTTTCTTGATGATCGGGCGACTGTTTTCTTCGTTAAGTACCCATTTGTGAACCCATTTCTCCGCATCCCCGAACCCCATACAGCCGAGGCAAATGCGTGAGACCTTCATCCCAGTTGAACCTAATCGTGCGTATTCCATGGTTTTCTCCTTTTCATAAATCAATCTGCGATACTCATGTTGATTTCTTTTTCTGTACTTTTGACCACCTGCTCTGATCGTTCCTTCTGGTCTCGATACAGGATATACGCTCCACTAGCCAGCGTCAAAAAGGCGCCCACCCATGTAGTCAACGTTGGGACCTCATGCCAAATGACAAAGCCCCACATGACACTAATTGGCAACGCGGCATATTCAAATGGAGCAGCGATCGAGGCCAGAGCCAGGCTATAAGCGCGAGCCATGAAATACATCCCGGCAGCCCAAACCAGCCCCAACCCAGCCATGATGGACAAATCCAACAGGGTCGGCATTGCCCAGGCACGAAATAGAAATGCAATACTCGGATGCGCATTGGGAATTTCTCCCACGATGATGGTGATCGGCGCCAAAATGAACGCAACAAGCAAATAGACGAACGTACTATAGTATGCCATCGTGGCACTGCTGTCTGTTGTTTGCAATTTGCGCGTGAGCATGACATTCAGCGCATAAAAGATCGTGGCGATCAGGACAAAGATGGATCCAATATTGAAGGACGCTGAACCAGGCCGAACGATAAGAAGAACGCCAATAAATCCAACGATCAGCGCGAACCAGCGGCGAGGTCCAACTTTTTCACCCAGCAACACCACCGATAAGAGCGCGATCATGAGCGGAGCCGAATTGCGAATGGATGAGACTTCTGCCAGAGGCAGAGCAGCCAACCCCATAAAGTAGGTGGTAAAGGAGAGAAAAAGAAAAAGGCCGCGTATATATTCGAGCTTATGCCGTTTCGTGGTTGGCAGTCCACGATGCCCTTCATATCGATAAAAGAGCAGGGTGAAGGGCAGGGCAACAAAGGTGCGAAAAATGACGATCTCCATTACGGGATAGTTGCCGCCAATCCATTTAACGGAAATATCCTGCAGGGAAAAGATCAATATCCCGAGCACGAGGGAGCCAACCCCTAAAACATTTTTATTGGGTGATTTCATAAGTTCCGATTTGGGCAAGTGAGTTATTTACTGATGTCTTACAATGCGATGCGGATATATGGTTTGACATTTTCCTGGGGCAATTTCACAGAAAATACCCAGCTATTCTGTCTCTGATCTACCATTATATTGTTCGTCGCTGACATGTTCCATCCACTTGGTAGGTTTACTTTCGGCTTGTTCGATCACAGAGATATGTGTCACCGCTGTAGTCGGCGTAGCACCATGCCAATGTTTCTCGTCTGGTGGAGTCCAGATTACATCTCCTGGTTTGATCTCCTCGACCGGGCCTTCCCAATTCCCTACGCGTCCACAGCCAGCTGTCACGATCAGTGTCTGACCGAGTGGATGGCTGTGCCAGGCTGTCCGGGCACCCGGCTCAAAGGTCACGCTGGCGCCGGATGCGTGCGTATGACCATTTGGCTGAAACAGCGGGTCAACCCGTACGTTGCCGGTAAACCGCTCAGCGGGTCCTTTACTGGAAGGCTGTGAGCCATTTCTTTTGATTTCCATTTTTTAATCCTTTCTCTCTTAATAGCGATCGCCAACCACCGTGATCTGCGACATGGCTTCTCTAATCTCGCTGAGATCGCTTGCGGTCAACTCAATGTCAACAGCAGCATTGTTTTCATCCAAACGTTCCAGTTTGCGTGAGCCCGGAATGGGAACGATCCATGGCTTTTGCGCCAACAGCCACGCGAGCGCGATCTGTGCCGGAGTAGCTCCCTTTCCTTTTGCAATTTTCTCAAGTAAATCAATCACACCACGGTTTGCCTTGATCGCCTCCGGCGTAAAACGCGGGTTGCGACTGCGGATGTCGGTGCTATCGTAGGTTGTGTTCTCATCGATCTTACCGGTCAGGTAGCCGCGTCCCAGTGGGCTGTAAGGGACCAAACCAATGCCGAGTTCTTCACAGGTTGATAGCACATCGTTTTCTTCGATGTTCCTCCACCAGATCGAATATTCGCTTTGCAAAGCAGTGACAGGTTGAACCGCATGGGCGCGGCGGATTTGCTCCGCATTGGATTCAGATAAGCCAAAGTGTTTGACCTTGCCTGCCTGGATCAAATCTTTGACCGCTCCTGCCACATCTTCCATGGGCACATCTGGATCGGGGCGGTGTTGGTAGAACAGATCAATGCTTTCGACGCGTAAACGTTTGAGAGACGCATCAGCCACCCGCTTGATCTGTTCCGGGCGACTGTCCACACCAACGCTGGGATGTGGTCCCTTTTCTCCATGCTTCCATCCGAACTTGGTGGCGATGACCACCTGTCCCTTGAAAGGTTCGAGACGCTTCACCCACCAACTCCTCGTTCGTGAACGGACCGTATACTTCCGCCGTGTCGAAGAAGGTGACGCCGCGCTCGACGGACTTGTGAAGAAAATCGATCATCTCCTGTTTGTCAGTCGGCTTGTCGCCAAAACTCATTCGCATACAACCAAGCCCAAGGGCTGAGACTTCCAATCCACTGTTTCCAAGTTTTCGTTTTTGCATTTTCTGAATTCCTTTCTTTTCGAATCAGATCAATTCCAGTTCTTCTATTTCAACGATTTCCTGCTCTCTTTTCAAAAGAGCTTTTTCATACACTTCGATCTTGTGATCCAGGAGATCCAGTGTTTTTTGCATTTCTTCCATTCGGGCAGCAAGTTGTTCCCGCTGATGTTTCAGGATCTCTTTTCTGTCTTCGATGGTTCCGTCACCCTGCTGAACCAACGCGACATATTCAATTAGAACTTCAACAGGAAGTCCCGCGCTCCGCATGCACTTGATGAAGTCAACCCGCCTGAGATCGAGTTCGTTGTAATCCCTGATGCCGTTTTCACTTCGGTTTACCGGCGGGATAAGTCCGACACGCTCATAGTAACGAAGCGTATCTACTGAAAGACCATACTGTTCACTGACTTCTGCGATTTTCATAATTCACCTCGAACGAGAATTCTAACACCTGGAGTCAACTCCAAGTCAAGGGTTTTGGAGAAGAAAATTGGCACCGAGTCTCCCCTCCTACTCTGCAAGGTCACCCTGAATTCCAATAATTACCCATACGGACACTTGACTTAGAGTTACCTCAAAGATGTAGAATGCAAACCATTCACAAGCTATAGAGATTGGAGATAATCATGTTAGACGTTCAGTTAATAAATAAAGTCGTTGAGTGGGAGCGAAGATTACAAATGGAAGAAGAGAGACGAGACAACCTGAAAGGTAAACCGTATGAGAAACCTATCGCCGTATCTACATCTTCCAAGAAGAAACTCAAACCCAACATTGCGCGAAGACTTCGAAATATCGAAGTACGTCAGCCTGCCAGCCACTCTGTTTACGACCAGTGTGGAGAAGCAGAGTTCAATTAAGTGATTTGCAAAAACTGCCTTGAAGATCAAGGCAGTTTTTGCTTTTAGTTAGAAGCGGGTTGCATCAAATCTAATCCTGTCCCCATCGGTCCGTCAATTCAACAGCCAGCCCGATATAACTTTCGGGCGATAATACCTTCAGCTTTGCACGCGTCGCATCATCCACATCAATCGAATCGCACCAGGCTTTGTAATCGGATTCGGTGAGGACTCGTCCGCGGGTTTGTTCTTTGAGCGACTTCGTATGCGTCTGATTTTCCAGCGGCACGCAGGATGGTTTGTGCGCCTTCGGAGACGACTTCCCAATGGGCATTCAACTCCGCTTTGAGTTTTTCCTCGTCAGGAGCAATACGCTTCAACCCACGCTGGAAGTTGGTCCAACCGATCAAGCTGTGACCTAACGCCGAGCCAAACGTGCGGCGGACAGTTGAATCAGTGAGGTCACGCTGTAAGCGAGAGACTGTCAACTTTTGAGCGTAATGCACGAACAACGAATTCGCCACACCGAGATTACCTTCCGCATTTTCAAAGTCAATCGGGTTGACCTTCTGCGGCATCGTGGACGAACCCACCTCCCCTGCTACGACTGCCTGCTTCAAATATCCATCGCTGATGTAACGCCAAATATCTTGAGCGAAGTCAATCAAAATGGAATTCGTCAATCGGACAAGATCAAAGTAACGCACCCAATTATCGTAAGGGAGAATTTGAGTCGTGAGCAAATTTGGTTCAAGACCAAAACTGGAAACGAATTCTTTGCTGAATGAAATCCAATCGATGTTTGGAACAGCGGCTTGCAATGCATTGAAGTTACCGACCGCGCCCGTCAACTTGGCTTCGAATTTATGCGATGCAATATCGTCACGAGTCTTTTTGAGGCGGGCGATGTAGACGGCAAACTCTTTGCCCAATGTTGTAGGGACGGCGAATTGTCCGTGCGTGCGGGCGAGCATGGGAACGGATTTGTAACGGATTGCTAAAGCAGATAAAGCGGATATAAGCTTGTCGAGCTCAGGCAGAATAACTTTATCTCTTGATTCGTTTAGTGAGATGGCTTGCCCTAAACTGTTTGTATCTTCGGATGTCAAGCCGAAGTGAATCCACGGAATCAAATCTTCCATGCTTTTGGAGTTAGGGAGCTTGCTCCCGCCTTCGCCAGCAAGCTGGCTTATCCATAAGTTTATTCTGAATGAAATATTCAATCGCTTTGACATCGTGTCTCGTTTTGCGTTCGTGTTCGAGGATCGAGTTCTGCGTCAGCGTCGGAGAAGTTGGTGATGATGGATTCGATTTGGGCGGATTCAGAATTGCTCAAAGTGCGGACAAGGTCCGTTTTGGAAAGAGCCAGCAAAAAGTTAAGTTCGACGCGGACTCTGTCGCGCAGAAAAGCGAATTCGGAGAAGAAGTCCGTTAATGGCGCAGTAGTATTTGCGTAGCGTCCATCCAGAGGAGAAATTAAGTGTAAGTGTCATAATTATCGTTGGCTCAATTGATAATTCGGTGCTTCTTTCGTAATGATAACATCGTGCGGATGGCTTTCGATAAGTCCCGCGTTGGTGATGCGCGTGAGGCGGGTCTTGGTGCGCAGATCATTGAGCGACGCCGCGCCCGCATAGCCCATGCCCGAACGCAAACCGCCGACGAGTTGATACACATACTCGCCGAGCGCGCCCTTATACGGCACACGCCCCTCGATGCCCTCAGGCACAAGCTTGCCACTGCCGCTCTGCCCCGTGGCATAACGGTCAACGCCATAACCCTTCATCGCGCCGAGACTGCCCATGCCGCGATATTCCTTGAAACGCCGCCCCTCATACATCATCACTTCGCCAGGCGCCTCTTCAAGTCCCGCGAGCATACTGCCGAGCATCACCGCATTGCCGCCCGCGACAATCGCCTTGACAATGTCGCCGCTGAACTTGATGCCGCCATCGGCGATAACGGATATGCCATGCTTTTGTGCAGCGCGCGCGCATTCGAAGATGGCAGAGACTTGCGGCATGCCCGCGCCCGATACAACACGCGTGGTGCAGATGGACCCTGCGCCGACTCCGACTTTAATTGCGTCTGCTCCTGCTTCGACAAGTGCATCCACGCCCTCGGCTGTGACCACATTACCTGCGAAAACTGGCAGGTCTTTCCACGCACTTTTGATACGACGAATCGCTTCGAGCACGCCTTTGGAATGTCCGTGAGCGGTATCAATCGTGACCGCATCCACACCTGCTTTGACCATTAACTCAACGCGAGTTTCAACATCCTTGCCAACACCGACAGCCGCACCAACGATGAGACGTCCTTTTGAGTCGATGGCAGCATTGGGATACTCACGCGCCTTTTGAATATCTTTGACGGTGAGCAAGCCTTTGAGGATTCCGTTTTCATCCACAAGCGGAAGTTTTTCGATGCGATGCTTTTGCAAAATATCTTTTGCTTCTTTCGCAGAGATGCCAACTTTTGCAGTGACAAGTTTGCCATCGCCCGTCATGAACTGACTGACAGGCAGGTTGTAATCTGAATCTTCCACAAAGCGGATATCACGATTGGTGATGATACCGACAAGTTTTCCGTTCACATCCGTGATCGGCACGCCGCTGATGTGATACGTGGACATGATCTCTTCGGCTTTGCTAAGCGGCGCATCGGGCTGGAGGCTGATCGGTTCAACGATCATGCCTGATTGCGAACGCTTGACCTTCTCCACTTCGGCGGCTTGGGCATCGGGCGGCATGTTGCGGTGGATGATGCCAAGTCCGCCTTCACGTGCCAGTGCAATGGCAAGCCGCGCTTCGGTGACGGTGTCCATGGCGGCGGAGAGGATCGGGATGTTGAGTTGAATGTTCGGCGTGAGTTGGACTTTGACATCGGTTTCATTCGGCAATACTTCGGTGTAGCCAGGGACGATGAGGACATCGTCGAAGGTGAGGGAGTCAAATGTGCTGAAAAGTTCTTCGTTCATTTATTTTTTCCTTTATATAATAGACCCGTTGGTTGAGTAAGGGCGAGTGATTCGTTGTCGCCACGTATCGAAACCAACAGGTTTCAAGAATACTTCTTGTAACAGAATTTGCTTTGCTTACTGGTGGTTTCGATACGCCTCGGTGTCGCTCAGGCTACTCAACCACCGATTTATGATTTCACTTGTTGTTTCAAATACGCATGGATGGCTGTATCATAATGCATCGTGGATGCAAACCCTTTGACCGCCAAATCGTTGGCGGGTCTTTTCCGTGATGCCACCTGCACGGATCTCATCCAGCACGGAATTGTAGTCGGCAGGATCGCAGACTAGCGTTACACGTTCGTGGTTTTTTGCCGCGGCACGGATGAGGGTCACGCCGCCGATGTCGATGTTTTCGATGGCATCCGCATAGGTGACATCGGGCTTGGCAACTGTCTGCTCAAACGGATAGAGATCGACAGCGACCAGGTCAATGTAATCCCAGCCGAGGTCAAGCAGT
>CAVSRF010000031.1:0-66408 GCA_963730175.1 uncultured Chloroflexia bacterium | reverse complement strand
GGTCAGCACCCGCCGACCGGCCTGGCAGGACAATATGGTACGTATGCAGAGTGTCTGTCTGGAATGCCATAATAAAGATTTCATAGATACTTTCTACGCCGACGCGGATAAGGGAGTGGAAGCCATCAATGTGCGTGTCAAGGAGGCGGATGAAATTATCCAACCGCTTAAAGACAAAGGATTATTGACTGACGCACCATTCGACGAGCCGATCGATTTCACGTATTTCGAAAACTGGCATCACTGGGGCCGCACCGCGAAATTTGGTATGTGGATGCAGGGCGCGGATTACACCCAATGGCATGGCGCATATGAAATGTTGAGCGATCTGGCTGAACTACGTGATATAACCGATCAAAAACTGGATGCTGCAAACAACGCTACGCCAACCCCATAAACGAGGACAGTATGTATCTTCTTGCTGAAGCAATTCCTGCTGTCCGACGATTACGAATACCTTTTAGCCGCGACCAGTTTTTCATGTTGTTGGTTGCCTTCAACGAGCTCATGTTGGCGGTGGAAATCTATCTGGCGCACAGCATTAGCGGCACAATTGTGGCCAAGGAATGGATTTCGATCATCTTCGGTCCAATTGCAGCCATAATTCTTGGTATTTCCGGGTTGATCTCATTGCGCAACCGCCCTTTGGCTACAATGCTCGCCATACCAACGCTTATAGCAAGCATTGTGATTGGATTGATGGGTGCCTATTTTCACGTTTACCGTGCTTTCCAACCGTTTGCCACATCCGGGGAACAAGTTAATATCAGCCTGACAATCTGGGCACCGCCTCTATTGGCTCCGCTGACTTTTGCCCTGGTCGGTCTGATCGGGCTGAGCGCCTTATGGACAGAGTCGCCGGTTGATAGCGGCACCCTTGTTCTATTGGGTGGTTACCGTTTACAGTTGCCCTACAGCAAAACCAGTGGTTACTTTTTCCTGGTAAGTATGGCAATGCTAGCAACCTTAATTAGCAGTGTGCTTGATCATGCGCGCACCAACTTTAGCAATCCCTGGCTATGGATACCCACGGCAGCAGGTGTGATCGGAACGGTCGTCCCATTATTCATTGGGTTCATTCAGAAACCGACCCGCAGCGATATAAGGATTTATCTGGGAACCATGGTGGTGATTATGCTGGTTGGCACACTGGGCTCTGTGTTGCATATATTGAGTAACCTGGGCGCCGACAATACGATTGTCGGTGAACGCTTCATCCGTGGCGCACCCATGTTAGCCCCCTTGCTCTTTGCCGATATAGCCACACTCGGGTTGGTGGTCTTACTCGATCCGGATGAAACATCGAAACTAAAAGAATACATTCACTAAATAGGTCCAGTGCAATCAAAAAGACAGCGATAGTATCGCTGTCTTTTTGATTGTTCGCTCGAGTGTTATCAATCGTGATTAGCTCTATTTTCGAAGGCTTTGCAGAAGAAATGCCCTACTTTAGTGTATGAACAAAAGACACGACCCGCCAGATCTGTTCATCTGTTAAAACACCTTTCCAACCAACCATCGCAGTGCCTTGCCTGCCAGTGGAAATTCGCCAAAATAGATAGTCGTCTTCAGCTACTTTGCTTAACTCTGGTAAATTTTTAGGAGCAGGATCAAGCGAAGCGCCAGCAGGACCATCTCCGTGTCCTTGCGGACCATGACAGACAGAGCAGTTTGTATTGAATAGATCTGCCCCGCTGATGGCTGCCTCTGGCCCCATTGGGTTGGTTTTACCCGCATACTCCGCAGGAACAGGAGCAAGTTCAGTAGGAGATCCTGTTTCTGCACTTTTGGTGCTGCAAGCGGCAAGAGTCAATACGGTCAGAACGAATAGAATAAGGATTACTTTTTTCATCAACGGTTCTCCAATTATGCCAGCTCGTGTTTTTGTAAACCATCACGTGCGATTTCGGCAAGTTCTTTTACTGGATGGATCAAGGCGATAGCGTACAGCGCAAATCCGATCCCATACAGTATGCCTCTTGCGGGGATGATAAAGATACTCACCCACACAAAGAGACTCCCGATGGTCGCCGCGGCGAGACTGCCCCAACAGCCACCGAGTTGCGGGTTCTCCTCTTTGAGGAAGAATCGGCGGGCAATGTATGGGATGAGGGCAATGCCAAATTGCAGTACCCAGCCATAAATCAAAGCTTGAGGCGCAATGGATTCAATCGGTCTGCCATCCAAAAATCCGAGCAGAATTAATGGCGCCACCAGGATCGGCGCAGCAATCCAGGCGTAGGAGGAAACCAGATGCCACGCGCCTGGGCTGTTCAGTTTTCCGCTCGCTTTAAAGGCTTGGATCGTCAGCACGATCAACCAGATCGTTGAACTCAAATGCAGGATCAACCCTGAAACAGTGGGAGGTAAACTGCCGCCGAGCCACGGACCCAAAACGAGACCAAACGCGCGAAAGTCATGCCCCAATAAATGAGTAAAATATTTTTTGCTATACTGAGTGGACGTCCCGTGATCATCGGCACAAAATCTACAAGCAAGCCCGCAAAAACGAGCGACATGAAGCCCCACGAGTTGGCATGGATGTGCGCTTCGAGCGGCACTTTAATGTAGAGTGCGTCGCTCCAGTTCAGCCACAAGCCCGTGCCAATGATGATGCCGACGAGCAGGTAGAACAAGCCCGTGATATAAAACTTGAGCGAGGCAGGTGAGTTGCCGCCGCGCACATTCCACAGTTGCAGGAGCAAAAGCGTCGCGGCGATGAAGACCAGCGTGCCACCCGCAAAGATCATCGGGTGGTTGACGCCTGAGAAGCCAGTCACGAGCGCGACGAAGCCGACGTTGAGCGTCAGCCATATGTCCCAACGCATGGCAGGCTTTGGTTTTTTCGCAAGCGACGCGACGAGGATGGGAAGCAGTCCAAACACAACTTGCGAGACGATCCCCAGCGTGATGAAGTGGACGCGCACCCAACGCAGGGCAGGGAATGCACCGACAAGATTCAGGCTGACGAACGATGCATCCGCCGCAACGAAGAGGGCGACGAAGGCGTAGAGCAATGTGGTGAGCAGGTATGGAATGGGCATGCTAGCCTCCTTTGGACGCAAGGAATATAACGCGCGTCTTTGCGTTCACGCCGCGCTTCACGCCTTTGGGTGCGATGATGGTTACGCCGGGCTTGATTGCGAAGGTTTCTTCACCGACGGTCATCAGTCCTTCACCTTCAAGAAAGTGATACATCGCCGCATCGCTGGGATGGACGGGAATTTGCTGTCCTGCGCTCAGCCCTACGACCAGTGCCTTGAAGGTCGGCGTATCGAGGAGTAATTGCGGCTTGGTTTCATTGTTTCCAAAGACCGCCTTTGATTTGGTGTCTGCAAAATAGAATTCAGGTGAGTTGGACATAGTGTCTCCTTTTTTGATATGCCCAACTTTACTCACTACCCCCGTTTCGCACCCCGACTTTTGTCGGGTTTTTGCCCCCAGTCTTATTCGCTCTGAAGCATTGCCCGCTTCGTTAACCCATCCCGATCCAAAATACGGATGGACTGTTTGTTCATTTCAATTAACTCCGCCTTTGTCAACTCGCGGATGACACGGCTCAACACATCGGGTACAGTGCCGAGGCGCGACGCGAGTTCGGTCTGATTTGTCCAGCGGTGGCGTTCGATCACATCCCCTTTGGCTTGTTCCAGCAATAATTTGGCGAATCGCGCCTCGACCGTTTTCAGCGACAAGTCCGTGGCGAGGGTGACCAGTTCGATGATCTTGTCTGCCATATTTTCAATAACCTGCATCGCAGTCTGTGGATGCACTGAAATGATCTCTTCGAGTGCGTGGCGAGGGATCAACCAAATTCCCGATTCTTCCAAAGCAACCGCCGTTGCAGGGTTGGGGCGTTTTGCTAGCACGCCCACCTCGTTGAAGATCTCTCCTGCCTCGATAAATTTCAAAACCTGTTCGCGCCCATCGGGAGAAGACTTCAACACCTTCAAGGAGCCATATTGCAGATAGAACAAGTTGGATTCGACATTCCCTTCCCAGAATATGATCGAGTTGGGAGAATAGACCTTCCAAATTGCGCTATCTGCGAGGCGGCGTGAGGGTCGTTTCTTCCAACCCTCGCAGGAAATCGAAGGAACGCAGACGTTTGAGCAATGCATCATTTGCAGTTACATGACTTGTCATGAGGAATAGTTTACACGTTTCCTTCCATGAGTGCAAAGAAACAAATCATCGCTTAAGCCGAATGTTATAATGCAGAGACCCTCTTCAAAAGGCAGATCGAGTTCATTCCTATGATGATCCACCGTCTTCAAGTTCAACTGACCATTTTGTTCACGGCGTTTGTCCTGCTCGTGCTCGTTTCTGTCGGCGTTACGTATTGGGGTTTGCAGACCCAGGGACAGGATGCATTGGTTATCAATTTATCAGGGCGTCAGCGTATGCTGGTTCAGCAGATGACGCGGCTGGCACTTCAATTGCATGATGGGGACGAATCTGTATCTGTTACCTTGAAGGAATCCGAACAGACCTTTAGCCAAACATTATCTGCTCTGCGAAATGGGGGGAGCGCGCCCTACTTGACAGATAGTGTGGTCAACCTGCCGATCACACTTAACTCGCAGTTACTCACCGCTTTAGATGAGGTGGATTCCTCTTGGAATCAATACCGCTCCACGTTAGATGCGATGGGTTCTTCTGCCGGATCCACGTCACAGCAAATCACCCTTGAAGCACAGTCCGATGATTTGGTTCAAAAAGCTGACACGGTGGTGCGATTGTATGAAGCGACTTCGACCGCCAAGGTAAATCGTTTGCGTGCCACTCAAGTCATATTCTTGGTTTGTGCATTGGCATTGCTGGCAATCGGTGCATGGATCACGCGTCGCTCTCTGCTCAAGCCAATCCAGGACTTGGGAGAGGCGGCAAAACGTTTAGGGGAGAATGATCTCGTTACGCCGATACAGGTCGAAGGTCCAACAGAGATGCGCATGTTGTCACAAGCGTTCGATGAGATGCGCTCCCGTCTCCACTCTGCGCGTGAAGAACTCATTCAATCGAATGCCACGCTGGAACAACGTGTCGCTCAACGCACACAAGAACTCGAAACCCTAAACAAGGTCAGCCGGGAAATTTCATCACGTCTCGACATTCAACAGGTGTTGAACTCGGTCACAGATAAGGCGCGTACGTTGCTTGGCGGTGACATCGCCTCGCTTTGTCTGGTGGATACCAACCAACATTGGCTGAAACTCCAGGCTGTTAGCGGTCCGCGACATGCGATCGTTGGCGATACCATGCCCGCCCACACGGACTTTACCGATGCTGTGCTGGAAGGCGAGCAGGCAATGATCTGCGGTGTAATCAGTTGTCGCGGTGGATGCCGCATGTTATCGGAGGAATATCGCACCAGCCATCTGGCGGCGCCATTGCGTGTTGGCGACCGCGTGATCGGCGCGTTGTGCGTGGGAAGCCCCACGCAAAATCAATTCGCTACTGAGTCGGCGGAGATGCTGACCAAGCTGGCGAACGTCGCCGCGATTGCGTTGGAAAATGCGCCGCCTCTTTGCGCAAGCCGAACGTGTGGCAACTCTTGAGGAGCGTCGGCGTGTTGCGGCGGAAATGCATGATGGCTTGGGGCAAACCCTTAGTTATCTAGGTTTGATGACCGATCAAGTAGTGGAATTTCTTTCAGATGGGCAGGAGGGCAAGGCGCTTAATCGCTTGCATAAAACACGAGAGACGATTGGCAAAGCTACAAGTGATGTTCGCCGCGCGATCAATCAGCTGATGGACGACGCGCCCTCATCAAAAGATTTATGCGACCGTTTGCACGATACTCTGGATGAAATCGCCTCACAACATGACCTGGAATCGGTCTGGCGTTCTGATACCGACTCTATGCCTGATTGCTCTCCACAGACCGCCGAGCAAGTATACAACATCACGCGCGAAGCATTGGTCAATGCGGCGTCGTCATGCGGGTGCAAAAAAAGTCAGTGTGCAGGTGGGGCGAAATAATGGAAATTACTTTGTGACTGTTGAAGATGATGGAAATGGATTTGATACATCCCAGCCCGCGCCAGGGGAACATTTCGGTTTGCAGATCATGCAGGCGCGTGCAAAACATATCAGTGGAGAGATCAAAGTCCAATCCGCGCCTGGAAGCGGAACTTGTATCACATTGACATGGCAGGCGGAGAAGGAACAATAGTATATGGAACGAGTCCGCATATTGCTGGCTGACGATCACGCCCTTTTCCGTGAGGGGTTGGCGGGCATTATCAACAACCAACCTGATATGCAGGTAGTTGGCGAAGCCAATGATGGTTTGGAAGCCTTTGTCAAAGCGCAGGAATTAAAACCTGACCTGATCTTAATGGACGTGCAAATGCCTGGCATGGATGGCATCGAAGCAGTGAAGCAAATTAAACAGGTTCTGCCTGAAACGATCATTGTCATGCTGACCGTGCGCGGTGATGACGAAATGCTTTTCGAAGCGCTCAAGAATGGCGCACAAGGTTATTTGCTGAAAGAAATCCGCTCGCAAGACTTATTGGAAATGCTGCGCGGCGCTTTCCGGGGAGAAGCCGCTATATCGCCAATTCTGGCAGGTCGCGTGCTTTCCGAGTTTCGGCGGTTAAGCAAAGGCGGAATTCCAGAGAAGGAAGATGACAACGGTCTGACAGAACGGGAGCAACAAGTGTTGGTACAGGCATCTAGTGGAGCAACGGACAAGGAAATCGCTGTCGCTTTGAACATCAGCTTGAATACGGTCAAGACTTACATACGGAATATATTGTCCAAACTTCACGTCAGCACGCGGCGCGAGGCGGCGAAGGCGGCAAAAGCCAAGGGCATTTTGTAAAGCGGAAGAACTAACTAACTGTACTCGCCGTCCCAAAGGGTTGGGCGATGAACCAAAACTAATTCACAAGAACCCTTCGCGACGTTCTGTGTAAGATAAAGAACTAATTCTTTTTGAAAAAGAGTGATTTGATAATCACTCTTTTTTCATTCCAAAGGCGGGATGGAGGAGGATGGGATTACGACCTTGATTCCAGTATCCTAGCGACATACTTTGTTCGATTTATCACATACCAGTATGTCAAAACCACGTGTTCTTTTGATCAGTTCCCAACACCTCTTCGGCGAAAGCATGGAGACGATCCTGCGCGCGGATAAAGATGTGGAGTTTGTCGGTCCATGGAACCTGGGCGACAAGGACATTTACGAGCGCTTGATTGAGGCAAGCCCGTCTGTGATCGTCATCGCCGATGAAAATTTGCAAAGCGAGGCGGCGACAGAGTTGACAAAGACCATCATCGAGAAACATCCAAAAGTATCCGTGATACGCACTGGGTTGAATGAGAACATCTTTCGAATTGTTTCCACACATACCCTGCCTGCCCGAGGCGACAACCTGCTTGAGACTATTCGTACGTGTGTCACACAGACACAGGAATCGACCAGAATTGATGAACCATAAAAAACAGGAGTTTGCGAAACACATGATGAACAGAAGCGGCGAATATAAAGTGCGAAATAATCTCTTGTGGATGGTTTTGCTCATATTTTTTCTGTTCGGGTGCGGTTCGACGCCCGAAATGAAGACAGCCCAACCCGTTTCCGCGGAGGCCATTGCCAATGGGAACGTCGAGAACGGGCGGAAATTGTTTATGGGTTATGCCCATTTTCAAAACGACGGTCCGCCCTGCATGGGCTGTCATAGTGTAGGCAATAACGGACTTTTAGGCGGCGGAGTCATGGGACCCAACCTGACAGACGTAACTAACAAGCTGAGCCAGGATGAGATCGTTTCCTTCCTCTCCAATAGTGGAGCGAAGATCTCACCTGTGATGCAGCCCATCTTTTCCGAACATCCGCTGACCGAAAGTGAGCAGGCAGATTTGATCGCTTTTATGAAAGCATCCGTTGGGGAGCCCGAAACGGACAAGGAAATTGTGATCCTTGGCATCAGTCTGTTGGGTGTTGCGGCAGTAATTGCCTTGCTTGGGTTTGTGTATCGTAATCGCTTGCGGAGTGTACGCAGGGCGCTGGTAAATAAAGCAGAAAAGGAGTTGTTGTGAACTGGATTGAAGAGATCTCTAATCCGCAAGCCCGCCAGTGGGAAGAGTTTTACCGTAACCGCTGGCAACATGACAAAGTGGTAAGAAGCACGCATGGCGTTAACTGCACTGGCAGTTGTTCATGGATGATCTATGTCAAAGATGGCATTGTCACCTGGGAATTGCAGGCGTTGGATTATCCCGTATTGAACAATGGACTTCCGCCGTATGAGCCGCGCGGATGCCAACGCGGTATCTCGTTCTCGTGGTATCAGTACAGTCCGATCAGAGTCAAAGTATCCATATATGCGCGGCGTGTTGATGGATTTGTGGCGCAAAGCCAAAGAGGAGCACGCAGATCCTGTCGAAGCGTGGACAGCCGTCATTGAGGACGAAGCGGGACGCAAGGCTTTTCATCAGGCACGCGGCAAAGGCGGGTTCCGCCGCACCAGTTGGGGCGAAGTGACGGAAATCATCGCTGCCTCTACGATGTATACGATCAAGAAATATGGACCCGACCGCATCATAGGTTTCTCGCCCATCCCCGCCATGTCCATGTTGAGTTATGCAGGCGGAAGCCGCTTTATGCAGATGTTGGGCGCTGTGAGCATGAGTTTCTACGATTGGTACAGCGACCTGCCGCCAGCCAGCCCCGAAGTCTGGGGCGAGCAAACGGATGTGGCAGAAAGCGCCGACTGGTTCAACTCGAAGTTCATCGCATCGGTTGGTTCGAACATGAGCATGACGCGCACACCTGATGTGCATTTCGCTGCCGAAGCGCGCCACAACGGGACCAAGCTGGTGGTCTTTGCGCCCGACTTCAATCAGGTTGCCAAGTATGCGGACTGGTGGGTTCCTGTCAACGCGGGGCAGGATGGTGCGTTCTGGATGGCGGTCAATCACGTCATCATGAACGAATTCCATTATCAAAACCCGACACCCTACTTTTTGGATTATCTGCGTCAATACTCCGATGCACCCTTTCTTGTGGAACTCAACGAGACAGATGGGAAATATGTGCCAGGTCGCATGGTGCGTGCTGGTCAAGTGGAACGCACGCGTGATGTGGAAAACGGCGAATGGAAGTTCCTGGTCTGGGATGAACTGAGCAACGAGCCGCGTATGCCGCAGGGGAGTCTCGGATTCCGCTGGCAGAAGCAGAAAGGTCAATGGAACCTGGAACCGAAAGACGGTCTGGATGGAAGCGAGATTTGCTCGCAACTCACGTTCCTCGGCGAATCCAACGATCAACTTTCCGTCTCGTTTGCGGAATTTGGCGAGGGCAAATCCTTTCAGCGCAATATTCCTGTTCGCTATATTGAAACCTCCAATGGCAAAGTTGCGGTTGCAACCATCTATGATCTTTTGATGGCGCAATATGGCGTGGGGCGCGGACTGGAAGGCGATTATCCTGCCGACTATGGTGATGAGAATCTTTCCTACACGCCCGCCTGGCAGGAACGCTACACAGGCATCGATCGACAGACGGTGATCCAGTTTGCGCGTGAGTGGGCGACGACCGCCGTCAAGACCGAAGGCAAGTGCATGGTCATCATCGGCGCAGGGGTCAATCACTGGTATCACAATAATTTAATTTATCGCGCCTGCATCGGCACATTGATATTGACAGGTTGTGTGGGACGCAATGGCGGTGGGTTGAATCATTATGTGGGTCAGGAAAAACTGGCTCCGATGGCGCCGTGGGCTTCGATCGCTTTTGCATTGGATTGGCAGAAGCCGCCGCGCCAAATGAACTCGCCTTCCTTCCATTATGTCAACAGCGATCAATGGCGATATGAGCGCACCTATACAGAACCTCAACCTGTTTCCCGCCCTGACAGCGAACACAACCGTGACATGACCCAGGAACACACGCTCGATGCGAATATCCGCGCGGTGCGGATGGGATGGTTGCCGTCATATCCGCAGTTCAATGTCAGCTCGCTGGAAATTATCAAAAAGGCGGAGAAGGCTGGGGCGAAGTCTGATGCGGAGATCAAACAGTGGATCGTCGATCAATTGAAGAGCGGCGAACTTAAAGTTCGCGGTGCAGGATCCAGACGCTCCCGAGAACTGGCCCCGTCTGTGGTTCATCTGGAGGGGTAATGCGTTGAACGCCAGCGCGAAGGGACAGGAATATTTCTTCAAGCATTATCTGGGCACGCATCACCAGATCATTTCGGAGGAAGTAGATAAAAGTCACTTCCATGAAGTGAATTACCGTGAGGAGGCGCCCGAAGGAAAACTTGATCTGGTGGTGGATATTAACTTCCGTATGGATACCTCGGCGTTGTATTCGGATATCGTTTTGCCGACAGCGAGTTGGTATGAGAAGGACGATTTGAATACCACCGATATGCACTCGTTCATTCATCCACTTGCCGCCGCAGTACCGCCTTCGTGGGAATCGAAAAGCGATTGGGATATTTTCCGAATCTTGGCGGACAAAGTCAGCGACCTGGCACAAACTCATTTACCCGAACCCGTGCGTGACTTG
The DNA here is from genome assembly GCA_963730175.1 of uncultured Chloroflexia bacterium. GTDB lineage: Bacteria > Chloroflexota > Anaerolineae > Anaerolineales > Villigracilaceae > Defluviilinea. The sequence goes on along the minus strand of CAVSRF010000031.1, from coordinate 55,881 downwards.
GTTGCCATGCCGCTCCAACATGACACGCCCGCCGAGATGGCGCAACCTCACATCCGTGATTGGGCGCGCGGCGAGTGCGAAGCCATCCCTGGTGTGACCATGCCAAACTTTGTCGTGACCGAACGTGATTACGTCAATTTGGGCAAGCGCTTTATTTCGCTTGGACCGAAAGTCCAAAAGGAAGGACTTGCCATCCACGGCATTCACTGGGATGCGGATGACTTGTACCAACAGTTACTGGATAGCAAACCGACCACGACGTGGAACGGTCAGACCTATCCTTCGTTGGAAATTGCGCGCGATGCGGCAAACATTATCCTGCATCTCGCTCCTGAAACAAACGGAGAAGTAGCGTTCCGCGCTTTTCAGGCGGAAGAAGAGCGCATGGGTTTGAAACTGACCGATTTGGCGGAACCCACGCGCGCCTGACGCGTGAGCTTCAATGATCTGACCCAGCAACCGCGTCGTCTGCTTAATAGTCCCATCTGGACAGGCATCATGACGGATGGACGCCCATACGCCGCGTACACGTTGAATGTAGAGCGCCTTGTCCCCTGGCGCACATTGACTGGACGCCAGCATTTCTATCTTGATCACGAAGGCTATCTGGCGTATGGCGAACACTTGCCGACTTACAAGCCGCGTCCTGATCCATTGGCTTTTGGTGACTTGGACAAGAGTCACAGTGAGGGCAAGACCATCCAGTTGAATTACTTGACGCCTCACGCCAAGTGGCACATCCATTCAAACTACTTTGACAACGACCGCATGTTTAACTCTCTCTCGCGGCTTGGAACCCATGTGGATCAGTGAAAAGGACGCCAGGGAAATTGGCATCGTGGACAACGACTGGGTTGAAGCCTATAACGACCACGGCGTGACCGTGACGCGTGCCATCGTCAGCGCACGCATACCGCCTGGGATCTGTATCATCTATCACGCACCAGAACGGACCATCAGCGTACCCAAGTCACCGATGCGCGGCAACAAACGCGCAGGCGGGCATAACAGTCCCACACGCGTTCACCTCAAGCCCTCACTGATGGTTGGTGGTTACGGACAGTTCACCTACGCATTCAACTATTGGGGTCCGACGGGCGTCAACCGCGACACGTTTATATTGGTACGCAAACTGCCAGGCAAGCCTGAGTTCTAAATACGCAAGACCTCACAGGTTTTGAAAACCTGTGAGGTCTTAGAACAGGAAATCATATTATGAAAATTCGATCACAAGTTTCAATGGTATTCCATCTCGATAAATGTATTGGCTGTCATACGTGCAGTATCGCCTGCAAGAACATCTGGACCGACCGTGAAGGCGCGGAGTATATGTGGTGGAACAACGTGGAGACAAAACCTGGCGTTGGCTTCCCCACGCAATGGGAAGACCAGGAAAAATATCACGGCGGCTGGGAACTTGAAGACAAGCCCAAAGACCCTACCCTGAAATTAAAAGCTCCAAAACCGTTTGCAGACATTTGGCAATCTGTTTTCCAACCCTGCCATGCCCACGATGGATGATTACTACGAACCGTGGACGTACAACTACAGCGATCTGTTCAACTCTCCGCTCGGCGATGACCAGCCGACCGCGTGTCCCATCTCTCGTATTGACGGCAAACCGATTGACATCGAAGCGGGCCCCAACTGGGACGATGACCTCGGCGGCTCCAATATTTACGCGGTCAATGACCCGTTGCTCAAAAATATGAGCGCGGAGGAAAAACAGCGCCTCTTTTCCATCGAACAACTCTTTTACTTTTATATGCCGCGCATTTGCAACCACTGCTTGAACGCGGCTTGCGGGGCAGCGTGTCCATCGGGCGCCATCTATAAACGCGCCGAAGATGGCGTGGTGTTGATCAACCAGGATAAATGCCGCGGCTGGCGCATGTGCGTCTCGGCTTGCCCTTATAAAAAGACTTACTACAACTGGTCCACGGGCAAATCCGAAAAATGTATTCTCTGTTACCCGCGCCTTGAGACGGGACAAGCCCCCGCCTGTTTCCACTCCTGTGTCGGACGCATCCGCTATCTGGGCGTGTTGCTATATGATGCTGACCAGATTCCAGACGCCCTTAAAGTGCCAGATGAGCAACTCGTTCAGCGTCAGCGGGAGATGATCCTCGATCCTAACGACCCGAAAGTTGTTGCCGCTGCAAAAGAAAGCGGCATCCCTGACGGCGTGATCACCGCCGCGCAAAATTCGCCCGTGTATCGTTACGTCAAAGAGTGGAGACTGGCTTTGCCTCTGCATCCTGAATACCGCACCCTGCCCATGTTGTTCTACGTGCCCCCGCTTTTGCCCGTCCTCAATGCGACTCAGGAAAACGGCGCCCAACGCGTGGAAACCGACCTGTTCAGTTCGCTGGAAAATGCCCGCGTGCCTGTCCGCTACATGTCGCGCACATTGGCGGCGGGGAATGACGAACTGGTCATCAAATCCTATCAGAAGATGATCGCTGTCCGTCTCTACAAACGTGCTGAAACCGTCGGCGATGTGACGAGCAAACAAGCTGCTGCCGCTCTTGCCAAAGCAGGCATGACCGCCGAGGAAGCGGAAGCTATCTATCGCCTGACATCCCTGCCCACGTATCAGGAGCGGTTTGTTATCCCGCCCTACAGCCGTGAAGGCGATATCGAAGAGACCCACGATCCGCAACAACGCAAAGCCGAGACAGGCTTCGGCAAACGCCAGGGTCCACACCGAGGTTTATAAACCATGTCCAAAGATTCAATCTCCTTGTTATTTGACTTGTTCGCCGCGCTGTTGGAATATCCCGCCTCCGAAATGACAGAGCAGGCAGGACGATTGCTCAAACAGCTGACGCCGCTTTTCCCCGAATCCGCTGAGGCGTTGGAAAAATTTGTTCGCAGGCTCGACCAACTGTCCCTGGAAAAGATGCGGGAACTGTACACCACTACGTTCGATATGCAACCCGTCTGCTATCCCTATCTTGGGTATCAGTTGTTCGGCGAAAGTTACAAGCGTGGAGCCTTCATGGCGCAGTTGAACGAAACCTATCGTGCCATCGGTTACTCCGCTGTGCAGGAACTGCCAGACCACCTGGCGATTGTCTTGCGGTTCATTGGATTAGATGCAGCCAATCGACAAGATGAGTTCTGTCAGACGCTAATCAACGATGGCGTAATACCTGCCTTAGAGAAAATGATGAAAGTCTTCGGTGAGGAATCTGAGAACCCGTACATTGGGCTCCTCTCGGCGCTTCAACTGTTCCTTGTTCACACCCCTGAAAAGGAGTTTACCCATGCTTGACATCGATATTCTTCTATTTATCGTGTTTCCATACGTAGCGGTTGCGCTAGCGGTGGCGGGCACGATCTACCGTTACATCACCAACCAATACTCTTTCACAAGTCTTTCGTCACAATTTCTGGAAAGCGAACTCCAGTTTTGGGGTTCAACACTCTGGCACTATGGCATCATCCCAACGCTGCTGATTTATCTGGCGGGTTTTACCATTCCCAAAGTGATGGCGGCATTGCACAGCACGCCCGAAACACTGTACATGGCAGAACTGGCAGGCAAGGTTTTGGGGATCATGGCATTGGTCGGCGCTGGGGCAATGATTGTACGCCGACTCACCTTTTCAAAGATCCGTGCAGTGACCACGCCCGCCGATTGGGTCGTGTTGTTCCTGCTGTTCATGCAAGTCTTCTTCGGGATGTGGATCGCATTTGGCTACCGCTGGGGTGCGGTCTGGTTCCTGCATGCCGCAACGCCCTGGGTGGTTTCACTGGCGACGTTTCAACCTTCGGTGGCATCCGTCACAGCCCTGCCTCTCGTGATCAAACTCCACTTTTTGAACGGCGTCTTGTTGATTGCATTCTTCCCATTTGGCAGGTTGGTACACATGGTAAGTTTTCCCGTCAGCTATCTTTGGCGGCGCTTCCAACTTGTCATTTGGACGCGGCGAAGAGTTGTGTAGTTGATCATGAATTAATGAGCTTGTGTACAAGGCAGATCGTTTGGTATCCGAGGAGCATAGATGACAACAACGACCGTTCGAAATCCAATCCGGGCAGGCATTGAAGAACTCGCCCCTAGTTATTTCGCGATGGTGATGGCAACAGGCATCGTTTCCATTGCTGCTAATCTATTGCAGATGAGATGGATCGCCTTTGGGCTTTTCTACATCAATATTGTTGCTTACATCATCCTCTGGATTCTGACATTGGCACGTTTGATTTTCTTCCCCAAACGCATGTTGAATGACCTCGTCACACACTCCACAGGTCCGGGATACTTCACCCTCGTGGCAGGTACCTGTGTGCTTGGCTCTGACTTTGTCGTTCTAATCCATAACTTTACAGCGGGGATTGCCCTTTGGGTGTTAGGCAGCCTGTTGTGGATATTCATCATGTACGCCTTCTTTACCGCTGTCGTCACACGCTCTGAAAAGCCCACCATTGAGCAGGGAATCAATGGCGCCTGGCTCATCGCCACAGTAGCAACCCAATCTATTTCGATTTTGGGAACGCTGATCGCGGCGCAGCTTCCAGATTATCAGCAAATTATTCTGTTTATTGCCTTGATATTCTACTTGCTGGGCTGTATGCTTTATCTGAATATTATCACCTTGATATTCTACCGTTTCACGTTCTTCGTCTTGAAGCCCGAGACGTTGACCCCCCCTTACTGGATCAACATGGGAGCGGTAGCCATCACCACGTTGGCTGGTTCCACCCTCATGCTCAACAGCAATCAATGGAATTTTTTGATCCGATCTGCTTCCCTACCTGAAAGGCTTCACCTTGTTTTTTTGGGCAACCGGTTCATGGTGGATTCCCTTGCTTCTTATTCTTGGTTTTTGGCGGCATATCCAAAAGCAATTTCCATTGACATACAACCCCTTATACTGGGGGATGGTCTTTCCTCTGGGCATGTATACTGCGAGTACCTTTCAATTAGCGAAAGCCATAAAATTAGAATTCCTCCTGGTGATCCCGCAATACTTCATTTATCTGGCTTTTCTCGCCTGGGTGCTCACTGCGTATGGATTGATTTATCATCTTGTCACTGCATTCCACAAAGCGCCGGCAATGGAGTAGGCTGTTGATAACGGTCAAACTCGCAGGTGAAGATCGGATGCATCTTTGACTCTGAAAATGCCCGGCTTGGATGAGTTGTTATAAGTCAGCGCGACTACCCATCATAAGATTTGTCCCCGCCAGATGCTCGACGTTCGCATCGGACTGTTGGTAGGGCACCTGCTCGAGATCTCTTTGCCTCAACCTGAAAAGCGTCTACCAACACATTTTCGAAACATTTGAAGCATTGCAGCGAAGTCTACAGCGAGGAGATAGTCTCATGCAAACCTGCACAGACGACTATCCCACGGTCATTTATTATCGCGCTCGATAAGTACGGCGTGACCCATGCCAGCACTCATTGAGCACGATCTTCCATCATTTGAAGAAACATAGCTACGATCTGGGGATCGAAAAAACTTCCTGCATGCTGGCGGATATATTCAGCTACATCCGTCTTAGACCATTGGGGTCGATAAGGACGGTCAGATGATAATGCATCGTATACATCTGCAATCGCAAAGATACGCGCTGCGCGTGGGATCTCCTCCCCTTTCAAACCGCATGGATACCCTGATCCATCCCAGTGTTCGTGATGGCAGTAAGGAATATCCAAAGCAGGCTTAAAGATACTGAATAGGGGAAAGCATCTGAAGTGCAAACGATGGGTGTTGCTTCATGATTTCCCATTCGTCAGATGTAAGTTGACCTGGCTTCAGCAGAATTCTATCTGGTATAGCCATTTTGCCGATATCGTGTAATAAACCTCCCCAGCGCAGATATTTTAATTCGTGATCGTATAGACCCAGCCTTTGCCCAAGCATCATCGCCATCTCTGTTACGCGTTGAGTGTGACCCTCTGTTTCCTTATCACGCAAATCCAAGGCTCGTGACCAGCCCTCAATGGTGGCGTCATAGGCTTGTAACAACTCAATGTTCGATTGCTGGAGACTACGGAATAATTGTGCGTTCTCGATAGCGATGGCAGCTTGTCCTGCTAGAGTATGAAGGAAGTCCAACCATTCCTGATCTGGTTTAAGAGGCGAACGATGAAAGACTTCCAATACACCTTTGACCAATCCTTTGGCAATCAGTGGGACTCCAAAATAGGATACAAATTCCTCTTTGATCAGCAAATCTGTGCGAGCAAAATCATGCTGTTTCTGATGAAGATCCTCGATCTGCACAAGGATGCGCTGCGCGACAACCTGTCCGGCGTAACCATCCCCCACATTTAAAGCAGTCTTTTCAATGACATTTGTGCGAAAACCGTGTCCTGCTGCATATTCAAGCGTATTTAGATTAGGACTAAGGATGAGAATATCAGCTGTATCTATACCCAATTCAGAGATGGTATGTTTCAACAAAACCGATAAATTGATTTGCATCGCAAAATTGGATGCAATTGCTACATCAATTTCGCGCAAAGCTTTTAGATGGCTTAGTTTTCTGCGGACATTTTCCTCGGCTTGTTTCCGTTCGGTGACATTTCTCTGAATAGCCAAAAAGCCGGCGACATTGTCATCATCATCAAGAAATGGGTTGACGGTTTCTTCAATAAAAACGAGCTTACCGTCTTTCGTTCGGTTAACCACCTCGCCGCTTACCAGTTCGTTCTGCAGGATGGTTTTCCAAAACTGTGCGTAAAACTCCGTATTCTGAACCCCACTCTTCAGGATACGCGGCGTTACTTTACCAACGACTTCCTCAGGAGTGTAGCCGTACAGTTCGGTAAATCTTGGATTGATCGAGGTGAAGATACCATCCTTGCCTGTCATAAAAACAACATCGCCCGAAGCGTTGATCGCATGAGAAAGGTTACTCAGCGACTTTTCTGTGCCTTTGGGTTTTGTCGTCTCACGAAAATTGCATTGAATGAACTTCTTCCTTCCAAGCTGAAATACGCTGCTGATAACCTCAACAGCAACAGCGCTTCCATCCTTTGTTAACAAGGGCAAGTTGTCCCAACGGATTGTTCCCTTTATTGTTAATTGCTCGAACTTTTGCCTGGCAATCTCGGCGTCGACATGAAGTTGCCACACCTTCTTTTTCAATAATTCACTCTGCGAGTATCCCAGTAAATTCAGTAGCGATGAATTTGCTTCGTCAATTCTTCCTGTATTGGCGCAGACGATTAAGATTCCATCCGTCGCAGATTCGAACATGAAACGATAACGCAATTCCAATTCGGGTATTGCATTATCTGGTGAAATTGTGCGCTTTTCCCCAATCTGATTTATATTCCTCTTTGGCGTATTGGAAACGCTTTTCATAATCTACCTTTACTTATCATAAGTAATTCTATTTTGATACATAAAACGCTCGGTCACTAAGATAGTCAGATGACGTTACTATACCAGGGTAAAAGGGGATTCGTTAAATTTACAATCCCTGCAAAACAAGCGCTTGCAAACGCGGAATATTTTCGTGCTTTGTCAAGGCGCACTACTTTGAAAACACACAGTTTATCCGATACCATGCGGCTTGACGCGCCGCCAGGAACCGATCACAAACAGAATTCCCGCAACGACTTCAGCAATACGCCCGATCAATACCACAACGGGGAACCAGAATTGTAGAATGCCGATCAAAATCCCAGCGTTGATCAAGGCAAAGGAAAACCAGACCAGTCCCACGGGTCCGCGTGGAGAGCCACTGCTGAAGCGCGGGATCACCCAGAATGCAACACCCATTGCTAATTGGATGAGCCAGCCCACCAACAAAAATTCCATGTGAAGGGGAAAGAGATACCATACGGGCGTATAGAACGGAATGCCTTTTTGGGCAAGAAGCAATGCGCCGAAGAAAAAACCCAGCAAGAGATAAATCAACGAAGCGCGCACAAACCAAACACTTAATCGTGGCATTTACTTTTCCTTGATGCGTCCCCAACTGTTGACCACAAACATCAGCCCCGCCAGAAATTGAAGTATGGCGGAAAGAACCAGTGTCCAACCGCTGATCGGACTGGGCTGAGTTGATTGAATTGGCTCGCCGATGGCTCGCAAGAGCAAACCGATATTGAGCAGTGCATATGTCCACCAGCCAAGGGTTTCACTTCCGCGCGGCTTCTCGGCTGAAGATCTGGGAAACATCCAGAAGACTACACCAAAGATCAGTTGCGTCAGCCAGCCGAATACGAGCAAATGAATATATACGGGGAACAAGCCATTCGACACATCCAGCGCCAGCATAATGCCAAGCACAAGCGCAAGCGTAAAATGGATCATCGCCGTCTTGATAAATATGCGAGTGAGTAATGGCATGGTTATCTTCCTACAAGACTTTTTCGAATGGATAAAATGGTGAAGACGATAAATAGCAGAATTGCAACTTCATTTAAAAGTCCGCCCCACATACGGAGAGTATATAGGTTGGCGTAATCGGCGATCACGCGCAGTAGGAGCGATGCATGCAGCAGAATCAATTGGATATAGAATGCCGGCTGAAAATTGATCGGCACTCCGAGAATGGCGGGAAAGATGATCGGTGCATGACCGAAGATCATCGAGATGACAAAGCCAATGAAGACTACGTGCAAAGCCGCGTCATATCTTGGACCTGCAACCTGCCCGCCAAAGAACAAATTTAATCCGCCTCCGACGCCGAGCCACGTCAACCCAAGTGCAAGACACCACGCAATGTAACGCGTCAATGGAAGTTTATGTTTGAGATTCCGCCAGGCAAGGTCGTTCTGCACCGACCACAGCGCCAGAAAAAGCAAAGCAGCGCCGTTCAGGCGCCAGCCGATCTGTACATTGAAAATGGAAACGAGGATTCCCGCAAGATAGATAAGGACAATCACACCAAATAATATCTGTTGATTTCTCGATGGACGCAGCACGCGGCTGAGTTCCAGTCGTTCGCCTGCGATGGTGAGGATTAGGAATGCCTGCCAGAAGAAAACCACCTGAAATATTTGCCAGCCAAATAACCAGAGCAAGTTGCCTGCGAACCACGCCAACATACCGAGCAGCATGGTGGCAGTGTGGAGGGCAAATTCGCGGCGCGTCATCTCGATCAGGATGGCAACTCCGCCGAGGCTGGCGAGGGCAAGTAGAAAAGGCCCGAGGGGCAGAGTCCGAATCAGTAACGTGACCAGCCATCCCAGTCCAGCAAGAAGCGGAGGCAGGTACATCCACTTTTGCTTTATAGCAACAGCGCGTTCGAGTGTTATGAGAGTCCCTAAAAATCCTGAGATCATCAATGGACCATGTGCCAGCGCAAGTGAGGGGGTCAGTGCGGGCAATCCCCATCCGAGCCGCATCAATCCAGCCCAAAGTGCAGCGAGCAATGCAAGAATAGCGAGGAATAGAAACGGGATTGGAAAACGGTTGGGGAGCGATTTCATGGCTTAATTCTATCATTTCAACAAATTAACAAATGCCATCACAGAATCTCTATGCGCTTTGTGGTCACCCGTCAAATTTTGTGCGATAATCCCAAAATGGTAAATCTCAATATAAGGAACTCGTAATGGAGCAAGACAAAACCTGGTACTCTGTATCACTTGGCGATGGAATGTGGGCGCCAACACTATCCGCGCAGATTGAAGAAACCTTCGGTCCATTGTTTGATGAGGCTGGCAAGCCCGTGGATATGGCTGTATTCACCCGATCCGAATCTGAAGGGAGATTGCATTGTGAGGTGATCGCGTATTTTTCGCCTGCGGCTGAAAAGGTTGCTAAAGCCTTTGACGCAGAACCCTGCGAAAAACCTGCACGCAATGAATTGGGCTTATTGGCGGGCGAACCAAATTCCTGGGCTGTCTTCTTCCCAGAAAATAAACCCTAATATTCTCCGAACAAAGGAACCTCATGTGAAGATCAAAGCCGCGAATATTATTTTATATTGCGAAAAATGGGAGGAGACGGTTGCCTTTTATAGGGATGGATTGAAGTTACTCGTCATTTCCTCCAATGATTGGTTTGTGGAATTCAAACTCAATGATAGGTCTCGGTTGAGCGTTGCCAATGAAGCGCGAACATCCATTAAGAGCGGCGATGGAAAAGGAATCACAGTCAGTCTCCAGGTAGAAGATATAGAGCAAACTAAGGCTGATTTGATGAAAGCGGGAATCATTACGACGCCCATCAAGGAAGTGTGGGGGTCAAAGGCGATATACGTTCATGATCCTGAAGGAAACAGGCTTGAGTTTTGGGCGGGACGGGCAAAGGCTTAATTTGCCGAACTGATTGGCGAGGCGACTTTCGCTGGTATTCACACTGGAATTTCATCATTAGAGAGTTGCTCAATAAGTTGCCGAAGCTTAGGTAACATACGGCGCAGTTCCTCCTTGTGGACAGCAGATAGTTGTTCAAGGATCGCTGACCCTTTCGGCAATAAGGTTACATAAACCTGGCGTCGGTCGGTGAGTGATTGTTCGCGCACAAGGTACCCCTGTGCCATTAATCTATTGGCTAGACCAACCGCACTATGATGACGGATCTGCATCTGCTCAGCCAATTCAGTAATTGTGATCTTATTTCGACCAGGGAAACCCTTGATCGATAATAAAGCCTGATGTTGCTGAGGCGTCAAACTTACTGATTGAGCGGCTTCTTCGCTAAAGTGAAGGAATTGCCGCAAAGAATAACGGAAAGCAGCCAGAGTTTCATACTCTGATTTTGTAATGCGCGCCATCTACTTCTCCTTGAATTCCTATTTCAATATTATTTGTAACAATCATACCATTGAATTATATCGTAATACGATATATAATCCGGCTATTAAATTTAGCTGAGGTGTAGAAAATGGTTGAACGAAATAGCCTGGATTACAAACATATAAACATCAACCCTTCGGGAGGGTTCCGTGTGTTGCTCGTTTCGCTTCTGTCGGCAGCGATTGGGATCCTTGCTGGCTTTGTAGCTTTTGGTCTTTACTCATTGATTTCCATCATAACAAACCTAGTATTCTTCCAGCGTTTTGGACTCACCCTCCCGAGTCTGAAAGACAATCCGCTGGGATTATGGATAATTATTGTCCCAGTGATTGGTGGATTAATCGTCGGCGTGATGGCAAAGTATGGATCATCAAAGATCAAAGGACATGGGATTCCTGGAGGCAATGGAGGCTGTGTTGACCAACCGTAGCCGCATTCAACCACGCGTCGCGATCCTCAAGCCGCTTTCAGCTGCCATAGCTATTGGCACCGGTGGACCCTTTGGGGCGGAGGGACCTATTATCCAAACCGGAGGTGCGTTGGGCTCATTGATCGGACAGTTGCTCCATACCACCGCATCAGAGCGGAAAGTCTTATTGGCATGTGGTGCAGCGGCGGGGATGGCGGCTACCTTTAGCACGCCGATCGCGGCGGTTATCCTTGCCATTGAGCTGTTGCTGTTCGAATTTAAATCGCGCTCATTCATTCCGCTTGTGATTGCCAGTACATTGGCGACAACCATCCACTTTTGGCTCATGGGAACTGGTCCCATGTTCACCGTTGCGGTTGTAGATTTCGGCATTCCCACCGCCCTGCCATATTACATCCTGCTTGGTCTCTTATGTGGTGCAGTGGGTGTTGGTTTTAGCAATCTACTGTATTGGGTTGAAGATTTATTTGAACGCCTCCCATTTAACTCAATCTGGTACCCTGCGATTGGCGCCCTCGGCTTGGGAAGCATCGGATATTTTTTTCCGCGTGTCATCGGTGTTGGTTATGACACCATCTCAGACATTTTAAATGCCCACCTGGCCTTGAATGTTCTCCTGGCAGTCATGGTATTCAAAAGTCTGGCATTGGTCATTTCGCTCGGTTCCGGCACTTCGGGCGGATTGCTTGCACCAATGTTCATGGCAGGCGCGGCTTTGGGTGGGGCATTTGCGATGATTGTCAATCAGATCGTCCCTGGTGCAAATCTCTCTCCGGCTGCCTGCGCGCTGGTGGGAATGGCGGCTGTGTTCGGTTCGGCAGCACCGCGCGACGTTCACGCTTATCATCTTTGCATTCGAAATAACGCGTGACTATAATGCCATCCTGCCGCTTATGCTGGTCTGTGTTCTCGCGGATGGTGTGGCAATTCTCCTGATGCGCAATTCGATCATGACCGAGAAACTGGCGCGGCGCGGTTTGCACATTCATCAGGATTATGAACCGGATGTTTTGCAACAGATGCGGGTTGGCGAAGTCATGGATATCGAGCCGAAATCGATTCCATCTATCATGACGGTGAAGGAAGTTGCCGATCATGTCACACGTGGCGATTCGGAATATATTCGCTACCAAGCATTTCCAATTGTAAACGGAGGACAATTAGCTGGGATCATCACTTGGGGCGATATTGTCAAAGCCTTGACGGAAGATGTGAATACAAAAAAAAACGTGCTTGAAGCTGGTAACGATGAACCAGTGGTTACCTATCCAGATGAATTGCTCTATGATGCGGTAGGCAAAATGCTGCGAAATGATGTGGGGCGTCTGCCGGTGGTGGATCGGCAGTCTCCTCATAAATTGGTGGGATACCTTGGTCGTTCGGCTGTCATTGAGGCGCGCCTGCATCGTTTACATGAAGAGCATGTCCGTGAACCTGGTTGGCTGAAACAAATATCTTTCCCAAAACAATTAAGCACTTCAAGAAGCGGCAAGCGTTCCAGCGTCCCCAGCAAAGATGGTCCATAGTGAAAGATAAGGTTCACATATTTGTTAGTGTTTCATTAGGAATTTTTTCTCTTCCTTGTTCAACGACAAACAGCAATAAAGAAAGGAATCAAAAATGAAGGTTACAGACTTATTAAAAAATATGAAATTCGGAGATAAAGATCCCCACGCTGAACCGCTTCATGTCGACACACAGGGGCGTGCGATCCTTTTCACACTCAAGCCTGATCAAATAATTCGTGAACACAATGCACCCAGTTCACCCTTTTTTGTGGTGGTCTTGAAAGGACAAGGTGTATTTACCGGCGGCGATGGTGTTGAGCACACCTATGGACCGAATACACTCCTGGTATTTGACGCAGGTGAACAACATACAATCCGTGCCGTCGAGGAGTTGGTCTTTGTCGGCTTTTTGCACGGGGCACCGCTCGCTCAAAAATAAGGCGATCTTTTCGAACCCAATCCGGTTCACAAAGAAGTCGGAATATCTATGATCAACCTCAACTATTAATGCGAAGGGCTTGGAAGGAATAATTGTCGCCAACGGCTGTGCTGGCTACTTGAGTTCATCCGCCAGCCTGTTGAGAAATTCAAACAGGGATTATTCCACCCAGGATCGCCTTCGAGATAAGCCGCCCGCTGGTTGGCTCTGATCTTGGCAGATCGTAATCATCGGGAATATGCTGACATATGCCTTGATGGGGTCGTTCCTGATTGAAGTACGCTATGTACTCCCTGACGGCCGCTGTACATGCCTCCCATTATGCAAGAGAATTTGATCCAGACATTCTCTCCGCAGACTACCCATAAACCTTTCACAGATCCCATTGGCTTGTGGCGTTCGATAGGGCGTCTGGAGTTCCTGGGTCCCTGAACTAATTGCCATTGCCGAAAGGTGCGTGGCATATTTACTATCACGATCTCGGATCAAACACTTCGGACGATTCCCTTACAGTGGCTGGATTGTTTTGTTGCGATTGATGAGTTTCACACCAAAGTGCACCGCCGCATCACAGACCAGCATCCCGATGACAGCAGGGATGAGCACAACCCAGCCTGACGCACCGCCTTCGGAAACACTCCATACGATCTTGCCCAATGCAGCGAGATTAATAACCGCCACACCCCACCACCATGAACGCTTCCAAAAGGAAAACGCCAGTAACGTGAAGAACAACGGGACGGTCAAAGTGAGCAGGATTTTTCCAGCCGTCCATGGACCGAGCAGATAGTCACGTTCGGCTTGCAGGAATTGCTCCACCATCGGGTCAATGATTGCAGGTGCAGGGAACCAGAACATGCTGGTAAGCAGTCCAATGACCGTGACGACAGAGTCCCTTCCAACTGCGTTTGTAGGCGAAAAAGATGAAGGGTAAGATGAACATTGGGCGGATATACCAGCTCAAAACATTATGATGACGCGCCCATGCCCACGAAAGAAAGTCCGAAAAGAATTCCATGTTTGTATCTCCTTTTGTTATACCAGGGTATTTAAAGAAACGAACTCTGGTTAGAGCAATGCTTACAAACTGCAATGAGGGTCATTATTATGGCGCAAAAAGTTTGCGATTACGCCGTTGACATTCACTTCGTAAGGTCCTTCTGGAAGAATTCACGATATTCAAAGAGAATGTCAGCCGGAATGGGAGCGTATCTGGATTGCAATCTGTCTGTGCAGGAGTGTAAGAAAGAAGTTGAACGAAGAAAGTTGCTCCATCGCGATGCAGGCGGATCTCGCCCAAATGTGCGCAGGCGCTTGGTAAAGTTCCTGAAACAATGGCGTGGACGGGGATTGGCGAACCGACGCCAACTTCGATGCTTACATCATCCACCTGAATATCTCCTTTGACGATGGTTGTATCAGTTATCAGCGAGGACGATGCTGAAGAAACGGTATCCAGACTGAAGTCCGCACGTGAACCGTTCACATCCACAGAAGAGGAGCCGCCGGGCAAGTCAATCATATTCAATGGAATACTCATCTTGAACGGCAAGAATCCTGAATACAGCCTTCAGCATTAGATGGAATTGTTGACAGGGTAATGATGAAGTTCGGACCATCTTGTTTTATTTCTGTGTATTCGACCTGCGCACAAGTGTCAGGCAAATTTCCACTTACGTTCACGTGAACAGGGATAGGTGACCCGAAGCCAATTTCCACTTCTACTTGATCCACCGAGGCGAGCTGATACCCTGCTGATGGATTGCCCTCGACGATTGGTGTTGGCTGTTGACCGGAAGAACTGACACTTGTAAATGGTGAACAGGCGTTGATGATCAAGATTAGGGATGCTGCGACAAGCGATGGGGCTTTATTTTTCATGGTTTCATTCCTTTCTATTTTTTGAACTCAGGCATGACGACGCTGCGACAGAGAATGTTCCGTTAATGACATCGCAAAAGCCTGGACAAAATATGCACCTGCTTTGTGTTTATTTTTGTGCGAGTTAATGACACCCATCAAGTTGTCTTTTGTCGTTTAATGTGGGAACAAAAGACATAGATTTTCGTCATACTTGTTTCTACAAGAAAACAAGTATGACGAATAGGTTTGTGTAAACGAAAGCGTAAGGAGAAAAAATGATCAGTCGAATCTGGCACGGATGGACCACCCATCAAAATGCAGATCAATATGAGGCACTTCTTAATGAAGAAATTTTTGCAGGTATCGAGAATCGGAATATTTCCGGCTTTAAAAGTATTCAATTACTTCGACGAGAAGTTAATGATGAAATCGAATTCATCACCATCATGACCTTTGACTCACTGGAAGCTGTACGAGAATTTGCAGGGGAAGACTATGAACTAGCGGTAGTACCAGAAAAGGCAAAAGCCGTATTATCCCGTTTTGATCAATGCTCACAACACTACCAGATCAAAGTGGAAAGGAAAATGAAATGACACCGTTGATGAATTTCCGAAAAAACTTATTCCGTATCAACGCCGGCTTTCTGCTGCTCATGGGTGGTGTGACTGCAATCCTAGATTACATAGGGTTTCGCACAGGAGCTGGCCCCATGGGTCGCATGTTATATGGAAACTCATTGGCAGTTGGCGTACAAGAGGCACATGGACTGGCATTTCTATTTGGCTTGGTGATTTTTGTCTATGCCATACCTGATATGCGTCCGTCATGGCATTTAGTGGTTGCCGGCATTCATATCCTACTTGGCGCAAGCAACCTGCTGTATTGGAGCGGCGCCGTTGAGTATGAATCGTTGGTCCCGAGATCGTGATTACGATCATTCATACCCTGTTGGTAGTGTTGCATTTCGTCTGCTATTCCCTCGCCAGAAACAACACTAGTTCGCCTACTATCCAACTGATCGATCGAGTGACAAGCTTACGATGAACCCCTCTGACCCATCCACCCATAATTCCCCGAACGCTGACTGGCTTCTTCTGGGTGAGCTCAAACTACTCAATGATGCAAATACTCATGTGAGAGTAAATGCCTGGCTGTTGGAAACCCTCAGTCCACTCAACCTGCATGTAGATTTGCTGGATACGATTTGTAAGTCTACAAATGACGCCACCACGAACTTAGTGGGGTCCAATCCTGCCATGCTGCAATTCGAGCATATCCACCTGCTGGTCTTTTCTCAAAGCAGGCAGGCGAGCGGACTGCAAACATGGGGATTCTTTCGGATCGAAAAGGTAGAACCTGCATTGGAGGATAGCAATCCTTCAGATCATTCGATTGAGCTCTATTTGTACCTGGAAGGATAATTGGTGTCTCATACTTATTCACACTGCCAATGGTACCCAGCAAGTTGCAAGAGCTATCACTGGCAATAAATTAGACAACATAAAGTCACAAAAGAAGGAGCAGACTTATGCGGTTCATATAAACTCAATTGTATATATGTCCAGAATTTTAACAATAACAACTCTTATTTGAACTTTTAATACCAAGCCGCAATCAAAAAGAGAGCCGATCCAATACACTGCATCCAACGCAACCCGCTGGGTAATATGTGTCAACCCACTTAGAAATATTAGGAGCGCATCATGTCAATCAAATACCAACAAGGATTCACTTCATTAGAAGAGGAAGTTGAGATCGATCAATTACCCGTAAGCGGTCAATTGCCATCATGGCTTGTAGGTACATTAGTTCGTCATGTGCCCGCCAAATATGAGATCGGCGCACACCAATACCATCACTGGTTTGACGGGCTGAGCATGTTACACCGTTTCAGTTTTAAAGACGGAATGGTCTCTTATGCCAACAAGTTCCTACAGGAGCAGCGACTTCCAACAATCAACAGCGGCTGGCAAGATAACGATGACCACTTTTGCGACAGATCCCTGCCGCACCTTCTTTCAGCCGCGCTTTGACGATGTTCACACCAATATAAGCGATAACGGCAACGTCAATATCTCCCAAGTGGCCCGCGTATATTGAGATGACTGAGGCTCCACTGCCGATTAGAGTTTGATTTGCACTCACTCAAAACACTTGGTGTGTTTGACTATGGAAAGGATACTCTGCCAGGTATCGTCACGACAGCTCATCCACACTTTGACTTTAAACGCGCTTCCTCCATTAATTACATCATCAAGTTCAGCGCGTGAGCAAGGTTCATGTCTACAATATTCCCGCTGGACAGGTCAGCCGCCATTAATGGGGTCGATAAAAGCACCAGAACCAGCTTACATGCACAGTTTTGGCATGACCGAGAACTATATCGTCCTGGCCAAATTCCCGCTCGTGGTGAATCCATTGCGGCTGAAATTTTCCGGCAAGCCTTTTATCGAAAATTACGAATGGAAACCGGAGCGTGGGACACGTTTCATTTTGATGAGCAAGAAGGATGGCTGGATTAAGTCCTTTGCAAGCGATGCATTCTTTGCGTTCCATCATATCAACGCCTTCGAGGAGAATGGGGATGTCCGTGGATATTTCCGCCTTTCCTGACAAGAGAATGATCGATGACCTTTATCTGGATCGACTGCGTTCAGGCACACCCATTAAGGGGTGAATTTCGACGTTACCGTTTGCCGGCAAACGGCTCATCCGCCAGCTATGAGCGGGTGTCTAATGAGACCATTGATCTTCCAACCGTTAATTACAAACGTAACAACGGCAAAGATTATGGCTACGCTTATGGGTTTAGCGATCGTCTCGATCGTCCGATCGATTTTCCCAATCAATTGGTAAAAGTGGACCTTCCAGGAGCATAAGGAAATGGTATGGTTCCAGGATGATTGTTTCCCAGGTGAACCAATTTTTGTCCCGCACCTGGGACCGAGGGCACAATTCCGGAGGATCAGGGTGTCATTTTGTCAGTTGTCTGAACGCGCAAAAGGGCAACTCGTTCCCTACTCATACTCGATGCAAATTCATTCACTTGGGCTTGCACGCGCGGAACGCCTCGTCACATTCCATTTGGCTTCCACGGTCAATACTTTGCAGATTGATCACTCCGCCACTACGCATGAGACTGAACCTATATTGTGTCTTATGTAGTCAAAGGTACCACAACATTGCAGATCATCGGATCAAGTTAGGAGAAAAAATGAACAACCAAGCAGCTCAATCTGAGAACATTTACGAAAATTATCTACCCAGTCAATGCCCATAAAACTGCTTAGCCTTGCGGCGAAGCCAGCCGTACTGATCACCCTCGGGATTGGGATGTATCTACATTTCGCACGCATCTGTTGATCAGAACAGACCTGCTCATCAGAATACATATACACAGGAACATTCGATATTGTATTTTCCATCCCAATGTTTATTGGTCTTGT
Organism: uncultured Chloroflexia bacterium; assembly: GCA_963730175.1. Classification (GTDB taxonomy): domain Bacteria; phylum Chloroflexota; class Anaerolineae; order Anaerolineales; family Villigracilaceae; genus Defluviilinea. Next base: position 37,475 of record CAVSRF010000031.1, on the reverse strand, counting down.
CGGCTTTCTGCCCGCCTGGAAGCGTATGGCCTTTCGCAATACATTTGAAAAGGTGGTCGTGGTTGCAACAGGTTTACTTTTATTATTAAGCATACCGCTGCATGTTCAGACCTGGTATTCACAAAGCACAGACTACATCCGCGTTTTCCGATGGCATATAGCATCATCTTTATCAGCTACTCCTCGATCATGGCGTTTGTATGGTCCCGGCTGAAAATTGTGACTGATAGATAGGATAAGACCGCTTGCTTAAAATGAACAGGAATTGCTTTTGGCAATTCCTGTTTCATTTAGCAGTTTATGAAGAATGATTAAATTGGATTTCCTGCACAAGAACCTGTAGAGACTTGCCAGCGACTCGCTGATACGCCGCCTCAACTTGTTGCGGCGTGAGTTGCGTTTCCAATTTGACACGTAATTTTTCGGCACGATCTTTGGCGCCTTGAGGACTGCCAGAATTTTCAGGACAAACTCAGCCATCTCAAACGCGGAGATGTTTCGGTCCTGCTGCGCGTGAATTTCTGCAAGCATCGCTAACACGTGAGCGCATTTAAAATTGTACTCCACCTGTGAGGCTGTCTCGATTGCCATCATGGCAGATTTTTCTGCCTCGGCATAATCAGATTGCACGAACGCAAATTGACTGAGGGAATTGAGCGCCCGTGAGAGACTCCATCGGGTCCCCTACATCACGATAGATGGCAACACTCTCCTCAAGCATTTGACGTGTTCCGACATGATCACCCATCGCCTGTGAATTTGCCGCCAATTGTTCCAGCCCCAGCCCGATGCCCCAGCGATTCCCTGATTCACGAGCAATTTGCAGGTTTTCCTGTAACAAGCTTTGCGCTTCGGTCGACATGTCCGAGGATTTGCGCGGTACGACTGAACAGCGTGATGATCAGTAATGTGAGGTAGGGATCCTTCATCACATCACATATGGCGATTGCCCCACGAAACCGCTCATAGGCTTCTTCGTAATTACCCTGATCGTTCAACGTTCACCAGAAAGCATAACGCCACAGACTGAAGCCAGGGATGTTTCATGGTAAGAACTCAAGGGCAGGCCCTCCTGCAGATAGATTATCGCTTCCTCGAGATCTCCCACAGCCCAGCATAATGTGCCATAAAGTATGCAGGCAAAAGCAAGAGCATAAGGTTCATCAAGCGGTCTTAGTAATCCAATGCTGACGCGGTGCAGATCAAGCGCTTCGCGGTTCCTGCCCATACGTTGCAAGAAAAATGCCTGGTGGGTCAATATATCGCCCAATGCGCCCTCCAGTTTGGCAAGCTGGGCTGCATTGGCATTTGCATTGAGATTCTTGATCCGTGTTTGCAACATCTCTGTGCCGCGCTGATAGAGATTTACCAGCCTCCTGAAAATACTGGTGTAGTTCGTAAAGATAATAGAGCGGTCCTGTAGCGCACCGCAACAGGTCTATGCTCCCGTTCGTAACGGCAAAATCCCAGGCAGCACGAAAATTATCCATTTCAGACCCCAGTTCGGACATGGTTTCTTTTTGAAGGTTACTTCTCAGCGCGGGTTCACGTGCCTGAAGCAATGTCAGGTAATATTCAGCGTGTTTCTGGTGGGTGACATTTTCCGCCTGCCCATCCGCCTGTAAACGCATTGCGGCATTTTGGCGGATCAACTCGTGAAGATCGTATCGCCCCAGGTGGTCGGGGCGTCGTCGCATCAACGATTTTTCAACTAATGCTGAAAGTAGTGGCAGGGTCGCGTCGGCAACCTGTTCTGCTGCCCTCCCGTGTAAAGCCGCCACGAAATACAGAAAGCCTCTGCATAACATGGCGTTCCTTATCCGAGAGCAGATTCCATGAATGATCAAAAACCACGCGAATCGAGCGGTGACGTTCTGGCGTGTCCCGTTTTGAGGTTTCCAGAAAATCGAGACCACGCTCAATCTCCTCCGCGATCTCCCGGCACGAGAGAGTGTTCACCCAAGTGGCGGCAAGTTCCAGCCCCAGCGGCAAACCTTCTACAAGCTGGCAGATGCGTGTGATGGCAGAAAGTTCTTCAGGAGCAGAGGAAAAGTTCACGTTCACCTGTTTAGCCCGCTGAACAAACAACGCAACCGCACTGTTCAACTCCAAGTTCATGCGTCTGAGTATCAAGTGGTACAGGCAGACCCTGTACAACAAACGCCCATTCTGCACGCAGGTTCAACTGTTCACGGGAGGTTGTCAGTAATTTGACGTTGGGTGCATATGAGAGAAGTTCATCGAGAAGCTCAATGCCAGTGAGCAAATGCTCCAAATTATCCAAGACCAGCAAGAGATGTTTCCCTTTAAGATGATTAAATAACTGTGCTTTCAACTCAGTTGAGCCGGAGAAAGTAAAGCTTAGCGCGTCAGCAATCGTGGGGACAATGAATTCGGTTGAGCTTGTGCCCACTAACGAAACAAAACAAGCGCCCTGATCAAAGTCATTACCTAGTTGATGCGCAAACTCCAATGCCAAACGCGTCTTGCCGACGCCTCCAGGACCAGTCAAAGTCAATAAGCGACAATCAGGATTTTGAATCTGCTGAGCGATCAGGCGCAGTTCGTGCTCGCGTCCGACGATAGGGGTAAGGGGATGTGGCAGCTTGGTTGAAGAATTGTTGGACTACAGGAACAGAAATAAATTCAGAAACAGGCTGAATAGGCTCAAGACGGTCAACGTTTTTTTCCTGCCGCGCAACCTGCATAAAGAGGTCACGTTGATCGAAGGGAATATCCAAATGTTCCGCAAGTAATTCTGCCATCTGGCGCGAGGGACGACGTCCGTCAGATTCGATCTTGAAGATTAAGAGTGAACACCCCACCTTCTCAGCAAGGTCCTGTTGCGTCAAATCCAGCGCCTTGCGTCGGCGTTTAACCCAGCTCCCGAACGAATAATCCATGCCTGTCTCCACAAACGATTAAGGTATACGCCGATAAGTTATTCAATTGTACTATTTTTTGTCCAGCGAACTGTGCGAATTCTTGGTACCTATTCCTTTGTAAAAGAAATAAAGTAGGGATACAGGACAAATGGCGTTCTTACAGGTTCAAAACAGGATAAACAAGATGAAACTCAATAATCAAACTTCTCAGTTCACGGATGAAATGTGGATCGAACAGGCTATAAACGGCGACTTGGGTGCGTTCAATCAACTTGTATTGAAGTATCAAGACCTTGCTTACCATCACGCTACTGCCATATTAAGCGATCCCTGGCAGGCGGAAGATGCGGTTCAGGTTAGTTTTATCAAGGCATTCCAGAAGATTAGCGAGTTCCGCGGTGGATCGTTCCGTGGCTGGCTGCTGAAGATCGTCACCAATTCAGCCTATGACATGATTCGCCGTTCCAAGCGACATCCCATGCAGCCATTGTTTCCCGAGGACCAAGACGGTGAGGAGATGAATCTGTAAAATGGCTGGCAGACCCCAGTATCTCCGTGCAAAACACCGTTGAGCAGAACGAACTAACCAAAGACATTTACCAGGCGATCGATGATCTGCCGGAGGTTTATCGCAGTGTTCTGACACTGATCGATCTGCATGAACTTGATTATGCAGAAACTGCACATATACTAAAGATACCCATCGGCACGGTAAAAAGTCGACTGGCAAGAGCACGGATTTGATGCAGAAAAAGTTAACCAACAAGATAAGCATCGAAAGAAATGTAATCAACTTAAATATGTATGTTGCTGCTTAGATGTGTTCATTGATTTAGGAAAAGGCATAAATCGTCCGCAAAATATTCAGGACCTCAAAGGCAAAGTAAACACTGTAGCAGCAAAACATCCAAATAAAAGATAATCGGATATTTAATCCAAAAGGAAAATAATGAACGCACACAAACACCATACAATGCAAGATCACTCGCAGCATATGAAACAGGAAAAAGATGAGCACTCCCAGCAAGCTGCGATGGATCGTTCCATGCACAAGATGGAAGATCATTCTGCACACAACGACCATCAAAACCACATGATGACTGTATCAAAGCAAATGGGACACCAAGATCATTCCGCCCATGCCGGTCACGGCACAGATCACAGCGGACATGAGCAGATGTTCCGTATCCGCTTCTGGTCGAGTCTTCTGATGAAGCATTCCGGTACTTGCATACAGCGGAATGCTCCAAATGTGGCTTGGGTTCATACCGCCCATATTTGCATTCAGTGAACGGATTCCTTTTTATCTTTTCACTCATCGTATTTGGCTATGGCGGCATCCCATTCCTACAAATGGCAGTCCCTGAACTGAAAGAACATAAACCCGGCATGATGACCCTTATCTCACTGGCGATCTCTGTCGCACTCATCTATAGCATCGCGGCACAGTTCATCGCTCTGGGTGAAGGCTTCTTTTGGGAGCTTGTCACCCTCATTGATATCATGTTGCTCGGTCACTGGCTGGAGACGCGTTCGGTACGTCAAGCATCTGGCGGGTCAATGAACTTGCTAAACTCATGCCCGATACTGCCGAGCGCATCCATCACGGCGACATGACTGAGATCATTTCGGTCTCTTCACTCAAAAATGGTGATCTCGTCCTCGTTCGTCCAAGTGCAAGTATTCCTGCTGATGGCGATGTAACTGACGGACATTCTAACGTCAACGAATTCATGATTACTGTCAGTCTCTTCCCGTTCATAAAATGAATGGCGCAAAAGTCATTGCGGGCACGATCAACGGCGATGGAAGTTTACGCGTACGTGTCACAGCCACAGGCAACGAGAGCCCTCGCAGGTATCATGCGTCTTGTCGAACAGGCGCAACAATCCAAATCCAAAACACAAATGCTTGCCGATAAAGCTGCGGGTTGGCTTTTCTACATCGCCCTTGCATCTGCTCTCATTACAGCTATAGCATGGACAATTGCCGAAGGCTTCAATATTACAGTTTTAAGTGGCGGGGTCACGGTTCTTGTCATTGCCTGTCCGCACGCCCTCGGTCTTGCCATTCCGCTCGTAGTTGCCATTACCACTGCAATGGGTGCGAAAAATGGTATTCTCATTCGTGACCGGCTTGCCCTCGAAGCTGCGCGTGAAATCGATATAGTTATCTTCGATAAGACCGGCACTTTGACTTAGGGTCAGTTTGGTGTAGTGGAGATTGCGACAGCAGATGGATGGGACTCGGATCAGGCATTGGCTCTTGCGGCTGCATTAAAATCTGACTCTGAGCATTTGATAGCCCAAGCCATCCGCCGCTTTGCGCGTGACCGAAAACTGTCTCTGCCTTCGATCAGCCAGTTCTCCGCCCTAAAAGGACGCGGCGTGCAAGCCAGCTTCGAAAATCAAATTTATTACGTCGGCGGACCACGTCTGCTTCAAATGCTTGCGCTTTCACCTGCTTCTAATATCGCAGCATTCACAGACTCTGCAAACAACAGGGCTCAATCTGTTGTGTACCTGACGACGAAAGAAAAGATCATTTCTGCGATTTCAATTGCAGATGTCATTCGTCCAGAAAGTAAACAATCGATCCAGGAATTAGTCAACATGGGAATTGAAGTCGCCATGTTGACCGGTGACAGTCAAGCTGTTGCGAAGGCAGTGGCAAATCAATTAGGAATTGAACGTGTCTTTGCCGAAGTGCTGCCTGAACATAAAGACCAAAAAGTAATGGAATTACAAAAGCTTGGGAAACGCGTAGCAATGGTCGGTGACGGAGTGAACGACGCACCCGCCCTAACCCGCGCCAATGTTGGCATCGCTATCGGCGGTGGCACAGATGTCGCCATCGAATCCAAGCTGATCCTCGTCAACAGCAACCTGCTGGATGTCGCCAAAATATTCAAACTTAGCCGCGCAAGTTATAACAAAATGACCCAAAACTTGTGGTGGGCGGCAGGCTATAACGTCATCGCTATCCCTCTTGCAGCGGGAGTGCTGGTCAACCCAGGATATTACTCTCACCAGCGGTTGGCGCGCGACTGATGTCCATCAGCACTATCGTCGTTGCGATCAATGCACAGCTGTTGAAAAGTAACAAGTTATGAAAATGGAACATCAAATCCACCGCACATTTATTGATGAATTCTCTACTTATCCCATCATTATTACGGTGATTTTCTGATACTCCCCGGTCCCGCTTCTAACACCAGCACAGGTCACCAATCCAAAGAGGAACAAAACCGTGAGGTCTATAATCCAGCCTCGATTTCTTATTTGGCGCACCCCAGACCTCATGGCTAGTTTTATGGGCAAGCCTTGAGATCCATGATCTTGGTGAGAACCGCTGAACTTAGAATCTCACGGATAAGAGCCTTGAGGTCCGAAGCTTCAAGCCCACGAATTCGTAGCCGACTTAAGACACACGGCTAGCCTTTTGGGCTAGCCGTGTGGACTCTTGTCGGGGTGGGCGGATTTGAACCGCCGACCTCACGGTCCCGAACTACACTCAAGAATTTCGAACTGTAGACCTCATGGGTAGGTGATTTTTCATAGCCGTGAGGTCAAACTTATCGAGTAGCCGTGAGGACTATGGTGAGCTATAAACGATCCTTTATTGGGTCGAAAATTGATTTCCGAGTACATCAATAATACCACTTTTTGAAATTTGACATCCCGCTGGATTGCATCGTGAAGGGGCACATCGTTCAACAGGATAGGTAATGTCAAGTTGATCTTTCTTTATATTATAGCTCCTGACACCCAATATGGGGACAAACTACTGAAGTTCCAAAGGGGACGTCCGTGAATTGTGGGTTCGAATCCCGTCGAGACCGCCTGTATAAACAACTTGATGGACTTCATCAAGTTGTTTTTTATTTTGAGCACTTGAGGGTTCGCTTTAGTGAAAGTTCGTGGTTAGTTCGATTTTCGATCTCTAGTTGTGACACTGTTATGCCGATACCAATGCGATCCTAGAAAGAGCATCGCGTTAAACGTTCTTAGCAATACCAATTCTCGATAAGATCGGGCGGGGTAACCTGTTTCAACCCTATTACCTACATCAGGTAATGGCAATTGGGTTCACCCAGGATCCGGTCGCGCCATAGATACGCAGTGGGGCAATCATCAACAGGAATTCGTAGGCTTTTTCTGCAGCCAGCGTTTCAAGAAACATATTTTCGACCAGTGTAACGCCGTTGTGCACAAGTAGAAAACGATGCACCCGATGATCGAGGGGCGGCAGCACCTCCACAGTCATGTTGTCTGCGCCAAGCAGATTCACTCCTGCCTCAATGAGACATTGCGCTGCAGGTAAACTCGGCCCGGCGATGGCATTCAGATAAGCTGGGTTGCCTTCACGAAAGTGCTTGTAATAGCCCGTTCGAAAAATAACTGCTGTCTCTGGTACGATCTGTACCCCTTCCCACTCCAGGGTTGCCTGCAGGTCTTCGACGGTGATCTCATACGCATCGGGTAGCACGTCCACTCCTTTGTATCCTGCTACGTCTACCAGGATGCCACGCTGGATAATGGGAATCATATCGCCCGCGCTCAGGTGGAGCTGTCCCTGATAAGAAACTGTGTCTTTTGCTGCTACTGTTTTTCCCTTGCCTGCGTACAGATGCACCTCCCCTCCGGGCTGTGGGTTACCGAGGGCATCTTGGTGCTCGCCGATGTGACAAAGCGCATCGATATGCGTCCCCGTGTGGACCGGCATGGTAATCGTTTCCGCGGCGGCAGAGGCTGGCGCAATCGTATCGAGGTCCCCATGCCGCAAACGCGGTGTCAGGGTGAAGGGCACCATCGGTGCGGGCCTTGGCAAGCCTTCAAAATGAGGAATCCCCAGGCTGTAGACTTTGCCGGTCTTAATCAGGCTGAGTAACTCAGGAGTCATACGCGGCACAGGCAGCGCCCCGTAAGGAGTCATTCTTCCGGGTTCCACTTGAGCTGCATCCATATGTTGTATCCTTTCTTCGCATTTCGCCTGGAAAAACTTTACACTTCAAATTTCCTGGCTTCAAACGGTGTGATGCTTGAACTGCGGCAGGTAATCCTTGTGCTGAGCAAAAAGCTCGTTGGTCATCTGGCGGATCTCAGCCAGTGATAGCACCGCCGAGGTCAATGGATCATGAGCAATCGCGCGATAGATCGCTACCGGGTCGCCAGCCAGCGAGCCCTCGATGGCAAGTTCCTCGATGCCGCTCGACAATCCGGTCAGCAGTGCACACTCTGGCGGCAGCGCTCCCACATGAATGGGATGGAAACCCGCCTTGTCCACCACAACCGGTACCTCCACGCACGCGCCTTCGGGCAGATTGGTAACGAGATGCGTGTTGCACACATTGCCATTGAACTTGAACATCTCCCCACCTTGCAGGGCATTGATGATATATGCCGCGTATTCGTGTCCGTGCTCGAGATCTTCGCTACTGAGCGGCTGCTCGAGTCGCTCCTTTGCCTGGTCTTGCCAGGTTGCTTCGTTATGCTGGTATTCCTACCAGTTCGATGAACTGCGAATAACGTTTGTCTTGCACACTGTCATCCACCAGCATAAAGGCTTCAGGACCATCTTGAAGCAACCGTTCAACCCAGTCCCACAAGCCACGGGCTGTGAGATGCTCGCTTCTGAGGTAGTCTGTGACAACATCGTGACTCACCTCGTCCAAATGCTCGGCTAGGTGAGAGCTCGTGTAATTGCCGATTGTGCAAATCAGATATTCAACGTACTGCTGCTTGGTTATCATTACCACATGGTATCATCTCGTCCCTCCAAGCGAAAGCCCTGCTAATGAACCATTGCTTGAGAAATGCTTGTTTTGTATATCCCTTGCGGCTTGGACTCGTGCATAAATTGATTCGCTTGACTCCCCCATCTGATCACCACTCAACTTCTCGTAAACTACTCTTGGTACTTCAATGTGAATGTCAATGCGGTCAAGCAATGGACCGGAGATCCGTTTGGGTATTTTGTCGCCATCGCAGGTACATGGTTTGACGGGTCTCCCGCGAATCCACATAGGCAGGGAATACACGCAATCTGGATTATTTGCCTTACTTGACGACGATTAGAAGTATGAGTATGCATCCACTGTAGATTGGGAATAAAAAGGCCCCCAGTCATGACTCGACCAGGTTAAAGAAACCTATGCCAAGCTGGCGATTCACAAAGACATGCTTTCAATACCCCACTATTTAGACCCCAGTAACTCAAATGAGCTATTGGAAATGGAATACGAACCGGAAGCAAAATCCACCTCCAACATTGCCCAATCAACTCCATTGTCCCAGCGCATGGCAATTTCGGAGTCGGGAACTTCTGGCATACTGAACGATCCATTAAAAGCGGGATGATGATTACGAAAGCGGATTAATTCGAATAGCGATTGAACAACCGGGCGTTGAATGGCTCGATCAATCTCTTCAGGCGTGTAATAGTGTCGGTTGATATCGCGCCCAACACCGCTTTTGGCTAGCAAGCTCATGTCGTTCTTACCTGCCAACAAGCCCACGTAATATACCTGTGGCACGCCGGGAGCAAAGAATTGGATCGCACGTGCCAACAAATAGTCACGATCATTACGTCCCAAGGCATCGTAGAATGTGCAATTCACCTGGTATAGATCGAGATTGGATGCCGCCATGCCGGTCGCCAGGCGGCTCTGTCCGTTACTGTTTTTGTGGATTTTTTCAACCAAAGCATCCAATTCTTCAGGAGGGATTATGCCGGGACGACTTTGTGAATCAGTGTTATCAGCTCCGACATCTATTACGCCAATACCATCGTGGGTGTCTAGCACTGTGATGGCATTGCGCGGACTGATTTCCAGCCACTGTTTCAGATAACGAGCTGTATGGTTGAATATGGCATGTAATACCAAGGGAGGCAACGCGAAATCATAGACGCGATCCACTTGGTGGGCAATTTCGATCTGCCTGTGGAAGTGGGAATGAATTTCGACGAGTATTTCGATATCCAAAGCTGCCGCCTGGTTGGCAAGATCCTCAATAAAAGCAAAGGTTTCGGGGATCATGAAACAACTGCTTCCTGGTTTTTTAATGGCATAACCCACCGCATCCAAGCGCACCATGTGAATACCGTTCTCGCTCAACGTTTGCATCACTGTTTGTAGATAAGCCTGGCCTTGAGGGTGGGTCACATTAATGTCAAGCTGATGGCTAGTGAAGGTCGTCCATAGCAGACGTTTTTGTCCATTTTTCAGTGTGACATTACTGAAAGGAAAGCCAGGACGGGGACGGTAGATGGTCAACAAGTCAGCTTCGGTCGCGCCGTGGGGAAAGACACTGTTCATGGTCAGGAACAGGCCGTTATGAACCGAAGTCTCGCCTTTTTCGGAATAATCCAGGAATTGTGGGGATTGAGCCGAAACATGGTTGACGATCAAGTCAGCCATCAAATCCACATCTTTGCCCAGGGCTTTGACATCGGCCCAATTACCCAGGCGGGGGTCAACCATCGTATGGTCGATTGGGTCGAAGCCGGCATCAGTCCCATTCATGGGATAATAAAATGGAAGGATATGCACACCGCCGAACAGCCCGGCTAATGGTCCATTGAGCAAGCGGTGTAACATTTTTAGATCGCCTCCACCTAGGCGATCAGCGTAAGTAATGAGTTGCACATTGTTTTTCATGCTATATATCTCTACGGTAATGTATTGTTGGCGACCTCCAAAAGCTGCTTTGGAAGATGCACTGCTTCTTTCGTTCAGATCTATTTCTCTGTATCAGGTTCTGATCGAGCCAATTACCGCCAGTCAAAATCACATCTACAAGCCCATGAGGAAATGAAAATACCAAAGCCATCCTTTTTGCGTTTGGGATTCCAGAGAACTCGCCCACATAGACACCGTTGTAAGGTCACGACATTTTCCCAGTGTTGTTTTCGCTAAAAATAGGCTTTGTCTTTATAACTACGTCTGGGTCTGGATCAATCGGTCCCTCATTTTCGATAGCTATGAATTTATCTCCATCAGTCTCCAATAAATACTTTACAAACACATGGGCAATATAATCCTGATGTGCCACATTCCGATCATCATCCCCACAGAACACCACCTTCCCTGCGATCGTTTCGCCGTAACTGGTTCCGCCAGTAATTGGAATCACTTGTAGTCTGCCAGCCCGGTTGTATACCTACTGCAATGTAATGTAATGACATTCGGCACGCTGTAACTCATCCCTTGACCGCACCCTGGAGAAGCGCCTTGATAATCTGGCGCTGGAACAGCACAAACACGAGGAGGGTGGGCACCAGGATCAGGATCGTGCCAGCGCACAGCAGTGGAACATCGGTCGCGTAGTGGCCCTGGAACGCTCCCAGCGCGCCGGCCATCGTTCGCTGCGACGGGTCCTCGACGAGCACCAGCGCCAAGAGAAACTGGTTCCACGTCCAGATGGACATGAGGATTCCAAGCGACGCGATCGGCGCCTGTGCGAGTGGGAGGTGGATGCGCCGAAATAGGTCCCAGGTAGTGGCACCATCGACGCGGGCCGCCTCCGAAATCTCAACCGGCATATTCACGAAATGGGCACGCATCCAGAAGACACCAAAAGGCATGTACAAGGCGATCAGCGGCAGCGCAATCGCGACCTTAGTGTTGTAAATATGCACCGCCCGCTCCAGGATGTATATGGGGATAATGATTCCCTGAAACGGGAGCGTCAGCCCGAACACGAAAAGGGCCAGGAGCACGCCTGAGCCGCGGATCTTTAACAGACCAATAGCGAACCCGGCCATCGTCGAGATGATCAGGGCCACCGGCACGACAGTGAGGACGATGCGCGTGCTCGATACGATAAGTGTTGTCATATTCGCCACTTTGAATGCTTCCACAAAGTTACCCCACTGTGGGTGCGCGGGCCATTCGAGCCCGCCGGGAACGGTCCCCGATGGATGTAGGGCGGTCATGAAGATGCTGATAAAGGGCAGGATCGTGAATGCCATCAGCACCACGAGCAGCGTCCGTCCGGCAAAGAATTCGCCGCGTCCAATCTTCATTGCTTCGTCTCCTGATTCAGGCGCTGGATTGGGAGGATGATCACAACGACAAGGACCATGAGCATAACGGCCAGAGCAGACGCCAGTCCTATATTTCGTTGGGAGAATGCAAGGATGTAGATCTGGAGTCCGGGCACAGACGTCGCGTTGCCGGGTCCGCCGGCCGTCGCGACATAGACGATGTCAAACGTGGCGAGCGCGGCAATCACCGTGACGGTCAGGCATACACCGATCTCCTGCCTGAGAAGAGGGACTGTGATGCCGACGAGCTCCGTGAACCAGTCAGACCCGTCGATTCTCGCCGACTTATAGAGAGCCGGGTCGACCTTCGACATGCCAGTCGACAACAAGACAGTACAAAAGCCTAGTAGGACCCAAACCCCGATGATGCCGACGGCCGAGAGCGCCCAGTTGAAATCGCCCAACCAGGCACGGGTAATCGAACCAAGGCCGATGATTCTGAGGAACTGGTTGACCAGGCCCGAAAGAGAAAACAGCCAACCCCAAATGATGCCGGCAGCCACGAGCGCTATGACTTGAGGCAGAAACAGAACAGTCCGGGTGATCTCCCCGAACTGCCCGGTCGCCACGCGGTTGATCACGCTCGCGACGATGAGACCTAGTCCTACCGGGATGAAACTAAACCACACGACCAGCCAGAACGCGTGGAAGATGGTCCCGATCAGGTCAGGCACCTGGAAGACAGTCACATAGTTCTTCAACCCGACCCAGGTCATAGGACCGACACCGTTCCAACGATGAAACGAGTATACGATGGTCAACAGGAAAGGCACGAGCACAAAAAACGCGTACATGAGCAGCGCAGGGAGGACGAACAGCCAGCCAACAAAGGTCTCTCGGCGGACCCATTTATTGGTTGGGGTTCGCCGAGAGGCTAAGAGAGCCGCAGGGTGATTATTATCTACTGTCATCAATGTCATGCCGATCTGGCAGGCACAGGCATCACCCTGCGGCCCTCACCACTACTATTTATCGTTATTGAGCCAATTCCCGCTCGTACTCGGCTTGAACGGCTTTGAGGAGACCGGCAGCGTCTTGCTGGCCGCCGACCATCTTCTGGAGCTCAGGCGTCCAGCCCTGAGCGAAGATAGAACTCGTCGCGTTGGCAATGAAGTCCATCGCGCCGCCGTCTGCGCCCATTACCGGTCCAGCAGCGAGTGTCTCAGCCGTGACCGAGCCGGCAGCAACATCAGGCATCGTTGCGCCCGCCGGCCCGCCGGGATTGGAGCCACCGACGGAGACATCGATCTGGCGAGCCTTATCGTTTGTGGCGACCCAGTTTAAGAAGAATGCTGCACAATCTGGATGTGCTGCCTTGGCCGCTATGCCAAAGGTCAATGGGGCGGACATGGCTGCAAAGCCACCACCTGCCTCAGCAGGCGGCATCAAGAAGAACCCAACGTTTCCTGGCAGGTCCGTGTCGTATCCGGCGTTTTGCCAGTCACCATTGAAGGTAAATACTCCTTCACCCTTACCAAAACGAGCGGCAGCATCCGTGTACTCAATGGCGTTGATGTCAGCTGGGAAGTAGCCAGCCTTAATCCACTGCTCGAGGTGCTGGGCAGCGACAAGGTTGGTCGGCGTATCGATCGTCGCGCCAGCTTTTCCGAAGATCCATTCATTAATCGGCCCGACTGGACCATAGGCGGCCATCAACTGCTGCAGCGGGAAGGCGAGCCCCATACCACTCTTAGCGCTACCCCACATCATGATTGGCTGGAGTCCAGCGGCCTTGGCCGCGGCGAGCAGATCCTCGAACTCAGCGACCGTCTTGGGCGGCTCAGTCATGCCGATCTGCGCTGCCAGCGTTTTGTTATAGAAGACACCGGTCAGGCTGTAGTTGAGTCCCATGGCATAGAGCGTGCCCGAGCCGCGGACGCCGTCGGCGTCAATGCGGTTCTGGTTGAGTTGCGGTACCGGCCAGTCGTTCCAGCCAAAAGTAGTGGCGTAGCCGTCAAGGTTCATGAGCAACCCATCTTTGGCGAACGAGACCATCGTCGGCAGCCGGAGCAGATCGGGCGCGTTGTCGCTCGCGAGCACAAGCGGCGTCGAAGTGATTAAATTCGCAAACTGGTCCTGACTGATGTCCCAAGTGACGTTCGGGTACTGTTTCGTGAACTCTTCGGAAAGCTTGAAGGGCAGATCGAAGCCGGTCTCGAAGGATGCTTTGAGAACGACGGGATCTGTCCCGCAACTCGGGCCTGCGGCAACAGGAGCCTCAGTCATAGCAGGCGCTTCTGTGGCGACAGGTGCTTCAGTCATGGCAGGTGCCTCAGTTGCAACAGGCGCCGCAGTAGCGGCAGAGGTCGCGGGAGCGCCACAGGCAGAAAGTAGCATGGATACCAAAACTACCAGACTTGCCAAAGACCATAGTGCAGGTTTCTTGTTCATTTCTCTTACTCCTTTTTAGGTTGAACATGGATTCTATGTGGGACTTAGGATTTTGTTTTTTTGAATTGAGACTAAGGCAGACCTCCTGAAACTTGAATGTGGAAAAGAAACGTGGCGTTTGTGTTAGTAGTATCTTGAAAGCACTTTCAGTATGAGTTTACAGCATTTTAAAGAGGAGAGTCAATATCTCTATTTCATGCAGTTTGGCGTTCTACTAATGTGACGGGAAGCTTGACATGTCTGGGTGGTCTGGATGGCGATTCTATCTGCCCAAGCAATATTTCCACCGCCAACCTCCCTGACTCGTCCAAGTGTTGCGAAATGGTGGTAAGGTCAGCATATTCAGCCATATCCAGATCATCGAAACCAATTACAGCCAGTTGTTCTGGCACCTTGATATCCAATTGGCGCGCGGCCTTGAGTACCCCTAATGCCTGGAAATCCGTCGCGGCGAAAATGGCGGTTGGCGGCTCAGACAGACCGAGCAGTTCTCTAGCAACCTGGCGGGTTTGTTCTTGAGAATAAGGAGCGAGACGCACAAATGTTTCCGGCAATTTTATCCGGGCTTCCTTTAGAGCCTGCCGAAATCCATTTAAACGCAAACTTACGGGGTGAATGGAATACTCGGGCAGATCTGTATCGCCCAGAAAAGCGATTCTGCGATGGCCTTTCCCTAGTAAAAAGGTGGCTGCCATATGACCGCCTTCCACGTCCTCAATCTCCACACAGTTTAATTTTGGATGTGGATATTCAATAAGTACGGTTGGCAACCCATACTCTATCAATCGTTTCACTTCAGCATCACCAACTGGCAGTGAAAGAATGATGAGCCCATCTAAGTTGCTGGTTAGTGGTAGTGTAGAAAGATAACTTTGCAGATGATCGGTTGAATCAACAGTATAAACAACTAACTCGTAATTCTTCGGTGATAAGGACTCGGCAATACCCCTTAGTCGTTGGACAAAGGACGGGGCAGTAAAAAAGGGCGTAATAACACCGATTCGTCCGGTGTGGCGCAGGGCCCGGGCTCGAGCCTCCGCTTTTGGTACAAAACCCAAGGCATCAATGGCAACAAGTATCCTCTCTCGTGTTTCGGAATTTACTTTGTCTGGGGAGTTAAGGATGCGTGAGACGGTTGTAATGCTAACCCCAGCGCGCTTAGCAACATCATAGATCGTAGGTTTTTTTATCATAGACGTAAAAGGCCCTCGAATGAAAGTTAAAATGAAAGCACTTTCAGTTTAACATATTTTGGTGGAATACGTCAATATTGAGATTATATTATCTGTGAAGCAGCATTCCAAAAAGAATTCAGGAAATAAAAAGCGGGTTGGCTGTCAAAACCCTATTGCCCCATCATCAACTTCGGTTTATATTGCAGTGCCTCTGCCAAATGTGCGGACTGGATCTCTTCGCTCCTTGCCAAGTCTGCAATTGTGTGCGCTCGCTTCAGGATGCGATGATAGGCACGTGCTGACAAATTAAGTTGCGTCATTGCCGCCCGTATCAAACTCTGACCTTCGTCCTGCAACTGGAAAAACTGCCCTATCTCCCCGACGCGCACATCAGCGTTGCAGACAATATATGATGAGCCATTGCTTGGAAAACGTTTGTGATGAGCCATTGCTTGGAAAACGTTTGTTTTGTATATCTCTCGCAGCTTGGACTCGTGCGCAAATCGCCTCGCTCGACTCCCCCTACTCTGTCACCGCTCAATTTTTCATAATCTACCCTCGGCACTTCAATATGAATGTCAATGCGGTCGAGTAATGGCGTACCGTGAAAAAACCTGATCCCAAGTAATTGGCTCTAGAAAAACAGCATCTTTCCTCCAGTTGCATGAGTTGGTAGAATGGATCCATCACTTAAATTGGAGTATAAAAACAGATGGGTTGGCTCATTCTCAAACATATTTTCACCACCCTGTTTACCTTCATCAATATCAGAGGATTATCCGACCAGGAAAAAGACCTGGAGATTCTTATTCTTCGTCAACAACTGTCCATCCTGCAGCGCAAACATAAACATCCAATCAAACCCAGCAGGATTGAGAAACTGACCCTTGGTGTTCTGGCTACCAAATTCAAGCGGACCACTCATCAAACTGCAAATCAACTCCGGGATGTCATCCGCATCTTTCAGCCTGAAACCGTGCTGGGTTGGCATCGGGAATTGGTTCGTCGGAAATGGACCTATCCAAACAAAAACAAGGGTGGACGACCACCGATCAGCAAGGAACTTGAAAACATCATTCTCCGTCTCGCTCGAGAGAACTCCCACATGGGTTACGGCAAGATCGTGGGTGAACTACTCAAGTTGGATTTCCAGGTCTCCCTGACAACAGTTAGAAATGTGCTTGGCCGTTACGGCATCCAACCAGCGTCTGTTCGAAATGGATCCATGGGTTGGCGCCATCTGATGACCCACTACAAAGAACAGATATTGGCGTGTGATTTCTTCACAGTGGAAACCATTTTCCTTCAGACTTACTATGTGCTCTTCTTTATTGAATTGGGTTCTCGCCAAGTTCATTTTTCTGGTATCACTACCAATCCCAATCAAATCTGGATAACTCAACAGGCCCGCCAACTGGTTTGGGAACTTTCTAACAGAGAAAAGCCCTTGCGTTTCTTGATCCATGACAATGACGGCTCATTCTGCCAGGCTTTTGATGTTGTTTTCGAGTCTGAAGGCTTTCATGTCATCAAGACCCCTGTCCGAGCCCCTAATGCAAACGCGTTTTCTGAACGTTGGATTCGCTCTGCCCGCGAAGAATGCCTCGATCTGCTTTTGATTATTAATACTGCTCATCTGCGACGCGTCGTAATTGAGTACGTGGATTACTACAACACCGCTCGTCCCCATCAGGGCATCGATCAGCAGATACCCATCCCCCAAGCAAGCCCTTCAAACGGAAGTATACATTGCAGAAACGTCTTGGGCGGCATTATCCACGATTACTATCGTGCTCCCACTGCCCTTGCTCTTCCCATTTCTGTCGGATGATGTTTTTGCACGATACGAGCTAAAGATAATGATAAAGCTACTTATAATTGCGGTTAATCTTACCAAAATACTCCCATTGACAAATTAATTTTAAAGTAGTACAGTATACCATATTACAGAATTCCATCATATAAACGAGGATCTTGTATGTCTGAAGAACTAATCAACAATAACTCTCCCCTAGAAGGCGCCATCGAGCCTCTGGAACGCGAACAACGTCTTTATGAACGGGTAGTTGAAAAAGTATTGGAACTGATCTCATCTGGGGCGTGGAAACCTGGGTTTCGCCTGCCGCCAGAACGTGAACTGTCTGAGGCATTTGGAGTCAGCCGCACAGTAGTCCGCGAGGCGGTCAAGGCTTTGGAGGCACGTGGCGTACTAGAGTCAACCACCGGCAGCGGGGTTTCGGTTCGACTGGTCGACTTCAACATGGTATCTCAGTCCCTGCAAACGTATATGCAGCTTTCTCACAAAGTCGATTTCGAGATTCGTCTAAATGAAGTTCGACAAGTCTTGGAAGTGGAAATGGTTGCCCTAGCCGCCAACCGAATTACAGAGGGACAGCGCAAACAACTACGCCAGATCTGCGAACAGATGCGAGTCAGCGGCAATACATCCAAGCATATGGCGGAACTGGACTTCCGCCTGCATGTGACTTTGGCAGAAGCTACTCAAAACGAATTATTCAAGGTGTTATTGGCACCGTTAATCAATCAACTACGCGACCATATCATTCTGACATGGGAAGATTTTCCGCGTCCGGTCAATGTTGTGCTAGATCAGCATGAAGCAATTGTCACTGCAGTTGAAAATGGTGACGCTGAAGCTGCCCGCCAGGCTATGGCTAAACACCTTGCCTTTTCACGCAAAGTTTTGGAAGACATCTCACAACAGCAGAAGGGTACAAAGTCATGAACAAAGTAGCTATCATCACTGGCGCAGGACAGGGAATCGGCAAAACTGTCGCACACCGACTGGTTCAAGACGGGTTTGCAGTTGCCATCGCAGATATCAATGCAAATTCTTTGGATGCAGTCAAAAAAGAACTTGAAGAAGAAGGCGGACAAGTACTAGCCATCAAGGCAGACCTGACCAAACTCGAAGATATTCAAAATGTCATCACCCGCTCCGCTGAGTGGGGACAGATCAGTGTACTGGTCAACAACGCGGGACGAGTCATTATCAGCCCATTTCTTGATATTACCGAAAAGGAGTGGGATGCAATCATGACGTTGAATTTAAAGACCGTTTTCTTCGCAACCCAATTTGCGGTCAGGCATATGAACAAGGGCGGACGAATAGTCAACCTCTCCTCTATTTCGGGTCGTTCCGGTCGTTCCGATCAAGCGCATTATGCAGCAGCAAAATGTGCGGTCATTAGCCTGACTCAATCCGCAGCGCTTGCATTCGCTTCGCAAGGTATTACGGTTAATGCCGTTTGCCCAGGTGTAGTAGATACCCCCATGACGACCGGTATTCATAAAATTCGAGCAAATGTCCTCGGTATCACGCCAGAAGAATCGCTGGGCCGCATGATCGCAAAAATCCCACTGGGCCGGCTGGAAAAGACTGAAGATGTAGCCGGCGCAATTTCTTTTCTGTGTTCCTCTGACGCTTCCTATATCACCGGCCAGTCACTTAACGTGGATGGCGGGATGGAAATGAACTGATGGCATTGCCCCGCGTCGCCGATCTTACGGTTGGAGAATGGCAGGAACATGCCCGATTTCCAGGCATTTTTATGAAGAATTTGCTCACCGCGGTAGAAAATCCATTTGCTAATGTTAACGTAGTCCGGGTTCCGTCCGGCGGTATTATCGGTCGCCACCGCCATCTACAACAGTTCGAGACAGTTTGGGTAATTCGGGGGGATACGATTCTGACTTTAGACCAAACGGAGGTGTATCTTAAAGTTGGACAAATTATCGCTATACCGATTGGACTTGAACATGCCTTGCGAAATGAAGGCGCCCTCCCCTGTGGAATTATTGACTTTCTTCACTCCCCCACTCACATGAACATAAAAAGCGGCACATACCAATGCTGTAAGCCAAATTAAGTAGAACCAACTTGGCGGCGAGCAATTTCATAAGTCATAGATTTATCCCTCGCCGCAGATACAAACCCGCTGGACGCAGGTAATCATTTCTGTAATAGAAAGGAACTAGCCTATTGACCTGATAGTACGTACCGCTTCACCCCAATTGTAAACTATTTCAGCAGTAACCAACTCTATTTATTTACCTAGTAAAGAAGGAGAGACTTCATGAACAGCAAGAACATGCTTGTCAAATATTTGAGTATTATGATCGTCTTTGGCGTATTGCTCACGGCCTGCGGCTCGCCTGCTACCGCCACGGAAGCGCCTGCCGCTCCCGCTGCGCCTGCTGCGACCGTGGCTCCAGCAGCTACGGAAGCACCTGCTATGACAGAAGCGCCAGCAGGAAAAATGTATGATGGCGTTGAAATCAACATTCTCACTTTTGTAGGACCCCAGGTTGCTGAACCCCTTCAGCGACGCGGCCCGGATTTCACAGCCCTCACTGGTGCAAAAGTCAATATCATTACAGTGCCCAACAGCGAGTTATACCAAAAGGTTTTGACCGATGCTGTATCTGGTACGAATGCATATGATGGTTACCTCTTCGCACCCAGCTGGATCGTGGACTTTGCCCCCGCCGGTCTAATCGAAGACCTTACTCCCTACGTTGCGAAAGACACGGCTCTCGAATGGACTGATGTCGCGCCGTTCTTCCGCGATTTCAACTCGTATGATGGCAAGGTGTATAGCATTCCAGTCGATGGTGATATGCACATGGTCTATTATCGTATTGACTCCCTCAAAGACGCCGGCCTCGAGCCCCCCAAAACTTGGGATGATTACCTGACAGTTGCTAAAGCCCTCAATGGCAAAGACCTTAACGGTGACGGTACGCCTGACTATGGTTCCTGTATTTCCAAGGCTCCTGCTCAACAGTCCTACTGGTGGATCTGGTCCATTGCCGCTCCTTACATTCAAAGCAAAGGCAGCAGCCAAGGACCTTTCTTCAACACTAAGGATATGACCCCGCTTGTGAACAACGACGCTTTCAAACGCGCATTGGAAGTTTACAAGGAAACTGGCTTATATGGTCCACCCGATGAAACAAATCAAGGTGTAGGCGATTTCCCGCGGTCTGTTCCTTGCTGGACGTTGTGCCCTCACTATGGATTGGGGCGATATTGGTCCCCTCGCCATTGACGCCGCAAACTCCAAGGTAGTCGACAAGACAGGCGCCATCGAGAATCCTGGTTCCAGGGAAGTTCTGGATTGGGACACTGGCAAACTCGTTGCTTGTGACGCCACAACCTGCCCCTACGCACAGGATGGTGTAAACCATGCTCCTTTCGCTTCCTTCGGTGGTTGGGCTGGTGCAGTCAATGCGGCAGTGGATCAACAAAAGAAGGATGCAACTTATGCCTTCTTCTCCTACATGTCTCAACCGGCGCAATCCAATAAGGATGTGGTTGTTGGTAAGACTGGTTACAACCCCTTCCGTATTTCGCAGTTCCAAAACAAGCAAGCCTGGCTTGATGCAGGCTTTAGTCAAGCCGCTGCTGATAGTTACCTCAGCGGCATCGAACAAAGCTTGAACGACCCGAACATGGCGGCGGACCTGCGCATTCCGAAGAACCATGAATATATTCAGGTGGAGCTTGACCGTATCCTTTCTGAATACATTGCGGGAGATTTAACTACCGACGAAACCGCACAACAACTGTACGACTCCTGGGAAGCAATCACAAATGATGCTGGTCGTGACGCGCAACTGACCTTCTACAAGGGAACCCTTGGACAAAAGTAGACCTGTCGTTTAGGTTGAATAGAAATACAAACCTCAAGGCCCAACTCAAATTGGGTTGGGCCTTGAGCCTACTGAGTTGAATTGTGATGCCCATGAACACTGAAACTGAAGAAACCCAAACAACTCGTTTTCATGTAGTTATTTCAAGCCTTGCGGATCGCTTGGCTAGTTCCGTCTTTATTATGCCGGCTGTTCTGGCTTTGTTGTTCCTATCTATTTTCCCTTTAATTCTATCGTTGTATTTCTCGCTGGCAAAGTTCGATATTGCCCCGGGTGGCTTTAAGTTTACCTTTGTTGGGTTAGACAATTACAAGAAGTTGTTTACTGGATCTGAAGGGGATCACTTCTTGGGAAAATTTGCGCCCAGTACACCATTGATTTGGGTCGTGTTTGGTGTAATCGTTATAGGTTTAGCCATTTTCATGGCTCGGTATTTCTTGAAAGGTAGGCCTTCTATTAGCGGCATAATTGGCCGGGTCTTATTGGTCTTTGGGATGGGACTGATAAGCTGGATGCTGGTGAATACCTTATGGAATGGCGGCCGATTAGGGACTGCAAGTGTTACGCTCCTCTATGTTTTTGTAGGAATCGTATTTCAATATATCCTGGGCTTAAGTCTGGCAATGCTTACAGTACAACGTCTCCCAGGAAGACGCTTCTTCCGAGTCATATTTTTGCTTCCTATGATGATTACACCAGTGGGTGTTGCCTACATGTTTCGAATGCTCACTGATACAGGCAAGGGACCTTTTACGCCCATCTGGGAAGCGCTTGGGTTGATTAATTTTTCCTGGGTGAACAATGCCTGGGGCGCGCGAACTGCCATTCTAATTGGGGATATTTGGCAGTGGACCCCATTTATGTTTATCGTACTGGTCGCGGCGCTGGAAGGTCAGTCCGTTGAAGTGATTGAGGCCGCCACTGTAGATGGAGCGAATTCTTGGGAAATTTTTCAGCATATTACCTGGCCGGCAATTTTACCGGTAAGCATGACTTTAATTTTGATCCGGCTAATCGAAGCCTTTAAGATTGTAGACCTGCCTAACGTAATGACAAATGGCGGACCCGGAACGGCGACACAGTCTTTAACTTATCACGCCTATGTTAATTGGCGCGCCTTGAATATAGGAGCTTCGGCGGCTGTAGCCTATATGTTGCTCTTTCTTGTGACATTTTTTAGCATAATTTTAGTCAATATGATACGCCAACATGTCGTGGAAACACTCTAGTAATATGAGTCTATCGTATCGTTTAAAAAGCGGAGCAGAAAATATGAAACGTTGGTTTCAAAGTAAATTGATCAATACACCCTCGCCTGCTGGCGCGGTTTTATCTTACTTGGTGTTGGGGGTCTGGGCGCTTCTGATTTTATTTCCGCTATATTGGTTGGTGATAACATCCTTTAAAATTTCAAGTCAGGTCGCCGAAGGTCCCTTCTATATTCCCTTTGTCGACTTTAAACCCAGCCTGGATGCTTGGAAGTATATTTTAGTGGGGGACCTCAGCCAGGATACGCTTCGGAATTTCACCAACACGGCCATTGTCGCTCCTGTTAGCGCCTTGATAGCTTTGGTGCTTGGGGCTACAGCGGCATATGCTCTGGTTCGGTTTGAATACCGTCCGCGGGTGGGTGCAATCCTTACATTCATTGGTTGTATTGTATTGGGCATTGTTATCATGTCCACAGGTGTGTCCTGGCAGATCGCTCTTGTCGTTTCTACTGTAGTATATTTTATCCTTTTGCAAACCATTGGACGCCGCTTCAAACGCGCTTTGGGTAATAATGATATTGCCTTTTGGATGATTTCCCAGCGTATGTTACCTCCAATAGCGGTTGTGATCCCAATCTATATCTTGTTCCAGCGTCTGCATCTCTTGGATACCTACACGGCATTGATCATCACTTATGTGGCTAGTAACCTGCCGATTGTGATTTGGTTGATGCGTGATTATATAAGCACAATCCCGATTGAATTGGAAGAATGCGCATCGATTGACGGCGCTTCGCGCTATCGCATCTTCTGGTCCATTGTTCTGCCTCTTGCAGTACCTGGCTTGGTTGCCACCTTTTTATTTGTCCTGGTCTTCACCTGGAATGAATACTTGCTGGCATTATTCCTTTCCAGTGCCAAGGTACAGACTCTACCGCTGACGATTGCCGCTCAAAACGCCACACGCGGTCCGCAATGGTGGAATATGTCAGTATTGATCTTGATCATGATTGTGCCAGTTATTGTTATCGCCATTGTTCTGGAACGATATATTACACGTGGTTTGCTGATTGGCGCAGTCAAAGGTTGATGTTTTCTATGGCGATTGACTCAATCCCCGTAGTTATTCAATCTGCGTTTATGCACAAGTTGCCGCCAAAGATCGATTATGGCATCGCCTTCGTCGGTTGTGGTGGCATCGTGAATTACGGTCACATCCCTTCCTATCAAGCTAACGGCTTTAATCTGATTGGTGGATATGACATCAATCCCAAGGTGCGCTGAAAAGACAGTTCAAACCCATGGCTTGAAGAAAGTTTATAAATCGCTCGATGAGGTATTGTCAGACCCCATGGTTCAGATTGTGGATGTTGCGGTGGTGCCTGGAAGCAACAAGAATATTGTCAGCAAAAGCGGTCAGCGCTGGAAAGCACCTGCTATGCCAGAAACCCTTCTCGGATGATTATGCCGAAGCAGTTGAGATGACAATTCTGGCGCAACAAGCCAGGCTGAAGATGGCGGTCCATCAACAATTTCGTTGGAGTTCGATCATTCAAGCGGCACGAGCCGATCATGGCTGAAGGTTGGTTGGGTAATATCCTTGATGTGCAAGTACAAGTGAGTATCCATACTCCCATGGGATATGTGGTCTTGGCTTGCCAACCAACCTCGCCTGGAAATGTTATTCCATTCCATTCATTATTTGGATTCTCTGCGCTATCTTTTTGGTGATCCAGCGCTTGTAACCAGTCGTCATACGAAAAATCCGACTCAGCAAATGACAAAAGGCGAGACCAAAACCATCACCACCTGGGAATATGCAGACGGATTACAAATCCTGATCGCCGTCTGTCATTTCGATTGGTCGCCGGGGCTGTATTCGCTTTTCCGAGTGTTAGGAACGGAGGGATTGATCGAAGGCACGATCGGCACCAATTACGATTATCCCGATGGTCGCAGTGATACGATAAAGTTCACGAGTCGGACTCAGCATGAAGCGAGATTTTTCAGCCACTCTGCCAGGTAAATGGATTCCCGATGCCTTTTATGGACCGATGGCATCGCTGATGGAAGCGATCCAAACTGATGGTGAACCGTTAACTTCTGCAGAAGATAATCTCAGTACATTGCGTGTGGTGGAAGCAGCTTATCGTTCGATGAGCGAGGCGCGCAGTGTGAAGTCCAGCAGAGATCACAGCATAGATAGATTTTTGAAGGAGACAGACTCATGCCCTTGACCCCCGAGCGATTGCAAGACGCTTATAAACAAATGTTAATTATTCGCAAATTTGAAGAGGCAATTCGCAACCTGTATCAGCAAGGCAAAATTCGCGGTTCGTTCCATCCATGCGTAGGACAGGAAGCAACCGCCGTAGGTGGTTGCTGGGCGTTGCGAAAAGATGATTACATGACCTGTACTTATCGCGGTCATGGGCATGCACTGGCAAAAGGATTGAGTGTACGTGCCGCAATGGCTGAAATGCTGGGCAAAGCGACCGGTTGTTCCAAAGGCAAAGGCGGCTCGATGCACTTTACTGATCCGTCTGTGGGTCTGCTGGGTGCAAATGCGATTGTGGCGGCAGGTGTCCCTCATGCTGCTGGGGCGGCGCTTGCTTCACAATTACAAAAAAAAGATAATGTTGCATTAACCTATTTCGGCGAGGGCGCAGTTAATCAAGGAGTGTTTCTTGAAGTCTCTCAACCTTGCAGTCGTTTGGAAACTCCCGCTCATTCTTGTGTGCGAGAACAATCTGTATTCTGAGATGACTCCATCGCACGAAACTACTTCTGTAGTTGAAACTTATAAACGAGCGGCAGGTTTTGGCTTTGAAGCAATGCAAGTAGACGGGAACGATATCGAAGCGATATATA
Organism: uncultured Chloroflexia bacterium; assembly: GCA_963730175.1. Classification (GTDB taxonomy): domain Bacteria; phylum Chloroflexota; class Anaerolineae; order Anaerolineales; family Villigracilaceae; genus Defluviilinea. Next base: position 12,218 of record CAVSRF010000031.1, on the reverse strand, counting down.
ACGCTGTCGAGCAGGCAGCAGCCAAGGCACGCGCGGGAGGTGGTCCGATTTATATTGAGGCGATGACGTATCGTTTATGGGGTCATATGATGGGCGACCCGGAAATTTATCGCACAAAAGAGGAAGTAGAAAAAGCCAAAGAAAACGAGCCGATTGTACGTTGTGGAAAACGGTTGATCGAACTTGGATGTACAGAAGCCGACCTATTTCGATTGGATGCTGAAGCCGAATCGGTTATTGCCGACGCACTCCAATTTGCCGAATCCAGCCCATTACCCGAACCAGCCGATGCTTTCACGGATGTCTTTATTTAGGTGGATCATTTATGTCAAACATAACCTACGCACAAGCTTTGAACGAAGCGCTCCGTGAGGAGATGCTATCTGACCCGCGCGTCTTTTTGATGGGGGAAGATATCGGACATCACGGCGGTATCTTTCGTGTGACCAAGGATCTGATCGATGAGTTTGGCGCTGAACGTGTGCGTGATACCCCCATCAGTGAATCCAGTTTTGTAGGAATGGGCATCGGCGCAGCAATGGCTGGGATGCGACCTGTGGTGGAATTATTGTTCATGGACTTTGCATTGGTGGCGGCTGACCAGATCGTGAATCAAGCCGCCAAACTTCGTTATATGTCTGGCGGGACCGTATCCATCCCAATGGTGGTGCGTGCGCAACAAGGCGGCGGACGGGGTAACGGCGCGCAACATTCGCAATCGTTTGAATCATGGCTGGCACAGGTGCCGGGTCTCATCATCGTCGCACCTTCTACGCCCGCTGATGCAAAAGGATTGCTCAAGAGCAGTATCCGTGCGGGAAACCCGGTTGTTTTTATTGAACACAAACTTCTTTACAATACCAAAGGCGATGTACCCGAGGGGGATTATTCCATTCCGATTGGCAAGGCAGAGATCAAACGCGATGGACGTGATATCACCATCGTGTCTTATTCACGCACCTTATTGTTCGCGCTCGAAGCGGCAAAGACTCTTTCACAAAAAGGCATCGAAGCCGAAGTCATTGACTTGCGGACGATTGAACCGCTCGATATGAATACGATCCTCGAGTCAATAAAAGGAACCGGGCGTTTGCTCGTTGTCCATGAATCTCATAGCAATTGCGGTCTGGGTGCGGAGATCATCGCCCGGGTGTATGAGCAGGCTCCAGATTCATTGATCCAGCCCGCCCGTCGGTTGGGAGCGAAGCATGTCCCGATCCCTGTTGCTGAATCGCTCGAAAACGCAGTCCTGCCCCAGCCTGCTGATATTGTAGAAGCTGTGGAGGCAATGTTCTAATGAAGGAACTACACCTCGCACTCATCTGTGGACCTCAATATGACGGTCTGCTCGAAGTTTTACCAACCTTTGAAAAGCAAACCGGATACCACCTGCATATCGATGTGCGGCTTCCGCATGTTGAGTTGAACGAACGCATGGCAAAGGACCTTGGCACAGAAAACGGTCAATATGATCTTATCTCAACTCATACCAAGTATTGCCCATCGCAAGCTGAGCATCTACGCCCATTGGATGAACTTGTAGATGCAGATGAGTTAAGCGACTTTGTGCCGCGTGTGTTGGAGTTGTGCCGCTTCGCAATTGGAACGGATCAGACTCACGAGAAGCTGATGCAGCTTCCTCGAAACTTTGACGCCCGTATACTTTTTTATCGCGCCGATTTGATCACTGCCCCACAGACATGGGATGAAGCTGCAGGCGCAGATGGTCAAACATAAGCGCGATGGCTTTTACGGTTTTGCTTTCCCTGGCAGGCATTCAGGTTTGTTCGGCACGTTTTATGAACTATTGGGTATGGCTGGCGGCGATTTATTTGATGCTGACCTCAACCCGATCTTCAACAGTGAAGCGGGTGAATGGTCTTTAAATTATCTTCATCGTTTACATGAGGTTGATCAAGTGACGCCGCCTGATTTGCTCGAGAACTGGTATTACGATGAAATTTCCGGGCGTTTTCGCGACGGCGATGTGTTAATGGTCGGGGATTTCCCCGGCTTCTATGGCTTATATCAGAAACGGGAAACCTGTGCAGTGTTCGATCAATTCGATGTAGCTGTCTACCCGGCAGGTCCCGCTGGGATTCGCAAATCCTACGCGGGCGGACATTCCTTCGCCATCCCCAAGACGGCGCGCGATCCTGAAGGTGGATTGGCGCTTGCAAAATATCTCACCAGCCCTGAAGTCCAATGGTATGAGGCGAGTGTGGGGGGACATACACCTGTCCGCAAATCCATTTTTGAAAAGATAAAGTCGACCCAGTCCGGGCGGGATGCAAAACGAATGGCAGTTTTGGAAGAGACCGTTACCCAGTATGCGATGGTCCCGCCAAAGTTTGCAAAATATCCGTTGATCGAGGATATTTTATGGTCAGGCGTACAGGAAGCCATGACGGGAAAACTGACAACCAAGGAGACCCTGCGTCTGATGGAAAAACAAGTACGGGAGGTTCTGGCATGATTCAAGGATTCTGGCATGTTTCATTTACAGTGAGCAATATTGAAGCGTCGGTGAAATGGTACACCGAGGTGTTGGGGCTGGAATTTGTGCGCAGTCAAGTCCAAAAGAATGAATACACCGATAAGCTGGTGGCATATAAGGATGCACATCTTAAAGTTGCTCAATTACGCGTACCCGGCACGACGATTCCCATATCACGTCATCATATTGAATTGGTGGAATATATCCATCCACGCGGGGAGGGCATTCCTCTCGATACCAACCGCACCGGTGTGGGGCATTGGGCATTCATGGTGGATGATATTCACGCCGAGTTCAATCGGCTCAAAGGATTGGGGGTCAAATTCAAGGCGGACAAACCGATTCAGATCGAAGCTGGCGTTAACAAAGGCGGCTATACCGTTTATTTTTTCGACCCGGATGGCATCACACTGGAATTACTCCAACCGCCACCCTGATCAGGGATATATACATAAAGTGTCATGTCGTTGCGATGGCAACGACATTTATTTAATAAGCCTTTACATATCTTGAAAGAAACGGACAAACAAATATGCTATCACCTCTTGGTTTATCTCCTTCCTTCGGCTTCGGCGACCGTCTCGGACTCGCCACGCCTGGTCATATTGCATCGGTCAAAGGCACGAAGTTCGCACCGATCTTTGCACAGCAATCCGTACGCGAGAACACGCGCACGGGACGTACTCCACAAGATGTCATGGACGATGCCAAGCGTGCCGTCGATGCCGCGAAGTGGGATTCGGCTTGGGGTGCGGATGCCGATCACTTGAAGACAGTGGACGATATTCCTCCGTTCATTGACGCAGGATATACCTTCTTCACTGTAGACCCTGGTGAACATGTGGACAATGGAGCAGATACTGATTCTGTCGATGTGTTGAAGCAAAAGGTTGCAGTGTTGGGTTGGGATGAACTGTCAGCGTTGTATCTGTCTGAGAATGGGGAGCAGGCTTGGGGTAATTTCGAAGCGGAATCATTGATGCGGGCAACGGTCAAATACGGCAGAGCCATCCAGCATGCTGTATCCATGTTCAAGCGTTTATCCGAATTGACAGATGCGTTTGATTTTGAAGTCTCAGTGGATGAAACGGATTCACCTACAACGCCGCTCGAACATTTCTTCATCGCCAATGAATTGACACGCAAAGATGTGAAGTTCACGTCGCTGGCGCCACGCTTTATTGGTCGCTTTGAAAAAGGCGTGGATTACATCGGCGATCTGAATGCGCTGGATATTGAGTTATCGAAACATGCCGCAGTGACCGCTCACTTTGGCACATATAAATTAAGTTTGCATTCGGGTTCGGATAAGTTCAGTGTGTATCCACTGGTTGCGAAGCATTGGGGTGAACGGCTACATGTGAAAACGGCGGGGACGAGTTATCTTGAGGCGTTGCGTGTGTTGGCGAAGCACGAGCCTGAGCTGTTCTCGAAGATCTATGCGTTGGGACGTGAACGCTATGAAACGGATAAGAAGACGTATCATGTTTCGGCTGAGTTGAACAAGCTACTGAAGACAGACGACCTGCCTTCGTTGCTGGAAGATTTCCATGCACGTGAAGTGTTGCATGTGACGTTCGGTTCGGCGCTGGCGCAATATGGCGTAGAATTGAAAGCGGCGCTCGTCAAACATGATGACGCTTATTTTGACGGGCTGAAGAAACACTTCGATAAGCATTTGAGTTTGTTGAAGTAAATCGTCCCTGCAGGTTTGGTTGACAAATATTGACGATTGCAAGAAACCTGCGGGACGTTCTCGCAAGGAACATAATGAATCTTGAAGAACTAAAATCGTTATATGATTTTTCCGACCGTACGGTGTTGGTCACTGGTGGGGCGGGTGTGCTCGCGGTGGAAATTGTTCGTACACTTGCTGAGTGCAATGCAAACGTTGTTGTATTAAGTCGTAACCAGGAACATGGGGCAAAAGTGGTTGAAGAAATCAATTCACAAACAACAGGCAAGGGGGGGTAGTTTATGTTCACGGTGATGTACTGTCAGCTGAAACTTTGCATCTAGCCAATGAAACCATTACAACTGAATTCGGTGCGGTGGATATCCTCATTAACGCGGCGGGCGGCAATCATCCGTCTGCGACGACCAAGCCTGATCTTTCTTTCTTTGATCTACCGCTAGATGCGCTTCGTCACGTTGGAGATCTGAATCTGCTCGGCACGATTTTGCCGTGCCAGGTGTTCGGTCGCAATATGGCAGAACGCGGCGAGGGTGTGATCCTCAACGTTTCTTCGATGAATGCGTTTCGCCCGCTCACGCGCATCCCTGCCTATTCTGCGGCGAAGGCGGCGATCAACAATTTTACGCAATGGCTGGCTGTCCACATGGCGCAAAATTATTCACCGAAGATCCGTGTCAACGCCATCGCACCTGGATTCTTTCTCACGGAACAAAATCGATTCCTGCTTACAGATAAGGACACTGGCGAACTGACTCCGCGTGGTCAATCGATTTTGTCTCACACCCCGATGAACCGCTTCGGGACCCCCGATGACCTGCTCGGTGCGACGATGTGGCTGATCTCCCCCGCGTCCGCTTTTGTGACGGGGGTGGTGCTTCCCATTGATGGCGGGTTCTCGGCGTTTAGTGGTGTTTGATAAACGGACTCTATAACGGATTCACGGATAGAAACGGACTTTTCATGCTTCAAGCTAAATTGACAGCCCAATTGGGGCAACTCTTATCGGACGATGAAATACGTAATACGTTGAGCGTGTTATCAGGTCAATTCAACAGTCAATGTGTGCTGGTATTGATACCTGACCATACACGCTCTTTGCCGTTGCCATTTTTGTTCCGCGCCATTGTGGATGTATTGCACGATGCGAAACAATTGGATTTCATGGTCGCCTTGGGGACTCATCCACCGTTGAGCGAGGAGAGTCTCAACCAGTTGGTGGGCATTTCAGCAGAAGAAAGAACAACTACATTCAAGCATATCGGTTTGTTGAATCATGCGTGGGATACGCCATCGACTTTGACTTCGCTTGGTGTAATCGAGCAGGATGAGGTCAAGCAAATTTCTGGAGTGAATTGGCATTCATCCCTTCCAAACAAAGTGGATATCCGTATCAACAAAGCTGCGTTAGCGTATGACCACATTGTAATTCTCGGCCCGACATTTCCACATGAAGTAGTGGGATTTTCTGGCGGAGCGAAGTATCTTTTCCCTGGCATCTCTGGTGCGGACATGATCAACGCCACGCACTGGCTCGGAGCATTGGCAGGCGTCGTTGGCACGATTGGAATTAAAGAGACGCCTGTCCGTGCAATGATCCATGCGGCGGCGAGTCGGTTGGAGACTCCTGTCACGTTGGCGGCGTTAGTAGTAGAAGGTAAAGGGTTGAGCGGGCTGTTCGTTGGCGATCATTTGTCGGCTTGGGATGAAGCGGCGGAGCTATCCGCAGAACGTCATATCAGATGGTGCGAGAAGCCGTTCCAAAGAGTCCTGTCGTGTGCGCCTCCGATGTATGATGAATTGTGGACGGGGGCGAAGGCAATGTATAAGTTGGAGCCTGCGGTGGCGGTGGGCGGGGAAGTCATCATTTACGCGCCGCATTTGGATGTGGTCAGCCATGTGCATGGAAAATATATTTACGAGGTAGGGTATCACATTCTGCCATATCTGTTGAACGATTGGGATCGCTTCAAGAATTATCCGCTCGGTGTGCTGGCGCATTCGACGCATGTGCGCGGCTCAGGCGTGATGGAGAATGGGATTGAAAAACCGAACGTGCATGTGACACTGGCAAGTAAAATTTCGGCGGAGGATTGTGCACGGCTTAATCTTGGGTTATCTCGATCCTGCAAAGATCAATATCGACGAATGGAAGGGCCGCGAAGACGAAGGCATTTTGTATGTACCGAAAGCAGGCGAAATTCTTTTTCGAATAAAATGAAACTATTCGTTTTTTCATTGTGATGGGTGTTTCAGGAAGCGGCAAGACGAGTGTGGGCAAGGCACTCGCCCAATCTTTGAGATGGGACTTTTACGACGCTGATGATTTTCATCCGCCAGAGAATGTTGCCAAAATGGGAAGCGGGATTCCGCTCGACGATTCAGACCGCACCTCATGGCTTGCTTCGTTATACGAGCTAATTTCATCTTCGCTGAAAGCGGATCGGCCCGGCGTGCTGGCTTGTTCGACCCTTAAGGAACGATATCGCCAACAATTAATAGATGACCATGCTGATGTGCAACTCGTATATCTCAAAGGCAGTTATGACTTAATCTGGTCGCGAATGGCTGTTCGAAAAGAGCATTATATGCAGCCAGAAATGCTCCAAAGTCAATTTGACGCACTTGAAGAACCAACAAATGCATTGACCATCAATATTTCAATTCCTGTAAAAAAAATATTGTCAAAAATATTAGAACAGACAAATTAAATAACTGACAATATCACGATCATCCCTCAATTCTGCAATAGCCTGATGCATATCTGTGAAGCATCGCAGCGCCAATAATTGCCGGTGAGAAAGGTCCTTAAAATAAGCCCCTTACCCCTTAAATGAGAGTTTGAGTTTGTTGAAATCGTAAGGGCGACCCTTCAGGGTTGATTAAGAACGTTCGCTTTTGCTGGGCGGGTCGCCCCTACAGTTGATTGGAAAACACATGAATCTAGAAGAACTTACTTCCCTTTACGATTTCTCCGACCGCACGGTGTTGGTCACGGGCGGAGCGGGGGTGCTGGGCAGTGAAATTTCCTGTGCGCTTATTGGACTAAATGCAAATGTTGTTCTCCTTGACCGTGATCAGGAACTTGCGCAGAAAGTCATTGAGCGTTTCCCGAAGGTGGTCAAAGGACGCGGTGTGCGCGTCTTCGGTGATGTGCTCAAGGTCGAAACTTTGCAGCAGGCAAATGAAACCATCAAAGCTGAATTCGGCACGGTGGATATTCTTATCAACGCAGCAGGCGGCAATCATCCATCTGCAACCACCAAGCCCGATCTTTCTTTTTTCGATCTGCCGCTCGATGCGTTGCGTCACGTTGGTGACTTGAATTTGCTTGGCACGATTCTGCCGTGTCAGGTGTTTGGTTGTAATATGGCGGAGCGCGGCGAGGGCGTGATCCTCAACGTCTCTTCGATGAATGCCTTTCGACCGCTCACGCGCATCCCTGCCTATTCGGCGGCGAAGGCGGCGGTCAGCAACTTCACGCAATGGTTGGCTGTTCATTTGGCGCAGAATTATTCGCCGAAGATCCGTGTCAACGCGATTGCGCCTGGATTTTTCTCACGGATCAAAATAAATTCCTGCTCACAGACAAAGACACTGGCGAACTGACGGCGCGTGGTCAATCGATTTTGTCTCACACTCCGATGAACCGCTTCGGGACTCCCGAAGACCTGCTCGGTGCGACGATGTGGCTGCTCTCCCCCGCATCCGCTTTTGTGACGGGCGTAGTGCTTCCGATTGATGGCGGGTTCTCGGCGTTTTCAGGCGTATAAAGCGGATGGCTGCACCACTAGGTATAAATGTGGATTGATGATGGGAGCAAGAAACATTGAAATGCACGGAGAAGTGACGAACCAGTAAGCTACCGCTACATCCTTAAGAATATGAACTTGATTACGTAGTTGTTCAAAGTCCTCTATCTTAAATTGACCAGCCCCAATCGTTAATGTGTTTGCAGTTCCAGCAGCCACGCCATGGATGACTGCCTCTCCAAATGAAAATCCGTGCAAGAATCCATATGTAAGTCCGGCAAGCATGCAATCCCCCGACCCAACAGCGCTTTTAGCAGCCACACTCGGATTTTTCACAATAAACGGTTCTGGACGATGTAGACTGTAGCTGGAGGAAGCCTGGGGCACCAGTTGCCCCGCCTCTGTCCACAAAGCACAAAGCGGTCTTTGTGTTGGAAGTCCCCACGTCCACCGTTAAAATATGTCTGATTGCCATATTGCTCCGCTACATGCACCGAATCATTTTGAGGCGATTTTCCCGTCCAGGTCCCACAGATCCTGCCAATCTTTGGCACTCTCCCACAAGAAGACCTGACCTTTGATTAGACGATTATTATTGTCAATGCCTGCGATCTCTTGCATCTCTTCGGCTGTCAGGGGTTCAGTCGTTGCCGCCTTGAGGTTGTTCCAATATTTTTCACGGCGGACCGAAAATGGGATCGGGATTTGTCCGCGTTGTATTGCCCATTTAACACATACTACAGCCGGATGAATCCCCAGCCGTTCAGAAATTTTTACGATGACCGGATCTTCAATATCCACGGTGTCATCAGGAGTCCTGTCTCTTTCCGGGCGGGCTGGTGAGCCAATGGGAGAAAAACCGATCGGCGTGATTTTATTATCCAAACAAAACTGAAATAGTTCAGGTTGTTGAAAATGAGGATGTAATTCCATTTCATTCGTGGCAGGTTTTATCTTTGCATCTCGTAACAACAGTTTTAATTTTGGAATGGTCATATTCGAAGTGCCAATATGCCGAACCAGACCCATCTCCACCAGCTTTTCCATTTGCCGCCAGGTCTTCATATAGTTTTTATGGATATACGGTACGGCATGAGGATCTCGGGAATTGACATCCACACCAGGAGCATGGTGATTTGGAAAGGGCCAATGGATCAAATAGAGGTCCAAATATTCCAACTGCAAGTCATGGAGTGTTTGCCGGCATGCAGGGATAACATCATCTTCCGCGTGTTTGTCATTCCACAACTTGGATGTGACCCATAATTCTTCACGCTTGATACCGCCGCTCATGACCTTTTGTAAAGAAACACCGACTTCTTTTTCATTACCATAAACAGATGCACAATCGAAATGGCGGTACCCGATTTCGGCGGCCCCCAAGACAGCTACCGCGATCTCAACGGCGGTATAGCGATCTGAACCAAACGTTCCTAGCCCAATGGCTGGTACTCTGGCACCTGTATAAAGCGTTCGAAATGGGATCGAACCCGGATCAATCTTTTCTAAAGTTAAGCTCATAAGAATTCTCCAATAATTAAAAATGATTATTATTTCTCAACAATGGGGGTTACCCCTTTTTTCAAGATAATATTTCCATACTTTAACTGTTTCACCGGTCATCAGGACAGCAAAGGCTTGTTTCGTTCTGTCATAAAAATCGAAACGATCGATTCGTTGAATCGGTGGAGTGTCCGGCCAATGTTTGTCCACGGCCTGACGATAAGATATTTCCACCGCAGGGTCCAACTGATCGCCTGAAACAGCACTCATCATGATCAATGGACTTTCGACATATGTGTCCAAAGCAAAAAGAGGCAGGATGGCATCTAGTAAATCAGGGATGCGCAAACCGTCTGCGCGCAATATACGTTTTCCGTAGGTCTCACCGGGAAAGTGCGCATCCGCAAGCACAATTTCATCGCCATGTCCCATACGATGGAGGAGTGCCAGCAACTCGGGGAAAATAAGAGGGGATATTCCGATTAACATAACTTTTTGCTCCTTGCGGGAAAGTTCCTCATAAATAACTCGACTGCCCTTACAAACTGACGACCTTCCCTAAAATAGAACTTCGTAATCCGTGATATTGGTCGTCAAAAACTATTTTTACAGCTTTGGTCAAGTCCATTTCATCAGTACACTGAACACTATGTGGATATACGGGCACCTGCGCTCCAAACTTTACATAGACCGGCATGTATTCCAATGACATCTTAATATTCTTTAGCCAACGGCTGCCTTCCAACACTTCTCCTGTCCAAAAATCAATCCATTTGCCAGCTGGAAGGTATACATCCCTAACGCCGTCATCATTCATCATTGGTGCAACTAAGAAATCATTTCCAAAGTAATATTGATCATCAATGTGCCAGCACATGGGATCATCTTCGTGATGGAAAATCAGCGCTCGCAACATAGGCAAACCAGTATTAATAATTTGCTGCCCCTGCTCCACTAGATATGGAATAAGTGCGTAGCGCAAGTTCCACCATTGCCTTACATGGTCGGCTATTGCTGGATACTCATATGGTTCACGAGGGGAAGCGCCATGATACCGAATATGGGAAGAAAATACGCCGAATTGAGTCCAACGCATATACAACTCATCGGAAGGCCAACTATTCATAAAGTTGGGTAAGCCGTGAAAGCCTGCAATATCATGTCCCCAAAATGCGTAACCCGATAAACCCAAATGCAAGCCACCACGTAACGAACCTGCCATCCCGTCCCATGTACAAGCGGCATCTCCACCCCAATGCACCGGATAGCGTTGGTTACCAATCCAACCGGCCCTGCCCATATTATTCCTTTTCCAGTGACTTTTTTAGTTATTTCAAAAGCTGCCTTTTGATATAGCAATGTGTAAAGATTATGCAATAGCCTTGCGTCCATTCCTGCATAGTCAGCATGAAGGTCAATGGTTTCACCAAAGTCCGTTTTGATTGCAGACACTCCCATTCTTAGCAATTTTTCCAACAACCCCTGGTACCATTCGACTGCATCCGGATTTGTGAAATCAATTGTTGCAGCAATTCCACCCCACCAAAGTTTGAAAAGCTATTCACTCTATTTTTACTGGCAATAAAATTTTTTTCCAAAGCTGGTGCATATAGTTGTGTCTGCACGCTTACTGATGGAAGCTGCCATAATGTGATACGAAAACCATCTAAACGCATCTCCTTCAAGTATTTTTCAGGATTGGGAAATGTCCGTGGGCTGAATTCCCATTCACAAATCCAATCCTTATCGAACCATCCAGTATCAACATGGATTACATCACTTGGAAATGATTCTTTCCTTAACCGAGCAGCAACCTGACGAGTTTCGTCAGCGGTGAAATAAGTCATTCGTCCCATCCAGATGCCATACGACCACAATGGCACCTCATGCGGGAAGCCGGTCAATAAGCGATAGTTATGAAGAATACGCTCAACATTCTTTCCACCAATTACGAATAAATCGACCAAGCCATCTTCAACCATTGCCTGATTGACTCGGGTGGAAATATCAGCCAAGGATAGTCGCGTATGCGCAGAAGTCAGAATCAAGAGACCATATGGGCGATTGGAAACATAAAAAGGCACGTTCTTGTAGCAACGTCGATTGTTGACCCCCAACGCGTCAGCGTTTTCCAGAACCAAGGTCCGCCCAGAAAGGTTCATAGGAGCGAAGCGTTCTCCCGTTCCGGCAACTTTTTCATTTGCAGAAGCATGGAAGGCAAACGTTGCCCGGTGAGGTCGTCCTTTGCGTTCGATATAGGCTAATGGAAAAGATTCGTGCAGTTCTGGTTTGAAAATGTCATAGGGCTCAAGAGGTACGGGGGTCGAGCCGTCCGGGTATATGGTTGCATTGAGGGTTTCTGGTGGGGCAGGGATCAGGTCGCTCCAATGTTTGATCGCTGGAGCCTGGGTCTTGATTTCCATTCGCGTCTTCCCCGTGGCATCAACAACTTTCCAACCTTGAGAGTCTTTATTTACTGATAAAGGCACTCGTTTAATCTTATCGTCGATATCCAACATCACATTATCATCGGTAACAGGCAATTCATTGCTGTTGAAGTTTATTGTCAAACGAATAATCTCTTCACCATAGGCGCTGACCCACAAAGTGTGTCTTTTAGGAGGGATGTTTTTATCCGGCTTGATCCCTTCTTCTTAAAGCCTGAGCGAAAAAAAACAGTTCAATTCCGATATATCCATCCTGTACACTGACTGCATGGGGAGTGCCTACGAACCATAAAACGTCTTGTGATGCTTCCGGTGTATCAAGATCA
>CAVSRF010000030.1:0-103049 GCA_963730175.1 uncultured Chloroflexia bacterium | reverse complement strand
TGTATCAGGTTCCACCACCGCCAAAATGTGCGAGAAGTGTCACCAGCAGAAGTCGCGCAGTTCAATCACAGTCGTCATGGGCTACCTGCCTATGTAGCCGTTTTTGGCAGTAAGGATCTTTCTCCCGATCTTATGGCTCAGTTTGGAGCGGCTCCGGAGGAAACTTTGACCCGAATAAATCACGTAACGCGATCTTTGCGCTTGAAGGTTCAGATATCACCCGCTTTGCCTGTGAAAGCTGCCATAGTGTTGGCAAGCCCGCTGCTGATGGCTCGGTAGGTCAATGCCAGAAATGCCACTTACGCCATGAGTTCAGTTTGGAACAGGCGAGGAAACCGGAAACCTGTAATAACTGCCATATCGGTCCAGATCATCCACAATGGGAGATTTACCAGGAATCAGCCCATGGCATTGCCTATGCAACCATGGGTGATACATGGAACTGGGATGCAGACCCTGGCACCCTGACCACAAAAGATTTCCCGGCTCCAACTTGTGCGCTCTGTCACATGAGTGGATTTGGTGGTACCGCAACAACACATGATGTCGGTGATCGTCTCACCTGGTTCCTTGCTGCACAGGTCAGCACCCGCAGACCGGCCTGGCAGGACAATATGGTGCGAATGCAGAGTGTCTGTCTGGAATGCCATAATAAAGATTTCATAGACACTTTCTACGCTGACGCGGATAAAGGAGTGGAAGCCGTCAACGTGCGCGTCAAAGAGGCGGATGAAATTATCAAGCCGCTTAAAGACAAAGGATTATTGACTGACGCACCATTCGACGAGCCGATCGATTTCACGTATTTCGAAAACTGGCATCACTGGGGCCGCACCGCGAAATTCGGTATGTGGATGCAGGGCGCGGATTACACTCAATGGCATGGCGCATATGAAATGTTGAGCGATCTGGCTGAACTGCGTGAAATAACCGATCAAAAACTGGACGCTGCAAACAACGCTACGCCAACCCCATAAACGAGGATAGTATGTATCTTCTTGCTGAAGCAATTCCTGCTGTCCGACGATTACGAATACCTTTTAGCCGCGACCAGTTTTTCATGTTGTTGGTTGCCTTCAACGAGCTAATGTTGGCGGTGGAAATCTATCTGGCACACAGCATCAGCGGCACCATTGTCGCCAAGGAATGGATTCCGATCGTCTTCGGTCCGATCGCAGCCATAATTCTTGGTATTTCCGGGTTGATATCATTGCGCAACCGCCCTTTGGCTACAATACTCGCCATACCGACGCTTATCGCGAGCATTGTGATTGGATTGTTGGGTGCCTACTTTCATGTTTACCGTGCTTTCCAACCGTTTGCCACATCCGGGGAACAAGTTAATATCAGCCTGTCAATTTGGGCGCCGCCTCTATTGGCTCCGCTGACTTTTGCCCTGGTCGGTCTGATCGGGCTGAGCGCCTTATGGACAGAGTTGCCCGTCGATAGCGGCACCCTTGTTCTTTTGGGTGGTTACCGTTTACAGTTGCCCTACAGCAAAACCAGTGGTTACTTTTTTCTGGTCAGTATGGCAATGCTGGCAACCTTAATTAGCAGTGTGCTTGATCATGCGCGCACCAACTTTAGCAATCCCTGGCTATGGATACCCACGGCAGCAGGTGTGATCGGAACTATTATCCCATTGTTCATTGGGTTCATTCGGAAACCGACCCGCAGCGATATAAGGATTTATCTGGGAACTATGCTGGCGATTATCCTGGTTGGTACACTGGGCTCTGTGTTGCATATATTGAGTAACCTGGGCGCCGACAATACGATTGTTGGTGAACGCTTTATCCGTGGCGCACCCATGTTAGCCCCCTTGCTCTTTGCCGATATAGCCACACTCGGGTTGGTGGTCTTACTCGATCCAGATGAAACATTAAAACTAAAAGAATACATTCACTAAACAGGTCCAGTGCAATCAAAAAGACAGCGTTCTTTCGCTGTCTTTTTGATCGTTCGTTGGGAGTTTTATCAATCATGATTAGCTCTATTTCCGAAGGCTTTGCAGAAGAAATGCCCTACTTTAGTGTATGAACAAAAGACACGATCTGCCAGATCTGTTCATCTGTTAAAACGCCTTTCCAACCAACCATCGCAGTGCCTTGCCTGCCAGTGGAAATGCGCCAAAACAGATAGTCGTCTTCAGCAACTTTGCTTAACTCCGGTAAATTTTTAGGAGCAGGATCCAGCGAGGCGCCAGCAGGACCATCTCCGTGTCCTTGCGGACCATGACAGACGGAGCAATTTGTATTGAATAGATCTGCCCCGCTGATGACTGCATTTGGTCCCATTGGGTTGGTTTTACCCGCATACTCCGCAGGAACAGGAGCAAGTTCAGTAGGAGATTTTGTTTCTGCACTGCTTGTGCTACAAGCGGCAAGAGTTAATGCTGTCAGAACGAGGAGAATAAGGATTGCTTTTTTCATCAACGGTTCTCCAATTACGCCAGCTCGTGTTTTTGTAAACCATCACGTGCGATTTCGGCAAGCTCTTTCAATGGATGGATCAAGGCGATGGCATACAGTGCAAATCCGATCCCATACAGTATGCCTCTTGCGGGGATGATAAAGATACTTACCCACACAAAGAGACTTCCGATGGTTGCCGCGGCGAGACTGCCCCAGCAGCCGCCTAGTTGCGGGTTCTCCTCTTTGAGGAAGAATCGCCGCGCAATGTATGGGATGAGGGCAATGCCGAATTGCAGTACCCAGCCATAAATCAAGGCTTGAGGCGCAATGGATTTAATCGGTCTGCCATCCAAAAATCCGAGCAGAATCAATGGCGCAACCAGGATCGGCGCAGCAATCCAGGCGTAGGAGGAAACCAAATGCCACGCGCCCGGGCTGTTCAGTTTTCCGCTCGCTTTAAAGGCTTGGATCGTCAGCACGATCAACCAGATCGTTGAACTCAAATGCAGGATCAACCCTGAAACAGTGGGAGGTAAACTGCCGCCGAGCCACGGACCCAAAACGAGGCCAAACGCGCCGAGAGTCATGCCCCAATAAATGAGCGAAATATTTTTTGCTGTACTGAGTGGACGTCCCGTGATCATCGGCACAAAATCCACGAGCAAGCCCGCAAAAACAAGCGACATGAAGCCCCACGAGTTGGCATGGATGTGCGCTTCGAGCGGCACTTTGATGTAGAGTGCGTCGCTCCAGTTCAGCCACAAGCCCGTGCCAATGATGATACCGACGAGCAGGTAGAACAGGCCCGTGATATAGAACTTGAGGCTGGCAGGCGCATCACCACCGCGCACGTTCCAAAGTTGGATCAGGAGGAGCGTCGCGGCGACGAAGATGAGCGTGCCGCCCGTAAAGATCATCGGGTGGTTGACGCCTGAGAAGCCCGCCACGAGAGCGACGAAACCCACGTTGAGGGTCAGCCAGATATCCCAACGCATGGCAGGCTTTGGCTTTTTCGCAAGTGACGCGATGAGGATGGGAAGCAGTCCGAACACGACCTGCGAGACGATTCCCAGCGTGATGAAGTGGA
Source organism: uncultured Chloroflexia bacterium (assembly GCA_963730175.1). GTDB lineage: Bacteria > Chloroflexota > Anaerolineae > Anaerolineales > Villigracilaceae > Defluviilinea. Next base: position 99,548 of record CAVSRF010000030.1, on the reverse strand, counting down.
CGCGCACCCAGCGCAGGGCAGGGAAGGCGCTGACAAGATTCAGGCTGACAAACGAAGCATCCGCCGCGACGAAGAGGGCGACGAAGGTGTAGAGCAGTGCAGTGAGCAGGTAGGGAATGGGCATGTTAGCCTCCTTTAGACGCAAGGAATATAACGCGCGTCTTTGCGTTCATGCCGCGCTTCACATCCTTGGGCGCAATGATGGTGACGCCGGGCTTGATGGCGAAGGTCTCTTCACCGACGGTCATCAGACCCTCCCCTTCGAGAAAGTGATACATCGCTGCATCGCTGGGATGGACGGGAATTTGCTGTCCTGCGTTCAGCCCCACGACCAGTGCCTTGAAAGTCGGCGTGTCGAGGAGTAATTGCGGCTTGGTTTCATTGTTTCCAAAGACCGCCTTTGATTTGGTGTCTGCAAAATAGAATTCAGATGGATTGGACATAGTGTCTCCTTTTTTGATATGCCCAACTTTACTCGCTCTCCCCGCTTCGCACCCCGACTTTTGTCGGGTTTTTGCCCCCAGTCTTTATTCGCTCTGAATCATTGCCCGCTTCGTCAACCCATCCCGATCCAAAATACGAATGTATTGTTTGTCCATTTCGATTAACTCCGCCTTTGTCAACTCACGGATGACACGGCTCAACACATCTGGGACAGTGCCAAGACGCGACGCGAGTTCGGTCTGATTTGTCCAGCGGTGGCGTTCGATCACATCCCCTTTGGCTTGTTCCAGCAATAATTTGGCGAATTGTGCCTCGACCGTTTTCAGCGACAAGTCCGTGGCGAGAGTGACCAGTTCGATGATCTTGTCTGCCATATTTTCAATAACCTGCATCGCAGTCTGTGGATGCACTGAAATGATCTCTTCGAGTGCGTGGCGAGGGATCATCCAAATTCCCGATTCTTCCAAAGCAACCGCCGTTGCAGGATTGGGGCGTTTTGCTAGCACGCCCACCTCGTTGAATATCTCCCCTGCCTCGATAAACTTCAAAACCTGTTCGCGTCCATCGGGCGAAGTCTTCAATACTTTCAAAGAGCCATATTGCAGATAGAACAAGTTGGATTCGACATCCCCTTCCCAAAATATGATCGAGTTAGGAGAAAAGACCTTCCAGGTTGCGCTAGCTGCGAGGCTGGCGAGGGTAGTCTTGTTCAATCCATGTAAAAAGTCAAAAGTTTGCAGACGTTTGAGAAGTATATGGGTCTGGGAAGTATTTGTATCCACGCTATATCCTATCTTTGATTACCTTGAGTTTCAAAATACTCCATGCGGCTTGATGCGCCGCCAGGAACCGATCACAAAGAGAATTCCCGCAACGACTTCAGCAATACGCCCGATCAATACCACAACGGGGAACCAGAATTGTAGAATGCCGATCAAAATCCCAGCGTTGATCAAGACAAATGAAAACCAAACCAATCCGACGGGTCCGCGTCGAGAACCGCTGCTAAAGCGCGGGATCATCCAGAATGCAACACCCATTGCCAGTTGGATGAGCCAACCCACCAACAGGAATTCCATATGCAGGGGAAAGAGATACCATACGGGCGTATAGAACGGAATGCCTTTTTGGGCAAGAAGCAATGCGCCGAAGAAAAACCCCAGCAAGAGATAAATCAACGAAGCGCGCACAAACCAGACACTTAGGCGTGGCATTACTTTTCCTTAACCCGTCCCCAACTGTTGACCACGAACATCAACCCCGCCAGGAATTGAAGTATGGCGGAAAGAACCAGCGTCCACCCGCTGAGCGGGCTGGGCTGAGTTGATTGAATTGGCTCGCCGATGGCTCGCAAGAGCAAACCGATATTGAGCAGTGCATATGTCCACCAGCCAAGAGTTTCACTTCCGCGCGGTTTCTCGGTTGAATATTTCGGAAACATCCAGAAGACGACGCCAAAGATCAATTGCGTCAGCCAGCCGAATACAAGCAAATGAATGTATACGGGGAACAAGCTATTCGGCACATCCAGCGCCAGCATAATGCCGATTACCAACGCGAGCGCAAAATGGATCATTGCGGTCTTGATAAATGTGCGGGTGAGTAATGGCATGATTATCTTCCTACAAGACTTTTTCGAATTGACAAAACGGTGAAGACGATAAACAACAAAATCGCAACTTCATTTAAAAGCCCGCCCCACATGCGGAGAGTATATAGGTTGGCGTAATCGGCGATCACGCGCAATGGAAGCGATACATGCAATAATATCAGTTGAATATAAAACGCAGGCTGAAAATTGATCGGCACTCCGAGAATGGCGGGGAAGATGATCGGTGCATGACCGAAGATCATCGAGATGACAAAGCCAATGAAGACAACGTGCAAAGCCGCGTCATATCTTGGACCTGCAACCTGTCCGCCAAAAATCAGGTTTAATCCGCCGCCGACGCCGAGCCACGTCAACCCAAGTGCGAGACACCACGCGATGTAACGCGTCAGTGGAAGTTTATGTTTGAGATTCCGCCAGGCAAGGTCGTTCCGCACCGACCACAGTGCCAGAAAAAGTAAAGCCGCACCATTCAAGCGCCAGCCGATCTGTACATTGAAAATGGAAACGAGGATTCCCGCAAGATAGATAAGGACAATCACATCAAATAATATATGAGAGTTCCTAAAAATCCTGAGATCATCAATGGACCGTGTGCCAGCGCAAGTGAAGCAGTCAGTGCGGGCAATCGCCAACCGAGCCGCATCAGTCCAGCCCAGAGCGCGGCAAGCAATGCGAGAATAGCAAGAAATAAAAACGAAATCGGAAAACGATTGGGAAATGATTTCATGGCTTCATTCTATCATTTCAATAAATTAAACAGATATCCATCACAAAATCTCCATGCGTTCTGTGGTCACCCGTAAAATTTTGTGCGATAATCCCAAAATGGTAAATCTCAATATAAGGAACTCGTAATGGAGAAAGACAAAACCTGGTACTCTGTATCACTTGGCGACGGGATGTGGGCACCAACACTATCCGCGCAGATTGAAGAAGTCTTCCGTCCATTGTTTGATGAGGCTGGGAGTGAAGAGATTTAATCTGCGCAACTAGCAGAGGCTCTGCAATACCGTCTGAAGTTGATGATGGGATAAATAATTATTCTTGATAGATGGACTGGATCCAGACACGCATTTCGCCAGGTTCGCGGTTGCACCAGGCATAATAGGGAATGGCTGTAATATTCATAGATTGGAATGAGGGCGGCTTGTGACGATAAAGTGAATTTGTCCAACTGCCTTCATCCATCAAGGATGCTGTACCGTACAGGACGCAAATCCCATTTAGAAGATTATTCGGTAGTGGGTTTTGGTAAATGATGGCTCGCTATTTCAGGAAAGCAGACTGCAATCTCATCATTTAGGCAATGCCACTACCGAATATTTCACTCTCTTTGTAGCAAGATTTACAACGTTATACATCTGATTAGGAGTTGGTCAACCCTCGCTGGGATCAGAGTATATAGGTTATCGGTCTGCGTGTAGCGAATAAGCCAAAGTGCTTCATGGCTGAGGTATTACGTGCATTCAAGAACGGATTTCTGACCCCGTATTGGATCTCAATGATAATACACAAAATAAACGTTTCTCGGATAATTGTTCAACCGAAATTGTCTGCAATGCCGATATGCGAGTTGGGAAGATACGGCAATATTGCAAGCTGCAGGATGAAGGTCAGGGTTTGATGCGTGCGGCGAATCGTGCTGTACATGAGTTAAATGAACTTGTCGGCACGAGCTTATCATCGTATCCTGAAATTGGCACGCACAATTGCGGATCTGGCAGGGAGTGAAGAGATCCAATCACCGCATTTAGCAGAGGCGCTGCAATATCGTCCTAAGTTGATGTTGGGGTGATGTAGATTATTGGTATGCTGGGGCAAATTTAGCCAGGTGCGTTTAGGGTTGCAACTGACTGACGTTCAATAAGGCGGCATGAAAGCAGGACTTGAATGGGGGTCAGATTTGGCTCAGCTGCACGATCAAGCAAACGACTTAAGGCAAGTCTTGCTAATTCCACGGACTCAATTCGTACGGTTGTCAGGGGCGGTGACAAAAAAGCTGCGGTAGCTATATCATCGAAGCCAATCACGGAAATATCCTGGGGTACCTGAAGACCTGTTTCTTGTAAGGCTCGTAATGCACCCATGGCAGCCACATCGTTGGCACAAAAAATAGCCGTGAAATCGGGCTTCTTTTCTGCCAATCTGTCTTCAGCTTCTCATAAGTATCCTCAGCACCAAGATGATTATTGATAATAAGTTGGGGGTCGTATGGGATATCGGCTTCGGCTAGTACTGCCTTGTAAGCTTCAAAACGACGTTGTATGGTGCGACGGTCAGACGCTGTAATATGCAGGATACGACGATGTCCTTGGGAGACCAGATGTCTCATAGCTAGCAGCGCGCCTTGCCTATTATCAGGCAGGAACGTATCCAGTGGTAGCTCACGGTGGTCAACATTGATCATTACAGTTGGCAGGTTGAGAGAGCGGATTTGTTCAATAAGTGTCACGTCATCAAGCGACAGCAAAAGCAATCCGTCAACCGGGTTTTGCTTAAGTCTTTCGATCATATCGCTTTTTGTTGCATTACTCCCGGATGTTGCATAACTCAGTTGGATACCTTCCCGACCACATGCCAACTCAACTCCATGCAACACATCAGCGTGAAAGGTGTCCATTGATGGTCCAAGAGGGAGACTGGTCAATAGACTGACCGCCTGGATCCGCCCTGTTCTTTTAGGTTCATCCTTTTGATACCCGAGTTCAGTTGCAGCAGCCAGAACTCGTTCCTGAACTGACTTCTTTACACCTGGTAAGTTGTTCAAAACGCGGGAAACTGTACTGATTGATACTCCTGAGAGTTCCGCTATTTTTCGCTGCCCAACACGCGGCATTTTCATAAATTTTGAGTTGTCAGTTGTCATGTTGGAATCCTTTTCAGATTGATCATAACGTGTAGTATAGTCTATTTTTGCAAATAATCAAGAAAATTTGCAAAAAAAAATGAAAAATTTCAATCGTAAAAATTGATAAAACTTGTTTTATTAGTTAAAAGTGCCAATTTTACATAAAAACGAACTCTTTTTTCATCAATAAACTCTTGACATATTAATTAAAGCATGATATTCTTTGAAAATATTCATGAAAATTGCAGTGAAATATTTTGAAATTTTCATCTTAATTTGCAGAAAATTCAAATTTGAGAAACTACCTAATATCAGTTTTTTCAAGATCAGAACACCTGTCAGAATGAGCAAGAGCAACCCTCCCCTGGTTATCTATGATTGCAAATCGACGAACAACATAAGGAATACTCGCCCAATGAGTGACAAAGTTCCAATTACACTTTCTCCTTCCTTTGACTTGCCGTCTGCAATTCAATCTGTGCTTCAGATAATTGATAAAAATCTTCTAGTTTTTGCATCTCAATACCCTGATAACACCACAATCAATAACGTCTATTATTTACGTCAAGGTAACGGTGTTTTTTCTAATGGCAGTAATTTTGGGTGGACCACCGGTTTTTGGCCTGGTATGCTTTGGCTGGCGTACGAGCTAACTAATGATTATAAATATCGCGAAGTGGCGGAAAAACATATCGAGAATTTTATTGAGCGAATCGACAACAAAATAGATGTGGACACCCACGACCTGGGTTTCCTTTATACACTGTCCTGTGTTGCGCCCTGGCGGCTGACCGGTAATCAAGGAGCGGAAAAAGCAGCACTCGCCGCTGCTGAAGGCTTAATGACACGGTATTGGGAAACAGCAGGTATCGTTCAGGCATGGGGAGACTTAAATAACCCGGAACAACGGGGACGGACAATCATCGATAGCCTCATGAACATGCCTTTATTATACTGGGCAAGTAGGTTGACGAATGAGTTCTCGCTTTGCCGATGCAGCCAAACGCCATACCCAACAATTACGCGATCATATCATACGCCCTGATAACACTACATATCATACCTTTTACTGGGATCCTGAAACAGGCGAGCCGTTACGCGGAAACACCGCTCAAGGATATGCCGATCACTCTTGCTGGGCTCGTGGGCAAGCCTGGGGGATCTATGGTTTTGTCCTCAATTACAGATACACATCCGATAATACCTTCCTGGTTGCCGCCCAGCGTTGTGCCGATTATTTTCTCGATCATCTTCCGAATGATCAGGTTGCTTATTGGGACCTTGTTTTTACAGATGGTGACGATCAGCCACGTGACAGTTCGGCGGCCGCAATCGCAGTGTGTGGTTTACAGGAAATGATTCGCTGGTTGCCTAAGGGGGAGCAATACCAACGATATCTTGTAGCAGCCAATCAAATTCTATCTTCGTTATCGAAAAATTATTCAACATGTAATTATCCCGAATCCAACGCCCTTTTATTACATGGTGTATACAACCGGCCCAATGGTGTGGGAGTTGATGAAGGTAATCTCTGGGGCGACTATTTTTATATGGAGGCGCTTATAAGATCAATAAAACCTGATTGGAAGCCATACTGGTGATCGGGGTGTTGGATACCGATAACTAGCATCCCTACCATGCATCCGGCTGGATCTGCGCGTCCTTATTACTGCAATATGCTGATGATCGAACAGATTACAGCCATCGGCTTAAAGTTGATCCCGTGATACGGGTGATGCAGTACAAGTACTCCCAAATATATCTTGATAAGGAGAAGGAAGATGTTCATCAATTTCAAACAATCGATCTTTTCGAAAATAACCATGCTGCTTGTGCTTAGTGTGATATTAAGTGCATGCGGTAGCGCTGCAACACCTACCCAGGCGCCCGTCGCTCCACAGGCGCCCGCTGCTGCGACCCAAGCGCCCGCCGCGACACAGGCGCCGGCTGCTGCCGCAACAGAGGCACCAGCAGAACCTGTCACACTCAAGATGACAGTGTGGGATCTTGCAAAAACACCGTATTGGCAGGCGGTAGTCGATGCATATCAGGCTGAGCACCCGAACGTTACTATAGAGTTGGTTGATATTTCATCTGCTGAGTACAATGACAAGACTCAAGTGATGCTGTCCGGTGGTGACGAGAGCGATATTATCACAGTCAAAGATATTCCAACCTACTCGGCAATGTTGACCAGAAATCAGATTATTCCAATAAATGATTATGTTGCGAAGGATGGACTGGATCTCAGCGTCTATAACGGTGCAACCGATGCCCTGACCTATGAAGGGAAACTTTATGCATTGCCCTTCCGCAGCGATGTTTGGATCCTTTACTACAATAAAGATCTTTTTGATAAAGCTGGCGTTGCGTATCCTACCAACGATATGACCTGGACTCAATTCGATGAAATTGCCCGCAAGATGACCAGCGGCACCGGTGCAGACAAGGTTTATGGCGCTCACTTTCACACCTGGCGCTCTACAGTTGAACTGCCAACAGTACAGGATGGTAAAAATACCGTTATTGCAACTGACTATAGTTTCATGAAGCCCATGTATGATATGGTCGTTTCGATGCAGAAAGACGGCATTATTATGGACTATGGCACACTGAAGGCTGGCAAGATTCACTACTCGGGCGTCTTTGAGAACCAACAGGCAGCCATGTTACCGATGGGATCCTGGTTTATTGGAACGATGATTGCCGCGGAACAGAAGGGTGATGTAAACTTCAAATGGGGCATTGCCAAATATCCTCATCCCGATGGCGTAGCTGCGGGAACAACTGCAAGTACGTTGACTTCGTTGGCTATCAACGCAAACTCCAAGAACAAAGATGCTGCATGGGACTTTATCAAGTTTTACAGTGGCATCGAAGGAGCCAAGGTAATCGCCGGTACGGGCAACCTGCCAGCCATTCTGAACGCTGACACCCTCAAGGCTTTTGCTGCGGTGCCGGGTGTTCCTGCAGAGGCGGTTGACGCGTTACAGACCGTCAAGGTGCGCATTGAACTCCCCATGGATCCCAACGCGAGCGCCATTGACAAGGTCCTGAGCGAAGAGCACGATTTGATCATGACCAATTCCGTCAGTGTCGATGAAGGGATTGCGGAAATGACAACGCGCGCAAAGGAAGTACTAGGAAAATAAAAACAGTTGTTGATTATTCTTGATATATAGATTTTTTCAGGGAAGTCCGACCGAGTTCATCGAATGAGACTTCCCTGAAAAGTTGGTTTTTAAAACGGCATGGGATGGAAGACCGGCTTTGCACTAGGATTTGTATGACCAGCAAGATAACAGATTGAAAGGATCGTTTGCATACTATGGAAGCTATAAAAAATATAACCAACATAGACCGAGCCAGACTAAAGAAAGACCTAATTGCATACACCTTCATACTTCCCAATTTGCTGGGCTTTGCAATATTCACCCTGGTCCCCATGATCTTCTCGCTTGCTCTTGCGTTTATGAATTGGGATGGAGCAAACGCCATTAGCTGGGCGGGGTTGGATAATTTCAAGGAAATGTTCAAAGACACAACATTCAGAATTTCATTTTTTAACACCTTCTACTATGTGATTGGAACGGTACCTTTGACAATGGTTGCGTCTCTTGGGCTGGCATTAATCCTTAACCAGCCTCTGCGTGGGAGAAATTTCTTCCGCGCAGCTTTTTTCTTTCCCTATGTGGCTTCTTTGGTGGCAGTGGCTGTGGTCTGGAATATGATTTTTAGTCCTGCAGCGGGACCCGTCAACCAGTTGTTGATGTCGTTGGGGGTACAAAATCCACCCCGCTGGACAGCATCGGTTGACTGGGCCATGCCCACCGTCATCATGGCAAGCATCTGGAAAGGGATGGGGTATTACATGGTGATTTATCTGGCAGCCCTGCAAGGCATCCCTGCACAGTTATATGAAGCTGCCGCAATTGATGGTGCCAATGCCTGGCAACAATTTCATTTATATCACCCTGCCCATGTTAACTCCAGCAACTTTCTTTGTAAGCATCATGCTCACCATTGCCTCCTTTAAGGTATTTGACCTGATCCTGGTCATGACTGAAGGGGGACCAGGGCGTGCGACCAACGTTTTAGTGGTCGATATTTACAATACAGCATTTAGGGAGTTCAGATTTGGCTACTCCAGCGCTATAGCACTTGTATTGTTTTTAATTGTCTTGATCATCACCATCGTTCAATTCCGCATGGAAAAGCGTTGGGTAAATTACATGTGAGGAGTGAGGAGAAACTGAATGAATAACCCATCACCCATTCGAAAACAAGACGAACCAATCCTTAGCCGATTGAAACTGGGCAGACTCCTCACCTATGTTTTCTTGATTGTCCTCGCGGCGATAACGTTGTTGCCTTTCCTATGGATGGTCTCGGCTTCCCTCAAAGCGAACAAGGATGTCTTTCGATTCCCGATACAGTGGATCCCTGCAGTCCCGGTATGGAGCAACTTTGCAAAGATCTGGACAGAGATCCCATTTCTGACCTTCTTTCTAAACACAACCAAACTAACGGTGATTATCACCTTACTCCAGTTGTTTACAAGCAGCTTTGCCGGCTATGCTTTTGCCAAACTTCAATTTAGAGGCAGAGATGTTCTATTTCTCGCCTATATTGCAAGTATTGCCGTTCCCTGGCAAACATATATGATCCCGCAATTTATCATGATGCGAAGCATACATCTTGTGGATACACATTTATCACTAATCTTGCTTCAAGCCTTCACCGCATTCGGCGTCTTTTTGATGCGCCAATTCTTTATTAGCATCCCCGACGATATTCTGGATGCAGCGCGTATTGACGGATTGAGCGAATATGGAATTTTCTTCCGGGTCATGCTTCCATTATCAAAACCAGCCCTTGCCACATTGACAATTACCACGGTGGTCTTTGTCTGGAACGATTTCATGGGACCGCTCATCTACTTGAACTCTGAGTCTCTCAAGACCATTCAATTGGGTTTACGCTTGTTCATTCAACAGTATTCTTCCGACTATGCCTTAATCATGGCGGCTTCCCTGGTGTCTCTGATTCCAGTGATCATTCTGTTCCTGGCATTCCAGCGTTTTTTTGTTGAAGGCATCGCAGGCACAGGCGTGAAAGGTTAATAATTTCGTTTATTCCTGCATATGGATGTTTTCGGTGAGATGCAACAAATTCCATGAAGGTGGCTGATTTGCTCAAGTTATGCATAATCCATTTTCCAATAACCCACTTCATACCCGCAATGATTTACAAGAGGCGGTACGCTCGCTATTCACTCCCCTGAAACCGTTTTTCAGTCCCGGGTTCGCGCGTGTAAATTTGGGATATTCATCTGCTCTTTATGATAATCACGCCGCCGCGTTGGAAGGATTTGCGCGTCCACTATGGGGACTGGTTCCTCTGGTAGCTGGCGGAGGAGAATTCGCTGATTGGGAAATGTATCGGCGCGGACTATCAAATGGTACCGACCCGCATCATCCAGAATATTGGGGAGAACCTCGTAACAAGGATCAACGCCTGGTTGAGATGGCTGCCATAGGCTGGGCGCTGGCTTGCATACCGAATGAAATCTGGGAACCACTAAACTCGCAGGCTCGTGCGCATCTGGTCCATTGGCTCAGCGCGATCAATCGCGTTGAAGTAGTTGATAGCAACTGGTTGTTCTTTCGTGTTTTGGTAAATCTGGGATTGGCAAACGTAAAGGCTGAGCATGACGCGTCGGCGATGAACTCAGCTCTGGATCGATTGGAGCAATTCTATCTTGGCGATGGCTGGTATTCAGATGGGCTGACAGCACAACGTGACTACTATATCCCATTTGCCATGCACTATTATGGACTGATTTATGCAAAGCTTGCCCAAAACACTGATCCTGAACGAGCTCAGAGATTTCGCGAACGTGCAAGACAATTTGCGCAGGACTTCATCTACTGGTTTGATGCAGATGGCGCCGCACTGCCATTTGGTCGCAGTCTGACCTACCGTTTTGCGCAAGGTGCATTTTGGGGTGCATTGGCATTTGCAGATGTTGAAGCGTTACCGTGGGGGATCATCAAAGGACTTGCCTTGCGTCACCTCCGTTGGTGGAGTCGGCAGCCGATCTTTGCATCCAATGACACGTTGTCCATAGGATATGCCTACCCAAATTTGAACATGGCGGAACAGTATAACGCTCCCGGCTCTCCCTATTGGGCGATGAAATTTTTCCTGCCTTTGGCATTGCCTGAATCACATCCATTCTGGCGGGCGACAGAAGAGCCATTACCGAGTCTGGCACAGGTGAAAGAACAGAAACATGCGAAAATGATCATCTGCCGCGACAACAGTAATCACAACGTTGTTGCGCTCACAAGCGGACAGCACGAACCGTGGATTCGGCATGCCGGAGAAAAGTACGCCAAGTTTGCCTATTCGACAGCTTTTGGATTTAGTGTTCCCACTGGAAGACGCGGACTAACGCAAGCCGCCGCTGATAGCATGCTGGCATTGAGTGATGACGGTGAATACTATCGCGTCTGCGAACGGACCGTTGAAGCTGATTCTCAAAATGGAGCTTTACACTCCCTTTGGCGACCCATCCCCGGCGTGGAGGTGGAGACCTGGCTGATTCCCAATCCACCCTGGCATATAAGAATTCATCGTCTTCATACAGAAATTCACGTTTGGAGTGCAGAAGGTGGCTTTGCCTTGAACCGAACAGGCGATGATCCCATTCAGAATGCTGGTGTGGAACAGGCTGGAGTTGGGATTGCCTTCGCGCGTTACCCAGCTGGCGGCAGTGGTCTTCGTGATTTGAATGGTCAACGTACAGGAAGTGTTGTTCGCGCTGATCCGAATACCAACCTTTTGGCGCCGCGTACCGTAATTCCAACCTTACTAAGTGAATACGTCGCTGGTGAGTATTGGCTGGTTTGCGCAGTACTTGCCGACCCTGATGGAGACAAATGGGAAACTGCGTGGAATAACCCACCTGAAATTCCTGCATGGTTTGCACCTCCCAGCTTTAATCTACAGTCCCACATTTGAGAAATCATGCGGTTAACTCCTGAATCTTTTCTCCCTCAGTCTGATCCGGCAACAATGATTACGCAGTTGCGTAATTCGCCAAGTCGTGAAGCGATATTTGATTATCTTCGCAGCGCGCTTTCCCACCTAAGCCTTAATTCTACAAGCATCCCTCATACAAACTACAGTCTTTACAGGCAGTTCATAAAGAATGGTGATCGTGCTGGTTACGAGACCCCTTATTTCGACAAACGCTCAATGTTGACTCTTGCCGTTTTGGAATTGATCTTTGGGAACCAGGATAGGCTCGATTTGGTACAAGACCTTATCTGGAGCGTCTGTGAAGAAACAACCTGGGTACTGCCAGCCCATGAAATTGTCGAAATAAAATGATGGTTCCACATCGTTAACGCGCGATCCTGATTTTATCGATTTGTTTTCTGCCGAAACCGGTGCCAGCCTGGCAGAGACCGTTTACCTGCTCGCAGATCAACTAGACCCTGAAGTTGTTGAGCGCGTTCATCACGAAATCGAAAAACGGATTTTTCATCCTTACCTGCAATATGGAAAAGATTATTGGTGGCATAAAGACAATCTGAATTGGAACGGCGTATGTAATGGTGCCATTGGACTGACCTTCTTGCGTTTGGAAAAAGATCCAAAGAGATTGGCAGATGCATTGAATCTGGCGCTGGAAGGATTGGATGCCTACATTGCCACTGGCTTTGAACCAGATGGTGGTTCATTGGAAGGAATTGAATACTGGAATTACGGCTTAATGTATTTTGTTGCCCTGGCGGATCAATTGCAGAAACGGACAGTGGATCATGTCGATTTATTAGCCGGTTCGCGGGTGGAACAGATTGCTCGTTATCCGATTGCCATTGCTCTTTCTCCGGGCAAATATTTCAACTTTGCCGATGCGTCTGAAGAAGCCGCATTACAACTGGGCATTGCTCAATTTTTATCCGAACATTGCGGAGTAAATGCTCTGTCGGGATTGCTCATTCCCTACAACTCAAAGCGATGGCAAGGCGCATCTACATCCAAGTTGTCCATCGTATTGCGTGACCTGCTTTGGTGGGATGGACAATTTCATCCGTATCCCGACGCAGCTTTTGAAGATGCCTATCTGCCGGATTGCGCGATCATCAAGCTTGGCGGAAAAACCGTACAGGGAAAGCCAGTGCTCCTTATGGCTAAAGCTGGAAGTAATACAGGGCATCACTATCACCTGGATATTGGTCATTTTGTGGTGAACGTGAACGGGGAGAATCTATTATGTGACCCCGGTCGTGGACTCTACAGCCGGGAGTATTTCAACGAACATCGATTTGAAAATATCTTTTGCAACTCATATGGTCATAGTGTTCCGCGTATTGGAAAAAAACTTCAAATGCCCGGACCCAAATTTGGCGGCGGTGATCTGGCAACGGGACAAATCATATCCCACGATATGGATGGTAATAGGAAATCGGTTGTGATCGATATTCACCGGCTTTATGGTTTATCGGAATTGACGCAAGCGTTGCGAAAACTGGAATTGGATTCTCGAACTGGAAATATTTATTTAGAAGACGAGTTTGAATTTTCTGGGAAGGCTCTTGATATTGAGGAAGCCTTTGTCACTTGGTTCCCCGTTTCCATTGACGGCGCGACAGCAAAGGTAATGGGACAAAGTAGCGAATTATCCATGAACATTATTGAACCAATTGGCGCGGTGTTTGCTGTGGAATTGCTTACAGATGAATGCCGGGTAAATCTGCGAGAAGGAACACTCTCGCGGATATCGGTTTGCCTTGCAGAAGGTACACAACGGTTTGTAATGCAAATATCGGTTTCTTGATTTTGAATACTATGTAAGTATTTTTTCGATAGGAGAATGATTATGAAGGTAGTTACTTTTGGTGAGATCATGCTTCGGCTTGCGCCGCCAGGCTTTCAGCGTTTTACCCAGGCTCGGTCGTTCGAAGCAATTTACGGCGGGGGCGAAGCGAACGTCGCTGTTTCGCTGGCGAACTATGGGGAGGAAGTCGAGTTCGTTACGCGTCTTCCCAAGAACGATCTGGGCGATGCGTGTCTGGCATCTCTGCGCGGATATGGAATCCGCACTGAGCATATCGCGCGTGGTGGGGATCGCATCGGAATTTATTTTCTTGAAACAGGCGCAGCGCAACGTGGAAGTAAAGTGATCTATGACCGTGCGAATTCATCGTTCGCCACTATTCAAACAGGAATGATCGATTGGAAAAAAGTTTTTGAAGGCGCGGACTGGTTCCACTGGACGGGTATTACGCCTGCGGTCTCGCAAGGCTCTGCGGACGTGTGCCGTGAAGCGATCGTTGCGGCGCGAGAGTTGGGCATCACGGTTTCGACCGACCTGAATTACCGCGCCAAGTTGTGGAAGTGGGGCAAGAGCGCGGGCGAAGTGATGACCGAGTTAGTGAGCATGTGCGATGTGGCGCTCGGCAATGAAGAAGACGCCGAAAAAGTGTTTGGCATCAAAGCGCCCGAAGTCGACGTGACCGCGGGCAAGGTCGAAGCCGATCACTATCGCTATGTGTGCGAAGAGCTCAATAAAAAATTCCCGTCGCTCAAAACTGTTTGCATCACATTGCGCGGCTCGCTCTCGGCGAGTCACAACACGTGGTCGGGTGTCTTGTGGAAGGAAGGCGCGTTTTATTCCGCGCCCGTCTACGACATCTTCCCATCGTTGACCGCGTCGGTGGCGGCAACTCGTTCATGGGCGGGCTGATCTATGGGCTTCGCAAATATGATGACCCTCAACAAGCACTCAATTTTGCAGCGGCGGCGGCGTGCCTCAAGCACAGCATCATCGGCGACTTCAACGCGGTCAGCATCAGCGAAGTCGAAGCGTTGATGGGCGGCGACGCTTCGGGACGAGTATCCAGATAGGGTAAAGAAGTCATGCAATTGGTAACTTTTGAGAAAGATGGTCAAGTTCGCCTTGGCGCTCAAGTCGGAGATTCTATTCTGGACTTGAATAGAGCCAATCCTGAGCTGCCTTTAGATATGCTTCTCCTTTTGAACGCCGGGACCTCTGCATTGCGGACAGTGCGTGAGGTTCTGGCGCTCCCTCTTGATCCGGCATTGCTCATACCCGAAAATGAAATCAGGTTGCTTGCTCCCATTCCACAACCGGGCAAGATCCTTTGCATTGGTTACAACTATAAAGGTCATACAGCCGCCGGAAGTGTTGACCTGCCCGAGTACCCGAACTTCTTTTGCAAAACATCCAATACGATTATTGGACATAATCACACCATCGTTCTTCCACGTGTTTCGTCTCAGGTGGACCACGAAGCAGAACTTGCCGTAATCATTGGGAAGCGCGGTCATGATATTGCAGAAAGCGATGCGATGGATTATGTGGCTGGTTATAGCATTTTCAATGATGTCAGTGCCCGTGATTATCAAAACCGCAGCAATCAGTGGCTGTTGGGAAAGTCATTCGATACCTTTGGTCCGCTTGGTCCCGCACTGGTTACTGCTGATGAAATTCCCGATCCCCACAACTTGAACCTGGAACTGAAGCTTAATGGTCAAGCAAGACAACGCACCAATACCAGTGACATGATCTTTAGCATTCCGTTTATGGTTTCCTATCTTAGTCAGGTGATGACCCTTGAACCCGGTGATGTCATTGCCACGGGTACGCCTTCGAAACTTCCCGAAGTTGAAAAAACTCAAAAATTTCTAAAGAAGGGGGATGTGATTGAAGTCGCAATAGAAAAATTGGGTGTGTTGAGGAATACTGTTCAATAGTGCAACAAAGGAGATTTTATGGCTCGTTATATGCGTTTGGATGTTACCAACATAATACTTGATACTGGTGTCCTGCCATTGTTCTACAACGCTGACATGGAAACAGCAATTGAACTGGTGAGCGCCTGTGTACGCGGCGGGGCGCGTGCAATCGAGTTCACTAATCGCGGTGAAATGGCGTATCCAATTTTCACGGAATTGGTCAAGCATTTTGCCAAAGCTGATCCATCTGTGATTTTGGGAATCGGCTCGATCATTGATGCCCCAACCGCCGCGATGTTTATCGCCTCAGGAGCCAACTTTATAGTTGGTCCAAGTTTCAACCCTGAGATTTCCCGACTGTGCAACCGCCGCAAAATTCTTTACCTGCCGGGCTGCTCCACTGAAAATGAAATCACCGCCGCTGAGGAATTAGGTGCGGAGATCTGCAAGATATTCCCCGGCGAATCGGCTGGGGGTCCGGCATTCATCAGTGCAGTTATGGCACCGTGCCCGTGGCATCGTCTTTTACCCACTGGTGGCGTGGATGCGACCGAAGCCAGCATTAGTGAATGGATCAAAGCGGGTGCGGCAACGGTTGGGCTGGGAAGCAAGCTCATATCCAAGCAGGCAGTTCAAGGTAAGGATTATGATGGCATTGCAAAGAAGACGTCAGATTGTATATCGTGGGTCAAACAGGCACGCGATACCAGGAAATGAAAAGGAGATTACATAATGAAATATCACTCACTACTTACAGCAAATAACGGATTGAACACCCCATCCACAAATCCGTGCAAATTGTTGGAGTTTGGATTCTTGAAACTCGCAGCAGGTGAAACCTACAGCGCAGACAGTGGAGAGCGTGAAGTGTTGGCAGTGCTCCTCGGAGGCAAAGCCAGTTTCGAGGTCGGAAAGAAGCGATTTGAAAAAGTGGGCGGACGTCCCAATGTATATGGTGGCAAACCGCATTCGGTCTACATCCCTGCCAAATCCAAATATACGATCACAGCCGATACAGCAGTGGAGATCGCGTTGCCAAGCGCGCCGTCTGATCTGGATGTCGAGCCGTATGTGATCGAACCGTCGAAGGTGACAAATGGGATTTGGGGTGCGGCGAACTTCAAACGTTATTTTCATCAGATCCTGACATCAGTTTCACAGCCTGAATTGCCAGCGCGACGATTGATCGTCGGTGAGACGTTCACACCCAGTGGCAATTGGAGCACATACCCACCGCACAAACATCAGGTGGATGACCTGCCGCGCGAGGCATATCACGAGGAGATGTATTTCTTCAAGGTCAACCCGAACGATGGCTTTGGCATTTGCCATTATTACAACGAAGATGGCGACGAGGAAAACTTCACCGTGCGCGATAACAGCATCCACATGATGCCCAAGGGATACCACACGGTTGTTAGTGCGCCTGGGTATACGACTTATTATTTGTGGTTCCTGGCAGGCAATCAGCGTGTGCAGGCGACGGTTGATGACCCGCAGGTGGGTTGGGTGACGAAGACTGTTGCGATGTTGAAGGAACTTAGGACATTAATATTAACCAGTAGAGGCACGCAGAATATGCGGATGGACTCTTTACAAAATCTGCTCGTGCACCCTATGGTACGATATCAAAGGAATTACTTATGATCTTAGACTTATTCAAACTCGATGGGAAAGTTGCCCTCGTCACTGGCGCAGGGCAGGGACTTGGGCAAGGTATGGCGATGGCGCTTGCCGAAGCTGGCGCAGATATTGCCACGCTCGACCGCACAGGTTGCAAAGGAACTTGTGGAGCAGTCTGCGATCTTGGCAGAAGGTACCACGAATCGGTTGTTGACTTGCGCGAAGCGAGTGTTGAACAACTGAATGAAGTTGTTGCAGATGTTGTGAAAGAGTTGGGGCGTATCGATATTCTCGTCAACAATGCTGGGACGATCCGCCGCACACCTGCAGTTGATTTCTCTGAGACTGATTGGGATGATGTTCTGCAGATCAACCTCAAAGCCGCGTTCTTTCTCTCTCAAGCAGTGGGACGTGTGATGATGTCGCAGGGTGGCGGCAAGATTATCAATGTGGCATCCATGCTTTCGTTTCAAGGTGGCATCACGGTTCCATCGTATACCGCATCGAAGAGCGGCATCGCGGGGATCACGCGCGCGCTCGCCAATGAATGGGCGAAAAACAATATCAACGTCAACGCCATCGCACCTGGCTATATGGCGACCGATAACACTGCCGCACTCCGCGCCGACCCAAATCGTTCCACATCCATTTTGGATCGCATCCCTGCCGCACGTTGGGGCACGCCTGATGATCTCAAAGGCACAGTCGTATTCCTTGCCTCGTCAGCATCTGATTACCTGAACGGCGCGATCATCCCTGTGGATGGCGGTTGGCTGGCACGATAAGTTGAAAGCGGATTCTTGAATCGGATAAACGAATTTTTTGAAACGGATTTGTAAACGAGCATGACCATCATCGAAACCATCACAAACATCTATCAGCAAAAATTTGGATGCGCTCCTGCGCACATCGCGCGTGCGCCTGGGCGCGTGAACTTGCTGGGTGAGCATGTGGACTATAACGATGGATTCGTCCTGCCCGCAGCAATTGACCTCGCCACATACGTCGCCTTCTCATTGACCGATGCGCCTCATTCCACCCTTTGGGCTGCGGACCTGGGTCAACGGGCACCTTTCTCGCTGGAAACTCTCCCATCCAAAACCCAGCCTGACGGTACTCCCCTTCCTGAGTGGGCATTGTATTCCGCCGGTGTAATGAACGTGCTTCATGAAGAGAATTTGGCTGTTCCCAATCTCAATGCAGTATTTTCCTCCAACGTCCCGCAGGGATCAGGCTTAAGCTCATCCGCATCCATTGAGATGGCATTCGCCATCGCATGGCAAACACTCGGCGGTTGGACTCTCCCACCCATGAAGCGTGCCTTGCTCGGACAAAAAGCAGAGAACAAGTATGTCGGTGTCAACTGCGGCATCATGGATCAGTTCGCATCCGCTTGCGGCGTGGAGAATAAGCTACTCTTGCTCGATTGCCGTTCACTGGAATGGAAGGCTCTGTCTTTGCCGCAGAATGTGTCCATTGTGATCGCGGACACGACCGTCCGCCGCAAGTTGACCTCGGGTGAGTACAACAAACGCCGCTATGCCTGTGAAGAAGCAGTGCGACTGTTGCAAGCAGACCTGCCGAATATCAAATCATTGCGAGATATCAACGTAGAAGAGTTCAATCGGCTGGCAGGTAAGCTCCCAGATGAAGTGGAGAAAAGAGCGCGTCACGTGGTGGAAGAGATTGATAGGTCGAACCAAGCTGATGCGTTGTTGGAAGCGGACGATGTCCAGAGCTTTGGCAGGTTGATGAATGAATGTCACGTCAGTTTGCGGGATTTGTATGAAGTATCCATACCAGAGTTGGATCTTATGGTCGAAATTGCACAAGGCCGGAGAGGATGTTACGGTGCACGATTGACCGGGGCTGGCTTTGGAGGTTGTACAATCAACCTGGTTGAACACCGTTATGTGAATGAATTTGTAGATGCTCTTGGGATGGAATACGAGACCAAAACTGGACACCATCCCGAAATATATATATGCCAGGCGTCGGATGGGGCAGAATTGTTATCACAACATTGTGACTAAGATGCAGACCACTTTGTTATTCAAATCATCCTATCAAAGCTAAATAGCAAATATTCACAGCTAGTATTAATTTGCTTTGTCGTGGTTGCTTGGTTGGAAATCGATTCTGCTAGGGGTACTTCCTTTCCCTAAAGCAAGCCGCGCTGTTGGTTCAATGCTGTTTACTTCCTGACTACTTGATGAAGGCGATAATACCACCTCTGCTATAATCCGTTCCATGATTCTCATCACAGGTGCAACCGGATTTATCGGACGCGCCCTCGTACGCCAATTCTCCGAAACGGGACAACAAGTCCGTGTGTTGTTGCGTTCCTCGCCGAAGTCTCCTCGATTGCCGAAAGGTGTCCCCGTTGAAGTAGCCGTCGTCAGTCTGAACGATGAGCGCGGCATCCGTGCTGCCTTGCGCGGTGTGGATCAGATCTATCATCTCGCCACCGCCGCCACACAGGGACGAGGCGGGAGCCTCTTTACAACAGATATTGAAGGCACGCGCACTCTGGCGCAGGTCGCCGCAAACGCGGGTATCGAAAGGCTTGTTTATCTCAGCCACATCGGCGCGGACCGCGCCTCCGCTTTCCCTATTCACAAAGCCAAAGGTATTGCCGAAGAGTATATTCGAAGAAGCGGGGTTCCATATACCATCATTCGTTCTTCCGTTGTGTTTGGTCCCGAGGATCACTTTACGAATAACCTCTCACGTCTCATTCGCATGTCGCCTGGAATTATGCCCATCCCCAACAATGGACGAATATTGATCCAGCCGCTCTGGGTCGAAGACCTCGTCACCTGTTTGATCTGGGCGTTGCAAAACCCCGATACCGTCAACCAGACCTATGATATCGGTGGCGGAGAATACTTCACCGTGCGTCAAGTCATTGAAACGCTCATGGGTATAACCCATACGCGCCGTATGATCGTCCCAATCCCACCTCCATATATGCGTGTCCTCTTCGTCATGTTGGACGCATTTCTCCCATCTTTCAACGTCTCGACCTATTGGCTCGATTATGTTGCAGTCAACCGCACCTGCCCCGTGGAAAACCTGCCGCGCACTTTTGGACTCATGCCCGCGCGCTTTGCCTATCGTCTCGACTACCTTGTCCGCAAACCATTCACACAAAAGATTCAGGAAGCCTTACACCTTTCGCGCTAAATCCATGATTAACCATTGTGATAAAAAATAACCGCATCCAACTTTGACCCTATGCCTGCTCCCGTTATCAAACTACTTGAATCTCCCGAAGACATGACTCTCGTTGAAGAACTGCAACGTGCCGTATGGCCCGGCAGTGAAACAGACGTTGTCCCCGCTCACATCTTTATCACCGCGGTTCACAATGGTGGGCTGGTAATCGGTGCGTTCGTTGAACATCAACTGGTCGGTTTTGTCTTTGGCTTCCCAGGTCTCGAATCCACGCCGGATGGACCCCGCCCCAAGCATTGCTCGCACATGATGGGCATCCTGCCCGGGCACCGCGATTCAGGCGTCGGCTTCGCACTGAAGCGGGCGCAATGGCAGATGGTCCGTCATCAGGGACTTGATCACATCACGTGGACGTTCGATCCGTTATTGAGTCGCAACGCCTATCTCAATATCTCCAAGCTTGCCGCGGTCTGCAATACCTATCGCCGCGCAGAATACGGCGAAATGCGAGATGGACTCAACGCCGGTTTGCCCTCTGACCGCTTTCAAGTGGATTGGTGGATCAACACCCGCCGCGTCCAAACGAGACTTGGCAAACGCCCGCGCCATCCGTTGAAACTGGATCACTTCTCGAAAGCCGAACTACAACCCTTATACACGCCTCTTTTTTCGACCCCCAGCCTGCCGCGCCCACCCGAACATTTTGCCACGCTGGAAGAGCGCCTGCTACTCGCCGAGATACCGTCCAACTTCAATGCCATCAAAGAAGCGGACTTTGCCCTCGCACGCGACTGGCGCTTCTTTTCGCGTGAAGTCTTTGAAACCGCCTTTGCCGCTGGATACATCGCCACCGATTTTGTATATGACGATGGACATAGTTTCTATGTGCTTTCACATGGCGAGAGTACATTACAATAAGCGCTCAACATAAGAGAATTAGTAACCTACCATATCAGACCCCGTCTTATCTCCATGAAAAAACCTCGACCCGATATAGAGCACTGGTGGGCAGTAGAGGCAATGATCGCCTCGTACAACCACGCATACAAAGTGACCTATAAAACGAAATACGAGGTACAGGGTCCAATTGGTGTTTCTATTTATGACGGTACCCCCATTGCATCCTTTCAATATGAGTTCCTTGCATTGAGCGCGGACTCAAATTCTGTAGTGGATGCGGTGAAGACATACCCAATCCCCAAAGATAAACAATACATCATCGATGTGTTCCATCCCCAGCCATCTGACTCCGCGCTAAAAGAGCAATACGCGAACTATGGATATGAATTCGTCCGTACGGGAGCCATCCTATCGCTGGATATGCCGCCCAAAACAAACACCGTGCCGCGCAACGTTCATAAAGTAACGACGCTCAAGCAGGCAGAAACCGCCAACGAAATATTGACTACTGAAGGCGAGCGCATTCATATCCAAACCCTGCGCGACAAACATATTCATTCCTTTTATGTAAAGGATGGCGACGAAATTGCAGGATGGCTGCAACTAGTCACTATTTACCCAAAAGTGGGTTATATCAATCAGATTTATGTCCTTGAAAATCACCGCAAAAAGAAACTAGGAACCGCACTCGTCCAACGCGCACATGCTCATGCCGTTGAACTGGGATTGAAACACATGGCATTGATTCCCTCCGACATGGCAATGCACCTCTACCGGCGCCTGGGTTATCGTCCCTTGCTGTATTTTTCCGCATTCCGTCCCAATGGTATAAACAATGCAGACCCTGAATAAATTACGAGTTGGCGTCATCCTGCCATACGTGAAGGTTCCGGCTTGGGTGGCGCGTACATTGGGGACAATTAAGGATTCATCCTTTGCAGAAGTGATTGCCATGGCTTTTGAAGATCAAACGGGGGAAGAAGAAAGCTTTACCGATAAGTTGTACTCATTCCACTTTCAAACAGACCAGCGTATATTCCAGCCCACTCCCAACCCGTGGAAGAGGGAGGATATCCGCAACATATTACATAACACCCAATTGCTTGGAAAAAATCTGGACGAACGCATCTCACGTCTGAAAGCCATGCGGTTGGATGTGCTCCTAAATTTCAGCCTCCAGGATCTTCCCAAATCTCTTCCCAGACCTTTTCTTGATATTGCGCGTTTCGGCATCTGGTCACTGCGCTGCAACGACAAACGTGTCATAACGGATACACAATTTGGCTGGCTCAAGATATTGCAGGACGAATCGTTGTTGCATTGTTCGGTCGAGTATTATCGCCGTGAGGAAACGCAAATTGTTATTGAATTTGTTATGGCAGGGCATCCCTATTCGTTCACACAAAACCAGAGTTTGTTTTTGTGGAGGGCGTCAGAGATTTTGCCGTGTGCATTGAACCAATTATATTTAAAAGGCGAGAAGGAATTCTTTGTTCATGCAAAACCGGCAAACCCACCTGGACTCAGTATCCCAAGCCAACAATGGGACAACTATTTTTGCTTGCAGGGAAAGCAACTCAACAAGATATTCGAAAATAAGTTATGGAGACAATGGTTTCCACATCGCGCGGCGCTTATGGCAGGAGTCTGCTTGGAGGGGAATCAGATCGATTGGGGGGCGCTCAAGCTCCAGGTCCCGCCACGAGGCGTGCGTTGGTCGAATCCGTTCATTCTGAAAAGGCAGAACGTATCCTATCTTTTCTTTGATGAATATATCCATGCAAAAAAGCGTGGGCATATTTCGTGTGCCGTGGTCGAAAACAATGGCACCATCAATAAGCCGCTTGTCGCGCTGGAGCGTCCGTATAATCTTTCGTATCCATTTATATTCGAGTATCGCGGTGAATTTTATATGATCCCTTCAACGGCGAATGATGCGGTTGAAGTGTATCGTTGCGATCGTTTTCCCGATCAATGGGAGTTTCACAAAACCATTATGCCCGATGCGCTGACGAACGCAACGCTCGTCGAGCACTCGATGCGCTGGTGGATGTTTGCAAACATGGGTGATGAGCTTCATCTTTTTTATACGGATGATCCCCTGTCTGAGAATTGGACTCCGCATCCGATGAATCCCATCGTCTCAGACGTTCGCTCTGCCCGACCCAGCCGGACGCATCTTCCGCGGGGATGGCGGACTCATACGACCCGCGAGCGAACCCTCGCTGAGGCAGGGACGCACTGTCAGCTTCCATCGCATCACCAAACTGACGACAAACGAATACGAAGAAGAATTCATCGAACGCATCGAACCACCGGATGATGTTTTTGCAGTGAATACATATAGTCAGGCTGGTGAGTTGACCGCTGTTGATGTAATTCTGAAAAAGTAACACCTAATCGCATTACATAAAAAAACAACAAATACGCCGCGTGACGCGGCGTATTTGTTGTTGGATGTTATTGTAGGAGGTCAAGGAGTGGAAGGATTAATTAATTGGTTCACCTCCGAGTATAGGTATTCATGTTTTCATTCTGCGCCTGCGCGCTCATGCCAATCGGATGATAGGTCGGCTCATTATAGAGCGGTCGCGCAGCGGCGACAGGAGTAGGCTTGGGCGCAGGACGCGGAGTATACGCATTGGGCGTTCGGAACGACTCGTTATTGGAACGATAGGTAGGTTTATTTTGATAGCGGGTCTGCTTATCTTCTGCAAGAGAGAACATTCGGTCTCCGGCAATCGAGAAGGTGTTGATCAGAAGCACACGGATAAGCAAAACCATTCCGGCAACAAAGATGGGCACGAACTTGGCCATGTTCGCCTGCCCCACCAGAACGCCTCCTTCGGCATTATGCTTTAAGATCGCAACAGAGACTCCCCACCACGTGAGTGAAGCATTGAAAGCCGCGGCGAGGAACCAGGCGGCAAAGAGGTACCAGACTTCGGCGGGTTCGTCCCTGCCCTGTTCGGGGGTGAAGATGCGGGCAATACCAGCAAAGTCAATGCCACAGAAAGCAACGGCAAGGACGGTTGCCCACTGGAAGGGACCGTAGGAAAGATCTCCCATGATATCGTGCAAGGCAAAGGAAGTACTTGAAAAGTTGAAGATCTCGAACGCAAACAAGGCGCTGAGGATGATCCCGCCAAAGATCACGCCTCGTTTAAGGGCGGTTCCTTGAAGAAAGGGAAGAAGTTTAATCGGCATGGAACGGTTCATTTTGAGCCTCCTGTGGTCTCTGACCACAAACATACGAATAAGCGACGATGGGACATAATATAGAACTTTTGTTCTAATTTGTCAAGAGGCAGAAAAATCGGGTATAGTTTGGGTCGAAGAGGAGAATCCATGGCAAATAAAATTTCAGTTAAAACAACAGCCAGACCCATTGACCGCATCCTGTCCCCTTTTCAGGAATTCTTCCATCGGGAAGCATCGAGCGGTATTCTATTGATCACGGCGACAGTGATCGCACTGATCTGGGCGAATTCCCCCTGGGCTGAATCTTATGCTCATTTGTGGGAAACAGACATAACGTTCAGCGTTGGAGCGTTTCATCTTTCCAAGGAACTGATCCATTGGATCAACGATGGCTTGATGGCGGTTTTCTTCTTTGTAGTCGGGCTCGAAATCAAACGGGAAGTATTGGTCGGTGAACTGTCTTCTCCGCGACAAGCGATCCTGCCCATTGTGGCGGCGATTGGCGGGATGGCGTTTCCTGCAGCTTTTTATTTACTCTTCAATCCGAGCGGACCTGCACACGCAGGCTGGGGCATCCCGATGGCAACAGACATTGCATTTGCACTCGGTGTGCTTTCCCTGCTCGGTAAACGTGTCCCATTATCGTTGAAGATCTTCCTCACCGCGGTCGCCATAGTGGACGATCTCGGCGCGGTACTTGTCATTGCCCTGTTTTATACATCGGAAGTGGTTTGGGTCAGTTTGTTAATTGGAGTAATTTTCCTTGCACTGCTCGTTGCGGCAAACAGGCTGGGTATCCGCAATCCGTTGGTTTATTCATTGCTTGGGCTTGGACTATGGCTGGCATTCCTGCAATCAGGCATCCATGCCACGATTGCAGGTGTATTACTTGCGCTGACCATCCCTGTGCAAACACGCATCAACGCAGATGAGTTTGTTTCAAATGCAAATTACTTCCTGGATCAATTTCGCAAGAGCGGCAAACATGGAGAAAACGTCCTCACCAATCAAAGCCAGCGCGCAGTATTGCAAGCCATGGAGTCCGCCACGGAACACGCGCAAACGCCCCTGCAAAGATTTGAACACTCACTGCATCCGTGGGTCAGTTATTTGATCATGCCCGTCTTTGCGCTTGCCAACGCGGGCGTTGAACTAAAAGGCAATTTACTCGATACATTTACGCAACCTGTGACACTTGGCATTATGGCAGGTTTGATCTTTGGGAAACAAATTGGCATTTTCGCTACAAGTTTCCTTGCCGTCAAACTCAAATGGGCTGACCTGCCCTCGGATATAACATGGAAACATTTATATGGGCTGGGCTGGCTGGCAGGGATCGGCTTTACCATGTCACTTTTTATTGCAAGCCTTGCGTTTGGAAAATCGGAAATCCTTCCGCTGGCAAAGACAGGAATACTTCTCGCCTCATTGATCTCAGCGATAGTTGGCGCGGTCATCTTGAGCCGTATCAAAACGTAAAGCTTCTCTCCTTAAATCAAAACGTCCCGAAGATTTTGGTAAATCTTCGGGACGTTTTATGTACTATCAATTATTGAGTCAGACTTTTGTGAACCGCATCCAAAGTTTGTAATGCGGTCAGGTTACGCCAGGGCCAGGCACTTAACATGCGGTCGTGGTCGTCAAAGAAGTTGCGCGCAAAGGTGAGATGAAGCCATCAGGGCTGAGTCCGTGAGAAGGCAAAGGTTGGACCGCCGCCCAGAAATTCCACATCGGGAATATCATAATCGTACGCGAGTTGGGCGATGGTCGCGTTGATAGCATTGTGACCTTCAAGGTTGTCGGCTTTGGTGGCAATGATGGGCAATGCACCCGTCGCAATGATACGATCAAGAACGCGGCGCATATATTTGTCATACTCTGTCGCGGGTTTTTCAGACCACCAGGTTTCCATGCTCACAATAACAATGGACGGTTTCCACACACGCAATTCGCAATCAAGAGGCGACTCACCGGCTTTGCAGGATTTTGGATCAGCTCGCAAAGGTGAGATCACCGCCGCGGCGTTGAAGCCCCCTTTTACCGCAAGACTGACCCGTGAAAAAGAACCCTGATAGTAATCAATCGTTGGCTGAAGATAGGCATACTTAGTGCCCAAGCTGTAATCATCTGGGTTGTCGAACGCTGAAAGGAAATAGGAGGAAACGTTCTGGCAATCACCGATGATCGAAAAGTGTTTCGGGTCATTGCCCATTGAGAGTCCCGTTTCATAAATTTCACGCGCCCGGTCGCTGACACTCGTGGGTACAACCGGCATCTTCATCCACGCGTCTTTTTCGAGTGGAGGCTTGGGCGTGGCGGTGAATTCAGGCGCGGATGTTTCAGTGGCAACCAAAGTATCGGTAACGGAAACAACTTCCGGCTGAGAGGGAAGCGGGGTATTCGTCGGCTGGATGTTTACTTCCTGCGTTGAGACTTGTCCGTTTGAACAAGCCGCGAGCAAAGTCATTATGGATAAGAGAAAAAAGATTTTTTGTTTCATGGTCCTATTTACACGTTGTTTGGATTGCTTCGGCGATTTTTGTTGAGAGTAAATTTTCGCCTGAAGGTGTCATATGAATTGCACTGTTCGTAAACTCGATCTGCGGGAACCAGATCCCAAAGATCGATATAGTTCCAATGATGTGTGCTCGCAAATCTCAGTAAGTGTTTGGCGATACTCATCATACGCCCAACGCGGATAAAAGAAATTATAACGAAGGTCGCTATTCACGCCATTGCTGATGAGCATGGGTTCGTTAACTAAAAGCGTTGGAACCGGCGCGGCGGACATGATCGAATTGAGCACATCAATGGCGAGTGCATCACGCAAAGAGGATGTAACGCCGTGATACTCGATCTTGTCATCGAGATCGGTTTGTGCGCGCTCATAGTCTTTTGGATAGACCTGATCGATGCCTGTGGATGCCCACAACGCTCCATCAATTTGCAAGCGGATTAAATCTGCCAGCGCCCGCCTCTGACCCACGATGGTCTGATCCTGTTTCGACGGCTGTATCAACGCTGGATCGTTGGGGCTGGCGTTCAACTCGTATTTGAAGATAAGATCACGGACTCGTTCAGCATTGTTCGCAACGAGCGGCGATGTGAGTTGCTTATCCCGCGGCAGGGATTCGAGCGTCGTCAACACAATGACCATATCAGGCTGATATCCTTTTGCCTGATCGAGGATCATTAAGTCCTTGGTCAACGAGATGGTGGGATAGCCAAGGTTATAAGCATGTACATTTTTATTGCAGGCTGTGATATTGCTTGCGTTGAGTTGACCTGCCAAAGTTTGTTCGGGCGTGAGCAGTGTACCCCACACAGATGAATCGCCGATTAGCAAAACGCGATATTCATTCGTAGTTTTCTTCGTCCCTGCGAGAACATGGGAGGCAAACATGGCATCCAGGTCGAAGAGACTGAGATTATACGATTCGGGCGTTTCACCAAATGGAAAACGTTCCCGCCCGGGAAAACATGGTTGTAAAGGGAAAGTTTTCCAAGAGGCAAGTTACTGAAGGGTATAAAAGCAAAATTGAACAACAAGAAAAGAATTGTTGCTTTGATGAGAAGAGGAAAGAGGCGAAGTTTGTTTTGCATTTTAAGTGACTTTCCAAACTCGCTCTGAGGGAGCGTTCGTTGCGACCGAGAGTTCTTTCACGGTGGCAGAGATGCTTCGCTACGCTCAGCACGACACAATCTTTTATAAACCAAACAATTTTATAAACACGTCCAAGTGATAGTACAGGCTCGCTCAACGCGAAGAATACCCATCCCAGCGCAACGAAGTGGAAGGTAAGTAATATACCGCCAATTTGCAGAGCGGTTTGCAAACGTGGATTATTCGTTGTGATACGCGTTTTGGCAAAATCGCTCCAACGGTTTTGGACGAAGAGTCCCAATCCATGCCACGCACCCCAGAGAAGAAAGTTGATCGTGACCCCATGCCATAGACCAATGAGCACCATCGTCAAAAATTGACCGACGAGAATCATCGTCCACATGGGAACGGATTTATAGCCACGCATCCAGCGGCTGAATGGATTGAAGAAGTAGGAACGAATCCATTGTGTGAGCGTGATATGCCAACTATTCCAAAACTGGGTTATGTTGGTTTTGGTATAAGGAGATAAGAAATTTTCGGGGAGTTTGATGCCAGCAAGTCGCCCGATGCCGATGGCAATATCCGTGTAGCCGCTGAAATCGAAGTAAATTTGAAAAGCATAAGCGTAAAGATGAATCCACATCCAGCCTGTGGTGCGGGCTTGGACTGCCAGCGCGTCGTTGAGGGCGATCAATGCCAGTGCATCGGCAATGACGAATTTTTTGAACAAGCCCGATCACAATCCGTTGACCAGCGATGAATGTTTCATCTTGCGTAAGGACAAATTCTTTTTGCAGGTCTTTGGCGAAACGCTCGGCGCGGTCAATGGGACCAGCGGCGAGCGTTGAGAAGAAAACCACATACGTTGCAAATTCAGGCAGGGATAGTTCGGGGAGTCGCCCTGTTTGTTTGTCCCGCAGAACGTGGATGAGACGAAAGGCGATATAAGAAAATCCAAGCCAACGCAGATCCAGGCAGAGGCGTTTTCGATGGAACGGTTGGCAAGAGTTCGAAAGAAGATGCTAGCTTGCAGTGATAGTTCGGGCGTTTTGAGAATGACGAGGAGTGCGATCAATAAAACGATGACGAATGAAACAGTCCATGTTACAGCGCGTGACAAGCGATAAAAAGAGAAAACAAAAACTGTGGCAACAACAAGAAAAAGTCAGAAGCTGAATGAATTGTGGAGGAATTGTCTGCGTAAAGACTGGGTCAGGGAAGATATAACGCGAAAGCTCGATAAATGTGACCACCCCGAGGATAATTGACAAGCCAATCAGATTTTGACGAGATTTCCACGCACCGGATGGAGATGTGACAAACCATGTCAAAAGGATAAGAGCAAGCGTAAGAGATGGCAGCCAAAAATCAAAGGAACGTAATGGGATGACAGGCTGAAACCAATAGATGGCAAACACGCTGGCGGCGAGGAGGAAATATGTCCGCCACGCGCCACGCGTCAGTACGCCGACCAGTAACGCGGTCAGGATGGATGCGAAGATTTGTGTCAGTCCCATTATCAGGCGTGAAAGTTAGATGAAGAGTTAGCGCGTCCCACAGACAAGCCAGTCACCGCCTTGTTGTGTCACTTGATAAGTGCGAGTGGAGAGGTCGAGTTCCTGGTCTTCGTTGTTATATGTGGTGATGATCTTGCCAGTGCAATTGACGAGGGCTGTATCGCCATCGGTTCCGGTTTGTTTGCAGGATACATCCTGAAGACGGGCGGTAACCGCCTGGAACGAATCAAGTTCGATCATGGCGTCTTCCTCCCAATCGCCACAGACGAGCGTGGGAAGGCGCTGGTCATCTTTTGCGACAAGGGTATTGAGATAAGTTTCCACGGCTTTGGCAGGCGCATCACTGTTTGATGAAGCACAGGCGGTCAGCAGAATATTGGCAAGCAGAATAAAAAGGATTAACGAGAGTTTTCGCATGTGAGACTCCGAGTGGGGTTTAGGACGGGATTATAAAGGATAAAGTGTGAAGGATGAAGCGAAACGACAGATAAGGTCTCAATCTTTTATGAAATAGATAATGGAAACAAGGATGCCGATACCAACAACTGTCCATTGCAGTGTGGATGCTTTGATGTGACCTGCGAGTTTGCCGCCCAATGTCCCGCCAATGACGCGCCGACAGCCATTACCAATGCAAAAGACCAGACGACTTGTCCTGAAAAGAGGAAGAAGATCGCCGCGGCAACATTGACGCTAAAGGCAACTGCCTGTTTCAATGCATTAAGACGTGTGAGTGAATCATTCGAGTGTTACCCCCAACGCGGATAGAACGATCACGCTTAAGCCTGCACCGAAGTAGCCGCCATAGACCGATGCCATCCCGACAGGCAGCCATGACAAATTCTCAAGGTTTTTGGCGTAACCTTTTCCCATACCCTGCGTCAACCATATACGGACAGGGTCTCGAATGGCAAGCAACCCCGACGCGAGCAAAATAAGATAAGGTGTTAATTCCTTGAATTGTTTTTCGCCTGTTCGCAGTAACAAATAGCCACCCACGATCCCGCCAATGATACTGGCGGGCAGGAGGAGCAACAAACGAGTTTTTTGCCCGCGCAGATCGTTCCATTGTGCAAGAGTTCCGCCAAAGTAGCCAGGACAAAGCGCTACAGTGTTCGTTATATTTGCGGCAATGGCAGGAACGCCCAAGAATGTAAGTACCGGAAATGTGATGAGTGTGCCGCCGCCTACCAGCGCGTTGACCGCGCCCGCAAGAATGGCAGCAAGAGACGCAAGAATGATGTTCAGTCCGTTGAGCATGGTTTTCTCTTAAAGGTGTAGTTTGTTTGTGTGAATTTGAAGAGCATCGAAAATTATAGCAGAGGCGACACCGTTGCGTGGTTTAAGGGTTTTTCATGATGTATTACAAATGTATCACGAACAGAATAACCACTGTCAATTAGCAAGCTGATCAACTCCAAAATCGTAGCTAAAGGAACGGTAACAAAGTATGACAATCTATCAGACCATTCACCAGATGCTTGAAGCACAGGTTAAGCAAAATCCAAATTCAATCGCTATTTTAGCCCCCAGTCGCAAGCCGCTTACCTATAACGCTTTGTATCTTCATATTGAAAAAGTCGTAAAGCGGCTGAATGCATATGGAATTACGCGCAACGACCGTGTAGCAATTGTTTTACCCAACGGACCGGAAATGGCGACTGCATTTCTGGCTGTGGCTGCCGGCGCGACCAGCGCTCCGCTTAACCCAGCTTATCGCGCCAGTGAGTTTGATTTTTATCTGTCTGATCTGCATGCCAAAGCCTTATTGATCCAAAGTGGTTTCAATTCGCCTGCCAGAGAGGTCGCACAGGCACGTAATATTCCCATTCTTGAAATATCCATTGATTTGGAAGACGAGGCAGGCGTTTTTTCTTTTGTAGGGAGTGAACAGGAAACTGCATCTTCTGCCAATTTCGCCATGCCCGATGATGTGGCTCTGGTACTACACACCTCCGGCACAACATCCAGACCGAAGATCGTTCCGCTCACACAAAAGAACATCTGTACCTCAGCTCAAAATATAAAGACAACACTGCAATTGACCGGACAGGATCGTTGTTTGAATGTCATGCCATTGTTCCATATACATGGTCTTATGGCGGCTGTGCTTTCATCAGTAAGCGCGGGGGCCAGTATCGTATGTACACCGGGATTTCAAGCTGATCCGTTTTTTGAATGGTTGCCAACCTTCAAGCCGACTTGGTATACAGCGGTACCAACCATGCATCAAACCATCCTGGCGCGTGTGCAGGCAAATCCCAACCTTGTTGCAGACTGTTCATTGAGATTTATCCGTTCATCCTCCTCGTCTTTGCCGCCAGTAGTGATGAAGGGATTGGAAGATGCGTTCCATGCACCCATGATCGAATTGTATGGGATGACCGAAGCATCGCACCAAATGGCGAGCAATCCACTGCCGCCGTTGCAACGCAAACCCGGGACTGTGGGAATCGCCGCTGGACCGGAGGTCGGGATCATGAATGAGGCAGGGAAAATCCTGTCAGTGGGCGAGACAGGTGAAATTGTGATCCGAGGCGAGAATGTCACATTAGGATATGAGAATAATCCAAAGGCAAATGAAACTGCGTTTACAGATGGCTGGTTCCGCACAGGCGATCAGGGTGTGATGGATGCGGATGGGTATCTGTCGATTACGGGGCGGCTCAAGGAGATGGTCAATCGCGGAGGGGAAAAGATCGCCCCACGAGAAGTGGATGAGGCATTGTTGGATCATCCCGATGTTGCGCAGGCGGTTGCTTTTGCATTGCCACATCCAACGTTGGGTGAGGATCTTGGGGCGGCTGTTGTTCTTCGCAAGAATTCAAAAACGACAGAGAAGGAACTTCGGGAGTTTGCCTTTTCAAAGTTAGCCGACTACAAAGTGCCAAGCCGAATCGTTATTGTAGATGAAGTACCCAAGGGTCCAACAGGCAAACTGCAACGGATTGGGTTGGCAGATAAACTGACCGAGAGCCTGAAGACAAACTACGTTCAGCCGAGGAATTCATTTGAGGAAACGCTGGCAGGGATTTGGTCTGATGTTCTAAAGCGTGAACAAGTCGGCATACAAGACAACTTCTTTGCACTGGGAGGCGATTCGCTTTCGGCTGTCTCTGTGACCTTGTCAATTGAGAAACTTGTGGAAAAGGAATTACATGCTTCGATCATCTTCCGAGCGCCGACGATCGAACAACTGTCCAGCTTGTTTGAAAACGACCTGCAAGATAATGATTCCTATCTTATCCCCATGCAACCTAATGGAAACAAGAAGCCGCTATTTCTTGTCCCCGGGCATGGCGGGGATGTATTTACTTATGTAGACATGGCACGGCATTTAGACCCTGAACAACCGGTTTATGTTTTTCGATTTCCAGAACCAGCCCGAAAAGACGACAATGTTGCCAATGAAATGATCAAGGAGATGGCGGCAAGTTACGTCATGGGAATGCGCTCTGTGCAACCAGAGGGACCCTATCTGTTGTGTGGATTCTGTTATGGCGGTGAGCTTGTATTTGAAATGGCGCAACAACTTCGCGCGCAGGGACAGAAGACAGACCTGCTTGCCATCATTTATGTTTATTTACAGGGCGCTGTCCATACACCTGATTTGCGCAAAAGAATCTCACACCACATTGAGAAGATTTCGAGTGGCGATCTCAAAGAAAAAGCGGACTACCTGAAAACATTTACACTCAAGGTCGTCGAGCGTATGAGTCGCAGGCTGATGCCATCTGTTTCGCGTCATTTGGTTCCCCCGCCGGCAGGGAGAACTTATTTCCCACTTTATTATCCGGGCAAGATCACACTCTTTGATCCGATGGAAGGTTCCGGTGAAGCATATCATGACCCATACATGGGCTGGCAGGGACTTGCCGCTGAAATGGAAGTGCATGTCATTCCAGGAGATAGATACACAATCTTCAAGGAACCCAATGTCCAGGTATTGGCGGAACGGTTGAGTGATTGCCTGGATAATTTATCGAAGTAAAGTATCACTTATGGATTTACGATCTACATTAGATCCCTTGCATGTGATGAAATGATCATAATGGTTGAATCGTCAGTGTTGTAAACTAAGCACCAATTGAATCTCACGATGTTAATACTTACTTCCTTTTTACTATCACCTATTGTCCTTGCTTGTAGAGCTTTTGAACTTCCTTTTGGCTTAGGCTTCGAGCATAAATTTGAAACTCATCAATACTTCCTACAAAGTTAAATCCATAGTTTGGCCACGCCCCCACAGCCATTGTTTGCCCTTGTCCAATAACTGCGCCTGTAGTCTGCCAATCATTCACCAACTGACCGTTCGTATATTCCTTAATCCGGGTTCCATCATAAGTTATGACTTCATGGATCCATTCATTTATCGGAAAATAGTTGTCATTGTTGGCTAAATCCGGGAGATAAAGGCTTTGAGTATCATCGCTCCAAAATTCAGGAATATGGGTGGCTAATATCCATCCTGAACCGGGACCACCACTCCACCAGGCGGCACTAGCCAATTTGTAGTTGTTCTCCGGGTAATCAGTTTTGAACCACAAGGAGAATGAAACGATATTCCTTCCAATTGCCGGATTGATTGGCGCCAATATATATGCATCACCAGAAAAGAATATTGCACGGCCACCAGAAATTCCATTATCCATCTGTACAGTTCCATTTATTTGCGCATCAAATCCATTACCGGAGATATCTGAAACATAACCAGTTGCCAGAAAATCATCCTCAAAGTTATACCAAACGAGCAGGTCATTGTTATTTTGGAGTATTATCGGCGCGATAGGTGGAGTAGATGGAAATGCTAGTATTTCAGTGGGAGCTGGGACAGCTGGTTGTACCGGAGCTTGTGTGGGAGTGGGGACCTCTACTACACGTGTCACTCGGACGATGCGTGTGACTGGAATAAATTGCGTAGCTTGAACTATCTGCGTAACAGGAACAACTTGTGTTACTTCTGTAATCTTTGTGGTTGGTGTCTGTTGAATACTATTACAAGCTAATACAAATAGGAGTGTAGCAATTCCTATTATCCATTGAGTGCGGTGGTTCGCAAAAACGTGGTTTTTCATGTTTCCTCTTGAACTTAATACATTGGGTCTGCCAGCACATCTGGTGAAGTGGATGGCTGCATGCTTCCGATGAGACCCTGCTCAAATGTGTAGTTTAACGTGGCATTGCCTGCAACCATGCCCATCACAATGCAGCTTTCGTCTTGCTCCAACATACAGGGTGTTCAGGGCTATTGTTTCAAGACTATCAGTGTGAATATTTCCAAGGATAAAATCGGGATCAGATACTCTGATAAAACAGGGACGGAGATCGCCATTGGCTCGGACTATCCTGAAAGTTTGACTGTAATAACAACGTGAGAATTCATGAGACGGGTGACTATTTCCTCCGAGGATGGCAGTGATATTGGTCTGGTTTTTTAGAAACTTTTTCATCTCGGTGGAAAAGTCTGCAAGTTCCCGCACTTCCCTGACAGCTTTTTCCACTTGTTCGTTTGTCACTGCCTGTGTAAAGGGTATATCGTAACGATATGGATCGCGTCGCAGTGGGCGATATTGGATATTTACCTTGTGCAACGCATATGGTTTTTCGCTTTTAACCAATTCGTATATAAACCCAGCGACGGATGCGTAATCATGAATATTTGATCGTGCAAATAGAAAGCTAATTCCTACATATCTAACATTGAATTCCAAATAGTCCAGGTAATTCCTGATAACCCTATCAAACATGGGTTTGCCCCGAAAGCCTTTATAAGTAGAACTCGGTGGCGGCGTCTAGCGACAATCTGATCCAATCAAGCTTATTGGGCCAGTCACCCTCGGGTCGGTAGGTGCCATTGGTGACGAGAGCCAAAGTGATATCTGGATTTGTGCTGCATATTTCCTCCACTACATTTTGGAAGTGATATTTTCCATTTCTGTACAACGTCGGTTCCCCACCTCCAATAATAACCATCGACTTGGGTTTCATTCGAGAAATCTTTTTTATCCCTTCAAAAGGAAAGTTGATTGGAGGTGGTTTACGTTCGGGGTCATCATGTCCATATGTGCAACCAGAGCATGTTAAATTACAAACGTCGCTCGGGTGAAACTCCATATGATGTATGGTCGCATAATCGCGTAGACGCTCGCTAATCTCTTTTTCGGAAAATATTTTGCCTTCTTGTTGAAGTTGAACAGCCAAATGTTTTATTACATCTGAGGTAGATATTGTCCTTGCTTGATGCTTTGCCAAAATATCGTAGTTCAAATCAAAAACAGCAGGCGGGGTGATCTTGTTGTGGAGATTTTGCTCAATGGACAGTTCTTCCTTTCTTTTTATGAAATCCAAATGATTGAGCGGTTTGATCAGGTTGCGCGCTACACTCCAGCCATGATCGCAGTCATCAGGCAGTAAATCGTTCAGTGGGTTTTCTGTATTTTGAGGCTTGGTAATAAGTTGGTTGTATACAGAGAACCGTTCCATTTGTGTCATTTATTCTCCTTTATAAAGTCGAGAGCAATTCAAGGTCTAAAGTAACGGACCGATCGAACCGGTCTTGTTTCATTTGAATGTCTTTTGGCGAGAGAGTCTCGAAGAAGCTTTTTCCTCTGGTCGGCAAATCAGAAACCCAAAAGTAGGCAGCGGCTCTTTTTTCAGTGGCACCAGCCGCGGCGTAGAAAGAGGCGGCACCCATTTCTATGGCTCGACACTTTTCACTGACACATTTCCAGAATCGATCCTCAGTTTCACGAACGACAGAATTAGTTGTGAATGATGTGCCGGTATGTAATCTTTCAGCTTTTTTTATAATCGTTGACTTTAAGGAATTCAATAATTTAAAGTCCCCAGAGACCTCAGTAAAAGGCAGGTATCTAAGATGAAACGTATATCCATCACCGCAAACTGCCTCGTTAGCGATAAAGTAATCTCCAATTTCCAGAGTTTCATCAAGCCCGCCGCAAGTGCCAGAGTAAAGGCAAACGGCATCAGGCTTGTTTAAGGCATATGTGGCATCACCAATCACGCCAGGTCCAACCCCGGTAACTATGATGGTTATTCTTTCTCCCTGAAACAACCCTGTGATTCCACGCCATACATTTCCAAATTCCTGCACATTGGATATCTGTTCCTTGTACTCATCCAGTCTCGCCTCCCGTTTTATGAAGAGGATCTTATCTGCAACAATGCCTGGATTACCAAAAAAGTAGGATTTCGATGTTATGTTTTGAAATGTTCATAATATTGTTTTTGTGGCAAACAAGAACTCCGCGAGAATGAAGAATCGAAATAATCGTTATGGTAAATCTACGGTAAGAACAAACTTATCCAGGTCAGCTACACCATACTCTTGTCCATTTGTATAAAATTTGATGGAATGAGTGCCATCTTCCACACTGCCCAGATCAATCGGCTCAGTCCAGACAAAATTATTCCAATCACCCTGATCTTCGGGAATAAAGGAAAACCTTGGGGTTGTCTCATTGTCAATAAAAATCAAAATGGGAACTGTAGCCGGGCTATATTTGGAGTATTGCAATTTCAAATAAAGATAGGGAGTTTGAGGAACATGTATGTTGTTGTATTTCAGAGACCCGGATTTTGCCGGCCAGGCAGGGACTGTGCCAAATTGTCCATGAACCATTAAGCCAGATGCATTCGTTCTTTCAAGCGGCTGACCCACCGTTGCTTCATCAGGGTATTCACATTCCCTTTCGTATGGCAATGAAGCTGAACTTGGTGTCGGTGCCAGAGTTGAAGCCGGGGTTGGTGGCGGGTTGGACGTTAGAAGTTCATATCCCCCATGTAAGAATGAATTTTTCGTTGTCGCCTGCCACAAAACAGGAACCTGCCCATTTCGTTCCGCCAGATAACGCCCCCATCCCAGTGTTTGCAGGAAAGATTTCACGATCCTTTAAGTTGATTCCATACAACCGTTGAGGGATCGCAATTTCCCTTCTCCGGAAACATTATGCTTTCAACATTGTTCAATGGGGAGAAATACCCATTTTGGATCAACCAATGCCACATCATGACCGCTTTGTCCGGGCGAAGGGATGCAATCATCGCCGAGTAATGTGGGATAACAACAGGTGCGCCTAATGTCGATCCATCGTTCATTGGCGCAAACGCGCCTCCAAGTCCATATGCCTGATAAATATTATTCTGTGTCACGTCTGCTGGTGCTGGCACCTCACCAGCAGACAATCCGAATAGACCACTCAATGAAAAACAAGACGTTGAATTCTGTGATGGATAGTATGATATTTGGCGATCCACCGCTGTAGATCTATAAACGGTCCAGTCTGTTCCCCAATAATCCTGTTTGGAGGGCGGTGGCACATATAGCCATGCCAACTCGTCAATGAAACCTGATCCGTTGGCAGTTGGTGGTGAAGGATAAGCGAGTGGAGTCACTTGGCCAGTCCCTGCAGCAAACGCCAGTTCAACCAGCCAACTCTCCCCGCCAAATGCATCCCATGCATAAGGGATCAGATCACCTGAGTATGTGTACCCATGAGAAATTCCGTTGGGTGTAACTAAATTATTCCATTCGATAGAGTGTATCAATTGCTCAGTACCCGAGGTGTCCATTCCCAATCCGCTCTGCGCTTCGAGCAAGCCAATGGTAGCGATCACCGTATCCACAGAAGACCATTCTGTGTTTTCCACAATTACGAAATCACCCGCTGGTGACACCTTAACCCAATGAGGCAATAAGCTACGATACCTGGGAAGTTCAGATAGAAGAGTTTCACTGATCTTGGTTACGATCTGGACTGCGACCACATGTTCGACCACCCCAAGTCGTTCAGCGATAGCAGTCGCCGCGGCAAGACTACCCGTAGCCTGAATCGCATCGAATTCACCGCTCGCGTCCTTGGCTTTGTCCCGCACCAACCCTATTGCTGAGTCCCAATTATTCAGGAGCATTCCGTAGCTCCATACGAATGCCATTGTTGCGGTATCCGTGATATTTGTTGCAGCAGTAAAAGAAACTCGATCAATAACAACATAATCATTGGCGTTTGCTTGATCAAGAACCCAAACAAGTTGGGTAATATTCCCCAATGTGGGCAGGTCAAAACTTAAATCCTGCACACCACCATCCAGAATTATTTCTGTCTCCCAACTTGTTTCATCTTTATCCTTGAGTTCTAATTTGAATGTTCTGCCTGGTGTTCCATCTTCAATGCGAATATTTAGGCCTGTGATCCAACTTTGATAGGCAGGCAGAATTTGTGCAGGCAGTAACGCTGAAAAATTAATAGGTAATCC
The DNA here is from genome assembly GCA_963730175.1 of uncultured Chloroflexia bacterium. Lineage (GTDB taxonomy): Bacteria > Chloroflexota > Anaerolineae > Anaerolineales > Villigracilaceae > Defluviilinea. The sequence continues at coordinate 60,570 of CAVSRF010000030.1, read as the reverse complement.
TTCACGGATTGGGTGATTGAGGCTCATCCATACCCCGCCCCATGAGTTGCTTTTTGAAACCGTCATTGTAACTTGACCTTTACCCCAATCCATAATGGCATTGTTGATCGCGCCACGATCCCCTTCAAGTCGATTGAAGAAGTACGTTGCTTCTCCCTGATAAGGTTGTGGGCTGAAATCATCCACGAGAATATTGATTGAGCGATCTACCGCGGTGGTGTTATTACTGGAAGAGGGTTCGGCGGACTACATTGGGTAAGCGCTATAGTATGCAGTGCCAAACAGGGATCTATAGTGGGTGGTGTGGGAGGATTCGTAACACATCCACTTATGATCGCGCTCAAAACCAATATCAAAGAAATGTGCAGATAAATTTAAACGATTGTTTTTCACGTTCAGCCTCGATCTCATCAATCTTTTTGATTTAGTTTGAAAAAATGCCAAACCAGCCCTGTCAGAGGTGCGATGGTAAAGAAAACGATGAAGCCGAATGTACAAACAGTGATAATCGGATGATCAGAAATTTCAAATAAGTGATTGGAAATTGCACAAGAAAGGACAATGGCAGTTACAATCCCCAAATAAACCAGGTTGGGGAAATCCAATTCCCCACTTTCAGACACTTTTTTTGCATCCATGTAAAAAAGGCTGGCAAACATGACCACAAAGAATAAGAGCTCAGAAATCGCAAGAATAATTGCGACTGGAATTACAAGGATTGGAAACAACAAAACTTCATACCACTTTATGCCTGGCACTCCCCCATCATCTGAATCATAATAATCGTAATCTTTTGAACGAGACTCAAACATCCAATTCATGGTGGTTCTCCTGTAATTACTGGTTATCAGAACCGCCAGAAGTGATGCGAAAGTTACTATGGTGGCTCTGTGGTCAGGATGAATTTATCCAAATCTGCTACACCGTATTCCTGCCCATCCGTGTAGAACGTGATGGAGTGGACTCCGCTTTCGATCTTTCCCAGCAAGATTGGCTCTGTCCAAATAAATTGATTCCAATCTCCCTGGTCCCTGGGGAGGATGCTTGCTCTCGGACTTGGCTCATCATCAATAGTGACTAGGATTTGGACAGATGATGAACTGTATTTCGAATATCGCAATTTCACGTACAAGTGATCTGTCTTCGGAACATAAATATTGTTGTATCTTGCGTATCCGGGCTGGGCGGGCCAGGCAGGCACGGCACCAAATAACCCATGGACCTTTAATCCTGATGCATTGGATCGCTCAATTGTTTGACCGACCGTATGTTCGTCAGGAAACTCTCCTTCTCTTTCATATGACCAGTTTATATTTTTTACTAATAGAAAGACCAGAACTGTAGCCAGTGTTATTCCTATGATTATGATGATCTTATAAGTTCTAAAAAACTTAACAATTGGTTTTTCTAAATAATATTCCCCTTTGCCGTTCTCATCTACTAAGGAATCCCCCAGTTCATCAATAGAAATCCTTAGCTGTGGGTTTCCCCAGTTGTAAAATGGCTTCTGCTCGAGAGTTCACATTTTAATTTGGTGTATATATGGTTCAAGTGGAATTCCACTGTGCTCTCCGTAATATTAAGAGCCAGGGCAATTTGCTTGTTGCTTTTGCCTTGAAGAAGAAGTTCGATCACCTCCTTTTCTCTTTTACTAAATTGTTTGGCCTGTGACATGATTTTGCCTGCCTTTATTCCGATGATAAAACGGTATTCCCTAAAATCACTATAGCACTTTTCCCCTTGCGCCTCAACTGGGTAAAATGTATAATCCCAGCCATTCAGAAGTAGTACGCGTCAAGAGACCTGATAGAGAAGGATGTGTTCGGTGGAAACATCCGCAGGGAAACAACGCTGAAGTCGTCTGAAAAATTTGCCGAAGAAATTTAGCTTTTAGCAAACAGTAAGTAGAACGGCACGGGATTGCCCGTTACAGCATGGGCTGATATTAGTCAGCTACAGAGTGCGCCGAAAGGCGAATTGAGGTGGTACCGCGACACGCTTGTCGTCCTCATCATGGACGAGGCGTGTTTTTGTTTATAGAGGTTATGATGACAGAAATTACCTTCCGTGAATTGACCGATAATCTCATGCGGCTTTACGATCAGCATGATTATGCTGGCGCACTCGCTTTAGTGGATGAAAATGCTGGTTTATTCCCGGAGCAAACGGCACGTACTACTTTTTGGAAGCTGTGCCTGCTTAGTCTGTGCAACCGCCCTGACGATGTGATTTCTGTTCTTAGGCAAGGACTGGATGGCGGGCTTTGGTGGGCAGAGAAACAGTTTTCAGATCCCGATCTTGGATGCGGTGCGGAAATTGCCGGAGTTCAAGGCTTTGGTCGAAGAGTCAAATCAAAAATGTCTCGAAGCCCAGTCTCACATAGGTCATGACCGGGCTGTTCTCGTTCCAGATGATGTTGCGATGAACTTCCATTGTTAATCGCTCTGCACGGACGGAACGGCGACAAAAATTACAATCTCGAATATTGGGATGTTGCACGTCAACGCGGCTGGCTGGTACTTTCGCCTCAATCGCGACAGGCGATCTACCCCGGTTCATATTGCTGGGATGACAACGACAAAGGTCTTGAGGATATTCTCTTCCATGTTGAAGAAATTGAAAAGATGTACAAAGTTGATCATAAGAGAATCGTCCTCGCTGGTTTCTCGCAAGGAAGCGGCATGGCGATCTATGCGACGTTGAGCGGAAAACTTGGAGCACGTGGCTTCATCGGCATTGGAACCTTCATTGCCGAACCAGACTCTTTGATCCCGTTAGCAGGTCAGGCACAATCAGTACGCGGATATTTTGTCATTGGAGAAAAAGATTACACATTGGACAAGGCAACAGCCATCCAAAAGATCCTGAAGGAAAACAACATTCCATTCGAAGAGGAAGTCTTCCCTGACTTGGGACATGCCTTCCCACCCGATTTTGAGAAAACATTTGATAAAGCTATCAAGTTTATTTTGGAGTAACAGGCAATGGATACACACAAAGTCATTCAATCACAATATCTCGCGGCGCTGGCGATGCTAAAGCAAGTCATTGTTAAGTGCCCGGAGGCGTTATGGAACGCCCCGGGCAATCAGGATGAAATTTGGAAAAAGTCCTATCACGCGCTCTTCTACGTACACCTGTATTTGCAAAATACTGAAAAGGACTTTGTCCCATGGGAAAAGCATCACGACCCTGATACTGGAGAGCCATTCACCAAAGACGAAGTACTTGAGTATCTGAAATTTGTCGAAAAGCAGGTCGCGGAGCGAGTCCAAGTCACAGACATGGAAGCAGAGTCAGGCTTCTACTGGTACCCGGTCAACAAACTGGAATTGCAACTCATTAACATCAGACATATCCAACAGCATACAGGTGAATTGTATGAACGGTTGGGAACACTCGAAAATATAGAACTTGGCTGGGAAGGTTTCAGCCACAACAAGGAGCAAGAATGACAAAAGAATTACCCAAAGCCTACGATTTCAAATCCACCGAGCCGCGCATCTATGAGATGTGGGAAAAGGGCGGCTTCTTCAAACCGCATAACGACCCGAACAAGCCGGATTTCGACCCCACCATCGAGCCGTTCGTCATCACCATCCCGCCGCCAAATGTGACGGGCGAACTGCACATCGGTCACGCCATGTTCGTCAGCATCGAAGACCTGATGGTCCGCTATCACCGCATGAAGGGCTACTCCACGTTGTGGGTGCCCGGCACCGATCACGCCGGCATCGCCACACAACTCATGGTGGAACGCGACATCCTCAAGAACGACGAAGTGACCCGCGAGGAAATGGGACGTGAAGAATTCCTGCGCCGCACATGGGAATGGAAACATAAATATGGCGGCATGATCACGAATCAGATTCGACGTCTCGGCGCTTCCTGTGATTGGGATCGCGAACGCTTCACTCTGGACGATGGGCTGAGTCGAGCAGTACGAGAAGCCTTTGTCTCCCTTTATGAAAAGGGACTGATCTACCGCGGACCGCGTCTAATCAACTGGTCACCGGGACTCAAGACCGCCGTCTCTGACCTGGAAGTGGAATACAGCGACGAAGATGCGACATTGTATTACTTCAAATACATGCTGAAAGATTCGAGTGAGTTTATTCCGGTTGCAACAATCCGCCCTGAGACTATTCTTGGCGACACAGCTGTAGCTGTGCATCCCGATGATGATCGCTACAAAAAATTCGTAGGCAAGTCTGTGATCGTGCCAATGGTGGGACGCGAGATTCCCGTTATCGCGGATGAATACGTGAGCATCGAGTTTGGTACCGGCGCGCTCAAGATCACACCAGGACATGACCCGAACGACTATGCCATCGCACAGCGCCATAACCTGCCGATCATCTCCATGCTCGATCGGGAGGCAAAGGTCAACGAAAACGGAGGCAAGTACACAGGGTCAGGATCAGATTCGAGGCGAGGAAAAATCTCTGGGCAGATATGAAAGCCGCCGGACTCGTCATCAAATCCGAGCCCTATCGCACTACCATCCCGCGCACCCAGCGTGGCGGAGAAATTGTCGAACCGATGATCTCCGAACAATGGTTCGTCACGATTGAACCGTTGGCAAAGGCGGCGCTGGATGCGGTCAAAGATGGTCGCATTAAGATCGTGCCCGAACGTTTTGAGAAGACCTATTACAACTGGATGGAAAACATCAAAGACTGGTGCATCAGCCGTCAGTTGTGGTGGGGACACCGCATCCCGGTTTGGTATTGCCCCGATGGGCACATGACCGTCGCGCGTGAAGACCCGACCGCTTGTGCAACCTGCGGCTCCAAAGAACTGCGTCAAGATGAAGATGTGTTGGACACTTGGTTCTCCTCCGGCTTGTGGCCCTTCTCCACATTAGGCTGGCCCGAGGAAACGCCCGATTACAAATATTTCTATCCCACATCCTACATGGAAACGGGCTACGACATTTTGTTCTTCTGGGTGGCTCGCATGATCATGAGCGGACTCGAATACACGGGCAAGATTCCGTTCCACACGGTCTATCTGCATGGACTTGTGCGCGACGAACATGGACATAAGATGTCGAAGACCAAGGGCAACGTGATCGATCCTTTAATCGTCATGGATGATCTCGGCACGGATGCGCTTCGCTTCACGCTGTTGGTTGGTTCCACACCCGGAAATGACACCAACGTCGGCTTGAAGAAAGTGGAAGCCAATCGCAACTTCGCAAACAAGTTGTGGAACGTGGGACGGTTTGCATCTGCTATCGCTTCAGCGATTAGCAAAGTCAGCCATCAGCCGTCGATGAAAAAGTTGAATAGTCTCTTGCTGATGTTGGATCTGGGCAAAGCTTCAACAACTGATCCGCGATGTGGAACGTCAATTCCAAAACTTCCAATACGGACAAGCCGGTCAGCAAATTTATGATTTCATCTGGAGCGATTTCGCCGACTGGTATGTGGAAGTCGCCAAATTGGAATTAGCCGAAGGTGGCGTTCGTGCCGCTCGTGCCGCAGACACCTTGGCGCGTGTGTTCGATATGTCATTGCGTTTGCTGCATCCCTTCACGCCGTTCGTCACCGAAGAGATTTGGGGACATCTGCATAGCACCTTGCTTGAATTGCCATTGGCAGACATCGCCAAGGATTGGAGCGATGCGTTGATCGTTGCCAAGTGGCCCGAAGTGCGTGAACCCGAAGGCTGGGAAGAAGCCAAGTTAGCAGACTTCGCCTTGGTGCAAGATGTGATTCGTTCCATCCGCAATTTGCGTGCGGAAAAGAACGTGGCACCGAGCAAGAAGATCGCCGCAAAAATCGCCGCTGGCGCAAAGAAAGATCTCTTGAAAGAACAAGCACAAGTGATCGCGTCTTTATCTGGGTTTGATTCCGCTCAACTTGAGATTCAATCATCGTTGACAGAGAAACCATCCGATGCGGTTGCCCTCGTGATCGGCTCTGTGGAAATTTATCTCCCACTAGCTGGTATGGTGGATTTGGCTGAAGAAAAGACTCGCCTTGAAAAGGATCTGAAGGAAGCGCAATCTCACATCGAACGGTTGGAAAAACTTCTCTCCAGTGATTTTGCCAACAAAGCTCCCGCCGCCTTGGTGCAAAAAGAACGAGATAAGTTGGCAGGATATAAAGATACTGCTGAAAAGATCAAGTCGCAGTTGAAGTAACAAAAAAAGGACGGACATGTGTCCGTCCTTTTTTTGTAATCTTTTGGCAGGTGACTATTTCATCAAGTCACCCATTTTCTCAATAAACTTTTCAGGCTCTTTAAAAAAGTTGGCGACATGAACCTTTCCCGTCCGGAGCAGGGAAAGTGCCTGACGGTCAAAGATTTTGCCAGTACTGGTGGTTGCAATCACATCTGCTGTACGCCCAGTACCCTCGGCAATCAATACTTGACGACCATATTGGATGTTCAAACTAGCATCGTTCCAAGCGATTTGCCCTCCGTTAATCAGGATGGCAGCAGAAGGTTGAGAGCCGGAAAGGGCGCTGGCAGATGCAGCGATCCACTCGACCTCGTCACCCCAATTATTTCCCGGAATAAAGATGAAATGGGTATGATGCGGTTCAAGCATGGTCCTTATCTGGTCAACCTCACGTGCAAGAACACCAACCAGCGGAAAACTGCTCCCGGTCAGTTCGCGCGCACGACCAATGGATGCCATGACCCCCGAATCCGTGCCGCCATCGATAAAAGCGGCATTCTTACTTTTTGCAAAAGGGATCAGATGTTTTTCGAAGAACGTTTGCACCCGGGCAATCGCCTCTGCATCCATACCGCCTGCACCACCAACGATTACGATGGTGGCCTGCTCATGAGGGAACCCAAGAAGTTTCCAAGCTTCCTTTAGTTCATCAATTGAATCTGGATGAGCAACTGGTTTACTATAGTTATTCAGGGTAATTGATTCAAGTTCCATTTTTAAATTATACAACTTTTAATTCGATAATTCTAGTCCATTTTTGTGAGGTGGCTAGCAGAGTGGACTAACGAAGTTCATGACAAATCAAAAAGTTAGCCTAAACAGGCGTCATTTTCAGATCACAATGGAATAAAGTTTAATATTTGTACATTTTTTGCTCTTGGGCCGCTGGAAATAATTCCAATTGGTTGTCCAATAAGCGATTCAATCTTTCGAATCACTTTTCCATCATCTGCATCACAAGTTTCGAACACTGGATTAACTGAAGAAAGTAACTGAGTGAACTGCGCTCTTTTCGCAAGCGGAAGAAAACGCGGGAGATGGAAGTTTGCCAGAACGCCATTAAATACATCAGTTTCGATAAACGCGTCATCGAAACTATATTTCCCTTTATAGCCTGTACAATATTTCCATGTTTTCAGATTTGACAACACATCCAGGTGAGTCACTACCAAAGAATTTATCCTGCCTGTCACGCTCAGCGCGTAACGAGCTAATACTGAATCAAACCATCCATAACGAACTATGCCTTGCCACTCATTATATTTATTATGCTCCGAAACAACCGATGTTAATACATCAGTTTCTGTAGGCAATGGACCTGGTCCATGGCGGGCAGCGTAAGATCGCATCACTCCAATTTGAAACGAGACTGAATCCGGTGCCATCTCCTTGAGAAGATCAAGAGCATTTACTGTTGTGCAACGTGACCACGTTGTATAAGGATGAAACCCCTGATCCGCATCAAGCAGGACCCCTTGAGCCCCCTCAAAAATCACCGTCTCTGTTTGGCGTAACCAGCGCTCAAGAATCAAGTCGTCTACGATGAGACCAAGTTCACCAATACGCGCAATTGACGATATCCATCGTTCACTTACATCATCGTTTTCGAAAATTTTCCATTCACTAGCAAGTATCTCCCCTGTCAATTTATCACCGCAAAGTTTAATAAGCTGTTCGCGTTTCATTTCCCGAATCGATCTCAGTTTTTGTCGTAGCCTTACTGGCTTGACTAGATCACCTGCTAGCACACGATTCTCGACATTCAATAGCGCATCTTCAACTGTTTCACCCACGCCTACCCCGCAACTTCCATGTCGATTTTTGCCACGCACCATTTCGCGAATACGATTGGCAGCCTGATGGAAAGGCGTTATTACCAGACATTGATCACTCAAACGCAATCGGGAAAACGCATCGCTGACACCGAGACCTTCTAGAATGTTTCCTTCTATAAGGAGCGCTCCAGGATGAATCACAACATGCCTGGAAAGGTAAGTCTTTACACCCGGGATAAAAGTTCCGGATCCAAATTGCGAAAATGTGTGGTGGCGTCCATCCGGTGTAACGACATTATGCCCGGCTTGTGCGCCGCCGTTATAACGCACTACGACGCCAGCTTTGAAGTGACGGGCAAGGAAGTCGGTCAAAAGCCCTTTCCCGGAGTCTCCAAAACCAAGATCTACAACGATGTATGCGCGCAAAAAAAGATTCTCCAAATGAACTTGTTACATGGGCATTATTACACCGTAATTAACTAAGAGAGTACATAGTTAAATAGGCTTTGACAATTATGAAAACAAGCGAGATAACCAATTGTTGGGCTGTTTCTTTAAATTAAGAACAACCTCGGCAAACGGTGTTAACGCTCGAACCACTTGGTTTCGACGAGCGGATGGCATGCCTGCGTTGCTTAGAAGTTCTGTGAGTTGCTTGAAGTCGGAAACTCGCCCTTCACTGAGCAGTATGGCTCCAGCCGCCACAAAGCAAACGTCAACTGGCGCTTCAAGGCAAAGAACATGATCACCCAATAAATCCCGCCACCGTCGCTCACACTTTTTCGCCCGGGCACGGTCAGGGATGATGAAGAATGGGACGAATGACTTCTGCACTTCCGCAACGATCTCTTCACAAGTGAGATCACCATCCAATCTGTCACCGATGATTGATTCCACGATATGTTTCGAGAGTGTGGGATAAGGTACTTCATCACCAGTCATAAAAAGGTAGCCACGCTTTTTGCGTTTTACCATGCAATCCATCTCGGAATGCATCGCGAGGAGATATAAGCCAAGCTCATAAGATTCTTGACCTGTACCTCCACCGCCACCTTCCAAATAAGACCAGGTCAACCATTGATCCATTAATTCGGCTGTTGATTTAAATTGGCCTACCTGAAGTGGCGCATTATCGCTCACAGCATCTCCAACTGCCATAAAAAGGAGTTGGGGATCGGGTATTTGACAATCCAACAGGGTTTTCATGAAGATTGGGAGTTGTTGGGTTGCCATAAGCTTCGGAATTTCGCCCATAGAACCGGTAACATCCAGCGCAAAAGCGATTCCCAACGACTGTGGATGATCGGCTCCATCGCGAACTCTCGCGAAGTCGAATACCTTTTGGATTCATAAGTGGATGACATTTGCTTTGTTTGAAGACTTGCTGTACAGGGATATTTGCACGACCGCGGATGAGCGCTTCATGGGCAGTACTGCTGTAATTACCACTTCCCATTTCAAAATCTCCTTTTCTATGATCAAAAAATCATAATGGGTATTGGGGTTATTTAAAGTTACGACGGCATCACAATCGGAACAAACTGGGGCGCGCCAAAAACTTCATTGGCAATCTTCCCAAGCTCTTCACGAATAGTCCAGGCATCTTCTCTAGTTGAACTCATAGGTTTGGTAAGAGCAACTCGTCGTATGATATCAGCCAGACGGGTCGGAACTGAGGCGGGTAAAGATCCAGTCTTAGGATTTCCGCCAAGAATGGCAGTCACACAACGTGCACTCATCGTGATATCTAATTGTGCAGTCAAGGTTAATTGGGACCGTGTCAACTGTGGATAGAAAGATTCGGAGCGTTGCGAAATGACCTGAAGTTTCTCACCAAAACGGCCTGCAGAGCTATAGTCTACAAGCCGTACACCATGTTCATTTTCCTGAACAAGCAAATGCGATGGCAACACTGCGCCGTGTGCCATTCCTGAATTGTGTAAGAATGAGAGAACTTCTAGAATTCGCCGCCAGATCCAGATTGATGCTCTAGGGGGAATACCTTGTGGATAAGCTTGGAAAACTTCATCAAAAGTGTGATGGAACCCGCTTGCCCAACGGAATATACTGGCACGGCTACCAGCATATGATCCGGTCGTAATATTTCCGCGTATTATGGGTTGAGGAATGAGAGTCGTGAAGGTATCTGCACCAGGTGCATTACTATGTTGTAATGCTTGTAAGGCATCCCATTCATTATCAAACAAAACAGTATCTTTGAGGTCACGGAGCAGTTTCACAATCACAAGTTCAGTGGGCCAGCGTGCACGCTGCCCAGTATACACATCCGCGATATCGCCATGTGCAATGCAACTGTCTAATGCCCAATGGCTTTCACCAATTGAAATCCAAGATGGAATCTGGTAAGACTTTGGAGAGTTCCAAACGAGGAATGCTTCGTGAAATATTGATGTCGAAACTGAGGATTCGTCCAATTGAACAGTAGTCCCACAATAAGAACACACAATGGATCGTGCGAAGTGGTGCGGCGCAAGAGGAGCATTACATTGGGGACACATTATTGCACGTTCCATTCTTCTACCATTCCTTGTTAAGAGGCTAACAATTCACTCCGAAGTCGCATAAAACAAACAACAGATAATTACTGATGATCTTCAAAGGGAAGAATTTAAAACAACAACTTTTATCTCGTCTGTTGAATAATTCTTATGATACATCAATCAACTTTTTCATGCAAATGGATGTTGCTCTAAATAAGCATTTACGTTTGTCAAGTGAGTTTACAGTTTTTTTCAAAAAGTAGCAGACCATTTACATGTAATAATCATTTTGCGCCTTGACGGGTTATAACCACAACAATCGTTTGAAACAATAACTTGAGATCAAACCAAAAACAAGCTTCCTTCGCATAAATTAGATCATAGTCAAATTTTTGTGGCATTGTTAGATTACCTCTCCCCTTAATAGCACTCAAGCTGCTCATACCTGGTTTATATTGATAAATAATATTTAAATAATGGGCAACCTTTGCCTGATCCAGGTTATCCATTTGTGGCAAAAAAGGCAGGTAATAGGTGGGAAATGGTCGGTGTCCAATTAAACTCATGTCACCTTTTAGTACCAACCAAAACTGAACGATCTCGTCAATGCTAGTTACTCGCCAAAAGTGCCCAGTGCAAGTTGTTTTGTAATCTGGTTTTTTATATATATTCTCAAGGTTTACTAACTCACGTGTGTCAATCGTTTTAAGCGTGCGAAGTTTTAGTATCGTGAAAGGTCTTCCTAACAAGCCAATGCGTTCTTGGGTAAACAAAACAGGCACCTTATCAACAATTTTCACAATAAGTGACGCAAATACAAAAACAGGAAAACAAATAACAATACCTAACAGCGCTCCAGACACATCCATAAATCGTTTCAGCCTTCCATTTAAGTAGGCGGAACTTTTTGGAGTAAAGCTGTAAATTGAGAAATCAACTTCTCTTGTATTATTCATTAGTAAATTGTCTTACATTAAATTAAGATATAAATCATTAACCTCTTAAGATAAACTCGACAGCCAAACCTGCCCAATTAGTATTTATGTGACGACTGTATTTATAGGCGCTCTGGGTTACAACTTCGTCGCTTAAATCATTAAGAATGTTTGGGGGCAAAAGGATTACTAGTTAGGAGTAAGCGTTTAAAAACCCAGCCATATCAACTATATTTTCAAATACTTTTCCGCCAGATAAAGTACCAATTAAGTAAGAAGCAAACAAACTAAATTCAATATGTCAGATATATAATTTTATTATAGACAGGTTGATGGAAAATGCAATATTGAGATTTATTTCACAAGAGTTACTTAGAAAGCCACTGTACTATACAAAGTCTGCCCGTTTTCCTTTATCGCTCACGAGCGTTACATATGACAAAATCCATCAAAATAAAGATATTCGTCATTTGACGCTCTTTCCTGCATGGGTTAATTTATAGTCCAATAAATCAATACTGGAGTAGAAAAACCATGACTATGAAAATTCTTGAAGATTGCATCGCCTGCGGTGCATGCGTGCCCGAATGTCCCACCGAATCCATCAGCGAAGGCGATGGTATCTTGTACGTCATCAACCAGGATACCTGCGTTGAATGCGAAGGTCACTTTGATGAGCCACAATGTGTCGGCGCCTGCCCGGTCGAGTGCATCGTCAAAGCATAATTGCGATATATATAGCCCGTGCCACAAATTGCGCTTCCCTATAGTGTGCAATTTGTGGCTGGGACGGGTATAATCTGAACAACTAAATAATAACCTTCGGGGCAGGGTGCAATTCCCGATCGGCGGTACAGCCCGCGAGCGTGTAAGCGCATGATCCGGTTGAACTCCGGAGCCGACAGTATAGTCTGGATAGAAGAAGGTGATGATAGACTCATGCGAGTCTGATTCGACTTACCGCTTGGGCGGTACGACGTAAATTCCCCGAAAACGCACTTTGTTTTCGGGATTTTTTTCGGCTCAGACTTAACCGAGTTCCTGATTCTGCGCCCCGGAGTTTATTCTCACGAGGCGCTTTTTGATTCTCCCCTCTATGCTCGAGGCGGCGTCCTCGCCGCCGGGGACGGCGGCTTGAGCAATATAAAAAAGACATGACCAAACGACTGACTCCCCTCTTTCTTTCCACCCTCACCTTCCTCCTTCGGATGGTATCTCCTCACGCGCTACAGCGGGATTCCCAACTTTATCCTGCCATCCCCGCTCAGCGTGTGGACTCGTTTCATCAGAGCCATGAAAGACGGAAGCCTGCCCTATCACACATGGATCACGTTCAGCGAAATCATGTTGGGATTATTGGCTGGTGTATTGTTCGCCACAATCGTGGGATACATACTTGCCAAGTCACGTTCATTGGAGAAGGTGCTGTCGCCGTATCTAGTGGCAAGCCAGGCAATCCCGGTGATTGCAATTGCGCCTTTACTTGTCATCTGGCTAGGAAACGGGATTCTCTCCAAGGTTGTCATCTGCGCGTTGATCGTGTTCTTTCCGGTTTTAGTAAATACCATCGTTGGCGTAAGAGCCGTCCCGACCGCGTTGTATGATTTGATGAACTCACTCCATGCATCGCGCTCGCAAATCCTGTGGAAAGTGGAAGTGCCCGCGTCGCTTCCGGTATTTCTCGGCGGATTACGCATCGGCGCGACATTGTCTGTGATCGGCGCGATTGTAGGTGAACTCGTCAGCGCACAAGAGGGACTTGGATTCCTTTTACAGTTGGGCGATTTTCAATACGACACACCGATGGTCTTTGTGGCTGTGTTTACACTAATTGCCTTGGCGCTGATGTTATACGGCATTGTGACGTTGTTCGAAAAAAGATTTTTGAAATGGCAAGATAAATAATTTGGAGTAGCCAGCTTGCTGGCGTAATACGGGAGCAAGCTCCCTGATTCCAAAAACTCACAAGGAGATTCTATGTTTCGTAAGTTAGTTTTGATCATGCTGGGGATGGCACTCGTTCTTTCGGGGTGCGCCAGCCCCAAATCCACGAATGATGCGGGCGCGTTGACGCATATCAGCCTGCCGATGGGATACATCGCAAATATCCAATTTGCACCGTTCTATGTTGCCGTCGAAAAAGGATATTTCAAAGATGCCGGCATCGAGGTCGAGTTCGATTACAAATTCGAGACCGATGGAGTTGCGCTGGTGGGTGCGGGCAAGTTGCCATTCTCGGTGGTTTCGGGCGAACAGGTTTTGCTTGCGCGTGCGCAGGGATTGCCCGTGACGTATGTCGCCGCGTGGTATCAACAGTATCCGGTTTCGGTGGTTGCGAAAAGTGAAGCAGGAGTTATCGTCCCGCAGGATTTGAAAGGAAAGAAGATTGGCTTGCCCGGCTTGTTCGGCGCGAATTATGTGGGCTTGCGCGCTTTGTTGTATGAAGCAAAGATGAGCGAAAGCGATGTAACGCTGGATGCCATTGGGTTCAACCAGGTTGATCTGGTGGCGGCGGGACAACAGGATATCGTTGTTGGGTATACGGCGAATGAACCGATCCAATTGCACGCGCGCGGAATCCCCGTGACCGAGATACGCGTGGCAGATTATGTTCAACTGGCGTCCAATGGGATTTTGGCGAACGAAAAAATCAATTGCCGAAAACCCTGATCTGGTACGCGCGTTTGTTGGAGCCTTTCTCAAAGGGTTGAAGGATACGATCGACAATCCCGATGAAGCATTCAAGATCAGCGAAGCTTATATCCCAAACTTTGCCGATCTTGATGCAAATGTGCAAAAAAAGATTCTCGACTACGTCCATCGAACAATGGAAGGCAGATCGTCTCGGTTATTCAGACCCGCAAGCCTGGGAGAACATGCAGACCGTTTTGCTCGATATGGGTTTGATCCCAGAGAAACAGGATTTGAATAAAGCGTATACCAACGAATATATACCGTGAGCATTACGGGTTACGCATTACGTAATACGTGATGCGTAACCCATAACCAACCAATAATGACACCCACACCCATCCTCACCGTCCGCAACCTCAGCACCGTATTCCCCGATGAAAACGGTGGTCTACGCGCGTTGCGGGATGTCTCATTCGATGTACATCCGCGCGAATTCATCTGTGTGCTGGGTCCATCGGGTTCAGGCAAGACGACCCTCCTGCGCATCCTTGCGGGGCTGATCAAACCCACCTCAGGCACGTTCACGTTCGGTCATGGCGAACAACCCAGCATCGGCATGGTCTTTCAACAGGCAACCCTCATGCCCTGGCGCACGGTCATCGAGAATATCAAACTTCCGCTCGAAGTGAATCAAATGGATGAATCAACCGCGCGCGCAAAAGCCAGTGAAATGATCGAACTGGTTGGACTACAGGGATTCGAAGACTCGCTCCCACGCGACCTCTCCGGCGGGATGGCGCAACGCGTGGCGATCGCGCGCGCGCTCGTCCATGACCCCGACCTGCTCCTGCTCGATGAACCTTTTGGCTCGCTGGATGCTCTCACCCGCGAACGCATGTGGACAGAGTTATCACGCATCTGGCAAATGCGACAAAAGACCGTCATCATGGTGACGCACTCGATCAACGAGTCATTATTTCTGGCAGACCGGGTCCTAGTGCTAACTCAACGCCCCGGCAAAATAAAAATAGACGTGGAAGTTGATCTTCCACGTCCAAGAAAAGACGATATTCGTTATACTCCGCATTTTGGGAAGCTGGCGAGAAAATTGCGTGAGGCGATTGAGTAACGGTTTGTGTTAGCGAACGCATCCCCTAAAAGGGACTCGATCTGAAAGGCTATCCGTAGACTGAAATTCTGGTCAATCATGTTTCACCCTTTCTCTAAAAAAGAAAAAGCTCCACTGCTTTTTTGTAGGCATGGAGCTTTTTCATCCTGTTTTTGTCTCAACCCTTAACACTGCTGTTCATCGGTAGGCGGCTTTTGCTAGATCTTATTCTAAAACATCTTGATGTGGGGTTCGATGATTGCAGCGATATTGAGATGCCACTGCACGATATCTTCTGCCCTTTCCAGATTGCTAAGCTGCGACCACCAACTTGCGTTAAGGCAGGCGTAAATGTAGGTGAATGCCAGCACGCGCTGCGGTTCAAGCGCAAGCGCGTCCGCAAGGATGACTGCATTGTTCAATAGTCGAGTTTCATTGTGAACGAGTTCTGACATAACCGGGTTACAGAGTGTGTTGGCACAGTCGTAGGTGCGTTCACCAACCACGCCTTTCGGGTCAAAGGCGAGCCAGCCACGCTGTGAGTGCCTTATATTGTAGTGATGAATATCGCCATGCAACACTCGTATTTCCTGTTGATCAGCAAGCAACCGCTCGGCGAGTGAGGCACTGCGCATATAGATTGACTCAATGCCCACTTGCTTGTCCGCCGCAGCCTTCTTCAACAATGCTCCAAACCAGCGATCAAGCATGAACATACCATCATATGGATCATCCTGAGGAATATTGTGAAGCTGTTTGATTACTTGAGCAATGATACGCGTAGCTTTTTCGTCCTCGCCGCGCTCGACCAGTGTTACGAGCGTATCACCAGCGGCATATTCCATCAGTTGAGCGCCATCATCATAACGTAACAAACGCACCGCTCCATGACCATCGAAATAACGCAGTGCTAATGCTCCTCGCTGCTCATCCGACTCTGATGACGATAACAATTTGAGAATAACTGTCTCGCTATCATGCAAGACAGTATAAATTTGACTGGTCATCGTCTGTGTGAGAAGCTGCGGGCTCGAAAGATTCCACGCTGCCATATAATCGTTCAGCTTTTCGTTGTCGCTCAAAGTTGCCCTTATAAAAGTGAAGTAAAAAGTCTGACATAGCTAGGAAATGAATAGCCATGTTTCAGTCTTGTAAATGATAATGTGAGAGAAAAATTTACGAAACTGCCTTCAGAGAAAGGTTCTGTAAAAGATTTTCCGTAGCCTTCGCTACATCTTCGACCGCCTTCTCAAACGCCTCCTCATTGACCTTCGACGGTTTGCGATAGCGGGCAGATGGGAGGAGACAACGTTTCTTCGATAGAACTAATGAGTTTGTGCGTCATTGGGCAACGGCAGAGAACCTGATGAGGAAGTCGACCAAGTAGCCTCGCCACAGAAGCCAACTGTGCGTTCCGGGAGTAGGTGTGTACTCGTGCTCGATCTTTTGCGAAGTCAGGAACTCGTCGATTGCTTCGCTTCTGGCAAGGAGAGAGTCCTGCTGTCCTACAGCCACTTGAACGTAAACAAAGGAGTTCTTGAGCTTCGCCGGAGCAGACTCGAGTCGGCTTAAGAGGATCGCCGGATCGCTGAAGACGGCGGAACTCCACAAACCAATCGTGGAAAACTTATCCGGGTGATTCATGCCGATGAACGCAGTCTGCATCCCGCCCATTGATATGCCCGCCATGGCTCGATGTCTGGCATCCGCAATTACGCGATAGGTTTTCTCAATGGAAGGTATGATCTCTGTGATGATTTGCTCTTCGAACTTCTGCTGGAAATCGTCGGCAAAAGCCTCGTTTCCGGTCACGTCAGCGTTGAGTTGACCATAGGGCATGACGATGATCAGGGGCTTTATCTTGCCATCAGCCAGCAGGTTATCGGCAATGAGGTTTGCCTTTCCCACGGCAGTCCAGGATGAATCGTCATCGGTGTATCCGTGCAACAGGTAAAGCACCGGCAGCATGTCGGTGCTCGTTTCGTAGCCCGGAGGGGTATAGACGAAGTAGCGGCGTTGGGCGTTGAAGGCTTGGGATTGGTAGAGGACCGGAGTAACATTACCGTGGGGCACATCGCGTACTTCCCAGGGCATGGGCGGGTTACCCGGGACCGTCACGAGGGATTCGGCAGTGCCCTTCTTATCCGGGTTGCTCGGATCGGCGATCTGCGACTCCATCCACGATGAAGAAGTATATGTAGATGGCAGGCTCCAAGGGAGCGGTGGTGACAGACCAAACGTTTTGCGCATCTCTCGTCAAGGTGAGGTCGCCAATATCCCCCGAGGCAGTCACAACGGTTGCAGCGGCGGAACGCAGACGCAAGGTAACCGTTCGATCAGCATTGACTTCTGGAGAAAGCAGCATCGTGGAAGTCGGCGACGAGGCTGGCATCGTAGACAAAGACGTGGAAGTAGCCAAACTCGTCGCAGTTGGAACAGGTGTTTCCGAAGGCTCTACTACAAAAGCATTACAAGATGTTAATGCTATGACCAAAACCCAAAGAACCATTGTTTTACTGGCAGTTTTCACGTTGTCTCTCGGATTAATTTTGGAATGAAACGCCGAATGACTTGCGTTGCTGGCAAATGATTCCTACCCTAAAGTTGAGAGAAACTATCAACAAACAGCGCAAAACATCATGAATTTAAGAGCCAACCCAAAGCGGATTCCTTCTCATTAAATACAGAAAATAAATAACCGCGATTTATACAAACTAATTCGAAGAATTTGAAGAAATCTGCATGCTCCGGTCTAATAACTTCAGCTATCTTTATCCCCTGAACTACACCCATATCCTGAAACTGTTTTTGCCGGGAATAAACATCTGCCACCCTCCCTGAGACTGAAGTAATATTCCTATGATCGATTAATATTTTCTTGATTTTATAATTGCTGAGAGCTAAAGGGATTGCCTTTGCCATGTTTAGTGATCCGTCTAAATCGGCAATACCACTAGTAACCACCTCGATATATTGGTTTTCTTCGTTAACTGTGATAGTCCATTCCATACTTTCACCTTTTACTTTATACAGGCATTAGCCAGCATTACATCAACATGAAGCTTTCGATTGTTGATATTATAAACAAAAAATCGGTTTTTTGTTCCTGTAAATGATAATAGAGAAAAAACTTACGAAATTGTCTTTAAAGAAAGGTTATGTAAAAGATTTTTAGTAGCCTTCGCCACATCTTCCACCGCCCTCTCGAAAGCCTCCTCATTGACCTTGGACGGCTTGCGATATCCGCTCACCTTCCGCACAAACTGTAACGCCGCCGCGCGGATTTCCTCCTCCGTGGCTGGGACTTCTGTATTTCGTAAAGTTTTGATACTCCTGCACATGAGATACTCCTAAATCTTCGGCAAATCCAACAAAAGGACTTCTGCCAACATTCTTGAATTCACGTTTCTATCCATCTTCTCCAGTACTTTCTCGAGTCCACTGACCACCAACCGCGCGGAGGATAAGTCCATGCGGCTTGCCAGGTCTTCGATCTCCATGTTGCGATCGATATTCACCAGCGGGCTTTCCGCCTGGGCGGTACGCAGCATTACATCCCGCCAATACGAAAGCCAAAAAAGGATCGCCTGCCGCATGGAGTCTTTATCTTTGGAGAGCTTATCGGCATAGGCAAATTTCTCTACACGTGAGGCGGGTAATAACGTCAGCAAGTCATTCAAACGCTCTTCACGTTTTTCCAAAAGAACATCATTCTCGACCAATTGACGGGCATACCCGGGGCGTCCACTTGAGATGTGGGCGACTAAACGCGCACGTTCGCTTTCCACGCCTCTGCTTTCCAAATCCTTTTTCACATCCTGGATGGATAATGGTCTTAGCCGCAGCACTTCGCATCTTGAAATAATGGTTGGCAACAACTGTTCAGGGTTGTCGGCAGTGAGAATCAACACAGCATAAGATGGCGCTTCCTCAAGCGTTTTCAACAAAGCATTGGATGCATTATCATTCGCTTCTTGAAAACGCAGGAAGATGGACACGCGAAAATTTGATTGATACGGCTTAAGGGTTAACGTGCGCCGCGCTTCGCGGATTTGATCCACCTTCATTGTCCCGCCTTCGGAGTCGGCTTGGATGATGGTCAAGTCTGGGTGTTGCATCGCTTCGATCTGTTTGCAGTCGCGGCATGCCCCGCATGGGACACCCGCATCAGTGGGCGTCGTGCAGTTCAAGGCTTGGGCGAAGCGTAAAGCCAGTGTGCGGCGGCCCAGGCCGGGAGGTCCAGAGAAGAGATACGCATGGCGCGTCGTCCCATTGATGACATGCTTCTTCAACATGTCCACAGCCCATTCGTGGCCGACCAGATCCCAATTTGAATTCATTGACTAATCGTAAATCAAAAATCGTAAATCGTAAATGAACTATTCCTGTCCCGCTCTCAATCTCAAAAACGATTCGAACCGTTCGGGATGTACACGCCCCTCTTTTACAGCATCCAGCACTGCACACTTGGGTTCATGTGTATGTGTGCAATCACTGAACTGACAGCCTTGCACAAGTTCACGTAATTCAGGGAAGTAGGCTTCCATTTCTTCGGGTTCGGTATCCCACAACGCCAGCGACTTCCACCCTGGCGTATCTGCAACATATCCGCCGCCCACCAGCGGAAACATTTGGCGCGTCACCGTTGTGTGCCGGCCCTTGTCCATCACTTTGCTGATCTCGTTCACAGCCAGCCCCAACCCGGGTTGAATTTCATTAAGCAGGGAAGACTTGCCCACACCGCTGGGTCCTGCCAGCGCAGAAATTTTATTCTTCAATGTGTTGTGTAATTCATCAACACCTGCGCCTGTTTTGGTCGAAGTATAGATCACGCGATAACCGATCGATTCGTACAGACCGAATATTTCTTTTCCGCTGAGCGGAGACGAAGCGTCTACCAGATCGATTTTGTTCGCAACGATGACCACCGGTATCTTTTGTTTTTCAGCGATGACCAGAAAACGGTCCAACATTCTTAATTTTGGACTTGGATGCGCGCACGCAAAGACGAAGACGGCCTGATCGGCATTCGCCAGCAAAACCTGTTGATAGATACCCTGGGGCCTCGGGTCAAGCCGGACGATGGCCTGCTTGCGCTCTTCGACCTCTTCTATGGCTCCACTTCCATCTTCCCCCACTGTGACCCGAACCTTATCCCCAAGAGCCGCAATATCGCCGACAGCTTTTCCCTGTTTCAACTTGCCGCGCAATTGACAAACAATGGCAAAGCCCTGCCCGGTCTCCACAGTGAAGAAACCAGACTGGGCTTTGACGATCAGACCTTGCAACGTTTTTTCGTTTGTCAAATAGTATCCTGCAAGAATTTATTTTCTCGCTCCAGCCGCCGTCTTTCGCGAAGCATCCCTTTGGGACGGCGATGGAAGCATAAGTCATACATTATTTGTTTTTACCGGGCTTTGGCGTTTTTGTGGGAATGCCGCCAAAGGGGGTGGGTGTATAAAGCGTACCGCCATAAGAGTCTGCATACCAGGGCTTGGATTGCGGAGAGCCGTTGTAATAGGTTTCCACTATAGACCTGAATACGGGCGCCGCCCAATCAGAACCTTCGCCTTGATTTTCCAAAATAACCGCAACGGCAATATCTGGTAAACCACTGCTATCGCTTGCCATTGTATACCCCGCGAACCAAGCATGGGGCTTTCCCGAACCTGACTCAGCTGTACCAGTCTTTCCCGCCACCGGGATCGACAACCCTCGTAAGCGGAAGTTCGCCGTACCACGCGGGTTTTGCACCACGTCAATCATCGCTTTTCTGATAACATCCATACGGAATGGCTGGATGGGCAACGTACCGCGTGCTTCTGGCTTGAAGATCGGGGTGGATGTGCCTCCATCCACCGGTTCAACCTTCTCCACCACCTGTGGACGATATAAGGTGCCACCATTGCCTAATGCCGCAATAAAGGATGCAACCTGCAATGGCGTGACCTGTACATCACCCTGACCGATCGCCTGATTAACTACATCAATGGCGGTTGGCGGATCATTGATCTGACCGGGCAGTTCCTCGATCTCTCCGATGCCGGTGAGTTGTCCCAAACCAAAGGCACGCGCCATATTGGCAATGTCGTTACTACGATTATTCTGGAAGAGGGTATAACCGATCTGCCAGAAATAGGGGTTGCATGAACGCATAAGTCCTTGCGGCAGCGTCAACAAACCGGAAGGCTGGCTATCGCTTGTATTGCACTCCTTACCTGCCGCCAACCGATCCTGACAGTGCTGCCACGTCCAGTCATGGCGGACCTGGTCGGGTAATAATGTCCAGTCGTATTGGCAATCGTATTCGGTCTCAGGGGTAAAGAGTCCGCTTTCCATGCCAGCTGACATGGTGATGATCTTGAATACGGAGCCAAGTGGATATTGTCCCTGTGCGGCGCGGTTGACGAGAGAGCCTTCAGGTAACGATGAGAGCAGCGCCGAAGCATTCGGGTTGTTCGGCTCAAAGGCATTCGAATCAAAGCCAGGCGAGGATGCCATGGCAAGAACACGTCCTGTTTTCACTTCGATGACAACAGCCGCACCGGTGAAACCTTCCAAAGATCTCTGGGCATAATATTGTAAATTGCGATCAAGAGTCAGGTAAACAGAATCGGCGGGCTGTGGTGTATTTTCAGCGACACGTGTGACGATATCTCCTGTAGGTGTGACCACGTACAATGTGCCGCCATGTTTTCCACCCAGATAATTCTCAGCCCATTTCTCGATACCTGCCGAACCAACACGTTCATCTCCCGCATAACCGAGACGGCGATATTTCTCCAGGTCTTCCGCAAATATGGATTGGGTATAACCGACCACATTGGAAGCCACTCCGTGATCAGAGTAATAGCGTGAGTTGTATGGTGTCCATTCCAGACCCGCCGGATAAATAGAGCGGATGCGCTGCGATTCCTGCTCGGACGCTTCACACAACGGAATGGGATATAGCGGGGCAGCGTTAATTCCGTCGTTAATCTTATCGGTTAATACCTGCTGGTCGATGCCGCACAGCCTTGATGCTTCCGAGACCAGTATACCGAAACTGTCGTTTGTGACGTTACCGGGAGTAATACTAAAAGCGTATACATCTGACTGCCCGGCGAGCAGGTCACCGTTGCGATCATAAATATTGCCGCGCGCCGGAACGTTGTAATCCATACGCAGGGTGTTTCCGCCCGCCATCTCAGGCATGATAAGCCCATCATCCCATTGGAGTTTCCACTCGCCGTTTTCGAGCACAAAACGGGCGACAATATCGCGTTGAATATCCCCGACCAATGCGGTGTGATAGGTGACGCCATAAGCGATCTCAGCAGAATATGGATTGACCAGCGAAGAATGGACCTCGTAATCGAAAGAACCTGCGCTCATTGTGTTCAAGGCATCGCGGTTGCGCTTGGCAAAATCTTCCAGCGTGATCGCATCCTGGCTGACCTTGCTGAGTAACGAGTACATTGTGTTGTAATCGTCTGTTTTGAATGCCATGAGATAGTTCCCCAACGTGATCTCAGGATTGGGCGCGGAGGTAACATTTACGATGGGCGGCGGCAGTTGTGTGGACGTAGGAATGCCCGGGATGGGAACTGCACCCGAACTGCACGCGCTCATAAAAGTCATTATGACGATAATATTTAACCAACGAAGATATTTCATTCTTTGCCTTTCAATATTCATCGCGCTGAGCGGAGCATAGCGAAGTCGAAGCGCAATTTCATTAGCTTGTTTTCTAGACTCCAGTCAGTATAAATTCTATTTATCCATTAAGGATGGATTTAAATACAGGACAATCATATTCCAAAAATTTCTGGCAATTCACAGGCACATCCGCATGAGGCTCGACGTCCATCTTACGCATCATTCGTACCACGTGACACATGGGCAAACCCATCACACTTGCATAACATCCACTCATACTCGCAACAGGACTGAACTCTGGATGTTGGATGGCATATGCGCCAGCCTTATCGAGCGGATCGCCGGTTGCGACATAGGATTCAATCTCTTCATCGGAGTAGGCACGCATGGGCACGTCTGTAACGCAGACATCTTTCAGGATGAGTCCATCGCTCACTCGAAGCAGAGCAACTCCAGTGTAGACTTGATGCGTACGTCCGCGTAGTTGAGTCAACATCCGCACCGCTTCCGCATTGTCCTGAGGCTTGCCAAGGATTTCCGATCCATCCACAACGGTTGTATCTGCCGCGAGAATGATCTGATTTGAATCTGCCTTAATGGCGCGGGCTTTTTTTTCAGCAAGCCTTAAGACGTAATCTGCCGGGGATTCGTTCTCATAAAGGCTTTCGTCCACATCGGCGACTGAAACAACGAAGTTCCAGTTTGCAAGCGCAAGCAATTGGCGGCGGCGCGGCGAGTTGGAGGCAAGTATAAGGCTGTTCTTTTCTGTCACGGGTGGAGATTCTAACACGAGTAACGGATTGGGGAACGGATGGGAAACGGACACTGCCCCACCAGAGTGCGGGTAAACGGATGACATCTGTTTGTCCGTTTCAATATCCGTTCCTAGTTGCGTTTACGCCCTTCGCGTTGTACAATGCTGTGAAATTTGTCTGGTCGTGGAGGCTCTGTGAAAGAACTTGAAGAACGAATCCTTCGGGATGGACGTGTGCTCGACGGGGGAATTTTGAAGGTGGATAGTTTTGTGAATCATCAGGTGGACCCCCTTTTAATGAATGCCTGCGGAAAGGAATTTGCGAAATACTTCGCCTCGGTCGGCGCGACCAAGGTGCTGACCGCTGAAATCTCGGGCATTGCCCCAGCCCTGACAACCGCCATCCATCTTGGCTTGCCAGTGGTGTATGCCCGCAAACACAAGCCTGTGACGATGCCCGATCAAGTCTATTTGACGCTTGCTCCTTCGCATACCAAAGGGGCGTATGGTGGAGTTGATCGTCTCGCCTGAGTATCTGGCGGGTGGCGAAAAGGTGTTGATTATTGATGACTTCCTTGCCAGCGGTCAAACCATTTTGGGTCTGGTGCGTCTGGCAGAAGCCTCGGGCGCACAAGTGGTCGGCATCGGCGCGTTGATCGAGAAGTTATTCGAAGGCGGACGGGACATCTTGAAGTCGGTCGGTGTGCCGATCCATTCGCTGGCATGTATTACATCGATGACAGACGATAAGGTTGTGTTTGGGGAACCGTCGTAGAAATGTCACTTCGAGGACACACCTGCACTTGCGTGCTGGTGCAAGTGTCGGCCGATGTGAGGGAGTGTTGCACCGAAGATCTGCTATCGCAGTACGATGCTTGCTACGCTAGCATGACATTCAAAATTATGCGTAACACACTCTGGTTTTTTGCACCCATCATCGGCTGGATATTTGCCCACATGAGTTTTGCCATCCCTGTAAAACGATTGCGAGAGACAGAGACATTGATGGCGTTTTATCACCCGAAGCCATCCTATAAATTCCATGTTTTACTTGTGCCGAAGAAAGCTATTGTTTCGCTCAATGAATTCGATTCAAAAGACGTATCTTTTTTGACAGATCTATACTCCACTGTACAAAGCCTTGTAAACGAGTTTCATCTTTCCGCCTATCGGCTGATCGTCAACGGCGGAGAGTATCAGGATTTTCCGCAATTACATTTTCATTTTTGTCGATATCGGGCCGGCTCACCCCAACCCCTCTCCCGAATGGGGAGTAAAGGGCGCGAGGTCGTCCTGAGGGTAAATTTATGGATTCAATCGCCATTCTCGATTTCGGTTCTCAATATGCGCAGATCATTGCGCGGCGCGTGCGTGAAGCGCAAGTCTATTGCGAGTTATTTCCGTGGGACGCGCCCATGGATAAGATGCTTGCGATCCAGCCCAAGGGATTCATCCTCTCCGGCGGACCCAAGTCCGCTTATGAAGAGGGTGCACCTTATATTCAGGACTTTATCTTCAAAACCGGTCTGCCCATCCTTGGCATTTGTTATGGGATGCAAGCCATAACCTACGCACTCGGCGGACAGGTCGATCCATCTGCGAAACGCGAATATGGTCCCGCGGAGATCGAGCCGACGATGCCTGGCACGATGCTCGATGAAATCTCCAAAGTGTGGATGTCACATGGTGACCGCATCACGCGCCTGCCCGATGGATTCATTGCACTGGCGCGCAGTGGCAACAGTCCCTTTGCGGCGATGGGCGATATGAAGCGAAAATATTTCGGCGTGCAGTTCCATCCTGAAGTGCATCACACACCGAATGGCGAAAAATTACTCAAGCATTTTGCGGTTGATATTTGCGGAGCCAAACCCACCTGGACGCCCGCATCCATCATTGATGATGCCGTTGAAAAAATTCGCAAACAGGTTGGGAATGAGCGTGTCCTGGCGGCGGTTTCGGGCGGCGTTGATTTGTCGGTTGCGGCGGCGCTTGTGCATAAGGCGATTGGCGATCAGCTTGTGGCTGTCTTTGTGGATAACGGTCTGCTGCGAAAGAATGAAGGGAGAGCAGGTCGCTTCGGCATTTCGGGATAACCTGCACTCTGAACTCATAGCTGTTGACGCCGCTGATGAATTTCTCTCCGCGCTGGCGGGAGTCACTGAGCCGGAACAGAAACGCAAGATCGTCGGCGAGAAATTTATCCGTGTGTTCGAGGTGCAAGCAAAGCAATTGGGTCAGCCGAAGTTTTTGGTGCAGGGAACGATCTATCCCGATGTAGTTGAGTCTGTCCGCGCCAGATAGAAATAAAGCCGAAAAAATAAAGACACATCACAACGTTGGCGGTTTGCCGAAGGATATGACGTTCGAGCTGGTCGAGCCATTGCGTTATTTATTCAAGGATGAAGTGCGGGCGGTGGGAGAAGCGCTTGGGTTGCCGGAAAAGCTGGTTTGGCGGCAGCCGTTCCCGGGTCCGGGGTTGACCGTGCGCTGTCTCGGGGAGGTGACGCCTGAGCGTGTATCCCGTTTGCGGGCGGCGGATGCGATCCTGATCGAGGAGTTATCCAAAGCAGGTTATTTAGGGAAGAAGGCAAAGACGTCACAGGCGTTCGTGGTGTTGCTCCCGGTGAGGTCGGTGGGCGTGATGGGCGACCTGCGAACGTATCAGGAAGCCGCCGCCATCCGCGCGGTGACCACCGAGGACTTTATGACCGCCGATTGGGCGCGCCTGCCGCATGAGCTGCTGGGAACGGTGGCAAACCGTATAGTCAACGAAGTGGACGGGATCAATCGTGTCGTGTATGATATTACGAGCAAACCGCCTGGAACGATTGAGTGGGAATAAGGGAAACAGCGGCTAAAGCTAATTGTGTATGGTTGGTGGAGGAACAATGAGTTTCGATATTGGGGATGTACTTACGCAGGCATGGCAGATTACGTGGAAGAACAAATCATTATGGTGGTTTGGAATTATTATCGCCCTTGCCATCTCCCCCATTTTCCTGTTCATGTTGCTTCCCTTCTCCATTCCATTCCTTACGGAAAGCCAGGCAGTAAATTCGAATCCATCAATTATCTTATTGACAATGATGGGGTTCGTGCTCCTCTCGATAATTTTCTTTGTTGTCTTATATATATCGAGCACCTTGATAAACACCGCGGTGATCCTTGGCATATGGAGGGCTGCAGAGGGGAAAGAAAGAGTGGCGTTAATTGAATTACTCAAGAACAGCCTGCCTTTTTTCTGGCGTGTATTGGGTATTATGTTTTTATACACCGCTGCTCTTATGATCGTAAATATTGGCATTCAAGTTTTTACTTTATTGATTTCTCTTGTAACCCTGGGTTTGGGTGCATTATGCGCAATGCCTTTAATGTTTTTACTATACCCGGTTATGTTTATTGGGTCTGTCTGGTTGGAGTTGGCAATAAACAGCATCGTTATTGATAAAATGACGATAATGGAAGCCGCTCGAAATGGCTGGCGGATGATTCGGAACAATGTACTGGCTATCATCCTCGTCACGGTTGTGATTTATTTCGGAACAAGTATTTTTTCAAGCATTATGATCGTACCTGTGATGGTCCCATTCTTCATGGTTCCTTTCGCTCTTTTGGATGGCAACTCCCATTGGATCATTCTTGCCGTTGCAGTATTATTTGGTCTTCTATCCGTTCCCGTTTTTGCATTGATCACTGGTGTGGTTTCAACATTTGCCCGTTCCGTCTGGGTAATGGCATACCTGCGTCTAACCCGTTCAGCGAAGCCCAACGTTGAACTGCAGGAAGCAACAGCATAGAAAAGGAGAATGCAATGAATTTTAATTTCGGCGAAGTGCTCACACGCGCATGGCAGATCATTTGGAAGCATAAAGTCCTGTGGATCTTTGGCTTCCTGGCTGGATGCGGTCAAAGTGGTTCTGGTGTCAGAGGCAATTTCGGCAGTGGAAGCCGCGGGAGTGGAGGAAACGGCGGCTTTGGGCAACCCAATATCCCGCCTCAACTCTTGCAATTTTTCCAGACTGTCGAACAAAACCTAAGAACGATCATCATCGTTGGGGTTGCCCTCATTTGTGTGATCTGGATTATCACAATTTTCCTTAGCACCATCGGGCGCATCGGTTTAATCCGCGGTGCGTTCCAGTCAGAACAGGGAGCTGAACAACTGAACTTCGGTCAATTGTTTAGTGAAAGCACGCCCTACTTCTGGCGGATGTTTGGCTTATCCCTCATCGTCAGTCTCCCTATTCTCATTGTATTTGGGGCGCTCATCGCAGGGCTGGTTGTATTCGCCATCTCTGCAAGCGGAGGCAATGATACCGCCGGAATGGGCGTCCTCGCGATGATGCCGCTTTTCATAGGATGTATGTGCTTGCTCGTTCCCGTCATGATCGTTGTCGGCTTGATCATTCGTCAATCGGAACGGGCGATTGTACTTGAAGAGTTATCCGTCTTGCCTGCCCTCAGCCGCGGTTGGGATGTATTCCGCAACAACCTGGGTCCCATCATATTGATGGCGATCATATTGGGGGTGCTCGGTCTGGTTGCAGGGCTTGTGATTGCCATACCGATCTTAATTGTTGTATTCCCTGCCGTGCTTGCCTTCACCCTGGGTCAGGCACAAAACTGGACGCCAATGATCCTTGCGCTTGCTTGTCTCTGTCTATACACCCCGGTTTTGTGGGTGCTTAATGGGATCATCGTCTCATACACTGAATCCGCGTGGACGTTGACCTATATGCGTTTGACAGGACCACAGGATAACGAGCCAGCCACACTCGTAGAGGCGAATGCGTAAACTTTTTGCGGTCATCCTCAGCCTGAGCCTGCTCGTTGTTTCCCGATCCTTCGCGGCTGCTCAAACCGCCGCGTACGCCGAGATCGCACAGATCGACGCGGGGAACTTCCCGCAGGTCTCCGCGTTGTTGGATGTGTTCGATGCCAACGGCGAGTTCATCTCGGGACTTGCGCCCTCCAACCTCGCCGTTTACGAAGACGGACAGACGCTTAAAGTGGATACCATCACTGAGTCCACACCGCCCGTGCAAATTATCGTGGCAATCAACCCGGGTCCCGCACTGGCAGTGCGCAATGGGAACGGGGTGGCGCGTTTTGACTATGTGGTGCAAGCCCTCAGCCAATGGGCGGATTCTAATAGCGGACAACCTGCCGAATCAAAAGATGACTTGAGTCTGGTCTCGTTATCGGGTTCGCTCATCAACCATTCCAATTACAAAGATTGGTCTGTAAGCCTGAACTCCTTCAAGCCGGATTTCCGCAACTCGAACCCCAACCTGCAAACCCTGTCCATTGCGCTGGATACTGTCAGTGCCGCCACACCACAACCCGGAATGAAACGCGCGGTCCTGTTCATCACCCCTCACATGGATGATCCCAATATAGACAACACCATCGCCCCTCTCATCAAACGCGCGGTGGAATCAAAAGTACGCGTCTTTGTCTGGTTCGTGGATACGGAAGACTTCAGCGTTACCGCCAGCGCGAACGCTTTCAAATCGCTCGCTCAACAAACCAATGGATTGTTCTTTACATTTTCTGGAAAGGAAGCCTTTCCAGATATAAATCAATACTTCGCCCCCCTGCGCCATATTTACCAACTCACTTATACATCGGCGTTGGTGAGTTCGGGCGACCATACACTTGGATTTTATATCGATACGGGTCAGGGGACCATCCCTGCATTGAATAAAACGTTCACTGTGGATGTCCAGCCGCCGAACCCCATCTTCGTCACGCCGCCGTTGCAGATCACGCGCCAGCCTCCGGCAGACGATCCTTACAATACGGAGATACTCGAACCATCACAACAGATCATCGAGGTCATTATTGAGTTCCCTGATAAACACAAGCGCGAACTAAAACGTACCGCCTTATACGTGGATGGCGCGGTCGTTGCTGAGAATACAAAGGAACCCTTCAATAAATTCGTGTGGGACCTGAGCGTCTATGACATGAGTGGTCAGCATGAAATCGCCGTCGAAGCCGAAGATTCTCTCGGATTGAAAAAGTCGAGCATCGGGATTCCGGTTACGATGACCGTGATCCACGCGCCCAAAGGTATACAGGCGTTTCTTGCCCGGTATCGTTCCTACGTGGTTACGAGCGCCATCGCTTTTGCAGGATTGGCTCTGCTTGTTATTCTTCTACGAGGCAGGCTGACTCGCGTCCCCGCCAAAAGTCGGAATGGAACCCGCAAGTCCACAGAAGACCCGCTGACACAGCCTGTCATAACATTGACGGAGCCGTCCGTTTCGGCTAAAAAGAGGTTGAGAACCCAGCCGCGCAACACGATCACAGGTTGGATGCAATCCAAACAAAGCCGTGTACCCGACGCGCCCGCCTACCTCATCCGCCTGACGAATGGAGGCGAACCCGCCAGCGTTACGCCCATTGCGGTGATCGAAAAGGATATGACTTTCGGCACAGACCCGGTACAATCGATGTATGTTCTGGATGATCCATCCATTTCTGCGTTACATGCCCGTATCAAGCAGACTGCGGAAGGAATTTTTATGATTTTTGATCAAAATTCAGTTGCAGGTACGTGGGTCAATTACGAACCAGTCACGCGCGAAGGACATCGCCTGGTGCATGGAGACAGAATCCACTTTGGGCAAATGGTATATCGCTTTGATCTGAGCCAGCCTCCGGCTGAGTCTGAACCGAAAGTCATCGCCAAAAAATAGAATCCGCATATGATCCGCACACAACGCTCCCACCTGCATGTTGATGCTCATACCCATCCCGGTATGACGGGTAAAAATAATGAAGACCGCTACGGCGTGGCGTCATTTGTTGTCAGCAAACAAGATCGAACGCCGATCTTATTTGCCGTCCTGGCAGATGGGATCGGCGGGCATCGCGGCGGAGAGGTAGCCGCGGAACTGGCTGTCAATCACATCATGCAGAGCGTGGCACGCAGCGATGGAAAATATTCGCGGCATATCATCGAAGAAGCGATCAGTGAAGCCAGCGATGCGATCGCATCACACTCTTCATCCAATGAAGAGCTTAAAGGCATGGGTGCCACGTGTGTCATTGTATGGATCATCGGAGATAAACTTCACACGGCTTACGTAGGCGACTCGCGCATTTACTTGATGCGCGGCGGGCGTATTCAACAGGTGACCATCGATCATTCATGGGTGCAGGAAGCCCTTGAGAAGGGCATCATTACACCTGAGCTGGCACGCGATCATCCCAATGTGCATGTCATCCGCCGTTATCTGGGTTCGCCCGTTCCGCCTGACCCCGATTTTCGCCTGAACCTTTTCGATGGCGAAGGCGCGCAACATACAGAGAACAACCAGGGCACACAACTCCAGCCTAATGATGTACTACTGCTGTGCAGTGATGGTTTGACCGACCTGGTCTGGAACGATGAGATTCTTGAGATCGTCCGCTCGAAACCTTCTTTGAAAGAGGCAACGCGCGCACTGATCGACCTTGCCAATGAACGCGGCGGACACGATAACATCACTGTGATATTGATCGGCGTTCCAGCCAATATACAAAATTTGAAAGCCAAAAAAGAATCGGGATGGTTACCCTGGTTGATCGGTGGGCTTGTGGGATTAATGGTACTCGCCGTCGTCGGCTCTATTGTGACCTTTAGCCTGCTGAGGCTTTTTGGAAGCGCAACTCCAACCCCAGCCGTTTCCTCACAACCCATCGTACAAACAGAGACGCCACTCCCCCAGCCTACCGCAACACCCATGCCCACCCAAACCACCGTTCCCGATACGATCTCATCCCCCGAACCGACTCTTACTCCCTGGCCCACGAACACGGTTGTGCCGTAATGTTGATAAGCAATTGAATAATAAAAATTATCTTTTTTTAATGTTTTGCCAAGCGCCTTTGCTTTGACTTTCAAGGAAAGCCAGGCATGATAACAACAAGCGATGTGATTGCGTTGTGAGCGTCCTTTGCGACATTGGCATTTTTCGGTTCCAGTTAACTGTTTAAGTCCACGATGCAGTTCTTCGATTTGCCAGCGCACGTCGTTCGCTTCTTGAACGGCTTGCGTCGTCAAAGTCTCATCTGGGCAATTGGTAATCACCCAGTCAATGTCGCCGTCTGTGGCAACCACCTTGAATAACTGCACTTTAAACGGTACTTCTTTTAGTTTGACTAGCAGACCATTTTGCAAACGTTCCGTTGTCCAATCAATATCATCTAGATGGATCCAACCACCTTCTTTGCTCAAACTAACCATTCGGTTGCTTTTCAGGGTTGTGAAAAGGTCAAACCCAAACGGTGAACCAGTTTCAGGTTCTCGGCGGAGGCATACCAGCTATCAAACAAGATACGTTTAGCTTTAATAAAGCCGCCGTTCAAGATGAACGGCGGCTTATTACTTGATAGACTATCGTCATGCCCTGCGGAGTATCCTGATCCCCAATAAAAGGACAGTTGCGCCAATTGCTGCTGTAATAATGTCATTGACAATGCCTGTGCCGATGGAGACGTGAAGCACACCTAACAACCATCCACCGACAAACGCACCAATGATACCCACGACTACAGTTCCCAGGCATCCAAGACGGACTCCACTGACCAGCCAATCGGCGATCGTACCGGCGATACCACCAACAATGATCCAGACTATGATTGAATTTAGTGCCATGTTAGACTCCTTTCTCGTTTGGTCTTATAGTCACATAAAAAGTCTATCATGTACATATAACAAAATGATTCAAACAAAAGTACTCAATCAAATTAGAGATCATTAATTTTTATGAGCAATATCAAAGAGAGTATACTTAACTTATAACGTGAAATAAACAAAGTTAATTGGAGTCACGATGACCGTAAAACATTCCCAAGAAGTGGAAGCTAAAAACGTCGCCGCAGGCAAGGACACGACCATTCAAGTCCTTATCTCGTCACAGGAAGGTCCCAACTTTGCACTGCGAAAATTCTCCATGCAAAAAGGAGGTGGAATGCCGCGCCACACCAACACGCTCGAACACGAACAATACGTCCTGCGCGGCGAAGCGACGATCACCATCGGCGATGAAACTCATCACGTCAAAACAGGGGATGTGGTCTTCATCCCCGAAGGCGCGATCCATTCGTATGACAATACAGGCGAAGAGCCGTTTGAGTTTTTATGTATTATCCCGAATAAGGAAGATACGATCACGATTGTGGAAGAGGGTGCTGAGACCTTCTAATTTTGTTATCTTCTTTGTGCTCGTTACATTGATATTGGCAACAACTAACTTCATTAATCTTCCAAAACCCTCAATATGAAAATAGAAGCTCTGGTCATAGAAATTATGGACACAAGTAATATTGATTTGTTGCCTACAGTAAACTCGATGTATTTCGAAATCCCATCATGATATTAAGATGTTACGTAAGCCATCCTTTCAGATTCAAAAGCAAAAGATACGCCATTTTCCAAAGGTATCGATTGATAGACATTTCATATCGAAGCCAGTTTGAAGCCAGAGTTTATACGGAGAAATGGCAAATTACTACCGTGAATTTATGAAAAAATCCTGACACTTAAAACACCCATCTTCATGTTTTGAGTTTTTTAATACTGATTACTGAAAACTGTTTACTGATTTACTTCACCTACAACGGCGTCTTCCCCGGCATCCCCGGCTTGCGTGGATATTGCGGCGGCGTCGCCGCGACCTTGTCCACGATGACAAGATAACGATCATCTGCCACGCCCGGCAAATTGACTTGAATTAACTGCTCCAATTTTCCACCCAATAATTTCATCGCACCTTCCGCGGACTGCGCTTCGGCATGTGCAGTTTCGCCCTTTTGCGCGAGCATCCTTCCACCGATTTTTACAAGCGGAATCAAGTATTCACTTAACACATTGAGGTTCGCTACTGCACGCGCTACCGCCCAATCGTATTGTTCGCGATGTTTCAGGTTCTGCCCCAAAGCCTCGGCACGCGCTTGAACGACGTTGACATTATCCAATCCCAATACGCTGACGATGTGCTGGCAGAACATGGCTTTCTTGCCGACTGATTCGACCAGAGTCAACTTCATGCTGGGGTAAAGGATTTTGAGAGGAAGCCCCGGGAAACCCGCGCCAGTCCCCACGTCAATGAGATGCGCGGGCGGGTTCGCCTTCCATGCCTGCACACAGGAGAACGAATCCAGAAAATGTTTTGTGCGAATCGATTCAACATCACGGATGGCGGTGAGATTGAACTTCTGGTTCCACTCCATCAAGTCCTTCTCGTATGTGATCAACGACATCACCTGCCGCCCCGTCACATGGACGTTGAACAACGTCTGCGCTTCGTGGATGAGTTTGTCCATGAGGAGGATTATACATGCTTGTACAATACGTTGTAAATCAAAAGGCCTGATGAGTTATTTGAAACAACTCATCAGGCCTTATTTTTTGGGAGACGAACTTACTTCTTCTCTTCCTCTTTTACTTCCTTCGCTTCCACATTGACCTTCGGTTTGCGGACCCTTCGATAGAGTGCGCGTCCGCCGATGAAGAGTAGGTAAAGCGGAATGGCGATCAGGATCAACGCCGGTAGATTGTATATCACGAAGCGAATCAAGAAGCGGGTAAAGCCTTGTGTGAAGCGGATCAAATCCTGTGCGGCATCATTGGCGGTGCCTTGCAACTTCCATCCACCGATCTGGATCGGCTGGGTGCCGACTTCCGCGATGAGGGTCACACTGACGGACGACATGGCGGCTGATTGATCGATAAATTTGATTTGACCCTTGAGTACCTCGATGTCACTTTGCACCTGTTGCACTTGATTGTAAATAGCCAGAACATCTTCCGATTTTTCAGCTTTATCCAGGATTTCGAGCAGTTTCTTTTCAGCCGCCTGTTTGGCAGTCAGGCGGGACTGGAGGTCCACGTATTGATCTGTCACATCCTGCCCGGACACATTTTCAGATTGCACTTCCACCGCGCTATTCTTGATCTGCTCCAGCGCGCTATCGAGTTTATCAGCGGGCACACGGATGGAAATACTGCCCTGAGGCACGGAAGTGTTATTGGGACCATACGTTGATTGGTAAAGGTTCGAGGAAACCACATAGCCGCCCATACTCTCGGCAAGTTTGGTAATCTCATCCATACTTTGAACCGGGTCTTTGACCACGACGCTCAAGTCCGCGTTCTTGATGATCTTCCGCTCCACATCGGCAAGCGGTGCAGTAGTGTGTTGAACCCATCACCGCTTTTGGACGAATCCGAAATCGCAGGCATGGGAGCCGCGGCAGGCGCTTCCATAAACATAGGGGAGCCGCCGCCATAGCCGCCATCGAGAGAGCGGGAAACATTGCTAACTGCAGCCCCTCCGAATGCCAATGACGATGCAATCCCAACCAGGGTTAACACAACCACAGCCGTCAGTGCAATTGTGATTAAAGTTCGCTTCATTTTTGCTACTCCTTGAAAAATGTAAGGTGAGTTCACCCTACAGACGAATCCCTGTCAGGAAAGTTCCCCTACCAGCCTTCACCGATACGTATGGCATGTTTTTCAGGCAGTCCCGCCTCACGGATGCGTTGCTGTACTTCGGTAATGTTATAGTCCACGCGGCGCGGCTCCCAAATGGGTCCATCCGTATTGAAGATGGCGTACGCGGCACGTGGATCACGGTCTCGCGGCTGGCCCACCGACCCTGGGTTCAGGATGGACCTTGGGCGCAACTTTATGAAATCACCCCCGCGGATGGGAACCAGTCCCACACGATCCGTGTTCAGATCAAGCTGGAACATGCACTGCAAATGAGAATGTCCTACAAAGCACCAGGGCGTACCGAAATGATCAAAATTCAAACGCGCAGATAACGTATTCAAAATATATTCCCAAACTGAATCGCGCGGGCTTCCATGCACGATACTCACTTCTCCAAGCACTTGCAAAGTGGAAGGCAGCGAACGCAGAAAGTCCATGTTATCCGCGGTCAATACACGTTCGTGATACTCAAGCGTGCGGCGAGCATCCCCATTGAAAGCCTCAAGAGGAATCCTGCCGACCGCCGCCATATCATGATTGCCTAGAATACAGGTCAGGTTGGGAATCTCACGTATCAATTCCACTGTCGCATTGGGATCGGGCCCATATCCCACCATGTCGCCGAGACACCAAGTTTCATCCACTGTGCCTGCATCGTTGAGCACAGTTTCGAGAGCCGTATAGTTTGCATGAATATCAGAAATTACCAGAATGCGCATTTCACTCCAACAAAGCCGCGATACGTACAATTATGATTTCAGCTACTTCCGTCTTGTTCATCAATGACAATGATTCCTTGCGTCCGTCTACAAATAAAAGTGTGATGCGGTTGGTTTCAACGGCAAACCCTGCATCAGTTGCGGAAATATCGTTCGCGGCGATCAAATCCAGTTTCTTGGATTGTAACTTATTTGAGGCGTTTTGCAGTAGATTTTGAGATTCTGCCGCAAACCCAGCCACGACGCGCAAACGCTTCATTTTTGACCTTGAGCCTGCCACGGCTTTCAGGATGTCTTCCGTCGCTTCAAGCTCCACCTGCGGAACCCC
Organism: uncultured Chloroflexia bacterium; assembly: GCA_963730175.1. Classification (GTDB taxonomy): domain Bacteria; phylum Chloroflexota; class Anaerolineae; order Anaerolineales; family Villigracilaceae; genus Defluviilinea. The sequence continues at coordinate 24,491 of CAVSRF010000030.1, read as the reverse complement.
GCCCTCTTTCTTGATCTTCTGTTCAGACTGGTTCTTCGGTCTAAAGTCTGCAACCGCCGCCGCCATGATAAGCACATCGCTTTCGGGCAATTCATTCAAGACTGCATCCAACATCTGCTTTGCCGTTTGCACACGAAGTACTTCTGCCCCCACTGGCGGAGTCAACGATACGGGTGTCGTAATTAACTTGACCTGCGCGCCCGCGTCCAATGCAGCTTGGGCGAGGGCATAGCCTTGTTTGCCCGAGGAATGATTCGGTAATGACGCGCACAGGGTCGAGCGGCTCCTGAGTCCCTCCAGCGGTGACCAAAACTTTTTTACCGGCGAGCAAGCCGCGGCGTCCGAGAAGGAGGCGAATGTGTCCGATGAGATCAGGCGTTTCGGGCAGGCGTCCGATGCCGGTGAGTCCCGATGCGAGATGTCCATCTACAGGTTCGATGATATACGCGCCGCGCTTCCGAAGTGTATCCAGGTTTTCCTGTGTGGCGGCGTTGTCGAACATGCCGCCATCCATCGCGGGCGCAATCACCAACGGAGATGTCGATGCCAGCGCAGTGACGGTCAATAAAGTATCGGCTTGTCCATGAGCAAGTTTGGCAATGGTATTCGCAGTGCAGGGTGCAATGACGAACAGGTCGGCTTGGTGAGCAAGACCCACATGTAAAACATGCGCTTCATTTCCCCATAGGTCGCTATCCGTATAAGCACGCCGCCCGGTAACGGATTGAAACGTCAGCGGCGTAATAAATTTCTCCGCGGAGTTTGTGAGAACCACATCCACTTGTGCGCCCGCCTGTGTAAGTTTGGATGCCAGATCAACGGCTTTATATGCGGCAATGGAACCTGTTACGCCCAGAACGATGCGCTTATTCGAAAGAACGGACATATTGTTGATTATACATCTTGTTACAAAGTAACAATCACTTCTCAAACAAATCATGACAGGTTGTTCTCGAAGCAATCATGGTGTTGCAATGTGCCACGCGGCTTGTGCCATGCGATTAGTACGCATATAATGACATTGTTCGCCAATCAAATCGGCATTTGGAGTGCAAAGATGAAATTTTCCCATTATGAACTATATGACCTGATCAATCGTCCCGGTCCGTTGTGGCTGGCAAACGCAGACCTGAGCGATGTCAACCTGCGTGGGGTTAACTTGCGCGGGGTCGTCCTAAGCGGAGCCAACCTAAGCAACGTCATTCTGGACGATGCCAACTTAAGTGAAACAGAACTAAGTGATGCCATTCTGAGTGAAGGCTCCCTGATCGAGACCGATTTAAGCAAGAGCACAATGATCCGCGCTGACTTGAGCGGGGCGAACCTCGATGGAGCAAACCTGAGCGAAGCCAATCTTGGAGGAGCAAAACTAAACCATGCCAACATGAGCGAAGCAAACCTGCGTGACATAAACCTGCGCGGCGCCAAACTTATCAAGGTAAATCTAAGCAGGGCAAACCTTCAGAGAGCCAACCTGGGCGGGGCTGATCTGAGTGAAGCCAGGATGCTTGAATCCAACCTGCGTGAAGCAAAATTAATCAAGACAAACCTAAGCGGGGCAAATTTGAGCAAGAGCAATCTTCTTGATGCTGATCTAAGCAAAAGCCTCCTCTTGGGGACCGATCTGAGCAAATGCCTTCTGAGCGGGGTCGATCTAAGTGAGGCGAAATTATCCAGAGCAGATTTGAACAATGCCGACCTGAGCAAATCCAATTTAAGCAAGGCTGACCTGCGCGGGTCTTTCCTCTACACAGCCAACTTATGTGATGCAGACTTAAGTGAAGCAAATCTTGCAGACGCAGATCTTGGTAAAGCTATCTACAACCAAGGTACCATCTGGCCCGAGGGTTTTGACCCGATAGCCGCCGAAGCAGAATTAACTCCGTAAAGAATATTCGTGAACTCATGCAACACATAGTCACACGAGTTGTGGATGAAAAGCCCGCCTCTTTTTAAATTGGGTATGTAGTTTACGTAGTATCCCTGTATTCTGCTTCATCAGGGATTTGTTACTGGAAACATCTCTTCCAATCCGCGCCAGACATCGTCACGCCAGGCTGTGTAGTTATGACCGCCAGAAAATTCCCGATACGTGACGTTATATCCGTTCTCATTCAGCAGTGCGGACATGCGGCGGTTATCTTCCAATAACGAATCAAGTTTTCCAACATCCATCCAGATTTGAATATCGCGGGCGTGCTTGTATTTGACCAGGTCAACAGTTGCAAAGTCGCGTCCGTCCATTGCGGAGACACCTGATTGGCTCAGCACCTTTCCAAAGATATCTGGTAGTCGCAATCCGGTATAGAGTGACATCAATCCACCGAACGAGGCTCCCAGCACACCGTAGGAACCAGGATATTTTTTAATATCCAACAAGTTCAGTTGTTCCTGCGCCACAGGCAAAACGATCTGTTCCACCCAATTGATCGTGGCGTCGGAGCAGGCATATTCCACACTGCGCCAGCGTCCGCCGCTTGGGAGGAATGCCATCGCGATGGGTTGAACGCGTTTATCAGCGATCAGATTGTCCACAATCATGGGGAGTTTTCCGCGTTGCAGATAATCCTGCCCATCGTAGACGATCAATAAAGGGACGGGTTCTTTCACGGGTGGTCTGTATAGATAAATGGTGCGCTCATAGTCATCACGAAGCAAACCTGTATCCACGCGGTGGGTCGTCAACGCACCACCAGATACATCCGCGCGACGCATAGCAAATGGAGATGGCATGGTCTCTGGCATATAGAAGAAGTTATTACGATTGCCCATGCCTGTGCTTACACTTTTTTTATTTAACGGATCGAGAAAGGTCTTTTGCGTGACAGAATCGTAAAACGCATACTCAACATACGCGTCGCGGGGAAGGCTCAAGGTGCAGGACCAGATCGATTTCGCTGAATCAGGTATAAGTCGAGGGGAGACGCGTTTGAATCGTTTGGGATGATCGTCCCATTGGTTCAAGTCGCTTGTCAGGTACGGCGCAGACTCGCCTTCCCAAATAAATATGGCGTGATCTACATCGATAACGGGATTGCCTTTTTTCAGTGCGCGTTGAATGATCGAGTTCGATAGGGTGGTCATTTTTGAAATGTGCCCATCAACTCGCCCTGTGCGAGGATGTGGCCCACCATAGCCTTTTCCAATTCGCCTTTGTTCGCACCGGGGGAGATACCGAGTGTTGCATCAAGCGCATAGAGTTTAAAAAAGTAGCGATGTGTGCCGCTTGGCGGACATGGACCACCATACCCTGGTCCGCCAAAGCTGCTATTGCCGCTCATACTTCCATCGGGGAAAGTTGAATTGGACGGGAAAGCTTCGGGCAGACTGCGTGCAGATGATGGAATATTAAACAAGACCCAATGTACCCATGTGCTGCCAGGCGCATCAGGGTCGTCCATGATAAGCGCAAAGGATTGTGTACCTGCAGGTGGTTCACCCCATGAAAGCGCAGGCGAGATATTTTCACCTACACATGAGAATTTTGGCAGGGATGGGTTGTCCCTGTGCAAAAACGCATTGCTTGTCAGTTCAATGGACATGGTTGCCTCCATTACAGTTGAAACAGGCATGGCTGGTTCCATTGTAGATGGTGCACATGCCGAAAGAATGATCGTTACGAGTATCAAAGGATAAATTGTTTTTCTCATGCCAGATCCTCTCTTTGCACTCCATCGAATTGCAGAATAAAGTCGGCGCCATATGCGAGCGATGGAGTTTGAAATCCTGTTTTGAAATCGCCATTCAATATTCGCTTCATGATCTCGACCGTGGTCAATGCGGTGCAGCGATAACCTTCAGGGACTCGCAATTTCGCGCGCACAACCTGACCGTTATCCCGCATCTCTCCGACCATCAGGCTGAATCCTGTTTCGTTTTGCTGTCGCGTCGGTCCAGATGGGATCACAAAGCCGATAAGCCACTTTAGCAGATTCCGTACAGGACGTGAATAGACCAACGGTCCGATAACTTTTGAAAGTTTCAGTGATCGGATCACAAAGCGCGGAAATGCAAAGTAGGTTTCGATATTGGGTATCCCTGTGCTGTAATATGCCGTGGACACATCCCCCCATCCCACAGAGACAACTTTCACCGCGCCGCGCCCGAAATCCTGTTCAAGGACCTGCCAGGCAGGCGGCACCTGAACGATCTTTCCATCCTTGCGAATTCTGCCCTGACGATGCATATTCTCTATGCCTGAACGCGCCGTCCCCCGTGAAACTCCGCCTCCGACACCGCGTAAAAACAAACGAAAATGAGACGCGGTTGGCAATTGTCGGTGAAGATACGCCGCGAGACAATCGGACGGAACAACGTCAAACCCACCGCCGGGCAAAACCATGATATTTGCTTTCCTTGCATCATCACTCATCTTTGCCAGAGACTCAAAGCCCTCGATCTCTCCGCTGATATCCACGTAATGGCGTTTCGTACGAATGCACGCCTCTGCCATTTGTCGGAACGTCAACACAAACGGTCCCGCACAATGCAGGACGGCATCCACTTCCAGCAGAGCGGCATCTAATTTTTTTGTTTCGTTCAATGAGAAGGCGCGATATTCAAGATCGTATTTTCCCGCCTGTTCCCGCAATTTCTTTTCATCGCGCCCCGCCAAAATGGGACGCATCCCCTCTTTTATTGCCAACTCCACAATAAGTTGACCGGTATAACCATACGAGCCATAGATGAGGAAGTTTTTCATAACCTATTCTATCGCACCGATGTAACAAAAAAGTCCCTGAAGGTTGAAAGCCTTCAGGGACCCCTTGGATACTACTCGCTGCCGCGTTTGGCTAGCCGATGATCGAGCATCATTACAGCCGTGCCACGCGCCTCGATAAGTTTGAGATTGGCGACGATCTCCGCCGCATTCTTCTCCTCTTCCACCTGCTCGCTGATGAACCACTGCAACATCACCTGCGCAGGATAGTCCTTTTCCTTCAACGCCAATTCATAGAGCGCATTGATGGACGCCGTGACCTTCGCCTCATGTGCCGCAACTTCCTCGGCAACTTCCAGTGACGACGCCCACTCGGTCTTTGGTGCGTCGATGGCTTTGAGTATAACCTTGCCGCCGCGCTCCAAAATGAAATCATAGAACTTCATCGCGTGCTCGCGCTCTTCGTCCGCTTGCAGGCGCATCCAATTTGCAAACCCCGGCAGGTTCTTATCTTCAAAATACGCTGCCATCGAAAGGTATAGATACGAAGAAAACATCTCTTTATTGATCTGTTCATTCATCGCTTCTTGCATTGCTTTTTCAATCATGTGAGCCTCCTTTTTCAATATTATATAGGCTCATGATAAGAATTTTATAAGACGAAGAAGTCCTATCAGGATGACGATCCACGCCAGAACGATAATCCCCGCTCCGATGTAACCCACGCTTCTGCCTACGCCCTGGGTTGCCACTGTTCTCCGCGCCTCTTCCAACACCCCAGCCGGGATCAATCGAATCGCCAGAGCTATTCCAGCAGGCACAATGAACAAATCATCAAGATAACCAAGGATGGGAATGAAATCGGGAATCAGGTCAATGGGACTGAACGCATACGCTACAGTACAAATAGCAACTGCCTTCGCATACCACGGTGTACGTGGGTCTCTTGCTGCAAGGTAGACCGAGATGGTTTCATCCTTCAATGCTCGGGCGCGGGACTTGAGTTGTTGCAACAAAGATCACTCGTCGCCAAACACAAACAGGTCGTTGATCGACTCGTGATACAAGTTATGACGGATCGCATCTGCAAAGACCGACGCAACCGATAACACCTTTAATTTCGGATGTCGCTTATCAAGCGGCAGATAAACAGTATCTGTCGTAATGATCTCCCTGATCTGTGGAATCTCCGCCAGTCTTTCCAAACCGCCGCGCGTAAAGACGCCGTGTGTGCAGACCACAGTAATATCCTCCACGCCTTCGTTAATGAGTACACGACTCAACTCGTCAATGGAGCCGCCTGTCGCGATCTCATCATCGTAGATCAGGGCATGTTTATGCCCGTGCACCTGATTCCCCACCAAGCCACTGATCTTCACCTGGGTGTCCGAGATGCGTTCCTTGTTCCCGGCGGCAATGGGCAACTCCAGGCATTTGGCGAAGCGAGCGGCAGATTTTGCCGATCCCATATCCGGTGCGACGACAATGTGATCGCTCAAGTCGCGCGTGTTCAGATAATCCTGAAAGACCGGACGGGCGCTGAGCGGATCGGTGGGCACGGAGAAGAATCCATGCACCTGTGGCGAATGGAGCATCATGCTCATCACATGTGTAGCGCCCGCGGTTTTGATGAGGTCGGCAACAAGCCGGGCAGTGATGGAAATGCGCGCCGCGTCCTTTTTATCGGAGCGACCAAATGAGTAGTACGGGATGATGGCATGGACTTCTGACGCCGCCGCCGCACGGGCGATATCAAGCATCATCAGCAGTTCCATCAGATGATCGTTGGTAGGTTGCGATAACGCCTGCACAATGTAGACGCGGCGATTGCGCACGGTAGCTCCAAGTTGGATGTAGAGATTATCGTTGCTGAAACGGGAGACATGAGTTTTGTCCAGCGGCACGTCCAGTTCTCTGGCAATATTTGCGGCCAGTGCCTGATTCGAACTTCCACTGAAAAAACGGACTTCATCGGCTGGTATTGGGTTTGTCATATGATTTCCTCGTTTGGAAATTGGTTTGATTATATGATTTTATCTTACCCCAAGTTTGTTGGATTTGATGAGTTTATACCAGAAATAAAATGGCAACGCCCGCTATTGCAAGGATCGTCCCTGCCACCGCCTGCCAGCCAACTTTTTCTTTATATACAAAATAACTGATCGGCAAAACAATGATAGGCGGCAACGCCATCAAGGTACTTGCAACACCCACCTCTATATGTTGCACCGCAAACAATGACGATGACACGCCGAGAACCGGTCCCGACCAGTGCGCCGAGTGCGAGCAGGCGCAGAGCCTGTGGTTTCTCGCGCATGGATCTAAATGTCGCGCCCACACTTCCTTGAAACCCAGTCCATATCCAAATGAAAATCGTCGCGGCAAGCATACGGATCACATTTGCCTGGAATGGTGAAAACTCTCCGAACATTCCCTGTTTTGATAGAACGAGTCCAGTTGCCTGACCCAGTCCTGCCAGCACGCCGAAGAACACACCGCGCCGAGTATGTCCATGAGGGGTATTGGGCGGTTCTTCGATGAGACATGACCACCCAACCAATCCCAGCCAGAGCAAGGGCGATACCCGTAATTTGCAGGACGCTGAGAGTCTCACCAAAGAATATCCAAGCGATGATCGAGCCAAAGATGGGAGCCAGACTCAAAAGTAGACTCCCGAGGCGTGCTCCCACCGAGACGAGTGATTGAAAGTAGAAGGCATCACCGAGTGAAAGACCGATCACGCCTGATAAACCAAGCCATATCCAACGCGAGGACTCTGCTGAAAATGGCAATGGTTCATGAAAGAGAATGAGGTTCAAAATGACGAGATAGAGCAGGGCAAATATGAGGCGTATTCGATTTGTCACCTGTGAACCAACCATACGTCCGGTAGAGGCGAATATGATCGATGTAAGCGCAAAGAAAAACGAAGTTGCCAACCCGGCAATTTCACCGACAAGATTTATTTGTATTCCTTTTACATGGAATGGGAATTAATACGGACCGTTTATTTGAACTTAGGAATCCAGCGTGGGACGCTTTTCATATAGTTCGTATATGACCTGCCAAATTTCTTCTTCAAGGTTGGTTCTTCATAATTAAGAACAAATAGGTGACAGGCGAGAAAAAAAGCGCCTGTGTAAATCAACAAGCTCCAGTATCCAAACCAGAGAAAATAGGCAATGAGCATCAGGATGACACCCACATACATTGGATTGCGAACGTATTTGTACAAGCCCGTCACAACCAATTCCTTCGGCGGGTCAAGAGGGGCAGGTGTGCCGAAGCCTTTGGTAAGGAAATCCCAGAAGCACCACAGGAGCGCCGCTCCACCGATCAGCCAGAGTGGAAGTGCAAGATAGATCAGAAACCCGGTCACCACGTAGGGACCTGTCAGCAAAAAAGCGAAGGGGATATATCCAGCCAGCATGCCGGGGACAAAGATGAGGAATAAGAGGGATTTGAGTGCAGTCATTCTATCGCATCTTGCCCATCAGCCGATTTGGATGGACTGTCAAGTTTCTGGATCATATCTTCCAGTATCAAACGTAGTATTTGTGCAAACAAGTGCTTCCGCTCATCACGACTCAGTACAATATTTTCTGCATTGATGGCATTTTCGTACGCAACCTGCACAACATCAAATATCTGGTCGTAGACCTTTTTCATCTGAACGATGGCAAAGATCCGTTGTTTGAGGTTTACGTAAGAATTGTAAGACTCGGGATCGGGACCAAAAGGGTTTTTCATTCTGCCTCACTTTCCTCTCTTTTTCAACCACTTCACCAACTTATCCGCCGACCAAGTATTGATGACATCATTCTTTGTCAACCCGGCGCGCCTTGCGATGGCAACGCCATAATGGAGCAAGTCATATTCCTCTTCAGAGTGCGCGTCGGTGTTGATGCTGAGGAGCACGCCCAATTCTTTTGCGCGGCGGGCGTGATGATCGTCGAGGTCGAGGCGGTAGGGACTGGCGCTCATCTCCATTGCCACGCCTGATTTCGCCGCGGCTTGCAGGATGACTTCCATATCCAGATCCGCACCTTCACGGTTGGGAATCTCACGTCCTGTTGGGTGACCGATAATGTCCACGTGCGGATTGTTGACCGCTTTCAATAAACGCTCGGTAATTTTTTCGCGTGGTTGGCGCAAACTGGAATGTAGTGAAGCGACCACCAAATCGAGTGAGGCGAGAAACTCATCGGGGTAATCGAGCGAACCATCGGCTTTGATCTCCACTTCGCTCGAATGCAAGATCAAAATCTTATCGCCCAATTCCTTTTGAATCTTCTTGATCTCGGCTGCCTGTTGTTTGTGCCGCTCAATCGAGAGACCATTCGCAACGCCCAAACTTACCGAATGGTCTGAGAACACGATCACTTTCAAGCCGCGTTTGATCGCCGCCTTCGCCATGTCCATCATGCTCAATTTGCCGTCACTGTAATTCGAGTGCATGTGCAAATTGGACTTGATGTCCTTTACTTCGATCAACTTCGGCAAGTCTATTCGCCTTTGCCAGCGCCACTTCATCACGTCCCTCGCGCAGTTCGGGCGGCACCCATTGCAAGCCAAGCGTCTCGTACACTTCCTCTTCGGTTGCGCAGAAAATTTCCTTGCCGCCCTTCACCTTCTTGAATGAATGATCGGATAACGATAAGCCTTTATCAAGTGCGATCTGCCGCAAGGCGACGTTGTGATCTTTGGATCCTGTTGCATATTGCAGCGCTGTCCCAAACTCTTGCGGCGGATAGACCCACACTTGTGCGCGGACTCCATCCGTGAATTCAATACTGGATTTTGTTTCACCTTTTCCCAACACCCGACTTACACCGGGCAGACTGACGAACGCATCCATCACTGCGGACAAATCCTTTGCCGCCACCAAAATATCAAGTCGCCGACTGTCGAACGCATCCTTCTTAAACTGCCAGCTGCTTCTGCATCGACAACTCCCTTCACCCCTTTGAGAGTCTTGATAATATCCTGCGCAAGCGGATACGCGCGTCCCAATGGGATTCTCCCTGACCTGCGGGATAAGGATGCAATCCCTTCAAGGATGGCGCTCTCGGACTTGGCGCCCATGCCAGGGAGTGAGCGAAGCTTCCCTTCTTTGGCAGCAGTTTCAAGGTCAGAAAGAGCCGTGATGTCCAACGTCTTCCAGATCATCGCGATCTTCTTCGGTCCAAGTCCAGGGACGGCAAGCCATCCGGCTAATTCTTCAGGGACTTCCTTTTTGAGGTTTTCCAAAAATTGGAGTTTGCCTGTTGTGAGCAGTTCATCTATTTTTTCAGCAATGGCTTTACCTACGCCGGGGATCTCGCGCAGCTTTCCCTCCTTCCAATATTCGCTGGCTTCGCGCGGCAGTGACATCAAACTTTCGGACGCCTTGCGATAGGCGAGGATGACATAAATGACCTCGCCTTTGATCTCGCATAAATTGCCAATAAGTGTGAACGTATCTGCAAGTTGACGGTTGTTCATCATAACGATAATCCTTTCGCTTTGTCAGATTATAAGCGCAATCGATACCGCCTTTGGTCGCATCGAAAAGGCGACTTGCGACGCATCACCGAATAATGCTCATCGAATATCCTTTGCGCAATCAAAGGAGACTAAATGAAACCAACTTTTACTAAACGATTTTTGAATTGGCTTAAACGGGCTTTACTTTGGACAAGTGTCTTTGTTGTTGTGCTTTCAACTACAGGCATGATCTATCAGACCGCAGCAACAAAATCTGATAAGCGCAATTTCCCTGCACCAGGAAATTTGATCGATGTCGGCGGATTCAAAATGCACATTTACTGCATTGGCGAAGGCAGCCCGACAGTGATTCTGGACGCAATGTCTGGCGGTTTCTCATCGTACTGGGCATGGGTACAGCCTGAAGTGGCGAAGCAGGTGCGCGTCTGTGCATATGACCGCGCTGGTTTCGGTTGGAGCGAAAATGATTCGGAACCAGAATCGCCACAACGCACAGCCGCAAAATCTGCATACCTTGTTGACGAATGCCGGCATTGAAGGTCCCTTCGTGATGGTGGGACATTCCAAAGGCGGAATCTATGTGCGCGAGTATGCGGCGATGTATCCGCAGGAAGTTGTCGGTTTGGTCTTGTTGGATTCATCGCACCCTGATCAGTTTGTGCGGTATCCCGAAATGCTGAAGGGAGATACTCCCATGCTTACCTTTATGCCGCTCCTCCAAACGATGGTGCGGATGGGTTTGGGACGCCTGTATTTTTTCAACAGCCGTAAAATAGATTTCGCAAGCCTGCCACCACGTCAACGTGCAGAGGTTGCTGCAATATTCTCAACGCAGGAATATTGGCAAAATGCGAAAACCACGATGTTGTTGGGTGCGAATATCTTTCAGCAGGCGCATGACCTTGGTTCACTAGGTGATCTGCCGCTGGCAGTGATCACACACGGCGAAGGTGTCGATGACAACTGGCGTGAAATGCAAAATGAACTGGCGGCGCTCTCGACGAACAGTATCCATATCACGGTGGATGGTTCCACTCATGGCTCGCTGGTTTTCAACCCCGAACATGCCCAGCAAGTCAGCCAGATCATCTTGCAAGTGGTGGATGCGGTTCAAACGGGAAAACGGCTCAATCCATAAACCATGAACCCGTCTGGAGACTCTGTAACGACCAGTCTCCAGACGGGTTACAATTCACACAGCCAATGTTATTCTTGTATAACTGACCTATGAAGAATAATTCCCTGCGCATTCCCATATTACTCGACATTGCCACATACATCAGCATTGCCGCCATGTCCCTTTTGGGGATCAGTGGATTCTCTTCGCTTAAATTACAACTGATCACCCTGGGCTTATGTCTGCTCTTCGGGATTCTCCATCGCTTCTACTTCGGGACCGTGTCCTTTCAGCAGCACCCAGACATTTACTTTGGCGTTCAGACCTTTATTCTGACGCTCGTACTTTCCCTTGGTTCGACTTCCACAGATGCCTTCAATTTCATATTCATCATCCTTGCAGTTCATACGGCGCATGTTTTGCCAGGGAAGAAAGCCGCCATGTGGATCGTGGTCTATTATGTCATTGTCAGTTTTTTTACATTGTCGGCTCGCGGTACAAACGGTATTTATGCAGTTTTGTTTTATGGGGTCTCCTATATTTTAGGTGGTTTCTTTGGAGCCGTATTGCAACAGGCAGAGAAAGCGCGTGACCAAAACCAACAGTTGGTGGATGAACTCAAGGAGACGCAGCAAAAACTCCGTGAACTGGCTGTGGTGGAGGAAAGAAACCGCCTCGCACGGGACCTGCATGATTCGGTGAAACAACAGGTCTTCGCCATCTCGATGCAGTTGAGTGCCGCGCGGACGGCTTTATCTGAAACCGATAAAGCTTACTCCTCCGTGACGGAAGCGGAACGGCTTGCACAACAAGCTGGCATGGAATTGACTTCGCTGATCAATGCGTTGCGTCCACCTGCATTGGAGCAGAAATCATTACCAGATGCAGTCAATGAGTATGTGGAATGAATGGTCAAGGCAAAATAATATCGAAGTCAAACTGAATGTTGACAATGACTCAATGTCTTTGAATGTCAATGAGTTGAACAGGCATTTGTTCAGGGTGATTGCAAGAGGCACTGGCAAATGTGGCACGCCACAGTCAAAGCGGACAATGTCAATGTTGAATTGAAATCTGAAAACTTGATGCATTGTGTTGACATCGCAGATAATGGCATTGGGCTTGATGTGAAACAAATTGCAAAAGGCGTTGGATTGGATTCCATGCAGGAACGATTGATCGCTGTGAATGGTGCAACGTGGATGTGGTAGAGTGAAAAAGGACAAAGGCACGCAAATTACTGCAAAATTGAGGAGATCATAATGGCTGATTCGATTTCGGTTTTATTGGTGGACGACCACGCGATGGTACGTCAGGGTGTGAAAGCTTTTTTAATTACGCAACCAGATATTTCGGTCGTGGGTGAGGCGGGTTCAGGTGATGAAGCTGTCAATCTGGCAGAGCAACATGTCCCGGATGTCATCCTGATGGATCTCATCATGCCGAACGTGGATGGCGTCGAAGCGACGCGGCAGCGTCAAACAGGTCAGTCCCCGTTCGCAGATCGTCATCCTTACTTCGTATCACGAAGATGAACACATTTTCCCGGCATTGAAGGCAGGAGCGTTGTCTTATATCCTGAAGGATGTGAGTGCGGATGAGTTGGCGGCCGCAGTCCGGAAAGCTGCGGCGGGAGAAGCGGTTCTGCATCCGCGTGTAGCGGCGCGTGTCATCAAAGAGTTGCAAGGCAAGCGCGAAGATAATCTGAATCCGTTTACGGAATTGAGTGAACGTGAGTTGGAAGTGTTGAAGTTGATCGCGGACGGCATGTCCAATGCGGAGATGGCAGCGAAGCTGGTTTTAAGTGAGAAGACCATCAAGGGACATGTCAGCAATATCCTGAGCAAACTGCATCTGGCAGATCGAACGCAAGCAGCGGTATATGCATGGCGCGAAGGTGTGGTGCGTAAGGAATAGAATTAAGTAGAGAACGTTCCTGCAAGTTGACGGTTGTTCATCATAAGACACCTCTAATGTGATTAGACGATTAACTACAAATGCAAATGTGCGAATCCGTATCCATCCGTTTATCCGTTTTGCGAAGCGATCCGTTCTGGCACATCCAACGTCTTCAACAGCCTGATCTGTGGAAAGTTACGTGCCATTACCGTTATAACAATAATCCTTTCGCTTGGCTGGGTTATATACTGAACACAGAACTCTCCTAAAGGTTCATCTTTAGTTTACAAAAGTAAAGTATGATTTTGCCAAATCAAAGAGAGTATTATGAGCAAAATTCTGGTCGTGGACGACGACGCACATATCCGTGAATTGGTGAAGGTCTTTTTACGCAACGATGGCTTTGAAGTGCTTGAAGCGGTGGACGGTGTGGAGGCTCTATCCATGCTTGATTCCACCAAAGTAGATTTGGCAGTCATTGACATTATGATGCCCAATATGGATGGTTGGGAGATTGTGTCAGGAGATCAAAGCCAGTTTTGATATTCCTGTCTTGATGCTCACCGCCAAAAGCGAGACCAGCCAAAAGCTGAAGGGGTTTCAATTGGGCACAGACGATTATCTGGTCAAGCCATTTGAGCCGCTGGAACTGGTAGCGCGCGTCAAGGCTTTGCTCAAGCGTTACCACATTGAATCTTCACAAACTGTTCGTGTGGGCAAAATAGTTTTGGATCAGAGAACATATCAGATCCTTGTTGATGGCGAAAATATCACACTCCCGCTCAAGGAATTCGAGTTGTTATTCAAGCTGGCAAGTTATTCCGGGCGGACATTCTCGCGTGAGCAATTGATCGAAGATATTTGGGGATATGAATTTCACGGCAATGACCGCACGCTGGATGTACACATCTATCGTCTGCGCGAACGCTTCCCCGAGGAAAAATATTCCTTCAAGATCGCCACCATTCGCGGGTTGGGTTATCGGCTGGAGGTAACTTCATGAAAAGGAGCCCGAAGCAACGTTTCTTTGGGTTTTTCTGGTTCCTCTTTGTGTTGACATTTGTCAGCATCATGGTGTCAGTTGCCTTTCTTCTGACAGGCTATTTTTACACATTATTTCACTGGCAGACTCCCTCGCTGTTTACTCAAATTCTCAATACGTTATTGGGTTTGCTTTTCGCTGGTTTATTATTTGGATTTTTTGGAAAGTTTGCTCGTGCTCGCGGTTGGTTTCCAGAGATGAATGTCTTTGGCCCGATCCTTGAGGCGTTGGAAAGAATTGCTCGCGGCGATTTTAGTGTCCGTTTGACGGATGATGAATTCAAAGATAACCCCATGGTTGGCAAGTTGACCGACAGTGTGAATAAAATGGCGAGCGAACTTCATCAATGGGAAAGTACTGCGACAGGAATTTATTTCCAATGTTTCGCATGAGATCCAGTCGCCGCTTACATCCATCCGCGGATTTGCCAAGGCATTGGAAAACGACGAGTTGACCATCGAAGAACGACATCACTATCTCAACATCATCGAAGATGAAAGTATGCGTCTCTCGCGTGTCACCGAAGATCTGCTCAAGATGGCGTCGCTCGAATCAGACCAACTCCGATTCGAGCCGAAACCATATCGTTTGGATAAACAACTTCGAAGTCTGATCCTTGCCTGCGAGCCGCAATGGAATGAAAAATCCATTCAAATGGATGTCTCGCTCGACGAGTTGGAAATCACTGCCGATGAAGATTTGCTCAGCCAGGTGTGGATCAACCTCCTGCACAATGCGATCAAATTCACGCCGCAGGCTGGTTCCATCAAAGTGACCTTATCTCCCCGTGACTCTTAAGCCGAAATCAGAATCTCGATACCGGTATCGGCATTTCAGAAGAAGACCGCGAACGCATCTTCGAACGATTTCTACAAAGCTGACAAATCGCGCACGCGTGCCAGTGGCGGCAGTGGACTTGGACTTTCCATTGTCAAAAAGATCGTTGACCTGCACAAAGGAACGATCGAGGTCGAAAGCGAACCAGATAAAGGCACAACCTTTATTGTGAGTTTGCCAAAGGTAAACACATGATAATCATGAAAAGTTGACCGAATAAAAGCCAGGACGACCTCGTTAAATTTATAACGAGGTCGTTTTTTCTTCCTAGTCAATTCACACTCAGTTTACAGAGACATTTTATGATGTGCAAAGAATTATCAATGCGCTCGTAAACTAGAGTTCTGAAAGGAATTTTATAAAATGGAAAATCGTTCAAATCATCGTGGACGCGATGAGCGTCACCCGATGTTCAACCAAAAAGAACCAGCGATCTCATTCAAAGCAATCAATTGGAGTCGTCTGCTCAGTTATCTGAAACCCTATTGGGGCAAGATGGGACTGGCTCTGCTGGCTTTACTGGCTTCCAGCGGATTCGGTCTCGCTTTCCCATTGGTTATCGTGCGTCTGCTGGATTCTGTGACAAAAGCCAAGGATTTTGGTCCGCTCAATAATCTAGCGTTGCTATTGATTGGCATCTTCTTGTTGCAAGCGCTGTTTACGTCGGTGCAATCGTATTTGCTCTCGTTTATTGGCGAGCACATTGTTTATGATCTGCGCACATCACTGTACACACAATTGCAAAAACTCTCGCTTAGCTTTTACTCCTCCCGCCGTGTAGGAGATATTGTCTCGCGCCTCTCCAGTGACGTGACGCAAATGCGCACCATGCTGACCAGCAACCTGACAGGTTTCCTCAGTCAGATACTGACCTTGATCGGCTCCATCATCATCGTTCTGACGATGAACACGCGCCTTACACTGTTTATTCTGGCATTGGTTCCAGTATTGATAGCAGTCGCTGGTGTCTTTGGAAGTCGCCTAGAAAAAGCGAGTACCACCATTCAAGATGAATTGGCAGATTCAACGGTTGTGGCCGAAGAAGGTTTACAAGGCATTCGCGTCGTAAAAAGTTTTGGACGTGAAGACTATGAAGTCAGCCGCTATAGCAACGCCATGGAAAAAACTTTTCAGGCTTCGTTGCGCATGGCTGTTTACAGTTCCGCGTTCCAAGCGTTGATGATGTTCCTCGGCTTCAGCACCATCGCCGCCATCATGTGGTACGGTGGACGCGAAGTCATCTCTGGTCATCTCACGCTTGCGATGATCACCGGCTTCCTCATGTATGGCATTTCGATTGCTGCCAGTCTTGGCGGAATGGCAAGTCTCTATGCACAACTCCGTGCCGCGATCGGTGGCGTGCAACGCGTCTTCGAGATTTTGGATACCCGCTCCACGGTCCAGGATGAACCGAATGCGGATGTCATGCCTCCTGCGCTGGGTCACATCAGTTTTGAAAACGTCTCATTCACGTATGATGGTGAAGCTCATGTATTGCATAATGTTTCATTGGATGTCAAAGCTGGAGAGATCCTTGCACTGGTTGGACCGAGCGGTGCTGGCAAAAGCACCATCTTCAACCTGATCCCCCGCTTCTACGACCCGACCGAGGGACTGATCCGCCTCGATGGATATGATCTCCGCTCTGTGACTCAACACAGCCTGCGCGAGCAAATTGGCATCGTGCCGCAAGAGACGATTCTATTCGGCGGCACAATCCGTGAGAATATTTTATATGGTCGCTTGGATGCAAGCGAAGAAGAAATGATCGAAGCCGCCAAAGCCGCGAATGCCCATGACTTCATCATGGCGTTCCCGAAGCAATACGAGACCATCGTTGGCGAGCGCGGCATGAACCTGAGCGGTGGACAACGTCAACGCATTGCGATTGCGCGTGCCATTCTCAAAGACCCCGCCATTCTTCTGCTCGACGAAGCCACCAGTTCATTAGATAACGAATTAGAAGGTCTGGTACAAGAAGCGTTAGATCGCCTGATGCAAAACCGTACGACAGTCATCGTGGCACATCGTTTGAGCACCATCAAAGTCGCACATCGCATAGCGGTATTGGATCAAGGTCGTATTGTCGAATTAGGCACACATGATGAGTTGATGGAACTCAACGGCTTATATGCCCGCTTGTACTCCATGCAATTCCGCGATCCCGAAGAAGAACTCTCGGCATTACGGGCAAAGACGCCAGTATCGGAAGACCAGTACATTGAAGAAAAGATACCGGAAAGACCTACTGGACTTCTCAGTACAATTTTTGGACGCAGCTAACAAAAAAATCTCTCGACATATTATGTCGGGAGATTTTTCAATCAATCTGCTGTCATTGCTTGTTCTGGAACATCCAAAGTCTTCAACAACCTGATCTGGGGGAAGATGCGTGCCACTACCGCCACAACGATGATCGTGCCGATGCCACCCAATACCACTGCACCGATGGGTCCGAACCATGCCGCGGTAACTCCCGATTCGAAATAACCCAGTTCGTTTGACATGCTGATGAAAATACTATTGACCGATGAAATACGTCCGCGCATTTCATCGGGAGTTTGTGTCAACAACAACGTGCCGCGAATGACCACGCTGATATTATCCAACCCGCCAAGCAAAACCAACATTGCAACCGACAAGATGAACGAGGTTGAAAAACCAAATATGATGGTGGCAATGCCAAAGCCCGCAACGGCGAGCAGTAAAGATCTACCTGCATTCTTCATCGGCGGCACATGGGCAATGACAAATGCTATGATTATCGCACCGATGGATGGCGCGGCACGCATTATGCCGTAGCCTAACGAATCCACTTTGAGAACGTCGGTTGCGTACACAGGAAGCAAAGCCACTGCGCCGCCAAACAATACCGCGAACATATCCAATGTGATGGCAGCCAGAATGACCTTTGTATCGCGCATGAATTTAAAGCCATCAGTCAACGATTGCCATGTCGCTGATTTCTGCGCCAGTGCAAGTTGACGTCCCTTTATCATGGAGAGCAAAACGACGAATACAACCGCCGCAAACGCTGCAAAGATGTAGATAAAGGTCACAGCGTTGAAAAAACCTATTAAGAGCCCCGCAAGCGCGGGTCCAGTAATGGAAGCGAGTTGCCAGGTACTGGAGTTCCACGTTGCTGCGCTGGCAAACAGTTTAGGTGGAACCGTCTCCGGCACAAGAGTTGAAGCGGCAGGGTCGTTGAAGGCGCGGGCGATGCCGATCCCAAAAAGAAATACGTAAACCCAATAGATGGGACCCGCCGTGAAAGAAAGCCATGCCAGCCCTAGAATGCAAAATGCCAAAAAGAGTTCAGTGATCAACACGATACGCCTGCGATTATATTGGTCTGCCACGTGACCCGCGGGAAGGGAAAGCAGGATCACTGGCACAACCTGCACCAAGCCCACCATGCCAAGCGCCAACGTATCGTGCGTGCGAATCCATATTTCCCAGCCAATGGCGGTGGTGAGCATCTCGTTGCCAAATGATGTGATAAAGCGACCAATAAGCAATAACCGATAATCTCTGTGACGCAGAGCCGCGTAAGGATCGTGCCGTTCTGTATTGGATGACATATAAACCTGTTCCAAGTGGGATAAGCATGTATGATACCATTTTCGTATGGATCATACAGACCACGTTAACTTGTTGCGCCCTGCCAATTTATTGCAAGGCACTTATGCGGATTTCGGCGCTGGAAGCGGAGCATTCACTCTTGCGTTACGGGAACTGATTGGACTCGACTTAATCATCTACGCCGTAGACAAAGACCGCTCTTCGCTCAACGAACTAGAATCCAACCACCACGCCCGCTTCCAGACGACCCTTCGACACGCTCAGGGCGGCGCCCGAAACCTGATTCTGCTTACGAATGACTTTTCCCGCTCTTTGGATATTCCCCCACTCGATGGCATTGTTATGGCAAACTCACTTCACTTCTTTAGAAATAAAGAAAAGATATTGAAACACGTTCGAGAATTCTTGAAACCAAACGGCGCACTTATCATCGTCGAATATAACGTGGACTCGGGAAATATGTGGGTTCCGTATCCTCTTACTTTTGGAACCTATAGCAAGCTCGTCTCGCATGCTGGATTCACTGAGCCAAAATTGCTGGCAACCGCGCCTTCCAGGTTTCTGAAGGGATTTTATTCAGCCATTGCATATAAAGCCAGTTAGCTCGAGCCGCCGTCCTTCACGAAGCATCCCTTTGGGACGGCGGCGTAGGACGCCGCCTAAAGCAAATTGATTCATAAAAATGCGGTAAGATTCCATCAAGAGAAACCACCGTGCCAAAACAATCCGCCCCTCCCAAGTTCGACCCAACCATCTACACAAAGATCATTCTGAACGATCTTGTGGTCTATTCCGTTTACTACCTCCACAAACAGGGATCGGAAATCACCTCCGAAGACATTATTTCCGCCTGTTTTGTTTTGTTCCCCAAACGTTTCTCCATGCGGAAATACCCGCAATACCCCGATTCGGGCATTGTCAGCAGGCGCTGGAGTGACTGCAAAAGCAGGGGCTACTTGAGGGGCAACGCCACCAGCGGATTCCAGATCACAGCGCGGGGAATTAAACGTGCAGAGAAAGTGGAGAAGTCGCTCGGCAAGCCGATGAAGACTGTCCGCGTACGTAAATCCAAAGCGGAAAAGACGGTTGTTTCAACTCCTGTTGTTGAAAAGATTCATCCTGAACTCAAAGCTCACGCAAGGAAATATGTCCGTTCGATTGAACTATCCGACGCGTACAAGCATTTCAAGAAGGGCAATCCGCTCAACGAATTTGACTTCAGAAGCCTGTTGCTCTGCACGATGGAATCCCCGCCAACGACACTTGCACGGAATTTGAATCAATTCAAAGAATATGTGAATATCCACAACCGCAAGGATTTATTGTCCTTTTTGGAATTTTGTGAAGGCAAGTTTTCATCCTTGCTTGGTGCAGCAAATACAACAAACCGCAAAGCCCGCTAAGAGCGCAAAGAAAAAATAGAAATATATCGGTGGTTGAGTAGCCCGAGCGTTTGTTGCGAAGGGCATATCGAAACCACCACTAAGCAAAGCAATTCTTGTTACAAAATTACTCTTGATAACTTGTTGGTTTCGATACGGGCTTCGACTTCGCTATCGCTCCGCTCAGCACGCAGACTCAACCACCGGATTACTTCAGAAAGGAACCAAATGCCAATCAGCCGCAAACTCCAATACGCTGACAGGGTCGCCCTGCAACAGGCGGATCAAGCGATCCGCAAGGATGTTTTGCGCGCCTTGGTCGAGATCATCACCAACAGCAACGACAGTTATTCCCGCATCGATGATTCGGGCAAGACCGCCAGCGGCGAGATCATGATCGATGTTTGGCGAAAACACAAGAACTCCGTCATCCGTGTGCGTGACTTCGCCGAAGGCATGGACGATACCCGCATGGATAAAGTCGTTGGCACGTATGGCGAAGCCACCAGCGGATTGAAAGAAGATTTGCATGTGCGTGGCATGTGGGGGCGTGGACTGAAAGATGCCATCTTCGGTTTGGGTTATGGATATGTCAACTCGATTCGAAACGACATCCTCTATCGCAGTTCACTTCTGCTCAAAGAAGGCGTGCCAACCTTCGACCTCGATGAACCCATCCCTGTCACAGAAGAACTCAGAATAAACATGGAATTCCCGATGGCAACGGCACAGTCATCGAGATCATCGTCTCACGTGACGATGTCAAGATTCCGCAGTTCGATAACATGCGCAATTATTTGCAGCGACATTTCGAACTTCGCACCATCATGGCGAATCAATCACGCCTCATCATCCTGCGTCATCTTACAGGCACGGACAAAATCAAAGACGAGCATGTCCTTTCCTATAAGCCGCCCAAGGGTGAAAAAGTTCTTGACGAACATTTTGAGATCGAAGGCTTTCCCGCTTCCGCCCGCCTCCAGCTTTTGCGTTCCAACATTCAACTCTCCACGCGCGGCGAAGAAGGCGATTACGCCGATGCAGGTCTGCTCGTTATCAGCCAGGGCACGGTCATATCGCTGACCATGCTCAAGTTCGAGAATGATCCGTATGCATCCTTTTTCTATGGCTCGATCGCACTGCGATTATCTACACGACCTTCTGAAGAATGACGAGCCTGTCCTCACCGCCACGCGCGATGGCATCAACTGGTCATTGCCATTTGCCAAAGCGTTGAAAGCAGGCTGTCGAAAACCGAATCGAACCTCTCGTCCAGGTTGAACGTGAACACGCCATCCAGGATGAACAGATCAAACTCGATAAGCAACTGCGCAAGAAACTCGACAAGACCGTCCGTGAGTTGAACGTGATCGCATCGTCGGAATTAAAGTGAGAGGCGCACATCAGATGGAAAACAAGAGCCGCCTCCATCTGGACTTGAATTTGCTCCCGTCCGAATGTATGTTCAAACGGGACAGCAGGTCACACTCACTTTAAGAGCGCATATCTCTGCGAAAGATCTACGATGGTGCGACAGTCTTTGTCGTTTCAGATAACCCCGAAGTGGACGTGTTGACTCCCAAGGTCAAGATCGAAGCGTCGAAAGATCATCCGCAAATTGGTATTGCAAAGATTCACGTGGAGGGGAAACAAGTGGGCAACGAAGGCATCGTGACAGCTTATATGGGAGATCAAAAGGCGCAGGCGGTGGTGCAGGTTCGTTCGAAGAAAGAAGAGGCTGAAGATACACAACCCAAAAAGCATCACGGTCTTTTCAACGACATCCGCTTCGACGACCGCATGGACCCACGTCAACGTGTGTATCTGGATCGAGTCAACTCAACGATCGTAGTTGCCACAGCCGCCCCATCCGTTAAACGTTATCTCGATGGGCAACACCGCCTCGACACATCCACACAGGGACAAGTCCTGCTCGCTGAACTCATCACCGAAGCCGTCTGCCGTGAGATCGCCCGCCAAGGCGTCGAAAGCGGAAAGTTCCTCGCCCCCGAAGGCTCCGAAGCGGATGCGATCCAAAGTCACTTTATTCGGTTGCAAAACCGCTATGCACATTTGATCCATGATGTGATCGTGACGAAGGAATGAAACATGTAAGGGCGGAGCAATGCTCCGCCCTTACAGAAACAAAATGAAAGTTGCTTTATGAGGTTGGTGAAATGAAAAAAGTAGCAAAAATCATTCTTCTGTTCGTGTTCTTGCTTAGCCTTTTTATTCCATCACAATCTGCATACGCAGATGTTGCTCCTGAACCCGAGGTTGAACTTGGTAGTTTACATCCTTTCCAAAATACAGAAGTTCAAATGAAGTATGAACGTGTGGAGATGGAGCTAGGAATGTTCAACGATAAAGAGTTACCCGATAGAATTCAAAACCGTGTTACTGTTAATGCTTATTTCATTATGAAAAACTTGGGAAAGGCAGATGAGAGTATGAACGTAGTTTTTCCATCGCAAAGCGCTCCCAATTGCCATAAAAAGGATCAGGGGGAACGTTTCACCTATTATTCTATTCTGCAAGATTCTTTTGAAGTAAATATTGATGGTGTCGCCACATCTACCTTTAGACTCGATGCTCCATATGGAGAGTGTGAAAATTATCCTTGGCTTGCATTTAATACGACTTTCCCTGTAAATACAGATGTCTTAATTAAAGTATCATATATTATGGAAACTCAAAGGGTGGATTATGCACAGAATATAGACTATATACTTGATACAGGTGCGGGTTGGAAAGGCAAAATCGGTAGAGGTTATATCATCTTTAAGTTGCCATATACGGTTACTTCCGATAATGTTTTATCGGGAACGACAGAAGGTTATCAATCTTTATACAACGAAATTTTTTGGTCATTTCAGGATTTGGAACCGACCCCAGACAACAACATTAATATTTCCATTGTTTCGCCTAATATCTGGTTGGAAATATTGAAATTACGTGAACAAATAAAAAAGAAGCCTGAATCACCTGACGCATGGATTAAATTCGATAAATATTTATCAAGCGATTGCCTTTGACTCAAAGGGTGATTTTGTTCTTGATGAACATTATTTCTATCTGGTTGATCCCGCATATCAAGAGGCAATTGCCAAGAATCCTTATAATGCTGAAGATCCCAGCTCAATATGCACGATACAAATTGTATAATTTATCGCCTCGTTTGTCTCGGCTCTTACAAAAAGATGAAGCAGATCAAGTGCTTTCTCTGCTGAAGAAAGCACTGATATTAGATGCAAATAATGAAACAGCAAAACAAACTTTGTCTAATTTATTAGCTGTCGCTCCATCCTTAACCTTCACCCCACCTCCCACCATCCCACCCACAGCGACATCTCCATATACTGCTACACCTTCCATTACGCCATCAGCAACCATTACGCCAATTCCAACAGATACTCCTGTCGTTGTCACAGTGATTCAAACCAAACTCGTCAATGCTCCCACGTCCACACCCAAGCCAGAACAACCAACGGCGACAAGTTTACCCACAGATGTTCCCACTCAAAATAAAACATCAAAAGGGACAAGTACAACGTCCATGTTCTTTGTTGCGTTCATCCTTTTCGTTGCTGGGATTGGTTTAGGTGTGTTTTGGCAAAAACGGAGAATGTGATCCTGAGCGATAGCGAAGGATCCCTGCGATTATCTCAGAGACCCTTCGATCGCAGCGAACGCTCCCGCAGGGTGACATGTCACTCATCTCCGAAGCCGTCTGTCGTGAGATCACCCGCCAAGGCGTCGAAAGCGGACGCTTCCTCGCCCCCGAAGGCTCCGAAGCCGACGCGATCCAGAAGCTCATTTCATTCGGGTACAAAACCGCTACGCCCATTTGATCCATGATGTGATTGTGACGAAGGAATGAATTAGTAGGAGCAGGAATTTCAAGGAAGAACGGAGCCCGTTCTTAGGATGCTGTGTTGGGTGCAGTTTTTGAGTTCTTACACCTTTCTGAATTTTATAACCAAAAGAAAAACAATTAACAGCAGTATAGCGCCACCAATAAAGATTGATGTATTTGATTTTGTTTGTGCCTGAATGGGCATTAAAGTTGGCGTGCTTGCCGTCACAAATTCTAGAGTTTCTGTTTTAGTGACCTGAACGGTTGGTGTTGGTATTGCGGTTAAGGTCGCTGTGGCTTGAACAGAAATTTCTGTTGGGATTTCTGTTGCTGTTGGTTTTGGTGTGAGAATGAGATAGTCAGGTTGAGAATCACTAAAGTCAATCATCCCATCAAACCCTCCATAATATTCAATCATTTCCTTCATCATTTCATGATTTGGATTGAGATTAAGAACCTGTTGAACCTGTTCAACACAATCAATCCATGCTTCTCTATTTGAACCAACAATATTTTCCCAGTCAGCGTTCCAGCAAAGCAAATCAGCATATCCATAGTGCCAATCAGCATCATTGGGCAGTAGTGCTATCGTTTTTTCATACGCTTCCTGCTAATTGATATCCTTCGAC
>CAVSRF010000029.1:0-93370 GCA_963730175.1 uncultured Chloroflexia bacterium | reverse complement strand
TTTTTTCATCCTTGTATTGTGCTATACTTTTTTTGAGTTCAAATCTAAATATGGTTAATAGCAATATTCTCCACAAACATGCTTGGGTCAATTGTCGTGAAACTGATCCTGATTTACTCTTCTTAGGAGAGGTCCTTTCTACAGAAGAAAGCATCTTTGAAAAGCCTGGCAATATCAAACCTAATAAAATTGTGGGGAAAATAGGTCATGGGATGATGGTGAACGTCCTAGATAAGAAACTTGATAAAAAATCAAAAGTTGTTTACTACAAAATATCAACTGACAAGTTGAAAGGATGGATTTCGGAATCTTTACTAGCGTGGCAATGGTCAAGTTTCACCTTTATAGGAAATTTCAAACCCGCGGATGCTTGTGAAAAGCTAAATCTTACTCTCGAATATCTGGGTATTGATCTTCAAATTAAGATAACGGGGTTGCCGCAATTACAGAAGGTGACCCAAACCATCTTGAAGTTATTAGCAAGGCTGTTCATAAATTTGTCAATAGAATTGCTAATGCGCAAGCTCCGCTTACACAAACACCTCTTCGCATTGAGTTTTCCAATTGGGTCGAAGTACCAATCAGTGGAGACGAAAAAAGAAAAGTGACAATTGGGTTTCCTTTATTTGTAGACAAAGGCGTAAAACTAATATCAAACTCTAATATTGAAGAGGCACGCTCCATCATTCCGCTAATGGGAATTAGTCCATATTTCGATCTAGCACTAAGTGACTTTAACCAAGCTCTGGAGTACCCTGAGCACGCTCTTTATTTTCTTGTCTCGGGCGATAAAATCGATTGAAAATCATTTTGGCAGTATTAACAAAGATAAATAAAGGGAAGGTAAACATTATGAGGGAATCACTAGGTATTGAGAAAAATGTTGTAGAGTACATTAAAGAGAAGAGCAAATGAAAGCCACAGACGTCATGCAAGTCCTGATGCAATAGTGGAGCCTTCCCGCCTGAAGAGCTTGCTCAATGTTTTTACAATACTGCAAATATTTTAGCCGCTTTTGCGAACTACTTTAAATGTCCCAGAGTTTTAATTTCCTGTGTTACCAATTAACAGAGTCGCCAAAATTAAATAAAGAATAAGTGAAATCAAGAGTATGCATCAATCATCAACCAAGATACCATCCCCTTTACATGCTATCAAGGGATATAAATTAGCATTAGAGAATTCACAACGACATATCCGCTGTGGTGAACTGCTCTCTCAAGCAAACGAACATGGTGTTGCCACGGCGCATTTGGTTCTTGCTGCCGAAGAAGCAGTTAAAGCCAGGACTTTCGCTTGGTGTAGTGAGATGATACCATGTGGTCATGATAACCAAGCAGCAATATGTCGAATATCTGATTTGCACAATCGGCAACTACACGAGTTCAAATCTAGCCGAGCATTTGGATGAGGTCAGCCATGACGTCATCAGTGATTATCTGATGAACGAGCGTCACACGGCGCGCGGCTTATGGGAACTGGTTGAAGGGTTGATCCAGGACAGTCCCGAAGCCTTCATGCTGGTAGACGATAGTGTACAAAATAAGCGTTACTCACAGTTCATTGAATTGGTGAAATTGCAATACAGTGGCGCAGAACACGGTTTGGTTCGTGGCATCGGCATAGTCAATCTGGTGCATAGTGCTGGCGACAAGAAAGATTTCTATCCAATGGACTACCGTATTTATGCGCCAGACCAAGATGGCAAGACCAAGAACAATCATTTTTCTGAAATGGTTATCAATGCCGTTTTTGCCAAGAAAATCAAAGCTAAACGTATCTTGTTTGATAGCTGGTATGCCTCCGCCGAGAACCTGAAACTGGTTCACCGTTTGGGTTTGACCTTTTTCACAACCCTGAAAAGCAACCGAATGGTTAGTTTGAGCAAAGAAGGTGGTTGGATCCATCTAGATGATATTGATTGGACAACGGAACGTTTGCAAAATGGTCTGCTAGTCAAACTAAAAGAATGGAGTTGACCCGGTAAAGTGGAGTGTGATAGGCTTTCGAGAAGGAGTAAGAAAATGCCTAGAACCCATCCACGATATCCCGACGGATTTCGACAACAAATTCTGGAGCTGGCCCGAGCGGGTCGAAGCCCAGATGAGTTGGCGAAGGAATTCGAACCCACGGCTCAAACGATCCGCAACTGGATCAAACAGTCTGAATTGGATCACGGTCAGCGGCAGGACGGTCTGACCCGTGACGAGAAGGCGGAACTGACCCGGCTGCGTAAGGAAAACAAACAACTGCGCCTGGAACGGGAAATCTTGTCAAAAGCCGCCGCCTGGTTCGCACAGGAGAGCGAAACCGTACCACGGAAGTCTTCCAATTCGTGAGTGCGTACCGGGCTATGTATCCAGTGAAAACGATGTGTTGTGTCTTGGAAGTCTCCAGCAGCGGCTATTATGCCTGGCGGAAGCGGCAGCCATCCAAACGTACACAGGAAGATCAACAGTTGAGACAGAAAATCCGTACCATCCACGAGAGATCAAGAGGCACCTATGGTGCGCCACGCATTCATGCCGAGTTGGCGGATGCAGGCGTGCATGTGGGATGCAAGCGGGGGGCACGTCTGATGCGAGCCGAGAACTTGCGAGGCGTCAGCCGTCGCAAAGTTCTGCACACCACCCAGAGAAAGCAAGGCGCACGCCCCGCGCCTGATCTGGTCCAGCGCAACTTCACTGCCAGTGCTCCAAATCGTTTGTGGGTCGCCGATATCACGTACGTAGCAACTTGGGCAGGTTGGTTGTATCTGGCAGTCGTGGTCGACGTTTGGAGCCGCAAAGTGGTCGGTTGGGCGATGGACACGCATTTGCGCAGCACCTTGGTCATCGAAGCCTTGCAGATGGCCGTGCAACAACGTCGACCCCAAGGTGTGATCCATCATTCCGATCAAGGGAGCCAGTACACATCCGTGGCATTTGGCCAGCGCTGTCGAAACGCCGGGGTTCGTCCTTCGATGGGCTCGGTTGGCGACTGCTATGACAACGCACTCTGTGAGAGCTTCTTTGCCACCCTGGAATGTGAACTGCTGGATCGCAATACCCTCCATAACCCAACCGAGGCACGCCAGGCTGTCTTCGCTTTCATCGAAGGTTGGTACAATCCGCATCGGAGACACTCAGCCATCGACTATCTTTCACCCAATCGGTACGAAGCCTTGCATGCTCGTACCCCTGTATCCGAAAGCCCTCATGTCTCCACTGAAACGGGGTAGCTCCAGTGCAGCAGTCTTTTTCGAGACCTTTTCCGGTTCTGCAAAACGGTCCGCTACTTTGCGCGCCAGCACATGCCAGACAGTCACCAATAACTTGCGCGCGATCGCCACGATCGCTTTGTTGTAGCCCAGCCGCGGTTGCAGGCGTGCCAGCTCCGCCTTCCAATGCGGATGGCTGTTGCGCTACCACATGCGCCGCTTCCACCAACGCCACCCGCAGATCGCGCCTGCCTGCTTTCGTGATCTTGCCCGTGCGCGTGGTCAATCCGCTGTCGTGCACCCGCGTTCCCAAGTCCCGCATACCCAACCAGGTTTTTCGCTTCCTCGAAACGATGAATATCGCCGATCGCAGCATACACTGTCACCGCTGTGATCACGCCAAAGCCGGAATGTGCAGCAGACGACCGATCTCTTCGTTTTCCGCCGCAATGCCTGTCATCTCTTTCTGTAAACGCGCTTCCTGCTTTTCCGCAAATTGCAGCGTCTCCAGATCGCTTTGCAGGTTCATCTTTTCCAGTTTCCCCAGCGCCAGAGCCTCCCACCAGCCATTGTTCGTTTTCGCAAAAGGATTCCCCGCAGGCGGCTTCAGATGATGTCGTTGGATCACTGCGTGCAGACGGTTCTTGGCCTGCGTTGCCAGGCGCGTCATCTTTTGGCGCTGTGCCACCAATCCGCGCAGTTCGCGTACTTCCTGCGGCGGCACCCAGATCCCAACCAGCAATCCTTTCGCCAATAGTCGCGCCAGGATCGAGGCGGCGATCTTGTCGTTCATAACTTGCGACCTTGTGATCAAGGCCACATGCGGTGGATGCACGACCATCACTGAACCTGCATACTCTACCAGTTCATCATACAGCTGCCAGGTGTTCGTCGTCATCTCCAGCACCACTTCATCCTGTTGCGTCAGATCTTTTTCATCCAACTCTCCAGGTTCGACAGCTCCACCCGCCGCGCGGGCATGCACCACCTCCAAGTTCTCATCCACCCCCAAGGCGATCAGGTAATGCTTGTGCACATCCAGTCCGATATACCGTTTTCCATTTTCTTTCATAGAGGTATACTCCTGATAAGCTGGCTCACCTTGCCAGACAAGGTCGGGCACGTTTCTTTTTTGGGACTGCTGAATCACACACAGATGCGGGCTGCTGGCTCTCTACGCCTTCCCAGTTAAGCGGATTCGAACGGGGCAGTCAAACACTTGAGCGGGCTTGTTCCGGATCAAACTGGAACTTCCCATGCACTCTCCGACTGGTCCCTACGCAGCGTTCCCGGGTACGCGTTCCCGTTCACTGAACAAACGGAGCATATCCAAAAACGTGCCCGACTGCAACCCGTCGGTTGCGCTTACATGCTAACACTTGACGCTGGGGAGTTTCGCGCGATCTCAAGCCTTTTTCTGGTTGGATGGCGCATGAGTAATTAACGGACTAGCAATGACAAGAATACAGAAACAATACGTCCTCTTAATTTCAATACTGGTGATCGTGGTCGTGTCAGTATTCTTCTTTAAAGAGTGGCGCAATAATCAAATTTTATTTTTGGGGGACTATCATGGAGAACAACTTGGACTCTATCGATTAAATTTACTATATGGTACGCCT
Organism: uncultured Chloroflexia bacterium; assembly: GCA_963730175.1. Taxonomy (GTDB): domain Bacteria; phylum Chloroflexota; class Anaerolineae; order Anaerolineales; family Villigracilaceae; genus Defluviilinea. The sequence continues at coordinate 88,549 of CAVSRF010000029.1, read as the reverse complement.
AGGCTTATTGCGTCAGGACTTATTACTGATGCTAGATGGTCTCCAGATGGCAGTAGAATTGCATATGTTTCATCCGCTGACGAGATCGGCAGACCGCCTTATCATATTGCTGTAATGAATGCCTGGGGGAACAACATTGCAACAATTAACCGAAGGAAGGGTTCGTCACTATTCTCCAACTTGGTCTCCCGACGGGAAACAGATTGCATTCATTGCAACTCGCGATTTTGAAGGTGGGACTCCCTTGGCAATCTTTGTCATGAACAGTGATGGGAGCGAGCAGAGACAACTCACACCTTATGCCTACTATAATGAATTGTCTTGGTCACCCGATGGAGCAAGAATTGCGTACAGTATATTCAACGCGATTGTTGTCGTAAGCGCTGATGGTACCGAATATCAACAATTGACTGACCAATGGACAGATAGCTTTCCCGTATGGTCCCCAGACGGAGAATATATTGCTTTCCAGTCCACCAGAGATAATCCAAGTCAGTACTTTGATATTTACGTTATGCGTTCAGATGGAACAGACGTACGACGCTTGACGAAGTCCGCCAACTACCGCCAACCGTCGTGGTCACCTGATGGTAATAAAATCATATTTGAATCAAATTGTGATTCTTCGGATGTTGCGATATATCATCTATATATCATGAATGCCGATGGCACAGAGCAAGAACGCTTGATGGAAATGGAGTGCAATTCCCCTGTTTGGCGTCCATAATTATTAACGCCGCGTCCTCACAGTCATCGAACGGGAGGTCAGCAAAGCTCCCAATACTACGATCTCAATTTCATTTTTGATTATCCAAGCGCCTTCTTTGCACCAGCAATCACTTCATCGTAATCGAGTTATTCCACTTAATCCATCGAATCCCCATCCGCAAATTGACTGAAATATTCAAGGCATACATCGCGCCATGAACGGGCGTTTTCCAATTGTTTCGTCAGGCGGTCAAGCACATGCTCGTATCTTTGGGAATCAATTTTAGGTTTCAAACCCTGCCAGTCTTTTTGTAATTCTTCAACAAAGGTGACGCCATCTTGATAACGATATTCCAGTTCATCCCAGAGTGTCCGCCCGGACTGCAGGCGATATTTCCACGGGACGTGATGAAACCACAATAAAAACTTTTCGGGGCAGGTGTTGATATCATCAAACTGTTCTCTCAAAGGACTGTGATACTGAGCGACAGCGTTACTGCCTGTACTGCTACGGTCGAACCCAATACCTTTCATGTCGGCGCGATGGTAATAGGTGCAGTTCCAATCTTCACGAGGAGCAGAGTTGAATCCGGGGTCAGGTCCATAGTGGTGACCTTCCTGCATAATGTGATGCAGTCCCAGCGGAGTCATGTAATTGATGCAGGCGTGCCATGACCCGATCATCAAACTCTTTAGCGTATCGACAACCTCAGGAGAGTTCGACCAGGTTGATCGAATCCATTCATCTGCAATTGCTTCTGCACTCAATGTGTAATCCCACGCAAGGCGACCAAAGGCATACCAATTGGCTTGGGAAAAATGATGTCCGCACCAATTGCGATCTGACCCGATATTTGCAACCGCGATGACTGTGGACATATCGCGCCTTCCATATACCGAACCATCGATGACGTGTGCCACGCTCGTTCCTGGACCTTTAGCCTGCGTATCCGAATCCAGGACTTCTTTCCACATCCCTGCCAGATAAACGAGGTGCAACGATTGTCCCAAATACTCCTGTGTGACTTGCAGTTCAAGTGCGAGAGGGGTCTTTTCCATCGCGCCAAAGAGTGGATGAAAAGGTTCTCGAGGCTGAAAGTCTATCGGTCCGTTCTTGACCTGCACGATCACATTGGAATTAAACTTTCCATCCAAAGGCTTGAATTCCAGATATCCACACTTTGCCCGGTCGGCATCCACGCTTGTAGCGTAGACAAAAGCCCGCCACAAAACGATGCCGCCATACGGGTCCAGGCATGAGGCGAGCATGTTCGCTCCATCGGCATGACTTGCTCCGTAATCCTGCGGTCCCGGTTGCCCCTCCGAATTCGCCTTGACTTGGAATCCGCCAAAATCGGGAATCAAGCTGTAGATCTCATCCACTTTATTTTTCCACCACATCGCAACAGTCGGGTCACGCGGATCGGCAGTGGGCAGTCCACCCAACTGCATCGGTGCAGAGAACAGAGGCGATAGATAGATCCGAATGCCATACGGACGAAAGACATCAGCCAGAGCCGCGGCTTTGACCAGATATTCGGTCGTCAGACTTTTTGCCTGCGCGTTGACATTGTTCAAACAAGCGCCGTTGATACCAATGGAAGCACAGGCTCTTGCATAATCATGGTAACGCGGATCGATTCGCTCTGGCAGTTCATCCCAACTCCACAGGGACTTTCCCGCGTAGCCTCGTTCGATTGAACCATCCAGATTGTCCCAATGCGCAAGGATTCGGTGACGGATGCGCGGACAACTCACAATATGTAGATCATGAATATCCTGCTGTGTTTGAATGAGACGCAGAAAATGAAATGTCCCCGTCAATAATGCAGTCTCGGTATTGCCTGTGATCAATATCTTTGGGTTTCCCGTTGTGGATCGAGACTGGATGATAAATCCTTCACTCCCTATTTTTTCACCTTCAATCTGTGAAGTGATCATCCCCAACTCGCCCAATCTTTCCAAAGTGCCAATAACTACCGAACTGGACTCTGTCTTTTGTGCCCCAACCGAAACCATCCTGCCCAACAAACCAGAGAGCGCCCTGTCAATCTCATTGCGAATGATCTCTATCGTCTGGCTTTCACCGAGAACCGTCACATTTTGAATCATCTCACGGTATTGCGCCATTCGATCAGGATCATTGACCTCTTGATACCGTAACCACAAGTTATATCCATCTTCATTCATCATCATATTTTATGAAGTAATGTCATTCCTTGATAAGCACTCCATACTTCTCGCCGAATTGAAAAGCGAAATTGTTGGCGACTGACGAATGAGTTCAAATTGTCCGTTTAAAGTTCATGAGGTTTCCCTTGTAAGTTTCCCCATTATAACCATGCCCACATCGTTGTCCTTTGGGATATGTAGTTATATAATCTGCACATAAGGTGTTATACGGACTGAGTTTGTATAACACCCCGCACAGGGATATTTTACAGCATGCGTCTGTATAAATCATAGTTGGCTGGCTTTCGATGTGTCATGGTCAAAATGCCCAAAAAATCAATCAAGTTTGCTTTGCGATGGTCTGTAGTGGTCTCAATCTGTACGATTGTTGGTTTTACTGTGGGTATGTTTTTGTTCCTGCATATCGATGAGTACTGGTATGCTGAGTTAATGTTCTTGCTCATTTTCGTCTTGGGTCTGTTCGTTGGAATGGGAGAATGGTTTGTTATCCACAGCAAAGTACGAAACAGTTGGTGGTGGATCCCCGCTACTGCAATTGGCTACTCAGTTGGAGGTTTTAGTTTCTTTGTTTTTGTTTCATGGTTGGAAAAATTCTTTATCCGTTTTGCCTATCAAGATGCGGAGGTTAAAACCATCGTAATTCTCATCCTGACCGGCATGTTGACAGGTATATTGCAGTGCCTTACCTTAGGTAAAAGGCTAACAATAATCCTTCAGTGGGCACTTGTCTCAGGTTTAAGTCATGCCGCAGTAGAGTTTCTAATTGTTTATTCTCCCTTTCATGGAAATGGCACAGTTCAGACTATTGCTTCAATAATTTTCGGGATAATCTGCGTGCTCGCATTCTCATTTCTTACTGGTATTTTTGCAGGAATGGCTTTCGTGGATTCTGAAACCCAAACTGTTTGATATGTCACGCCAGCCAACACAGCGCGAGCAACTGTCTTGAATATCAAGCGTTGCAGATTTAAGTCTGCTAATCACACAAGCCTTAAAATAAAATAAAACGCCCTGAAAACAGGGCGTTTCTCTATACTACGATCTCAATTGATTATCCAAGTGCCTTCTTCGCTTCCGCGATCACTTCATCGTAATCGGGTTGCTGTCCGAGCACGGGCATATATTTTACATAAGTCAATTTGCCATCACGACCAACAATGAAGACCGCGCGCCGGAAGTAACGTCGCTCCTTGATGAGCACGCCGTACTTCTCACCGAACTCGGCATAGATCACATCCGAGACCAGTTTGATCTTATCCACGCCTGCCGCCGCGCACCAACGCTTTTGCGCAAATGGGAAGTCCGTGCTGATGGTGTAAAGCACAATGTTTTCATCGAGATTCGAAGCTTCCTGATTGAAGCGACGTGTTTCAATGTCACAGGTCTCGGTATCGATCGAAGGCACTGCACACAAGATGATCACTTTGCCCTTCGATTCCTGAAGCGGATTCACCGTGCCCCAGCCCGTAACCACAGATGTAAACTCTGGAGCCATATCGCCGACTTTCACATCATCACCGATAATCGTGGCGAAGTTATCGCCCAATTTGAAGAAATCATTTCGTACAGTTGGCATTATTTTCTCTCCTTGTAATTGATGGCAGTATTTAACCATAAATCCATTATTCCAACAGGAAAATATTCAGCGTCATTTAATAAAGCGGTACAATCAACTTATGAATACGATCAACTCATTTTTAAAATTAGAACCTGCTTATCGTGATTATGTTTGGGGAGGTAATCGCCTGCGCCCCGGCATCGATCCGACTGCCGAAGCCTGGGTCGTTTGGGAGAATGATCAAATTCAATCTGGACCTTTGGCTGGCAAAACATTGGGCGACGTTGCCAGGCAATTTGGCGCGGCGATGCTGGGAACCAAAGCGACTTCCCGTACCGGGACTCGTTTTCCGCTTTTGATCAAGCTCCTCGACTGTGCACAGTGGCTGTCATTGCAAGTGCACCCAAACGATGAACAAGCCATTCAACTGGAAGGACCCGGTCAATTCGGCAAGACGGAAGCCTGGCACATCCTCGCTTCAGAACCGGACGCAAAGCTGGTCGCTGGACTACAGCCGAATACCTCGCCGGAAGTTTTAGCGGAGTCCATCCGCAATGGCACCAATCATTGACCATGTGCAATATGCAAAAGTCAAAGAAGGAGATTCGGTCTTTATGCCCGCCGGAACTCTTCACGCACTAGGACCCGGTCTGCTCGTTTACGAAGTGCAACAAACTTCCGACTGGACGTATCGCGTTTATGATTGGGGACGCCCCGCTACAGAGAAACGTCCACTGCACATCGAGAAATCCGTCGCTGTGACAAGAGCCGATTACACAGCGCCTGTCATTCCCCTGCCACAAATCGGAGACGGCACACGTCACACCTTGATCGAATGTAATTACTTCACGCTTGAGTTGTTATCGGCAAAATCAAACTCAATCGAACTCAACACAAAGAATGAGAGTTTCCACGCGATCACAGTCATTGAAGGCAAAGCCATGCTTCAAGCTGGGAGCGAGCAAGTAGAACTGAATCAATTTCAAACGGCGGTTGTACCGGCAAGCTTGGGAGAATATCAATTCAAGCCTCTGGAAAAATGTCAGGCGTTGAAATCCAGTGTGTAAAAAACAACGTCCCGAAGGTTCTGAGCCTTCGGGACGTTTTCATCTTATGACTCTTCTGACGCGTTCAAGCGCCATACTGCAAGGACAAAGAAAAGAACAGCGTATCCAAGTAATGCCATGACTGGCAGCCACACGGACGAGATTCCCAATCCACGTGCAGCGATATTTTCAAACCCGTCCATGCCCCAGGCAACTGGCGAAAGATGTCCAATAGCCTGAAAGGTCGGACCGGTCACTTCCAGTGGCACCCATGCCCCACCCAAACCTGAAAACACAAACATCGGTATCAACGAAAAAGTGATGGCTTGTTCTTCGGTGCGTGCAAAGATTCCGATCAACAATCCCATTGCGGAGATACACAACGCCGCGCTGAACGCCACCAACAAGGTCGCGACCGGGTCACTCAGATATTCTACGTTCAAGACAAATTGTCCGAATGTGATCAGTAAAATGAATTGGCTAAAAATTAAGGTAAAGATCGCCAGATAATGACCCATTACAATCTGCATTCGTTGAGTTGCTGTTGTCAACAAACGTTGAAAAGTGCGCGATTTGCGTTCAGAGACGATCACTTGCGATGCGGTCAACAATCCGGCAATGGCAAACTGCAACATCATACCGGGAGCCGTATGCGCCAATGCCGAACTTTGGTTACTCGCCTTCTTCAAAGCCAGGCTGGTCGTCTCTTTTATGGAGATTGGCGGTTCATCCCACGCGGCAAGACTCTTTTTGAAGGCATAATTGAAAGGGATTTCTTCCGCATCGACCTGATCGATGATGGTCGCGGTACGGACGGCGCTATCCAATCGGCTGCCGATGCTCAACAGGTCAGCTTGAATCGTTGTCCATGTGGATGAACTGGTATCAGTAATCACAATCAATGGTTTCAACTTGTTTCTGAGAAACGCCTTGCCGTATCCGCTGGGAACGATAACAGCGGCGGCGATGTCTCCGTCGGTGACAGCCTTCTCGAGGTCCGCGACAGAGCCGTATCCATCCCTGAGACGAAATACTTCAGATTTATCCAATAAGTCATGCAAGGATTTCGTCACCCAGTGATCATCTTCTGCAAGGTAACCAACCGGCACGCGTGAATCCGAGCTGCCGCTGCTGAATCCACCAAAAGCAAAGCCAAACAAAAACGTGAAAATGATCGGCATGATAAGCAGGAACATGAAGGTCTTGAAATCACGCGATAACTGCATCAAATCTTTGAGCGCAATATTGAGGATGCGAAACATATCTCTCACCACATAGCTTTACACATAACGGCGGTTGAATCTCAACACGCCAACAACAAAGAAGACAATGCTCCATGCCAGCATCACCAAGGCAGTGACCAGCACTTTACTGAACGGATCTCCGTTCATGGATTGCAGCAAGCCAAGAATCCCCCAGCCTTGCGGCACAAGCAGTGAGACTGTTTTTACGCTCGTGTTAGATGAGCTGGCCATGACCTGAATCATCCCAACCATACCGGTCACGGTCATCACACCACCGAAGATCGCACCGCCTTGTTTGGTCGTCTTGAGAAAAGAGTTAATAAAAATTCCAAACGACGAAGCGCTAAAGATAATGCCAATGGCAGCGACGATGACAGAAGTAATATCTCCCCATTGAATTTGAAAGATCAAGTGAGCGACGATGAGCAGCACAACGACCTGCACACAGACGGTAAAGAACACAGACATTAATTTTCCGGTCAGAATGGTTGCCTGGGATGTAGGTGTGGTGAACAAACGCGGCAGGGTACGTTCCTCTTCCTCTTTCAGGATACTCTGAGCCGTGGATGTACCAGTATAGAAGGCATAGAAGACCATCATCGCTCCCATAATGGGACCGACGACGCTCAACAGAATATTCTGTTTTTCTTCTGCCTTGCTTTTCTTTACAGTCGACGGAGCGCGCACATCCAACAACTTACTTTCTGGATCATCGCTCAGCACAAGAGAATCTTTGAGATATTGCTGAACGATCACGCTGGTCAACGCGTAATTGGATTGATCCGCTTCATCGGTAAATACATTCACCGCAATTCTGACACCTGACATTCCATCCATGAAACGGTTGAGAATAGACTTCATGATGGCGGGACCAATCGTCAGCGTGGGATCTTGGTAAAACTCAATGACCGCTTTGCCTTTATCAGTATCGGCAAATTGTTTGGAGAAATCGGATGGGATGATTAAAGCGACTTGGGCTTGCTGGCTGTCCACGGCGACGCGCGCAGATTGAGGGTCCGAAGCGAACGAGACGTCGATCAAGTCTTTCATGTTATCGCTTTCGAGAATGTTCACGACCAAATCACCCATTGTCTTCGCTTTGCGTCCACCTGGAATGTTCTTGGGATTCACTTCAAACTTGGGACCGCCTTCATCCATGTTGGCGATAATGACTTTGGTTTTGGGAAGATTAAATCCGCCATTCTGCGCCATGTTGCCAAACATAAAATAAAACATGCCCGCCACCAACAACGGGATACCAAACATAAAAACAACCGCAAACGTACTGCGGAAAGAACGCTTCATATCCTTGAGGGCAATATCCAATGCTTTCATTTCAATCCCTCAAGGCGCGACCCGTGAGGTGCAGGAATACTGCCTCCAGGTTGGGTTCGCGAATATCGATAGACGTGATGCGAACAGAATGTTGCGTTGCCGTCTCGAACAAGCGCGGCAAAACTATGTTGCTATCATCGACCAACGCTGTGACCAAACCATCTTGAGCAGTGACCTGCTTGACTCCCTCAATCGCCTGCCATGTCGTCATGACGGCTCCAGCTTCAGTATTCAATGTAAGATCGATGCGAGTTTGCCCGCCCACCAACTTGACCAATTCATCATGTGTGCCGTATGCGATCAACTTTCCGTGATCCATGATGCCAATATGACTGGAAAGCTCTTGCGACTCTTCCATATAGTGCGTTGTATAAAGCACAGTCATGCCTTGATTCTTCAACGCGACAACGCTATCCAAAATATTGCGCCGCGATTGTGGATCAATGCCAACGGTCGGCTCATCCATATAAATGACCTTGGGCTTGTGCAACAGCGCCACACCGATATTGACACGGCGCTTCATTCCGCCCGAATACTTGCCGACGCGATCATTGGCGCGGTCATGCAGATCGATCACATCCAACACTTCGTTCACGCGGGACTTGAGGGCTGCTCCACGCAACCCATACATTTTTCCCCAGAATGTCAGGTTCTCTTTGGCAGTCAGGTCTTCATACAAAGCGATCTCTTGCGGCACCACGCCCAACACCGATTTGACTCCCATCGCGTCTGTGCGGATGGAATGTCCCATGATGCGCGCATCGCCTCCATTGGGACGCAACAAACATGAGAGCATGGAAATCGTGGTCGTCTTCCCCGCTCCATTCGGACCGAGCAAGCTGAAGATTTCACCCTGAGCTACTTCAAAGCTGACGCCTTGCACAGCGTGATTCTCCCCAAAAGATTTCTGTAAATCCAAAACTTCGATGGCAGATACGTTGTCCATTCTTCACTTCCACTTCGTTGCATTGATATCGATGAGTCAAAACACATATACATTATACGAGATTGGGTTTTTCGGGTTTCGTTTCCCGTGTTCGTTATTGACCGAAGTTGTGCGTAAAAATCAACGGCTACTTCTGCAAACCAGCGATTCCCAAAGCCGCAACGCCAATTCCCAACAGAGATGTTGTACTGGTCAACGAGAGCGGATTGATAATATTCAACACGACGACGGCAACTCCCATTGCCATAGCAACACCATTGAAAATTGTATTAAGCAGGTCCTTGTTCACTATAGTGCTGTGCATTTCATTCTCCTTGATTTATTCAGTATAGGAGTGTCTGTCGAGCAAGACATCTTCCATTGGTTCAGTCTGTACCTATCCATATGGACAGCGCCCTGAACTTGCCCACAGTATACGGGACACCCCACTTCATAACAATTGCGCCTTCGGGAAAGCGGACATTGTCCTTTCGTACACTGTCCGCTTGAACAATGGTATAGCCCACCAAGTTGATATACAATGGAACCATGCCACAGAAATCAAATCATCTTCCCATCTCAAAAGTCGAACGTGACTCGCGCCTTTTCATATGGTTCATGACGTTGGTTATCGCAGGCATCTATATTGTAAACATCATCAACATACCATCCCTGAGACAACTGCAAACGTTAATCCCATTTACTGTTTTATTGGTCATTCACGTTGTTTTGCACTGGGAATTGGAAAACATTCTCCAACGTCCTAATAGAACCATTTGGTATATCATCGTGCAGGGCGTATTGGCACTTATCATCTCATCACTGGGCAACAACATCGGCTTGACCTTTGCATTGTTTATGGCGCTCATTGGCGAAGCGGTGGGATTGTTTGGTCTCACACGTCAGGGTTTGCTTGCCGGTGTTTACTATATGATCTTACTTGCGATCAACCTGTTCCAAATTTCAGGTTGGGACTTCATCGGGGATGCTCATCATCGGAGCCATCCCAATGGTGGTCTTCGTGGTGATCTACGTCACCCTCTACATGCGCCAGAATGAAGCCCGTGAGCAAGCCCAGTCCATCGCTGCCGAACTCGAAACCGCCAATCGTCAGCTCTCTGACTATGCTGCTCAAGTTGAGGATCTCACCATTGCCAACGAACGTCAACGTATGGCACGTGAACTGCACGACACTTTGTCACAAGGTCTCGCTGGTCTCATCCTTCAGCTTGAGGCTGCCGACGCTCACCTCACCAACAACCGCAACGACAAGGCACAGTCCATTATCAACAACGCCATGAAACAAGCCCGCGTCACGCTTGCAGATGCACGCCGGGCAATTGACGATCTTCGTCAACCTTCTTTGGATGATCTGGACTCTGCCCTACGCCGTGAAATTGACCGCTTCACAGACGCCACTGGCATCCCCGCCCTTTTCCACTCGGATCCAACCCCACCCTTGCCTGCTCCCGTTACTGAGACCTTAATCCGCACTCTTGCTAGAATCCCTCACCAACATAGCAAATCACGCCAAAGCACAAAACGTGGAAGTAAATGTCAGGATGAAAGATCAAAACCTCTTGCTCACAATCCAGGACGATGGTCAGGGTTTCGACGCGTCTTCCATCCCATCGGGTCACTATGGGATTCTTGGAGATCAAGGAGCGGGTCCGCTTGGTAAATGGCAATTTTGAAATCCAAAGCGAAAACGACAAAGGCACAATGTTGAAAATTGAGTTACCACTGTCTCCTCTCCCTATGGGAGAGGGCTAGGGTGAGGGAGAAATCTTTATGATCAAAATCCTCATCGCCGACGATCATCTCATTATCCGTCAGGGACTTCGCCTCATTCTCGAAACCGAAACCGATTTCGAACTCGTCGGCGAGGCATCCGATGGAGCCGAAGCACTCAGCCTCTGCAAAAAGCTCAAACCTGATATTGTACTGATGGATTTGAGAATGCCCAACATGGATGGATTAACCGCCATAGAAAAACTGCGTATTGAACAACCAGAGATCGCCGTTGTCATCCTTACCACCTTCAACGAAGATGACCTCATGCTCCGCGGGCTGCAAGCAGGCGCACACGGTTACTTGTTAAAAGATACCGACCGCAACACATTATTCAACACCATCCGCGCCGCCGCGCGTGGTGAGACGTTGCTCAAGCCAGAGATCATGGCACGTGTGCTCTCTCAAAAAAACATAACGAAAACCGAAATCAAATGAGCCCGTCAATTTGACTGACCGCGAACTCGAAGTACTTGCATCTGTCGCCCACGGCGAACGCAGTAAAGAGATCGCATCCCACCTCGGTATCTCCGAACGGACGGTCAAAGCGCATCTCGCCAGTATTTACAACAAACTGGGAGTTGATTCCCGTGCCGCCGCTATCGCAGTCGCGGCACAAAAAGGGTTATTGGAAAATAAGTGATTGTTTAGCCTTCCGCCAACAAACTCACCAACTCGCGGCAAAAATTAGGAATATCCGCCACGACTCTTCCCCAAACCTGATTGCCATCCCGAAAAGCGGACTCATCCACCCAAGTTGCACCCGCGTTGACGAGGTCATCCTTGATCCCCAGCGAACCCGTTGCGCGGTGTCCCTTGACGATACCCGCTGAGATCGCGACCAAACCGCCGTGACAAATAATGCCAATCGGCTTCTTCGCCTCATCCATCTTGCGGACGAGGTCCGTCACAACCGCATAGCGGCGCAGCTTGTCAGGCGCCCACCCACCGGGAAGGATCAAGTCCGGCAAGTTCATCTACATTGAGAGAGTCGATCTTTGTGTCTGGCGTGATGACCAATCCATTCTTTCCGTGGACGGGTTTCAAATCCATCGCCGCGCTCAACACTTCTGCCCCCTCTTCCTGTAATCGCATCACAGGAACATAGTATTCCAAATCCTCCACACCTTCGGCAATCAGCGTTGCAATCTTTTTGTTTTGTAATCTCATGATCTTCTCCTTACAAACACATAGAGTGAAACGATAGCAACTTCAAAAGTATCGAAAACCTCTTTTACTTTAAAATTTCTGCACCCGTAACCGCACGCGTAATATAAATCTCCGGGTGAAGACCTGTTTCTGATTCATATCCCTTTGATAATATTTGCGCAAAATTTTCAGCATGCTCGTTGGTAACCAAATTGACCGTACAACCGCCAAAGCCCGCGCCTGTGAGACGTGCGCCATAACAACCTTCAAGTGGTTGTGCGATATTCACCATCGTATTCAACTCGGGACATGAGACTTCATACAGATCACGCAAACTGACATGACACTCGTTCATGAGTTTGCCAAAGTTTTGGATGTCGCCCGCTTCCAACAACGCCTCAGCCTGATTCGACCTCCCAATCTCTTCCACCACATGACGCGCTCTCTTCTCTATTTCATCTGGAAGTTTTTTCGCCAGCCGATTGAAATCATCCATGCTCACATCGCGCAAGGACTTGACGTTTGGCAGGTCTTGTTTCAACAACCGCACTGCTTCCTCGCACGCGGAGCGGCGTTTGTTGTATTCGCCGGATGTGAGTTTACGACGTACAGTGGTATCCGCAATCACAATGGAAACATTTTCCGGCAGGGGAACCGTCTTCCATTCGAGAGAACGGCAATCGAGCAGGAGTAATTTATTTTCAACCCCGCACGCCGACGCGAATTGATCCATGATGCCGCAATTTACACCGACATATTGATTCTCAGCTTTTTGTCCCAGCAAGGCACGTTGCATGGCTGGAAGTGTCCATCCGCCCAGCATTTGCCATGCGACAGCGAATGCCATTTCAATGGAAGCTGACGAACTTAACCCTGAGCCTTGTGGAACGTTCGATGAATACACCGCGTTCATATTGGGCACGTTCAGTTTCTCTTCGTGAAGCGCCCACATCACACCCGCGGGATATAACGCCCATTCCGGCAGGGAAGAAGAATCAGATTGAGTTTTCGATGAAAGAGTTTCCAGTGAGAAACAGGCTTGTTGATTTAAATCCACAGCTTGAAGGATGGAATGACCCGTATCCGTCGGGGAGAAAGCAACATACGTGGCGCGGTCGATCGCGGCCGGCAAAACAAATCCATCGTTGTAATCCACATGCTCACCAAGCAGATTGACGCGACCCGGCGCACGGGCAATATGGGCAGGCGTATGCCCGAATTTTTCACGATACGTTACTGCGAGTTGGTCAATGATGTTCATCTGATTCGAGTTGTCCGTTCCACAAGTTTATTTTCACCCGTTTTGCGAAGCCATCTATTTTTTATAATGGATGTCTGAAAGTGAACGCAATCTTTCAGCGGCAGATTCGGGTGTAATGTCGCGCTGAGGCATGGCGAGCATTTCATAACCGACCATAAATTTGCGAACCGTGGCTGAACGCAGGAGTGGCGGGTAGAAATGGGCGTGCAATGTCCATTCGGGGTGAGGCTGGTCGTCGAAGGGCGCTTGATGAAATCCCATTGAATAAGGAAACGAGGTCTCAAAGAGGTTATCGTAATGGATGGTAACGCGTTTGTATATGTCAGCCAGCGCACTCGTCTCGGCGGCGGTAAGCTCGTTGAGGCGCGAGACATTGCGATGTGCGATAACGATGACTTCAAAGGGCCACACCGCCCAATAAGGCACGAGTGATGTAAAGTGATCGTTGGAAAACAATATGCGTTCCTTACGCTTATGTTCTTCGGCAAGATAATCGGATAATAATGAGCGACCATTTTCGTTGAAATAGTTTTTTTGCCGTTCGAGTTCCTTGGCAGGCTCATTGGGAATATGTTCGCTAGCCCAGATCTGACTGTGTGGATGCGGGTTGGAGCAACCCATTACCGCGCCTTTGTTTTCAAAGACCTGTACGTGATGAATGAAATCTTTTTTGCTGATCTCTTCGGTTTGTTCCGCCCATGTGGCAATCACTTTTTCCACAGCAGACTGTTCGAGTTCAGGAATGGTCAGATCGTGGCGCGGTGAGAAGCAGACGACTCGGCAGAGTCCGCGCTCGGAGACAGAGGCAAGCAAGGGGTGGTCTGAAGCGTGGTCGGGAGTTTCTCCAGGCAATAACGCGGAAAAATCATTGTCGAATACAAAAGTGGATGAATAATCCGGATTCGTCAATCCGCCTGCCCGTTCGTTGCGCGGACAAAGGTAGCAAGTTGGATCATATTGCGGGAGATTTTCAAGAGGGGGTTTTTCCACCTGGCCCAGCCAGGGACGTTTGGCACGATGGGGCGATACGAGCACCCATTCACCTGTGAGCGGATTGAAGCGGCGATGTGGAGAGTCAAACATAGAATTTCCTGTTGCGCGACAATTATGTCGCCATAAATAATATACACACTATCAAGGTTGGTTGAATAAATTCATTGCCGGAAGGGCGCGGTTATTGTAATCGAACAATGCCTGATTTTCCCAGTTATTTCCAGATGACGGACGAGATGGGTCCCAGCCATTGCCGGGCACAGCTGTCCATGTGGCATCCCACCACATCACTCCCAAACCATGTCCGTTCGGTACAGCACGAACAATGGCTATCGAGAATTTGCCGCATGGCTATCATGCCGTCTTCTTTGCGATGTTCGCCATAGGCGATCAATCTTGGGTCTTCCGACAAGCCTGCATCTTTCAATGCCGTACGATACCCATGTAACCGTTCTTCGCTATCGCCTCCGCGCCCTGAGTTCCCCGCGATAAAAGCGATTTGTCGGTGACCATGTTTTAGCAGATGTTCAAAGGCTTGCTTGATGCCAAACGTATTATCCACTGCCACCACAGAGCCAGGTCCCTCGGGTGTGGTAAAGATAACCGGAAAACCAGAGGCTAAAAGGTCACGAACATATTGGGATTGCTCTTTGGTTAAGTCGTCTGGGACAATAATGAGTCCACCGCGGCACTTATTCCCTGAATTAAAGAATGAGCATACCGATCTATTGTCGTACCTTGATAGACGGGCCAGGTGGAAATAAATCCGATGGTTGGTTTGTGATTGGATTGATTACGCATCGTAAGATCGACAGCCGACATTATTTTATCATTTGAAGCTATATCCACACTTAAAGATCGTTCTGCTCAGTGTGGATGCCAATGACGAAGCCGCGGCAAAGGAGACGGGTGCCGATTTTGTTTACAAGGGCGCATCCGCCCGATGAATTGATTGCAACATTATCCCTACTTTTACGTAAAGACTTCAATAAGTCTTCAAGACTCGGACAAGTCTATTTTGAAAGGAGAATGAAAATGCAAACGAATCGTTCCAACGTTGGCGCATTGGTTGGAGGCGCAGTTATGATCGCCTTTGGCTTACTGGCTCTGGCAGGTCAGGTATTTCGTACTGTGGATTGGGGCTTTCTATGGCCCTTCACTGTGATCGCAGTCGGCGCAGTATTCTTTGTGGCAATGTTCGCAGGCGGCAAGGGAGCCGCGGCATTTGCCATCCCCGGTAGCATTATCGGTGGTGTCGGATTGGTGTTGTTGTTCCAGAATATTACACATCATTGGGAATCCATGTCTTATTTCTGGACACTCATCATCATGTTCGTCGGAGTGGGTATCTACACCATGGGCTGGTATGGCGGCGATGAGAATCAGAAACGCTCCGGTGCACGCGTCATACGGATAGGCGTGATCATGTTTGTCATCTTCGGCGTGTTCTTCGAGATGATCTTCTCATCGTTCAGCAATATGCTCTTCCCAATCCTGCTCATCGCATTAGGTGTCTATCTGGTCGTAAGCCGTTCCGGTTTGATCGGTGGAAAGAAAAACGACTCAACCGATTCAATCCCGCCCGTTAGTTAGAAAGGAATTAAACATGGAACATCGAAAATCCATATTTGGACCGTTACTCCTGATCGCCGCAGGTGGAATCTGGCTGCTCGTTCAATCCGGCAACATACCTGCGTCGAATCTTTGGGCGCTGAGTCACATCTGGCCCTACTTTCTCATTGCCGCAGGCATAAGTATTATCCTGCGTTCTTATTGGAAGTACATATCCATTGTGACGGATATAATCATCGTCGGCGGCGCAGTATTGGCAATCCTCTACGCTCCACAATTAAAATGGGACAACCCAATCATGATCTCCATGATTAACAACGGTGAATTTTATTTTGGTCCCGGTGAACGCGGTTCCGGGAATGTCGTTTCATCGACTCGTGAGGTCAGTGATTTTCATGCAGTGAAAATTGACTATCCTGCGCAGGTCTTCATTTCACAAGGTAAAACCGAATCCGTAAAGATCGAAGCGGAGGATAACCTTCTGCCCGGTTTGAAGACGGAGGTCAGCAATGGGCAACTCCAGCATCTACTATCGATCTCAAGAAGGTAAACACGTCAACCCGACGAGACCCGTCAAGATCACGATCGTAGTAAAGGATTTGAAGGATGTCGAACTGGACAGCGCAGGTGAACTCACCATCACGGGACTCAACGCTGACGACCTCAATGTGTCGGTCAGTGGTGCCGGGAATTTGAAAGTGAATGACCTTGTTGCAAAGAATTTCTCCGTGAACTTGAGCGGCGCAGGGGATATGACTGCCACCGGCGAAGCGGACGATTTCAACCTCACCATTAGCGGCTTCGGTAGCTTCAACGGCAAAGATTTACATAACAAAAATGCCCAAGTCAACCTCAGTGGAGCAGGTAGTGCCACGGTATGGGTAGATGATGAACTCAATGCTCAAGTCTCCGGTGTTGGCTCTGTCAATTACTATGGCTCACCATCTGTGACCAAACAAGTCAGCGGCGTGGGCGGTGTCAGCAAATCTGGCGATAAGTAAACCAAAAGAAGGACGGAAAGATCCGTCCTTCTTTTTCAAAAAACTACAAATTTCCACCGAACGCTACAGGTTACCAAATGAACGACACGACTCACTCAAAGAATTCCATGGCGCGCGTGATGGGATTGCGGGATTTCCGGCTTTCCATCCAGGACTTAAAATATTTAGCGAAAGCCTGATGGCAACCACCAACAACGTTGCACCTGGGAAGTGACAGTCGCCTGAATCTCATCGTATCGTCCCTTCAGTCAAACCTACGGTGTGTTATCTTCGTTCAACGAGCGACCATTGAGATCTTGTATGGGACGGCTATTTCCTTCTTCCACAACTTCCAGCGCGTGGAGTTGCTCGGCAGACACTTCCTGTGAAACCTTTGTGTCTATTTCACATCAACCAGAAAACCGTAGCTGACATCTCCCCTGCCCTCCCAGATGGCAAAGACATAGAAAACATATAAACCGGGTGACAACTCTTGTTTGATCTCCTGCGAGGTCTGCAGGGAAAGTTTGGAAACATACCCTTCGACAAAACTCCACCAGCGATTCCCGCCTTCACTTTCGGGCAGTTCATTAATATCCGAAACCTGAAAAACGGAAAGGGTTAGTTGTGTTGGCGGATCATTCAAAGGCAGAGTGAGTACTGCCCGTAACGGGCGATGAAGAATGTAGAGGCTCGCGGGCTGTTGGAACACCGACCTTATCTACACAGACTTCCGCAGATTTCCCGGGGGTCGTGGTCCAACAATAGGTTCCTATACCTGCCGTTTGAACTGTGCCATTGATGGTAAGTGTTGCAGGTGGAGGTGAGTCGTTTGATGGGGATGCTGCAAGTGGAGGAGAGCCATTTGACGGGGGTGTTGCAGAGGATGGAGAGTCGTTGAACAGGGATGTCCCCGGTAGTTCTGTTGGAGGAATCGGTGTCCCTGTAGCACAGGCAGACAGGACAATAACCAACAGAACAGAAACAAGAATGAAAATTTTGTTTTTCATGATGAGATTAACCGCCATAAACTTTGAGTAATTCGACTTCTGCATCTGGCGCAATGACCAGCACATAATCGCGCATATCTTGCAGATGCTGCATGATTAACTCTTCGTCTATCCCCGCAGGGACATAGACCGTGAAGACCACATTCCGCGTGGACTCGGTGATCTGCGTCCGCCCGTCGGGACCGTAGATGATGTTCGAGATGATTCCCGCCTGGTCGCTGATCGTCATATCGCCTGCTTTGACGATTTGTTCATCGCCGCGCATGACGGTATAACTTTCCGTCCCTTGTGTGACATCGAGAGTCAGCGGCAATTGCAGTTTGTCCAAGTCATGTCCCGCCGTGAGAAGCATGTTCTTCACCTCCGCCATGAACATGCACTCGACCAGTGACGCCACGGTGGGAATGGACTTGCCTTTCAAGACAATCGACTCCAATTGCAGTTGAACGTGATAGGTTTTCTTGAAGCGCTTGTAATACTCCGCATAGACTTTCAAAACGGGATGGCTCGCAATCGCGGCGCGATCCTGCCCTGCGAATTGCGCGCGGAGTTTTTCTTCCAGTTCTGCTTTTAGCTTTTCCAATTCAATGTGATGCGCGGGATTGGATGCATTGCGCATCACCAGGATTTCCATGTGGAGGTTATGTTGAACATCTAGAAGTCATCCAATCATTTCTGCTTCGCGCGGGTGAGATCAGAAACTATTTCTTGTTGACGTGGTGCAATACTCTCACTGCGAAAAATTTGGCAAGGAATAGAACTTATCTAAGAGATGGTTACTTGTAATATTTGATAGGCAGCATTTGCGTCTTCATAGTCTTAGCAAGTGCATTTTTAATATTATCAAAATATTGATTGTCTTGTTCTAAACGGGGCTTCAGTGCATGGTATTTCAAGAGCTAAGAAATTCCTTACTCAGATCTGGTACTGAGCAACAAGTCAACTAGTTTTCTTTTCATTATTAAATCAATCTCGAATCGGATCCGAATAAAACCGCCCACGAAAAAAATCAACATTCTTTTCCTTGTTTTAAAGTGTTTTGCTATTTCGTTAAAAACAAGATCGATATCATCTCTGGGTAATTTATCAATTACTTCAGTCAACAAAACGCTCCAATCTAGTCCAAACTCAAATAGATTAGGTAATAAAATTGTCTTTGGCAAATTCTTTACTAAAGATGATTCAGTCTTGTCTGTTACAGTTAGCATACCTGCAATTTGGATATGTTCCGAATTCTGTAACCCCCAACGCACCGACCCCAAGAAACAATTGAACAATTTGTCTTCCTAAAACCCTTCAACCAGGAGTTTTTTGTGAGAGATGTTCTAACCTTTACTCGGATTGCATCCATTTGTTCATCAGTTAAGTACCCAACTTATGGATTATAGAAATAACTAAAGCTCTGACAGCGCTATTAGGAGATTGAAGTTTTAGAAAATTGATGATTAATACTTTGTCTGGATTTACTAAATTTGAAACTAAGTAAACAGCCCAGTTTGTTGTTTTGGATCTCCTTTTCTAACATTTCTTGAAGTTTTTTTTATAATTTTCAAATTCTGCTTCTGTCAAGTCCAGAATTAAGCGTAAAAGTCTAGATATGTTTATGCTCTCAGACCTATCAAACAATTCGTCTACAATTTTATCATCATCTTCCCATCAAAAGCTTCTCTCAAATTTGCAATGAAGTAGTTTGATTCATGGTGGATATTGATAAAGCTACCTCCTTAATATCTTCAGAACTTTGTCAAAAATCATATTTGTTACCAGGCTAGGAGAATCCAATATATCGTCGAATAAGGGCACAATCATATACTCCATTACTTTACTTAATATTTCTTCTGGGATCTCTTTCTGGTGAGATAAATAGTTCAGAATATCGAGAATGTAAAAATCTAAATCGATCTTTTCCAATATAAAGGATAAGGTCCTCGTGAATCATATCAAATCTAGCTGTTGTTTTCGAAATATACGCGTAAAGCTTTTATCGCAGCCTGTTGATGATCAGTAGTGCTTGACATTACTAACGTTAATATCTCCTGAATTATTCCATCAGTATTTCCACTCTTAATCGGTACCCGTTGACAATGAAGATTGTTGGTTTCTCGTAAATTCTATCGTTTTAGCAACTTGAGCCGATAATCGTTTCCTGATTTGATATTTTTCTTTCAGAATCTATCATGTCGAATATTGCAATCAGAACGTATCTTTAATAGCTCATTCAACAACTCGCTTTCAGTTTGTGGATCAGGAGATTCTACTGTATCTAGTAAGCATTGAGCTGCAATTTGGATATGATTATTAAGTATGTCGTTTCTATCATCACAACAAAGCTCGTGTATTAGTTGAGATGTGTCTTTTTGCATACCACCGTATAAAACAACAACGTCCTCCACCAACTTGAAGTACTTTCCTTACCAGAATCACTTTGCGCCATCATTGAAAAAACGTTAATATCATTCCGGCTCAGATGTTTCGCTGTATAAAATTCCTAAAAGTAAGATGGCTAAAACAATATAAATCTCTGTATTTTTCTGCAGGTACGATGAGCCCTGTTTCACGATATAAGTTTCTTGAAAAATGTGTCGGCTTGTATCTTTTCAAATTCCAAATTTTTCCAATGTTTTTCCTATCGTTTCTATTATTTCTTTGCCGCTAATCTCTTTTGCTCCTTTTCCGTTTTGGAAATATCCACTGTGAATGACATAAGCAATTTCCTCCGTTAAAATTTCTTTGCGTGAAAAAGATAATGGAATATCATCTTGCGGCATACCTTTCTCAACATCCCACTGCTCCAGCAACAACCTTGAACAATCTTCATATAGACTGATTCTTTCCTGAGGCAAGGTTTTATTGTAATGAACAAAACATATCATTGACAATAGCAAAGGAGTTTTTGCTAGGTTTCTAATACTTTCTACATCATCTATTGTTTTTACTAATTGCTCTGCTTTTAGTCGAGCCCGCTGTTCGCGATACTTTTGTTCGTCACTCTTATTGCTCAATTTAGAATTCGCTTGATTTTTCTCGATTGCGTCATACCAACTATATGTGAAATCAGAGATTTGTCTAATATTTAAGTGGTTGGCCTTCAGTCTCTTGAAATGTAGGACCAACTCCACCACGCCATCCCATATACCGTGATGTAATAATAAATTTATTGCCTGGGTATTGTGAAACAAGCCCTTTAATTTCATTCACGATTATATTAAATTCGTTTTCATTTGCTACTTCATCCAGACCATCTAAAAGCAATATGCAACGTTTACTATGTAACATATCACACGAATGCTTCGAAAAATCATCTCGCAGATCTGATGGTAAAACTTCTTGGCGAAACGCTTCAATACACAAGTTTTTACCCGATTGTGTATTTGACGAGTTTATGAAACTAGAGACTTTGCGCAATGGTATTAGCACGGGCATGTACCATTTGGAAATGCCAAATCGTTGTCTTACGATATTTATTTTCTATAAACTAGAATTCCTTCCAATTTTCTTAGCTAATGTTAACCCCATAAATTGCAAATATGTACTTATTTCCTGACCCCGGTTTAGCCAAAATCGCAACATGTTATTGTTTCCTATTAAATTTCCGACATCTTTTGAGGTGCGTTCATTATTCTTTTGTCTCGGAATAAAATTGTCAATTATTCAAATTTCCAATACTATACCAAGCACAATATGCTATAATAAAAAGCTGGCAAAGGTTGTCCGTGTACAGATAAAGACTTTGCTAATCTTTCAATTATGAAAAAGAGGGGCAGAAGGAAGTATACAAATACCCTAGTCGAGTAAGTCTTTTATTCTTTTTGTTTTAGCCAAATTTTAAAGGAAAGATAAATTATTATTGTAATAAAAAAAGTTGCTATACTATCTAGAAAGTTATCATGGGGCAACAAATAAAGTGATAGATAGGGAAAAATCACTAAATTACTAATGCCATATAGGAACGCAAAATTATCTCGCACAATAAACTGTTTAATCTTCCATATACGACTAGGAGAAAGAATTAGACAACGATCTGTCATTCCTTTGTTTTCTCGTAACCTTGGAAACAAACTCACTTATAGATCGATATACTTTTTGCCAATAACTAACGATTTTCTGATGAAAATCATCCCATTTATTATTTCCTTTTCTATTGGTGAAAATCTTCTCGGTCTCTTTTATCTTCACGTAAACCTTTTGTTACATTCGATATAAACACTTGTTCAAGTTTCGGTTTATTACCTGTCCCTATTACTCCAGTAAGATTTAAATCTTGGCTATGCAAAACAACCCAATTTAGATACCTTCCCTGTGCTGTATGAAAAGAAACACGCCCACCAATCTTTCGTAATATTATTCAAATTGCAGCTTTTATCAGAGCCGCTAAATACGGCACAAACCTTGTCAAAATAAATGTTATTAAACCGCGGTTAATAAAGCCACCTCTTTGTAGTTTTGATAAAACTTTCATGCCCTCTTCAAATATATTCATCTTTCCTGGAAGCACTTCCAACATATGTTTACGGAATGTAAGCATAATATGGTGATATTCTGCCTCCTCCATCAGACTTTCATTAACCTCCCCCTTCGTCCAGTTGCGAATTTAGTCTTCTTGTCTTATAGTCCACTCGTCTACTGGTCAAAACCTTTACCGTTCAATGACGAGCAGACCAGAAGACAAGACGACTAGGAGACTATAAAACTATGCACGGATACGGCTGGTGGATGGCAATGCGTTCGGGCGACGAAAAGCCCAAAGTGACAAAAGAACTTTTACTGCGCGTCCTCACATACGCACGCGAATACTGGTGGCGTATCGCGGGGATGCTTGTGACGATTCTGTTAACAACGGGTTTATCCCTGCTCACGCCGCTTATTTTCAGAAACATGATCGACGTGGTCCTGCCTGCCAAGGATGTGCAACGTCTCATTTGGTTGGGTGTGGCGTTATTGGGAATCCCTTTGCTCCAAGGCGGAGTTAATGTGATTCAACGGCGCTTGAATGCGGAGGTGGGCGAAGGCGTAATTTACGATCTGCGTTCGACGCTCTTTGCGCGCTTACAGCGTATGTCACTACGATTCTTTACCAATACCAAAACCGGCGAGTTGATGTCGCGCCTCAACAATGACGTGGTTGGTGCGCAGAATGCCATCAGCAATACCATCGTCGGCATCGTGACCAATATCATCGAAGCCATCGCGTTGCTTGCCGTCATGCTCACGCTCGAATGGCGGCTGACGGTTGTCAGCATCCTCATTCTCCCGCTCTTTATCATCGCCGCGCAAAGGCTTGGACTTGTCTTGCGCGATATTGCACGTAAGGGCATGGAGATGAATGCGCAGATGAACGCGCACATGAACGAGACCCTCAACATTGGCGGCGCATTGCTTGTCAAACTCTTTGGTCGTGCCAATGAGGAGGAGAAACGTTTCCGTGAACGCGCCGCCAATGTGCGCGATATCGGCATCCGGCGTGCGGTGGTTGGTTCCACGTTCTTCGTCATCTTTGGACTCGTCAGTGCGGTGGGCACGGCGCTGGTCTATGGTCTCGGCGGCTATTACGTCATCACCGATGTCTTTACAGTCGGCACCATCGTCGCCTTCAGTTCGTACCTCGGTCAACTTTATGGCACGCTGCAAGGTCTCGCAGGTGCGCCTGCTGATTTCTCCACGTCCATGGTGAGTTTCGAGCGCGTCTTTGAATTGATCGACCTGCCGCAGGATATTATCGAAAAAGAATCTGCGGATGTGCTCAACGTGGAAACTGTAAAAGGCGAACTCGAATTCGATAACGTCACGTTCAATTATCGTGTGGATGATTCCAAACTCCTCAAAGACGTCAAACGTTATGGGAAGATGGAAGACGTGGGCGCGGTGCTGTCGTTGACGAAAGACAAGGACGAAGGACAAAAGACGGAGGACAATGGAGCGAAGACAAAGCTTGGTCAGTCGTCATCCGACCTCGGTCCGAAGCGGAAGCGGTTCTGACTCAACCGATGCTGACTCCACCTCTCAAGCCAGAGAGGTCGCTTTGGAGGGAGTCTCCTTTATCGCGCGTCCCGGAAGTTTGATCGCGTTGGTCGGTCCCTCCGGCGCAGGCAAAACCACGATGACGTATCTCATCCCACGCTTGTATGACCCCACCGAGGGCGTTATCCGCATCGACGGGCATGACCTGCGCGACGTGACGCTCGAATCGCTTTCGCTGGCGATCGGCATGGTGACGCAGGAGACGTACCTGTTCCACGATACCATCCGCACGAACCTGACCTACGCAAAAATGGACGCGACCCAAGCCGAGATCGAAGCCGCGGCGCGTGCCGCCAACATCCATCAGTTCATCATGGACCTACCCGATGGCTACGACACGATCGTGGGCGAGCGCGGCTACCGCTTGAGCGGCGGCGAAAAACAACGCATCGCGCTGGCACGAGTCATCCTCAAAGACCCGCGCATTTTGGTCTTGGATGAAGCCACAAGCTCACTCGACAGCGAATCCGAATCCCTGATTCAAGAAGCCCTGAAGCGCGTCATGGCAGGACGCACAAGCATCGTCATCGCACATCGCCTGAGCACGATACTTAGCCGCTGATTTAATTTTAGTGATGGATCGAGGAAAGATCGTTGAAAGAGGCACGCACGATGAGTTGATCGCGTCGGGCGGGTTATATAGTCAGTTGTATGAAACGCAGTTTAGAGGGGAACGCGTTTAGCCACGGATTACACGGATTTGCACGAATGAATTCGTAGGAGCGGACCGATGGTCCGCTCCTTTTGTTTAGGATGATGTTATGCCTGGAAATGCAACCACATATCGCGCATCACCTGAATATGTCCCAGGTGCGTTGCTGTGTGATTCAATGCATTTCCGATCATCCAACCAACGGTCACTTCACGCGTGCGCAGGGTGCGTTTGGCATCGAGGTCAGCGAGGGTTAACTTTTCCAAAACACTTGCTATATACGTGCGGCTGTCAGCGAGACGTTGGATCAGTTCATCGGGTGCGATCCCTTTTACCTGGAACTCGGCATCGCGATCCCGTTCGAATGATTCGCCTGCGATCACCTCGCCAAACAAAAAGCGTTCCGCGCCTGCTGTATGCACGATGAGAGCGGCAATTGAGTTCACTCCCTTTTTTGGCGACCAATCCAACGCCTCGGGCGGGAGACCATCCAAGGCATTTTCCATGTCCTTATGTAGTCCCTGCAAATTGTTCAAACAATCGATATAAAAAGTTTGCATTGCGCCTCCTTAGTTTTTTGATTCATTATAGCGTTACCTCTCACAATTCCAAACATAGGTTGGTTTATCGTCTGCGTATGGATAATTGGGAGAAGAGTAGGATGTGCCCACCTGAGCGCTTTCGGGGATGAACACGAAGCGCATCTCCTTCAACTCAGCAGTAGATGGAATATCGAACCGGAGCCACCCATCCAATTCCTGGTCTGGAAAAATGGTGGATCCCAGTGCGGAATATTCCGCGTATCCGTTGCGGTGACCGTAGATCGGTTTGATCTCGACCGCGGCATATAAAATACTATAGTGTTCAAAGACTGGAACATCCATCTCGACCCTGACCTGTGTTTTTAAGCTGAACGTGCACCCACAAAAACTTTTTTCCTGCAGGTGGCGTTCGGGTGGAGCCAAAATCTGTAAGATAGTCATTGGTGATCTCAAGCTGATCCATCGTCACTTGTAGATCGTCCCATAGGATAGAATCGCTGGGAGAGGAAGGTGTAGGCAAAACCCTGGTTGCTGTTGCAGTAGGTGGTGGGGTTTGTGTCGCTGTGGCAGTGGCGGGTACGTTTGACGACCCGCTTGAAGTAGTACAGGCTGTCAGAATGACCAGTCCAATGAGTAGGGTGCTCGATAATTTTTTCAAAGTAAACATGGTGAACTCCGTCTTATTTAAAACATTATAGCATCCAGAAAATAACGGATATAAGCATGGTTACCTACTCAACTTAATGCAAAGAGACCAGCCATCAAAGCGCTGGTCCCTTTATTGCAAAAACGAACTTGCAAATGTTTTTACTTCTCTGCTTGTTGAACAGGGGTGGAGTCTTGAGTACTTTCTGAAGTTGCCGGAGGGTTCTGTGTTTCCTGAGTCTCTGGTGAGCCGCTGTTCTTTTTGAGCTGTTTGAGCCTTTCCTTCTGCTCTTTCTTGCGTTTCTTTGCCAATTCTTTCTGTCGTTTTTCGTATTGATAGTTTACTTTAGCCAATTTAATATCCTTTCATGGTGTTAGATTGAGGTCGTTCGATAAAACATTATAGCACCTCCCTTTAAATGGTCACATGTCTATGTATAAACTTGACAACTTACTAACTAGTAAGTAAAATTCGATTCGATGGTCAAGATTGAAAACTCCAAACGAACAATATTGAATCTAGCCGAAGTCGTTGTTGCAGGATAAGGGCTTCAACGGTTTTAGTTATGCCCACATCGCCAGTGAACTTGGCGTGAAGAATGCCGCCATCCACTATCACTTCCCCACGAAGGAGGATTTGAGCATCGCGGTCATTCAACGCTATCGTGAACGCTTCAAGTTGTGGACTAATAACTCCCGCGTCAAAGACCTCTCTTATGAGGAAAAGCTGGATTGGTTCTTCAGCATCTATACCGATATGCGTGCAGACAAGGGCAAGGTTTGTCTTGTCGGCTCACTGGAAGCTGAGTTCAACTCTGTCCCTGAAAGATTACAAGCTGAGGTTCAGGCGTTGCATAAGGAATTGCTCGCCTGGCTTCAAACCACATTGGCAGAAGGCAGGGACGCAGGCGCATTTCGGTTCAATGGTGAGCCTGCCAGCAAAGCCGCGTTGATCGGGTCCAGTTTGCAGGGAGCCTTGCAGATGGCGCGTGCATTGGGAACAAAAAAGTTTCGTGATGTGGTCGAGCAACACAAGCTGGATTTGCTCGCTTAATTTTTTTAACGCCAAAACTTACTACCTGGTAAGTATTTTTATAAAGGAGATTACAATGACAACTTTAGAAGCAAAAACAAAGTATGAAGGAATCGTAAAGAAGGCGTATCAAGCATTTTTCAGCCCATCACAGTATGAGGTCAAGCCAAAGGACCGAGAAGTCATCGAATGGGGCAACAATTATCGGGTCCCGTATGAGGCGCCCCCCAAAGGAAATGTACCCCCTAAAGGGGGTGTAGGTGAGATCGCAGTCACAACCTGGGGTGAGAGCAGTCGTCCCGCCGTATTACTTATGCACGGCTGGGGTGGCGCACGCGCACAGATGACAGGCTTTGTCGATCCGTTGTTATTTGCCGGATATCGGGTCGTGGCATACGATCAACCCGCGCACGGTGAATCAGATGGAAAGATGACAAACATTCTTGAGATCGCTCCCAGTATGGATTTGATCGCAGAAAAAGAGGGGAACTTTGATGCGGTCATTGCCCACTCCTTCGGGACTTTGATCACATCTTATGCCTTGGTCAATCGAAATTTCCCGCCTCCTGCGAAACTTGTTTATTTCGGTGCATTCAACCGGATCATGGATTCACTGCCGCGTTTTCAAGTCATCGCTGGTTTGCCTGATGAAATTATTGATGGAATACGAAATAAGATCTATGACAACTTTGGAAAAGGTGTGTTGGATTCCATTGCTAATGAAATCATGACGCCGCAAATCAATATCCCCGCGCTGATGTTCCATGATACGGCGGATAATGTTACGCCCATAGAAGATAGCCGCGCCATTGCAGAGGTTTGGAAGAGCGCACAATTCATCGAGACTACAGGGCTGGGACATCGCGGTGCATTGCAATCAAAAGAAATCCATGAACAGGTTGTACAGTTTTTGAAAAGGTAGTTTTTCCCTCACGAATAAATGTTCATGAGGGAAGTGATCTGAAAAATGAAGGCTAAATGTGAAGCTTTTACCTTTTCAGATAACCTCTGTCTGGTTATACTTGACGCATGGAATTCACAAACATTGGCAGATATGAAATAAAAGATGAGTTGGGGCGCGGCGGTATGGCAACCGTGTATCGTGCATATGATCCGAGCTTTGACCGCGAGGTTGCCATCAAGGTTTTGCCACGTGAATTTCTCCATAACCCTCAATTTCTTGACCGTTTTAAACGGGAAATAAAAACCATTGCTCAACTTGAACATCCCGCCATTGTGCCAGTGTATGATGTCGGTGAACATGAAGGCATCCCCTTTTTTGTAATGCGCTATATGCCTGGTGGATCGCTTTCAGATATGATCGAAAAGGGCAGGTTTTCATTGGAAGACACAGCCCGTACTGTGGAGCGGCTTGCATCGGCTTTATCATACGCACATCGCAAAGGGGTTGTCCATCGCGATCTTAAACCAGACAATATTCTGTTCAACGAGGACGGCTACCCGTTCATTTCGGACTTTGGGATTGCCAAGTTTACCGAAACCCATACCAACCTGACAGGGAGTGGCATTATCGGTACACCCGCATATATGAGTCCCGAACAGGCGACAGGCGATCCATTGGATCATCGAAGCGATATCTATGGATTGGGTGTCATCGTCTATCAAATGCTTACCGGGCAACAACCGTATAACGCCGATACTCCCATGGGCGTGGCGATCAAACATGTTACCGATCCCGTACCAGATATTCGCCTAGCTGCACCAGACCTGCCCGAGGAGTTGGGCGATGTGATGAAAAAAGTCCTAGCGAAGGACAGAGAAGAAAGATATGCTACCGCAGTTGAATTTGCCCGCGCCTTAAATCAGGTGGCATTTGGAAACCCCGGCAATATACAGGAATCATCGCCAACATTGCACTTGATCGAGAAGACAACTCCCGGCACGAAATCAAAAGTTGCTCATTGGCGGCGCGGTCGGGTTGGTTATTCTCCTGGTGTTGATTTTTGGAGTCAGCAAACTGTTTTCACATTCAGCTTCCACGAGTACAGTTTCGCCTACCAGCACAACCGAAAAAGTCATCGTCCCGGTTACAGAAGCGCTCGCAACGAACACGTCTGTTACATTTGCGCCCATGTGCCAGCCGCCCAAAGAAGTTCAACCTCCCCTGCTTTCCTTGATAAAGGAGACGAGCAGGACGTGTAACAGTGGGGTTCCCTACACAACCATCGCCATACCCAAAGGCGCTACATTTACGCCTGTAGACGATGCCGAGTTCAAATGCACACCTGTAGGTACGAGGGGTAATAGTGACCTGATTACATGCACCGGGAAACCATTATTTGCCTTTGATCTGAAGGTATGCATGCCCGTGCCTCTTCCAACACTGATTACAGACACCAACAAATGTCCATCAGGCACAGGCTTTGATGAAGGTCATCAATGTTGTGCGCAGCTCCCACCGGCAGATGCAGGTTGTGTGATCTTCAAAGCCGGTACAACCGGTTGCAACTAACAAAGACACCTCCCATCGGGCGTTTGAAACGCCCGATTTTTATTTATAAGATAAAATCATCGCATGGGTACACTTTACCTCGTTGCGACCCCCATTGGCAACCTTGAAGACCTGTCCCCGCGTGCGATTCGCATTTTGAAGGAAGCGAGCCTGATCGCGGCGGAGGATACACGTCACACGGGGAAACTACTCAAACATTTTGAGATCGAAACACAACTCACCAGTTACTTCGAACACAATAAACTCAACAAGCTCGAATTCATTCTCGACAAGCTTTCAAGCGGGGATGTGGCATTGGTTTCGGATGCCGGGACTCCCGCCATTAATGACCCCGGTTACGAACTCGTCCGCGCCGCCCTCGCTTCAGGCTTCGACGTTCTGCCTGTTCCCGGTCCATCAGCCCCCATCGCAGCCCTGGCTGTTTCCGGCTTACCCACAGACTCATTCCTCTACCTCGGTTATCTTCCCCACAAAACAAGCGAACGACATAAAAGGCTTCAGGAAATAAACAGCGAGCCTCACACGCTTATCTTTCTTGAATCACCGCATCGCATCGTCGAATCACTCGAAGATATCCTCTCCATACTTGGCGATAGAAGAATCTGCGTTGCGCGCGAAATGACCAAAATGTTCGAGGAATACTGGCGTGGAAATATCAGCGGCGCAGTGGACTATTTCAAGTCCCAGCCTGCGAGAGGGGAATTTACTTTGGTAATTGAAGGAAAGACAAAAGAAGAAAGTGAAAAGTGGACAGAAGAACAATTACTGAACACCATCAAGAAAGAATTGGCGGCGGAAAAATCGGCAAAAGATATTTCTGTTGAACTGACAGAACAAAGTGGCTGGAGTAAAAAAGAAATTTACGCGTTGATAAACCAAAATAAGTGATGAACCATTGAGACCCAATACTCTTTATCATATAATTACGTCAAACTTTAATTCACGGAGGATGACATGCTTGCTTTGGTTCCCTGGTTGGTTTTCCTGCACGTTTTATCAGCGATCACATTTTTTCTTGGGCACGGAGCGTCAGTCGCGATGGCTTTCAAGATACGCTCTGAAACGGATTTTGCGCGCATCCGTGCCATGCTTGATCTTTCAGCATCCACGGTTGGGATTATGTTTGGATCGTTTTTGGTAATGGGATTAACCGGTCTGATCATGCCGTTCATGCTCGATCTATGGGGTAAAGGTTGGATTTGGGCTTCGATTGTTTTGATGGTAATCGTAGTTGTTCAAATGGGAATGATGAACAACAAACGTTACAAACATCTGCGAAGAATGGTTGGTCTGCCCTACATGATTGGTGGAAAGAAATTCGAGGCCGAGGCACCCGCCAGCCAGCAGGAAGTGGAGGCGCATCTCAAGAAGTTGCGAGTGGAAGAGTTGATGGTCGTAGGCTATGTAATTCCGATGATCGTTTTGTGGTTGATGATTTTCAAACCATTCTAGTTGAGAGGCAAACCATGGCAGAAGAAAAGAAACCCGAAGAAACAAAGAAGGAAGAAAAGCCAACTCCCAAAGATAACCTTGTTGTCACCAAACACAAGGTGCGGATCGGCGGCAGAGAGATCAAGTATACGGTCACAGCGGGGACAATGATCCTGAAAGAGGAGACAGCTGATCGTGAGAAAGAGGCGGAAGGCGAAAAGCCGCGCGCACAAGTCTTCTTTGTGGCGTATACGAAGGATGGCGCGGGTGCAAAGTCAAAGCGTCCGATCACGTTTTCATTCAACGGCGGACCTGGGTCATCGTCTGTTTGGCTGCACCTCGGTGTGCTGGGACCGCGTCGAGTTGTGTTGACCGATGAAGGTGAGTTGCCGAAACCCCCGTTCAAGTTGACGGATAATCAATATTCGATCCTGGATCAAACCGATTTGGTTTTCATCGATCCGGTGAGCACAGGCTACAGCCGCGCGGTGGAGGGACAAAAGCCGAAAGAGTGGCATGGGTTCAAAAAGGATATTGAGTCAGTGGGCGATTTTATTCGTTTGTATACGACACGCTACAATCGCTGGCTTTCACCGAAGTTCTTGGCGGGTGAATCATATGGCACGACGCGCGCCGCCGGTCTTTCAGGCTATTTGCAGGAACGGCACGGACTCTATCTCAATGGTTTGATCTTGATCTCAGCAGTGTTGGATTTCACGACGCTTGAATTCAAGACAAATAATGAATTGCCGTTCATTTTATATTTGCCGGGTTATGCGGCGACGGCTTGGTATCACAAGAAAGCAGGGAAGAACCAGCCGCTTAAAAAGTTTTTGAAGGAAGCAGAAGATTTTGCCAGAGGCGAATACGCCACCGCTTTGATGAAAGGCAACCTGCTCCCTGCCGAGGAGCGCGAACACGTGGTCAGTGAGTTGGCGCGTTTCACCGGGCTATCAACTGATTTCATCGAGCGCACGAATCTGCGTATCGTTGACCAGCATTACTTCAAGGAATTGTTGCGTGACCGCGATCAGACCGTGGGGCGGCTTGACAGCCGTTTGTTGGGAATGGATCGCTTGGGCGTTACCGAAACGCCTGAGTATGATCCACTGCTCACGAATGTGTTGGGACCTTACACTGCCACGTTTTATGATTATGTCCGCTCTGATCTAAAGTTTGAGTCAGATTTGCCCTATGAGATTTTGAGTGAGAAGGTTCTGGCCCTGGTCCTATTCTGTATTCGAGAATCAATATCTCAACGTTGCCGAGACGATGCGGCAGGCAATGACGTACAACCCATACCTGAAAGTCTTTGTTGCCAATGGGTATTTCGATCTGGGCACTCCGTACTTTGCAACCGAGTACACGTTCAGTCATCTTGGGTTGAATAAGGGCTTGCAAAAGAATATCAGCATGGGATATTACGAAGCGGGACACATGATGTATATCCATATGCCGTCGTTGAAAAAATTGAAGATAGATATGACGAAGTTCATCAAGAGCGCGATGTAGATTTTCTCAAATTACTCCGGCTTTTTTAGCCACGGATTTCACGAATTTTCCTCTTTTTATGTTGTGTAATCAGTGACTGATGGTATTTATTACGGCTCCCAAACAATCGTGACCATGCCATACATGTAAGGTTGATTATTGATAGTATTCAAATCCGATCAGCCATGTACGGAAGTCCAGATCAGATGCCCGTTGTGCCGGGTTTGTAGAGGTTGTAGTAATGAATATTTGGATAGGGCCAGGGGTTTGAAAGCGGGTAGACCTTTGTCAGGTTATCGCAATAGGTTTCCATGTTCGGCGCGTTCAACACATCCAAAAGCTTCGGCTGGATCAAATCCTTGAATGTGCCATCGTCGGGAACACCACTTGGACCTCCACCCCAGTTATATACAGTGGTATCTGTGAATACATTCTTTGCGCTTGTTGTGTTGAAGTTCACCGGGGAGGCATATGCCCACAAGCGGACATCCACTCCATGTGCCGGGCTGACCAGCGCAGAGAACATATCGCCGTTGGATTGATTCATGCTGCGTTTTCAACTGCTCAATAAGCGCAGGGATGCGAGTATCCGCACAGAAGGCTTCGTGAGAGATGGAACCACTATCAGGGGTGAAGCCTCCTTTTGCGATAAGAACGCTATGCCAGTACAGACTTCCGTCCGCCAATTTTGTACTATAAAGGATCGCTTCATCTTTGCCATCCAGCCCCCAGCCAGAAACAAACAGCGCCTGCGATTTATTGGGATCAAGTCCAACGATTGAGTATGGATCCGTGCCATTTAATAGTGCATTCAAATCCTTGTTCGCATCAGCTGTGAGCGGAGTCGTGCCGAGGTAATTCGTCTGCAATTGCTCGACAGCCTGGTCGGGTGTGTAGGAGGTTCCCTGCGATTGCCAAAATGCGAAGATCAAAGATTGATCCATCATGACCTTCACTGTATCGAAGTTGCGGGCGTTCAATGCGTCAACCAGTGTTTGCCCAAATTTTGTGAGGTCCTGTGTGACGAGTTCGAAGGACTTTTCAAATCCATTTGCATTGACAATATATTGTGCCGGGGGCAAGTTGGTTGTATCCAGCGTGACGACACGATCAAAGTATGTCGGCGTATTGTTGCATTGTCCTGGTGAAGTAGTCGTAGTCAGAGTAATGCGGAATGTATTGCCATCGCGTACTTGATTCACGGAGGATATTGTTGTGCAGTTCAGAATCAGGCAGGGTACCGCGCACGATCGCGTTTACCTTTACGGGTTGGTAGTCCAGAACCTGAACATCGATTGCCTGCACTGTTAATGTCCCTGCAACAGGAGTAGGGGCAGGCTGATTCGGCGAGAGTAAGGTCCACGTGGCGCCCCCGTCCGAGGTCCGGTAGAGAGGCGTTGAACCGTTCACTTGATTCTGGATCAGCCAGCCAGTGGTCGTTGAGACGAAGTCCATATCAGGCATATCGTCGCCGAAGTTAATGTTGGGCGTTATATTGCTCCAGCTTGCCCCGGCATTATTAGTGGCGTGGAACATGCCAGTAACATCCCAAGTGATTCCATCATTCATGGTAATGAAGTCAGTGTTTCTGCCTTGATGAACAAATGCGGAAGAGATGCTCCAGGTGGCGCCGCCATTGTGTGTGCTGTAGATGAATAGATCCCACCCGCCTACATCGAGTGTCATCCGGACCGCCAGGACGCCGTCGTTGGCTCCGAAGAATTTCGGCGCGGTTGTGATCATATAGGCGTTTTCATATCCAGCCGGTATCGGCAAAGGTTGTAGAGTCCACGTTACGCCGCTATCGATTGTTTTGTAAAAATAGACATAACCGTTTGTTGGAATATCGCCGCCGACCCAGCCCGTTGTTGCATTGCTGAAGGTCATGCCATTCTTGTGTCCACCCAATGGGAGGCTGTTGCCCGCGCCGGGGGCATTGGGATCGTTGTTGTAGTTTTGTACCCAGGTTCGCGCCGCCATCGGTTGTTTTGAAGAGGATGACCGATTGTTTGTTCATCGCCGCGCCGGTAATCTCTAGTACATAGCCTGTGTTGTCATCCAGGAATTGGATGTAGCCATTGTTGAACGGGACATCATAGCGCGTCCAGTTTTGTCCGCCACTGGTTGTGCGGTAGAGGGAACCAACATTCGTTTCGGAGTAATCGCCGATCACCCAGCCTTTTGTGGAGGTTGGGAAGTATGCTCCCGTTGGGTTGACAGGTAATACGTTGTACCAGGTTGCGCCACCATCGGTGGTTCGCAAGAGATACCCATTGCCAACTGCCCAGCCGTTGGACGAATCGAGCATGTGCAATTTGCTGATTTGCGGATTGGTAACAATTGTGCCCGGATTTGCAATGGGTGTTATGGTGGGCGAAGGCGGATGCGGCGTTATCGTCGGAGGAATAGGAGTAGGTGATGGATTGGAAGTGATCCATGTAAATGTTGACATCATTTGCAGGAAGACAGCCGAACTCGGCTGCCTTGTCATAAGTACGGTATGGGCGGAGTTCGATAATTGCCGGGGTTGCATGAATGCAAGACAAAGTCCATGACTGATGCAAAGTGTTATTTCTGAGCGTGGAGTAACGCAGTCCACTTACGGATTTGACCGCCCACCTGCTTCTCCGTAGTCCTTGAGAAGTTAATGCCGTTGATCACGACCGTTTCCTCTGTTCGGCGATACGCCTACGGTTGGATGAGCGCAGACATCGCACGTTTTGCAGTACGCGAACTGCATTTCAAGATATTTCTCACTCAGATTTGTCCCTGCCATGATCGGCAAGTTCATCAACAACGATTCAGGGAATTGGTTGAAGACCTCTGACTGCGGCGGATACTTAAATTGGAATCCATAGGTGGAATTGGTGTAGGTCTGCCAATCATTGGTTGGTGGAGTTATCGTTATCGTCGGTGGAATAGGTGTTATGGCTGGTACCTTGCCGCCGGATGGAAGATGCCACCCATCTCACCCGGTCACCATTGGGACTTCCAGTTGCGAGGACCATGAGAATGAATTTCACGCTTCGCCCTGCCAATGGAGTCAAATCCACATCTGCGGTGAAGTTCATTTTGTCGCTCTGTTCACGCCATGTCCAAAAGTTTCCGATATACCCATTGGGATTCATATAATCGAGACGGAATGTGACATAACAACTGTATCCGTTCTCGCACCCCACAGTTGCATGGAAGATGTCACCGGGCTGGACAGTAAAGGCTGGATACGTACCTTGAATATAGCCGTTGTACTTGTTTTGAGGTGACATCAACAATGAGGGCGCTGGACCCTTCGTTCCATCTTCCAGTTCGGTGTGACTATCTGGAATGATAAAGCCGTTGCCGTCCCCCGCTGTCCCAGGGCAGGGAAGAGATCCCGCACCGCTCTTCCATTGGGCGGAACAGGCATTGGTCCAAAAATCATAGCCAAATTCATTGAATGTGTCACCTGCCACTTTGATCTCCACCCAGAACGGATCAGACGCGTTCGAGCCGATGCCAAACATGGTTCCATTGGCATTTGCAAAGATCCAGAAACCGCGATATTGACCGGCATTATTGGGTGCGATCATGTTGACTGTAACGTCAACGGTCGCACCGGGGGATACATTCAACGGCATGTTGATCGAGGTGGGTGCGCTCATTTGCTCGCCACTGTAATACAGTCAATTTGTATTCTCTGGTCCACGTGCAGGTTCCGGTGTTTTTTAATCGCCATGTCTTGCTGAATGCCGCGCCGGGAGTAAATGTCGTACCGTCCGGGATATTTACATCCGTGACGAAGGATGCACGGTCACAACCTGATGGCGATATGGTGGGCGGAGGAGGCACAATCGGCGTTTGAGTCGGCGTCAGAGGTGGAAGCAGGGTAAGGGTGGAAGGAGGCGCAGGCGGTTGCGTCGTCCCGGAGCGGATGATGCGCGGCGATCCCCAAATGGCGCGGTCACCGTTTGCCAATCCGGTCGAGAGCATCAGAAAAATGAAACGGACTTTCTGTCCCGCGAGCGAACTCAGATCGATGTTCGCGCGATAGAAACGTTTATCGTATGCCTCCTTGAATGACCACAATGTTTTTTGCGTGTTATTGGGTAACACATAATCAATACGAAATGTGACGTAACAACCTGTTGCGCCGAATTCGCAGTTGACCAGTGTTTGCAGTTTATCGCCCTGCTGAACCTGGAATTCGGGATACATCGCCTGGATGTATCCGTTATATTTGTTTTGTGGAACCGTTAGAAGTCCGGGCAATGAATCGAACGAGTCATCTTCGAGATGCGGCTTATCCACCTGATAAGCATAACCGCGATAATCTCCGCTTGTGCCTGGATACGGCAGGATGCCCGCGCCGCTCTTCCATTGTGCGTACGGCGCGTTCGCAACAAAATCGTAAATGACTGCACTGTTATCGACCACATTGATGTCCACCCAGAACGCGTCGCTGGCAGAATCGCCAATGCCAAATTGAGCGCCTGAGGCATTTGTGAATTTCCATAAACCCTTGTAGTGTCCCACCGTGGTTGGCGCGGTCAGGTTTACGGAAAGATCGATCATTTGTCCCGCCGGAACGCCCACAGGTAACTTCACCGAAAGCGGCGCACCAATCGAATCTCCGCCCACCAATACGATGTTGTATGATGTTGTCCACGCGCAAGAGCCATTATTCATGAAACGCCATGTTTTTGTGAACTGCGCGCCAGGCGCAAATGCCGCCCCGTCTGGCACGGTCAAATCAGCCACCAATTGTGCCTGATCGCAATTCGTTGCCGCCAATGCGTGCGGCACAGATCCCCCAAATAACATTCCCACCAACAAGACCATGCTAAGCATCCTTCGCCTGAACATGGGAACCTCCTCTGAATTCCAATAGAATCCATAAACATCTTTCATTTCATCATCGCGCTTTGGGGTGCTGTGCAACCTGTTAATTTCAATGCAAAATCATCACGATTTGTTGTAGAATCAAAATGTACCTTAATCATCGTTTTGGGAGAAATCATAAATCTTGACGATCTGGACCACTTCAAACAACTGGATACTCTCAACTTTCTTGGGGAGATAGATAACCTTCCCGATCAACTAGGCTATGCCTACCAGCTTGGGCTGAAACACCTGCTGCCTGATTGGAAGGACTTTCAGACATGTACTGGTCGCAGGCGTGGGATCATCTGTCATTGGAGCCGACCTGCTCGCCTCGTACTGCGCTTCTCTCTCACCGATACCTGTTACCGTCCGAAAAGACTATGACCTCCCCCTCTTTGCCCGCGGCGCAGAGACGCTGGTCATTTGCTCCTCCCATTCCGGTGATACCGAAGAGACTCTCTCCGCCTTCGAAGCCGCGCGCAAAGCCGGATGCCGATCATCGCGGTGACAACAGGCGGTGAACTGGCAAAACGCGCCAAAGAAAACAACATTCCCGTGTGGACGTTCGATCATGCGGGTCAGCCTCGCACTGCGGTGGGATTTTCATTCGGCTTGTTGCTGGCGCTGTTTCAACGCTTGGGCATCCTCCCCGAACAAAAGGAAGCTGTGGATGATGCAATTGCTTCGATGAAACGTTCACAGGGATATTTGAAAGCAGATGTCATCGCCGCGAAGAATCCTGCCAAACGCTATGCAGGTCAATTGATGGGAAGATGGGTCACAATCATGGGTTCGGACCTGATGGCGCCCGTTGCCCGCCGCTGGAAAGGACAGTTGAACGAGATCGCCAAAGCCGGCGCCAACTTCGATTTCATCCCCGAAGCGGATCACAACACGCTGGCTGGCACGATAAATCACCAAGAGACGCTCAACGCACATACCATCACGCTTTTCCTGCGCGCCGACTCCGACCATCCACGTAACAGACTACGCTCCGATTTAACCCGTCAAGCCTTCATGCTCGAAGGCATGAACACAGACCATGTGGATGCACGCGGCAATACGCCCCTCGCACAGATATGGACGACGATCCTGTTCGGCGATTACATGGCATACTATCTCGCCATGGCGTATGGCGTTGACCCCGCGCCAACACAGGCGATGGATGAATTCAAAAAGGGAATGGCGGAAGCTAAATAAAAGGATAACTCCGGTGGTTGAGTAGGCGGCGTTCGTCCGCCGTATCGAAACCACCACGTTGCAAAAATTCTCTTGTAACAAGTTTTCTTTGCTAACTGGTGGTTTCGATACGCCTTTCGCTATCGCTCAAGGCTACTCAACCACCGAGTTGATATGAAAACAAAAAATCGGGAAGGCTTTAACCCCTTCCCGATTTTTATATTCATCTATCTCCCCAACAAAGAATCGATCTCTTTCATCTGCTCCGGCTGTCAACGGACCAAACTGCATGGCTTTGGCATTCTCCTCCACCTGTGCCACGGTCTTGAAGCCAGGGATCGGGATCGTCTTTTCACTGCGCGCCCAGATCCACGCCAGCGCACCCTGTACTAATGTGCGACCATTGCTGGTGAGTATCTCGCGAATCTTCTCCAGTTGATCGAGCGTGGGTGCAAAGAAATGATCCTTTGACCACTCGTCATTGCGGACGTCGTTCTTCGGGAAGGTGGCTCCCTTCGAATATTTTCCGCTCAATGCGCCGCGCGCCAACGGACTGCGATTCACGCTTGCCAGATTTAGCTCTTCACATAGCGCTAACATTTCAGGTGTATCAAGCACCACATTCAAATCATGTTGAATCGAGACGCAATGTTTTCCTTTGGCAAACTCGCGCGCCCCTTCGACCGAGTCTGTGCTCCAACCGTAGTAACGGATTTTTCCATCCTTCACGAGCAACTCCAATACGTCGATCATCGCAGGGACCTTTTCAACGGGATAGTCCCAAACGTGCAACTGATAGAGATCGATCACATCTGTGTTCAAGCGTCGCAGGCTGTCTTCACATTCCTGACGCACATGCAGCAAATGATCGTCATCACGCAGGGTTACTCTCTTCTCGGCTTCATTGACAACGAAACCGAACTTTGTCGCGATGACAGCTTTGTCACGTTTGCCTTCGAGCGCACGCGCCAATATCCGTTCGCTGTGACCAGTCCCATAGTTCGCGGCAGTATCGAAGAAGTTGATTCCAAGATCGAGTGCGGCATGAATCGCTCGCACCAATTCGTTATCATCAATATCACCCCAACCACCCTCCCCATCCAGCCATTTCCATGGACCACCAATCGCCCAACATCCCAAACCCATTGGGCTGACTTTCAAATCTGATCGTCCCAATGTTCGTTGGGACATTGCAGTAGTTGTGCTCATAATTATTTTCCTTTATGTGTTATCCGTTTATTCGTTTGTCCGTTTTGCGAAGCAATCCGCTACTTACCAAGGCAACGGGTCGCTCTCGATCTCATTCGTCCATAGATCACGCATCGCTTGGACGGTTTCAGGGCTGAGTTCTTTATCTGCGGCGGCGAAGTTGGCTAAGGCTTGCCCTACACTTTTTGCGCCAGGGATAACTGTCGAGACTTGTGGTTGTGCCAGCACGAATTGCAAGGCGGCTTGTGCCATGGATGTCCCTTTGGGAACCAATGCCGCGAACTTTTCGACAAGGATACTTCTACGCTCCAGCACTTCAGGTGACCAACGATCTCGTACTCCATCGAATTTATGGTTTGCACGATACTTCCCTGAGAGCCAGCCCGAATCCAATGGCACTTTGATAATCAAGCCCATGCCGCGATCTTGTGCTTTTTGATAGGCGGGCAAGGTTT
The DNA here is from genome assembly GCA_963730175.1 of uncultured Chloroflexia bacterium. GTDB lineage: Bacteria > Chloroflexota > Anaerolineae > Anaerolineales > Villigracilaceae > Defluviilinea. The sequence continues at coordinate 48,796 of CAVSRF010000029.1, read as the reverse complement.
CTTGATATAAGGCGTTGAAGAACACTTCGGCAGCGTTGCTCCTGGTTGTATCCAAGACCAAATCCAATTCTTCGCGCCAATCGAGTGACACACCATACCCACGGATCTTTCCTTCGGCTTTGAGTTTCTCGAACTCTTCATACTGCGAAGAAATCCTGCCATCCATCATTTCACGCGGCGGGTTGTGCATCAGCACGATGTCGAGATAATCCGTTTGCAGTCTCTTCATGCTGGCTTCAAGAGATGGACGAATGGCATCGGTGCCAAAATTTGTGATGCCTTCCGCTGTGTGACCGAACTTGGTGCAGATGATGACATCCTTGCGCACGGACTTCAGTCCTTCGCCCAACAACTCCTCGCTTCTTCCTCCGCCGTAACCTGGTGCCGTGTCGAAGAAGTTACACCCAGCCTCAAGCAACTCCTGCACGATCTTCAATGCTTCATTCTTATCGCTGAGACCCCAATCGGGGTTCGCCAATTGCCATGCTCCGAGTCCGATCTCAGAGACGTTCATGCCTGTATTTCCAAATGGACGTAGTTTCATGTGTGTTCTCCTTTATGTCACTCTGAGGGAGCGCTCAGACAAAGTTTTACCACTGTGTCAGATTCTCTCGCTATCGCTCAGAATGACATACTTTGTTTATGCCTTTTCCACATTTGTTCTTCAACGACTTTTGAGTAATAGTCGATCTTATAGTGGATCAATTTCAAGTGCTCGTTCATTTCGTCTATATGGGACTCGACCTTATCCCGAAGGGACATCAGCATCTCCACACGTTCGGGGAGGGTTTCATCACCCTGACGTTGCAGTTCTGCATAACGCTGCATATCCTTGATGGACATGCCCGTGGCGCGCAGTTTGAGGAGGAAGTCGATCCAGCCGACATCGTCCGCGGTGTAACAGCGGCGGGTGTTCTCCTCTCGATTGATGGGGTGGATGAGTCCGATGCGCTCATAATAGCGGAGCGTATGCGGGGTCAACCCTGTAACTTGGGAAACCTCTTGAATGGTGAGTTTATCTTTTTGGATATCCATACCCCTAGTTTACATCTTAGAGTGTGCTCTAAGTCAAGGGTTTAAAATGTCGTTGCGATGGCTTTGCCCTCCTCACAATGACGGCACTTACCCTTGACTTAGACTTAACTCTAACTGGTAAGATATAAAGAGGTGAAAATGTACAGTATATATAACAGGTCTTCATCAAATCAATAAAAATAGGAGACATTATGAAAATCGGTTTACAAATCCCAAATTTTACGTATCCTGACGGACCGAGTAAACTCGGCAAAAATCTGGCAGACATTGCTCGCACGGCAGATGAGGTTGGATTCTCCAGCATCTGGGTGATGGATCATTTCTTTCAGATCGGTGATCGTGCGCGTTCGATGGGACTTGGTCCCGCCGAAGAGGAAATGCTGGAAGGATATAGTACGTTATCCTATCTGGCAGGGATCACGAAGAATGTGAAACTCGGTACGCTGGTCACAGGTGTTATTTATCGGTATCCTGGAATCCTGGTCAAGACTGTGACCACACTGGATGTGCTTTCAGGCGGACGCGCATATTTGGGAATTGGCGCGGCGTGGAATGAACGCGAAGCAAAGGGATTGGGTGTGCAGTTCCCATCTGTAAAAGAACGCATGGAGCGCTTGGAAGAGACCCTGCAAATCGCGGAGCAAATGTGGTCGGATAACAATGGCGCTTACACAGGTAAACATTATCAATTGGCTGAAACACTTGTGTAATCCACAACCTCTGTCAAAGCCACATCCGCCGATCATGATCGGTGGCGGAGGCGAAAAGAAGACTCTGCAATTTGTGGCGAAGTATGCTGATGCCTGTAATTTATTTGCTCGCATGGGCATGGATGCTCTGCGCGGCAAGTTGGATGTTTTGAAAGAGCACTGTGAAAAGGTGGGACGGGATTATTCCGAGATCGAGAAGACGACTTTGGATACAGCTCATCTCGCACCTGATAAGATGAGCGCAAAGGATGTGATTGAAGAATGCAAAGCGTTGGCTGGTCTTGGCATTCAACATGCGATCTTCAATATGCCAAACGTACATGAGATCAAGCCGCTTGAAATCTTTGGCAAAGAGATCATCCCTGCGGTGGCTGAGTTATAGAAGTATCAATTCTTTATGCATGAATATCCCAGTGAAAACTCACTGGGATATTTTTAATAGGATTGTCTCGTGAGGTTTGACCGAGACTATAGATGTCGTGTCCGAAAGTGTTCCATGAGTTCCAACCCATGGGTGGGTGGCGATGAGAGGTGACATGGGATCCTTTGTGGATAGAAAATGTTATAATAATGTGATTCCAATAATTCGTAACCATTGTATTCCAAGTTTTATTTAAATGGTTCATATATAAACTTTGCTCCTGAAATTTTTTACGTATATGAAAGAGGCGCAGAAAGAGCCGTTTCATACTTAAGTGAAGAATATTGGTTTTGAAAAAGCTTTTTATACGGATGATCTGGAAATTCATTGGAATATTGAGATTTCAGCTAATGATTATCTCAAAGTCTAACGAGCTTGAAAACAATATCTCAAGATGAAAAACTAGAATTATCTCGATATATCTTTTCTATGTGGATTTAGGGTGAAGCTAATTAATTTGATATACTTTAAGTCGCATCATGTTGTGGTTAAGTTCATCTGAAGTAGAAGAACAACTGCAATTTGCAAAATCGCATACATAAAGTAAATAGTTGTAAAGAATTTTCCATCTCCATGACTTACGAGTCAATAAGACGGATAAGTTTGTAAGGGATGTGGTTAAAAAATATATCTGTTGGTTAGATCGACCACTTTCAAGCATAGCTGATATGAGTGGGTTTTTGAAAAGGTTAGTGATCTAACTTTGATACTAACGACAATCCACTTTTTTTCTTAAATGAATTGGAATAGGTAACGAAAATTCAGAAATAACTTTTCCTGTATGAAAAGATCTTATCTTTGGAAAAAATATCAATTGAATATCGTCTTGGTTTTCATAAAGCCCGAACAAATATTTGTCAAAATAGGTTAAATAGACTCGACCATTAGTAAAAGTCTAAAATATACTTTTTCGTCGCAAGCCAAGATTGGATTTCAGTCTATTCGAGTAAGAATAAATTTCGATTAAATCGTTTTGATTATTAGTTATCAAAATGATAAGTATCAACTCTGAAGCGTTATATACTTCCTCCGCGGCTTGATCCCCACGACATCTTCAAAATTTCCCTTGATCGCTTTCATGTCCGCTTCGATATCATCGGTGGGATGAAATACATCCTTGAGAATGTGGACGGTCTTATGTTTGCCATCCACTTTTGCCATCGCGATGGGAATCCCTGCGCCCTGGGCGATGTGGTGAAAACCTTTTTTCCAATCAGCTACGTGATGACGCGTCCCTTCGGGAGCGATGACAAGGATAAACTTATCAGCCTTGTTGCAGGCATCCACCATTTGCTCGACCAGCCCTGTCGCCTTTTTACGATCCACGGGCACGCCGCCGCAGAAGTAGAAGAACCACCCAATCGGGGAGCGGAATATCTCCGCTTTGCCCATGAACTTGACATTCGCCCGCAGAGTGAAGATCACACCGAGGAAAAGAACAAAATCCCAGTTGGAGGTGTGCGGCGCACCGATCAACACGTATTTTGGCAGGTCGGGAAAAGTCCCGTCCACGTGCCAGCCTGTCAGCCGCATGATGGATGTTGCAATGTAGTGAAATATCCTACTGAGAATGGGGGTGTTGAAGATGGTGGTTTTCATGTTTTGTAATTATACAACCCAAAATCATTTTTACCACGAAGAACGCTAAGAGCGCCAAGAAAACATTTAAATCTTTGCGTTTTTCGCGAGCTTACCGGTTCAAGCGGTTTTATCTCATAAGCAAATCTGTGGTTAAATACCTGCATGTCATTGAAGTCATCGATCCGTTCCATTTTATACCAAAGCGAAAAAGGGATACAACAAATCCGCTTTGGTTCGCAACCACAAAACCTGCCAACTCTGCTCGGCATCTCTTTTCCCAAAAGCGGCACGCATCTGCTCGACCAGATATTGCTAGGCTTTGCGAATGTCGCTCCGTATGCCAAACGTCTGCATTCTTTTTATGCCGAATACGAAGGCGAAAGCGGAGTCAAGCGCGCGCCCGAGCAGGCGCTTCACTGGCTCAATTCACTTCGTCCGCGCGACGTGGCGTCCGCGCATCTTTTTGCCCGACCCGATGCCGTTGCCCGCGTCACCTCGCCCAACTTCATTCCCTATTTCATCTTCCGCGATCCGCGCGATGTGGTCGTTTCGCACGTTTTCTACGTCACCGAGATGGAGTCGCGCCACGTCCATCACGCCTATTATCAGTCCCTGCCCGATTTCAATTCCCGCCTGACGGTCAGCATTCTTGGAAGACCAGACGCGGGCGTTGAATTCTCCAAACATCGCCGAACGCTTCGCTCCCTATTTGGATTGGCTGAATCAGCCCGAAGTGCTGACAATTCATTTCGAAGACCTGATCAATGACCGGGTCCAAACTTTGACGCGCATCATGGATCACTTCCTCGCCCGCGTTCTCGAAGATCCCGCTGTTCTTCGCGGGGCGCTTCAATCTCCCCGACAGTTGATTCTCGATTCTTTGGAATCATCCATCAACCCGACAAAATCCCCGACCTTCCGCTCGGGAAAGACTGGTGAATGGAAGAAGCATTTCACGGACGAACACAAAAAAATCTTCAAAGAGTGCGCGGACGACTTGTTGATGAGACTAGGGTATGAGAAGAACAATGATTGGTAGGGACGCCATGAACAAATCCAAATCAAACACATTCTTTACCGACATAAATATTTTGTTTTTATTAGGGTTGGCATTATTTCTGCTCCACATGTTCACCAATCACCAATACGGATTTCATCAGGATGAGATGGTTGTATTGGATAATGCCAACAATCTTGATTGGGGTTTTGTCGAATACCCGCCATTGACTCCATTTCTAGCGCGCATCGAATTGACTTTATTTGGTTTATCCCTCGTCAGCACACGGACATTCTCTGCATTGGCGCAGAGTATCGTTATGATTCTTGCAGGGTTAATGGCGCGTGAACTCGGCGGAAACAGGCGCACGCAAATCGTGGCGGCGGTTGCAGTGGCAATTGCGCCGATCGCACTTATTCAAGGAGCGCTGATCCAATATGTCACATTTGATTTTCTCTGGTCTGTGCTTATTGCCTACCTCATGATTAAACTGCTGAAATCAGAAGACCCTCGCTGGTGGATTCCAATTGGCGGAGTGATCGGTTTGGGGATGATGACCAAGTACACGATGGTGATGTTTGTCGCAGGTCTGGTCGGAGGCGTGGTATTGACGGACGCGCGGCGCTATTTGCGGAGTCTTTGGCTGTGGGGCGGAGTCGCGTTATCACTGTTGATTTTTCTGCCGAATTTGATTTGGCAAATCCAACACAATTTTATTTCCCTGGAATTTCTTTCGAGCATTCACGCGCGCGATGTGCAAATTGGCCGTGCCAGTGGATATTTGATTGAGCAATTTGTTTTTTGCGCCAATCCCTTTGTAATCCCATTCTGGGTAACAGGATTGGTTTATTATTTCAGGAATGAAGCTGGAAGACGTTATCGTTTGATTGGCTGGATGTACGTTATTCCATTTTTGATTTATCTCATTACGCAGGGACGTTCTTACTATCTTGCACCTGCCTATCCCATGTTGATCGCGGCTGGCGCGGTCGTCTGGCAGGGACGAATTGATAAGTTACCTGTGCAAAAGGCTCGCCGCGCGGTAGGTACGACGTGGGCAGAGATCGTTATTGGTGCGGTTATCAGCGGGGCGCTTGCCTTGCCCATTGCACCGATCAATTCTCCGTTGTGGAATATCACCAGCAAAGTTCATGATACGTTCACCGAGCAGATTGGATGGCCTGAAATGATCAAGACCGTTGCAGGCATTTATGCAGATTTGCCTGACGAAGAAAAGGTGCAGGCGGGAATTCTTACAGGTGAGAACGATGAAGCCGCCGCGCTAAATCTGTATGGCGGCGAATATGGATTGCCCAAAGCCATCAGTGGCTCAGATACATTCTTCTTGCGCGGGTATGGAAATCCACCACCTGAAACTTTGATCGTTTTTGGGTTTACTCAAGAAAATGTGAATTCCCTGTTTGAACAATGTTCTGTGGCAGGGACGGTCACAAATCCCTATGGCGTCAAAAACGATTTGAGTGATCCACCCAATATTTTCGTATGCCGCAGTCCGCGTTTGCCGTGGAGTGAATTGTGGAACAGGCTGCAACGATACTCGTGAAACTCGTGAACTGTTCCATCGTCGTTCGTGCCTATAACGAAGAAAAATATATCGGACGTTTGCTCGAAGGGATTCGACAACAGACGGTCAAAGATGTAGAGATCATCCTTGTTGATTCTGGCTCTACCGATTTAACTGTCGAAATCGCAGAGAAATATGGCGCGAAGATCGTGCATATCCCGTCAGCGGAGTTTACGTTTGGGAGGTCGCTCAATTTCGGGGTCCAGCGCAGCGACGCGTGAATTTGTCGTCATTGCCAGCGCGCATGTCTATCCCGTTTATCCCGATTGGATCGAGAGTTTGCTTCGTCCGTTTGAAGATGAAAAAGTTGCCCTGACATACGGTAAACAACGCGGGTATGGACTCTCAAAGTTTTCAGAACATCAAATCTTTCATCAATGGTATCCCGATGTCAGCAAGCCGAATCAAGAGACTGCCTTTTGTAATAATGCCAATGCCGCAATACGAAAAAGTTTGTGGGAAAAGAATCCCTACGATGAAACATTGACCGGTCTCGAAGATTTAGCCTGGGCAAAGTGGGCAAAGGAACAGGGATATACGATTGCGTATGTCGCTGAGGCAGAGATCGTCCACATCCACAACGAAACGCCGAAAGGTGTGTACAATCGTTATCGCCGTGAAGCGATGGCGCTACGAAAGATTTATCCCGAAGCGAATTTCAATTTTTATGATTTTGTGCGCTTGACGATAACAAACATTGTCAGTGATTTATGGTATGCGGCGCGTGAAGGTATGCTTGTTGAAGAATCTTCGCTTCGATATTCTGGTTCCGTTTTATGCAGTTTCATGGCACGAGTATTGGGCACCGCGAGACGAGTCTCATTACACCACAATTGCGTGAGACGTTTTATTATCCGCGTGAGAGAAAATCCATATCGGAAGCACAAAGAGACGTGAAGCCAATTCGGTATAATTGATACTCTATGACAAAACTGATCGCCCTCGTCCCCATGCGTCACAACTCCCAGCGTGTGCAGGGAAAAAACTACCGTCTGCTTGCTGGCAAGCCGTTGTATCAGCACATCATCGAAACTCTTCTCGCTGTCCCTGAGATAGATGAAATCGTTGTGGATACAAACTCCGATCCCGTAATGAATGGGTTGCGTGAAAGCTTTCCGCAGGTGAAGATCATCAATCGTCCTGAACATCTGCGAGCAGATGATATTCCGATGAATGAAATTTTGATCCACGATACCGAACAATACCCCGCCGATTTTTATTTGCAGACGCATAGCACAAATCCCTTGCTCAAAGCCGAGACGGTCTCGCGAGCAATCCAAACCTTTAATAAAAGTTATCCCAAAAAGGATTCATTGTTCTCGGTCACGCGCTGGCAGACACGTTTATATTTTCAGGATGGCAGTGCCATCAACCATAACCCAAAAGAACTTCTCCAAACACAAGACCTGCCTCCTGTCTATGAAGAAAATTCTTGCATGTATATTTTCAATCGTGAAGAATCTGATCACCAAACATCATCGCATCAGCGACCATCCATTGATGTTCGAAATTCCCCGCCTCGAAGCCGTGGATATTGATGAAGAGTCCGATTTTCAAATTGCAGATATACTCATGCGCCAACGAATGGGAAACAAATCACCATGAAGGATCACAAGAAATAGTACGCTTTGTAAGTTTATTATGATTGTTACAATCGTTATCTCGTTCTACATATTTATACTGATCTATTTATATGGTGTGGCAACTGTTCGCGGGCTGAGCCACATTCTTGGCGTTAGCAACATAGACGGTGATATTGACTTTCCGCAGTTTCTGTTGGTAGGTGTGGTGACTGTTACTGTCATTGCCATGATTGCAAATTTATTCATTCCTCTGGGGGCCGTTTTTTTTATTTCTCTATTAATTGGCGCCCTTGTTATTGCTTTTCAGAAGCGTTTTTTTATTTCTCAATCCCTTCCAAAATACCATCCTTTAACGTGGGTCGTGTTGGTAGTGATTTTCTTGGTTGTTTTAGAGAACGCCACTCATACCCCGTCAAATTCTGATACCGGACTGTATCATGCTCAGACAATTCACTGGTTTGAAGAATATCATGTTGTCCCGGGATTGGGAAATTTGCATACTCGTCTTGCTTTTAATTCATCTTGGCTGGTACTAAACGCAGCCTTCAGTCTGGCATTTTTGGGTTTGCAGTCTTTCCATCTTGTTGGGGCGGTGTTGTTTTTGTCGTCCATTCTTTATTTTGCAGGAGGATTGGACGCCCTAATTCGAAAAAGGCTTTCTGTAGCGATCGTCCTTAAAGTCCTTTTCCTGCCGTTGAGTTTTTATTTATTTAGTTCTGAAATATCTTCGCCAGGGACAGATGTACCCGTCTCACTTATTACATGGTGTATCTTAATTATGTGGGTGGAGATATTTGGATCCCAATCTCGGACAGAATTGAAGACAATTGTATTAGTTCTTTTATGTTTTTTTTCTTTGACCATAAAATTAGCGGCTGTCCCGCTTCTACTTCCTGCCGTTTTTGTTGTATCAGAATATTTCATGGAAAAAAAATGGAGAAATGTATTCATTATAGGAATGGTAACAACGATTATTTTGCTTCCGTGGATGATCCGTAGCGTGATACTTTCGGGGTACCTTATATTTCCAGTACCTCAGATTGACCTTTTCCATGTGGATTGGAAAATGGCACGTGACCAGGTTGAAGCCACCAGACAAAGCGTTATAGATTTTGCTCGGTTCCAAAGAAATAGGTCGCAGGCACTACTTGGCATGAATGTTATACAGTGGGCGCCAATATGGCTTGAGAGGCAGACAGCCAATAGAAAAATAATTTATATATTTGCCTTGTTATCCCCTTTGTTGATGGTAATAAACCGATATAGGTATCCGGTAATATGTTCTCGAAAATATCTGATTATGTATTTTACCTGCATCATGGGCGTCGTTTTCTGGTTTTTGACAGCACCTGACATTCGATTTGGGTATGGTTTCCTGACTGGTATTTGCCTCGTTTCCTTATCCCCTTTCTTAATGGACATCCTCAAGCTGGATAAGAATTTGAAGTTGGCTCCCTTTATCGTGTTTCTTGCATTGCTTATATTTTATTTGAACACCTTGGTATTGTCGCTTGAACCTTCGACAATTGATCAACGTTGGTTATTGCCCGCCGATTATTTGCCTTCAAAAACAAGAACTTGTGAGATCAGCAATGGATGGGTGTATTGTCAGCGCGAAGGTTCCCAGTGCCATTATCTCGCCTTTCCCTGTATTCCAAAACCACGTCCCAATGTGGAGATGCGAGGCTCAACATATCAAGATGGTTTTCGTACAAAGCCCTAAATTCTCATTGGAAATGTTTTAGCTACATCAAAGAGGAATAGTTAATATAATGAGTCAAATTCTTTTCACTGCTCCCTATATGATCCCATTTGTGGATCGCTTCAAACCTGTCTTCGATAAATACGGCATTGAGTTGATTCTCCCTGATGTGCGTGAACGCATGGAGGAAGCCGATCTGCTCAAATATGCCGGTCAATTTGATGGAACAATTTGCGGGGATGACCGCTATACTTTGCGCGTCATCGAAGCCTGTGCACCGCGCCTCAAAATTATCTCCAAGTGGGGAACAGGGATCGATTCGATCGACTCCGAAGCCTGTTCCCGTTATTCAATAAAAATTGGACGCACCCTGAACGCGTTTACTACTCCCGTAGCGGATTCTGTCTTCGGATACACGCTTGCCTTTGTCCGTCGCCAGCCGTGGATGGACAAAGAAATGAAGTCGGGCAAATGGGAGAAGATACCTGGCAAATCTCTTAGCGAATGCACACTCGGAGTTGTAGGGGTTGGTAATATTGGCAAAGCCGTTACCCGCCGCGCACGCGCCTTTGGCATGAAAGTCTATGGTAACGATATTGTTGATATTGACCATGTCTTCGTTTCCGAAACCAGCATCGAAATGACGAATCTCGAAAACCTGTTGAAGAATTCCGATTTCGTCTCCATCAACTGCGACTTGAACCCAACCAGCCATCACATCATAAATTCAGACACACTTGCTTTGATGAAACCTACTGCCGTGCTGATTAACACTGCACGCGGACCGCTTGTCGACGAGAAAAGTTTGATCGAAGCGTTGCAGGCTAAACGTCTGGCAGGAGCCGCATTGGATGTCTTCGAGTACGAGCCGCTTCCATTGGAGAGTCCGCTGATGAAGATGGATAACGTCATGTTGGCTCCGCATAATTCCAATTCAAGCCCCGCCGCGTGGGAACGAGTCCACTGGAATACGATCAAGAATTTGGTGGAAGGCTTGGGAATGAAGTATGAACCCGAAAACTAACAGTAAGCCTTCATGGATGCAACAGGTCCCATTGCATCTCGTTATCTTTGCCATTTACCCGATCCTGGCTCTGCTCGCATTCAACATCGCACAAATAGACGTGACTTCTGGAAATCGAGCCTTGCTCCTTTCATTGAGCGCGGCGATGATTTTGTTGATCATCTTTCGTTTCGTTTATCGGGATTGGCGAAGAGCGGCATTGGTCTCAACTATTTTTTTGATTTTGTTTTATTCATATGGTCAGGTCTATCTTGCAGTCAAGGGGATTACATTGGGCGGAGTTTATCTTTTTCGTCACCGCACATTGATCCCGTTGTGGGGTGTGATCGGAGTCGTTTTGATTTGGTGGGCTTCACGTAAATCACTTGACCTTTCCACTGTGACATCGGTTTTCAATATGGCAGGGTTGTTCTTGTTGATATTGCCTGTGTATCAATTGATCTCTTATCCCATTCAAAGCAGAATGGCAAGTGACAATGCAAAAGAAGGTGCACTGCCCTTGAAGGTTGGTGATGCGCCCCCGGATATTTATTACATTATCCTGGATGGATACGGTAGGTCAGACGTATTAAAGGATGAGTATGGTTTGATAACTCCGAGTTTCTCAATACGTTAAGAGGATTGGGCTTCTATGTTGCGGATTGCAGTCAAAGCAATTATGCTCAGACTCAGATCTCGTTGGGCTTCATCCTTGAACTTCGATTATCTCGATAAACTGGGAACCTTTATTCCGGGATCGGATGATCGTGGTCAGTTACAAGTCTTGATCAAGCAAAGCGCAGTGCGCAAAAGTTTGGAAGCAGCAGGATATAAAACCGTTGCCTTTGCAACCGGCTTTAGTTGGACCCAATGGGATACTGCCAATTATTATCTGGCGCCTCAGTCCAAAGTGGGAGAACTGAACGAGTTTGAAGGACTTCTGCTCGAAACCACCTTCGCAAGACTCATTCAGGATTACTCACTGCTTGGAAAACAGGATTCAGGCTCGAGCTTGTATCGTGAACGCACTTTGTTCGCTTTGGATAAGCTCGATAAGCTGTCCTATATCAAGGAGCCTAAATTCGTCTTTGTCCATTTGATCATCCCTCATCCACCGTACGTGTTCGGACCTACAGGTGGACCTGTCGCGGCAAATGAAGTTGGTACCACCAAATCGAGCAATGAAGCCAATCATTACAGAGACCAAGCTATTTATATAAGCAGTCGTATGCAGGAGATCGTGCCGAAGATCATTGCCAACTCTGCGAGACCGCCCATTATCGTTATACAGGGAGATCATGGTCCTACGGTAGCGAGCAATCCACAATCGCGGATGAAGAACTTGAGCGTGTATTATCTGCCTGGCGTGGATGCAAAGTTGTATCCGACGATTACACCGGTAAACTCATTTCGTGTTATTTTTAATGCCTATTTTGGGCAAAATCTTCCTTTGTTGGATGATGTGAGTCGCTACTCGGCTTATACCGATCCATTTACTTTTAAACCGATACCCAATTCTTGTGGAAGCAAACAGTAGGTGAAAAATGTCAGAAAATAAAGTTGTACTCATTACCGGCGCAGGCGGAGGCATTGGTCGTGCCTGCGTTCATCACTTTGCAGAGAAAGGCTGGAGGGTGATTGGTGTGGATCGCTCGGATTTTGGCGATGGCTTTCCCACAAATGGACGCTTCATCAAAACGGATATTTCCCGCCCTGATTACTGCGAAGCTCATTTTTCAACAAGGCACAAGATTTTCACGAATTCATTGAACGTGCTTGTCAACAATGCGGCTGTGCAGATTGCAAAGCCGCTTATTGAAACAACAGTTGAAGAGTGGGATGCGGTCATGGCTTCCAATTTGCGCTCGGTGTTTTTGTGTGTGAAGCTGGCGCATCCGCTTGATGAAAATTGCAGGAGCGGCGCTTCGATTGTGAACGTTTCATCTGTTCACGCCATCCAGACCTCTGCCAACATTGCCGCGTATGCCGCGTCGAAGGGTGGATTGCTTGCACTGACGCGTGCCATGGCAATTGAATTTGCATCTGATAATATCCGTGTCAACGCCATCCTCCCCGGCGCAGTGGACACTCCCATGCTCCGTGCGGGGCTTGGGCGCGGGCATGTTGGCGGCAGTGATGTACAGGAACGGCTTGATAATCTTGCACGCAAGACTGTCAATGGAAAAGTAGGTCAACCCGAAGAGATCGCCCATGCCATTTACTTCCTTGCAGATAATGAGCAGTCATCCTTTATGACGGGTCAGGCTCTGGTCGTGGATGGGGGAGCGACGGCGAGGTTGAGTACTGAATGATATGAAATCCATACCATCACAGATAGTCAGGTCTCTATTCTTTTTGACAATCGCGATCCTTGTTGTATTTGGCATTGGATCTCTATTGAGGATCAATGAGAATCCTGACCATATGGTCTTGTATGTTTTTTATGCACTCATCATGTTTGGTGATGCCGCAGCCATGTACTTCTGTGTCCTACAGTTAAACAAAAGGAAGAAACAATTCTATTTTTTAACTGTTCTTGTACTTTGCTTAATATCTTCCCGACAATTTTCGATCAATTCGGTCTTGTGGATTTGCTTTTCCTCTTGTTGAACCTGATTACGTTGATTGCCCTGATTGTTGGCCGCAAGGAATTTCTTCCAACATGAAACAAACTTTGAAGCAGATTATTCCTCAACCCCTCTGGTATTTTGCCCGTGACAGCTATGATGCGTTTCGTCGCATCCCTGAATTACCTAATGCGTATCTCCATCCTTGGCGGCGGGAGAGCATCAGGCGTCTTGCTGAGTTGAAGGACATTCATAAAGGGAAACGCGCCTTCGTCATCGGCAATGGACCATCCCTCAAACAAACTGACCTAAGCAAGTTAAGAACGAAGTTACCTTTGCAATGAATTGTTTTTATCTTGCGTTCCCCGAACTAGGTTTTACAACTTCTTACATTTGTGTGAGCAACGACCTTGTTGTCGAACAATTTGCTAATGATTTCATTGCGCTCCCCGTTCCGAAATTCATTGCATGGAGATCGCACAGGCATTTCAATCAGGATATGGCGTTGAAAGATATTCCAACCTTTGTGTACACCTCTTATACAGGTCCACGCTTTACAACAGATGCACGTCGACGTGTTTGGGAAGGAGCAACGGTTACAAACCTTGCGCTTCAACTTGCGTATCACATGGGTGTTGAGAAAGCCATTCTCATTGGCGTGGATCACAACTTTACTTCCAAAGGCGATGCGAATAAGACCGTTGTTTCGACACGGTGATGATCCCAATCATTTTGACCCACATTATTTTGGAAAAGGAATCAAATGGCAATTGCCTGATCTGGATACATCCGAGATCGGATACACTTTCGCGCGTGAAGCTTATCGAAAAGCCGGGCGTGAAGTGGTGGATGCAACGGTTGGCGGCAAATTAACCATCTTTCCAAAAGTGGATTACGACTCACTATTCTAGTTTGCTCCAGCCGCCGTCTCGGCGGCTGATTAAATGTAAATGTGCAATATCTTTATGAAACTCGTCTCGATCATCACTCCATCCTTCAATCAAGCATCCTATCTTGAGCAGACGCTTCGCTCTGTTCTTGAACAGGATTATTCGCGCGTCGAGTACATCGTCATTGACGGCGCGTCCACGGATGGGTCTGTTGAGATTGTCAAGAATATGCAGATGGCAGGGGCGGGGAAACACCAGCTTGACTTAATTATTGGGCTTCCGAAAAAGACTCGTGGTCAAGCCGAAGCCATCAACAAGGGACTGGCTCGTGCCAGCGGTGAAATTATTGCATGGCTGAATTCGGATGATTATTATTTGCCGGGCACGATCTCTGCGGCTGTGAAAGTATTTGAAGAAAACCCGGATGTGGTCATGGTCTATGGCGATATGCTGGCAGTGAATGAAAACGGTCAGACTATTAATACATTGAAGTATAAGCAACTCACTCTTGTAGATTTATTGTGCTTTCAGATCATCGGTCAACCGTCCGTATTTTTCAGGCGTGAGGTGTATGAAAAGATAGGCGGACTGGATACCACTTTCCATTTTTTACTCGATCATCAATATTGGATTCGTATCGCACAACAGGGAAAGATATTACACGTCCCGCAGATGTGGGCGGCGGCACGTTATCATGCTGAAGCGAAGAACCGTGCCAAAGCCGCCGAGTTTGGACGCGAAGCCTTCCGCATTTTGGATTGGGCGAAGAGTTCAGCCTGGTTTAGCAGAAGCAGTTTCGAGCGTGGAAAGACGCGCACACGCATCCGCAAATAGAGTCGATGCGCGTTATCTTCTCGATGGAGGGAAACCTGCGTCCGCTTTATCGGCTTGGTTACGCGCGTTGTTTATCCATCCACCAACGGCATTGGCCGCGTTGAATATTTTTGTTTCAGCATTGTTGAGTCTTAGCGGGTTGAGTTCTTTACGCGAATTCGTTTTACGCCGCCGCAAGCGTAACAATTCGGGTAAAAGGTAAAAACTCGAATCTGATAAAATTCAAGGACTTATGTCCAACTCCCTGTTTTCGCAAAAATCAGTGCGGATCATCTCGCTTTTCCTTTTGTTCGCCACAGCGTTCACCATCCGCATGTACGACCTGACCGATCCCCCTCTGGATTTTCATCCCACACGTCAACTGCTCTCCGCGATCAAAGCGCGCGCCATGTATTTTGAAACCCAGCCCGATGGGTATTCGACCCAACAATTGGATGTAGCCATTCAACCAGGCAAAACTCAAAACGGATGCGGAGCCTCCCATCTTTGAGCAGATCATGGCATTCACATATCGCTTCACCGGTGAGCACGTATGGATCGCCCGCATCTATGGCTCCCTGTTCTGGCTGATCGGCGGGATATTTCTGTTCATGCTTGTGCGTGATCTCGTATCATTTGAAGGTGCGCTGGTCTCCACGGCATATTATTTGTTATTCCCCTACACGGTCGTAGCCAGCCGTAGTTTTCAGCCTGATCCTCTGATGGTGTCATTGACCATTTCCTTCTTATGGATGTTCTCAAGCTGGACGCGTTTCCCTACATGGACAAAAGCGGTTCTCGCGGGACTTTTGGGCGGAGTGGCGATCTACATCAAATTTTCCACCGCCTTTTTTGTGATCGGTGGCGCGCTGGGACTCGTGTTAAGCAGGTATACACTGCGTGAACTTTTGCGGAACGTGCAGGTTTGGGTGATTGGCAATCCTTGGTGCATTACCCGCGCTTGCCTATTTGATCTATGGAGTCTTTATCGCAGGTTTCCTCGGCGAAAAGTTCAGCGGACGTTTTGTCCCGTCGTTGTTGTTAAACCCATATAACTATCTTCAATGGGAAACAAAAGTGAGCATCGCGGCGGGCGGTATTTTCATCATGCTTGGCTTGTTCGGGTTTTTCTTTGCAAAAGACAAGTATCTTCGTTCGTTCCTATTTGGGTTATGGGGCGCGTATCTTTTGTATGGGTTGTTCTTTGATTATCACGTTGCCACCCATGATTATTATCATTTGCCATTCATCCCCATCGTGGCGATTTCGCTGAGTCCGCTTGGGGATGCGTTGTTTGCCCGTTTGGCGGAATCAGCCTCAAGTCGTTGGATGCGAAGCGCCGTGTTCGTCATCCTGCTCTTTGGAATGTTTTCCGTCGTTTGGGGAATCCGCAACCAAATGAAAGAAATCAATTATCGTCCCGAAGCCGCGATGTGGGCAGAGATCGGCAATTTGCTGGATCATCAAACCACCGCCATCTCGCTTACGAATGATTATGGTTCAAGCCTGCAATATTATGGCGGGACGACCGCCACGGACTGGCCCGCAACAGGCGATATCAATGCTTCTTATCTGCGCGGCGGCAAGTTTAATTTTGACGAAGCCTTTCCCAAAATTATCGGTAAAAAGACTTTCTTCCTCGTCACCGATTTCGACCAGCTAAAAAAGCAACCTGAATTGAAGGCAAAATTGTCAACCTATCCGATTTATGCGGAGGGCGAAGGATATATCATGTATCAACTTCGCGAAAAGAAATGACCGATATAACCCATCCCATTCTCGTGACCGGCGCGCATCGAAGCGGAACCACCTGGGCTGGCAGAATGCTCGCCGCCGATTTGCAAACCGCCTATATCAGCGAGCCGCTGAATGTGTTGCATCGCGCGGGTGTATATCGTGCGAAGGTGAGCCATTGGTATCAATATATTTGCGACGAGAATGAGAACGAATATTTGCCCGCATTTCAGGAATTACTGGAATTTGATTATCATACGTTGAGTGAGATCCGTTCTATTCGTTCACTCAGAGATTTTCTACGCATGGGACGTGACTTCACGGTCTTTTACAACGCTTTGATGCGCGGACAACGTGCATTGATCAAAGATCCGTTTGCTGTTTTTTCAGCGCAGTGGTTTGCAAAGAAGTTGAATTGCAAAGTGGTCGTCACCGTGCGGCATCCCGCGGCGTTTACGAGCAGTCTCCAACGCCTTGGATGGAGTTTTGATTTCAACGACCTGCTTGACCAGCCGTTGTTGATGCGCGACCATTTGGAAAAATATCGCGATGAAATGACATCCGTAAAAACAGACGACATCATCGGGCAGGCATCACTTTTGTGGAAGATGATCTACGCTTCGGTTCATTCGACCCGCAAGCTGAATCCTGATCTACTAACCGTTCGCCACGAAGACCTTTCGCGTGATCCCGTGAACGGCTATCGTGACTTGTACTCAAAACTTGACCTTGACTTCAGTCCACGCGTACAGAAGTTTATCGAGAACTCGAGTAGTTCCGAAAACCCGACCGAACTTTCACGCAAGAAAACCCACTCCGTGAAGCTGGATAGCCTTGCAAACATCAAGAATTGGAAGAAACGTTTGTCGGAAGAAGATATCAAGCGTATTCGCAAGATGACGGAAGATGTATCTCACTTGTATTATTCCGATGAGGAGTGGTAATGGCTGAATTGCCTTTGGTTTCCATCATTACTCCTTCTTTCAACCATGTGAAATACATTGAAGCGACGATGCAATCCGTGTTCTCGCAGGATTATCCCAACATCGAATATATCGTTGTCGATGGCGGTTCCAATGATGGGACTGTGGATATTATCAAGAAGCATGAGAATCGATTGGCATGGTGGGTCAGCGAAAAGGACAAGGGTCAAACCGATGCCATCAATAAGGGATTTGCGCGCGCCACTGGAAGTATCCTTGCCTGGCTGAATTCAGATGACACCTACGAGCCTGGCGCAGTCACTGCGGCTGTGAAGTATTTGCAGGAACATCCTGAAATCGGGATGGTTTATGGCGATTGCAATTTCATCAACGAAGCTGGAAAGGTGATCGGCAAATTTAATTCTGCGCAGACAGATTACCGCCTGCTCCGTCAGGGATATGTCCACATTCCGCAACAGACCATGTTCTTCCGTGCAGACTTGTGGAAGCAGGTGGGTCCGCTCGACCCCTCCTTTTATTTTGCAATGGATTATGATCTTTGGACGCGCATCGCCGCGTCTTAGCGAGATCAAATATGTGCCGCAAACCTGGGCAAATTTCAGGTTGCACACTTCCGGCAAGACCATCCTTGCCGATGACCGTTGCTGGCCCGAGATGATCCGAGTCCATTATCGTGATGGCGGTAGTTTCTTCTCGTTGATCGTGGCAAAGTATTACATTCGCAAATTGATCGCGCCGATTTGGAACTGGCGCAGAAGAAAGATGTTTAACTTGTAGGGGCGAAGCAGCATCGTCCTGTGGGCGCCCCTACTACAAAAACAGGAAACTATGAACTTATTATTCTCCCCTCCCTCATTGGATGATCTCATTCGCCTTCTTAAAGCGTGGCGGTTTTGGTCATTGGGCGCATTGATCGGTGCATTGCTTGGCGCGGCTGTGTATTATGTCGCGCCACCGCCCTATCGCGCTCATGCCGTTGTGCTTGTGGATTTCAACCTTGAGCAAGCCTGGCCCCAGGATACAGACCGTCAGCAATTCTATTATCTCGAACGCGAATCACGCAAATTGGAGGAGATCGCTCGTTCAGATAATGTGATCGAGTCGATTGTGGAAGCCAATCAGAATGTAACGATGCAGGAACTGCGCGGCGGGATGTTATTCCTCAGCCAGCCCGCGGACGGCGGTTGGAATTTCTATGTGGATGACAAGGATCCGCAACGTGCCGCCTCAGTTGCCTCACTTTGGGTCCAGGCATTCGTGACACAGGTCCATGCGCAGGTGGTAAGCGCAAATGGATTGAATTCATTCATTGAAGCGACGATTACCCAAACCGCGGAAGTACCTGCTGAAAGAAGTGTATCCATAAGCGTATATCTGTTTGTAGGCGCAGTGGTGTTCCTTGCATTGGGTTCGTTGTTGATTTTATTTATTTCTCCTTCGTCCGTACCCTTCGCCCAAAGGAGAGGGAGTAACATCCTCTAATGAAAACAGTTAGCAGTTTCGATGACATCCTTGTGAAATCTGACGCGGTATCTTGTGGGGCGCGGCTTTATTCACGTTGCCAGTCACGAGTTTTCGCTACTTCCCTCTCTTGGGCGATAGCACCTACGTTCGTCCCTTGTCGTTATATCCCATTGGATTGCTTCTGCCCATTTTATTGCTTCAGTGGACGCGCGGAAAAATTTCCCTGCCGCGCGCTGGGGCGTTGATTCCGCTTATCGGGTTTGTATTGGTCGTTTTAGCGGGGACCAGCCTCGGGTCCATTCTTGACCCGTTCCCATTGCGCGGACAGGGGTATTTCGGGCGCGTCATCCGCGCCTGGGCAACGCTCGTGATCGGGATATCCTTTTTTATTTCAGCCGTGTGGATGAACCGCAATGAAGACGATCTGCGGTTTACGGTCAAATGGCTGCTAGCTGGTTTTGTGATGGATGTGTTGTGGAGCGGTGTACAGTCGCTGGCGTTTTATACGCCTTTGCTCAAGAAGGTAACGGTGACACATTGGCAGCGCCTTTTCTCGATGCGTGAGTTGGTGAGGACCAATCGCGTTTCTGGGATGGCGTATGAACCTGCATGGCTGGCGGGGCAAATCGGTACCGTGTATTTGCCATGGCTTTTTGCGGCACTGCTTACACGCATTCGCGTGACGCGTTTCAAATGGCTTGAAATCATTCTATTGGGTTTTGCTGGAATGCTTTTGCTTGCCACCTTCTCGCGCGGCGGATTGCTTACTGCCGGGGTTGCCGTCGTTCTTACTTTTCTCTTTGCAGGTCGTGCGGAAATCAAAGCCGCGTGGATTTGGTTTGCATCCGGCTTTCAACGCGGGACGAGTTTGCTTTTGCGCTTAGGCGTAATCGCGGTATTTATTGGCGGGATCATAGGTGCAGGATTGTTCCTGGGACAGAAAGGCTACATCACGCGCTTGTTCAATTCAAACGCTCAAAGTATTGAAGAGTTTATTATCGCAAATTCAGCGGGGGCTCGTGCGGCGTACACGTTCGGCGCACTGGGTGCATATGAACAGAGTCCGATTACGGGAGTTGGCTTGGGCGCCAGCGGACTCTACATCTACGATCATCTTCCCGATTGGTCAAAGACCACCGTGCCCGAGATCGCACGCCAGCTTAGCCCGGACAATCGTTTAATTCCGAACCCCAAAAACATGTATGTCCGCCTTCTGGCAGAGACCGGACTGCTCGGTTTCTTCCTGTTCGTTGCTTTTCAATTTTCCCTGCTGGGCGATGCACTGATCGCGTTGAAAAAGAATACACCACTCATGCGCTTTCTGGGTATTGCCGGTTTGTTCACGTGGATCGCGGTGGCGATGTATAACATCACGCAAGATTCTGTTTGCCATTCCCAACATCTGGATCAATTTTGGTATTCTTACCGGTATAACCGCGTTTGCGTTAGAATCAAATTCATCACATGCCTCCAGCGCCGAGGACGGCGACTTGAGCAATCAGGAGATTCGATGATCGTTCTTTCCGTTGGTATGCCGCGCGCAGGTTCGGGGTGGCATTACAACCTCATTCACGATTTGATGAAAACAACAGGATGTGCGAACGCGCGCGACATCCGCACGAGATATCGTTTGGAGAAAGTGTTGACGGAAGTCAATTGCAACATTGGGGTCCTTTCTGTGAGGAGGCTGGGACTTGTGACATTGCCTGCGCTGGCGGGGAACACGTTCGTCATCAAGGCACACGCCGCGCCGAGTCCGACATCCCGCCTCTTACAAAGCCTGGGCTTGCTCCGCATCACATACATTTATCGTGACCCGCGCGATGCCATGCTCTCCGCGTTTGAGTTTGGTCAACGCGTCCTGCAAAAGGGACGTCCCAATGCCTTCTCACATCTCACTGATTTCCAAAAGAGCCTCGATTTCATCATGGACTACATCCACATTTGGGAAAAGTGGATGAAAGAGAAGAACGTGCTGATCGCGCGCTACGAAGACTTGTTGACGAATTATGATAGTGAGGTCACGCGTCTGACTGGATTCCTCAAATTGGACGGAAGCAAACCGGAGGTCCAAAAAGTGATCGATGGATATCGTCCTCAAGAGGCGGAAGGTCAGCAGGGTCTGCATTTTTACAAAGGCAAGATCGGTAGATTCCGCGAATCCTATACAACCGAAGAACAGACGATCTTGAAGGACAAAATGGGGGTGTATTTGTCGAAAATGGGTTACGAGCCATAGCACGAGCTATATCGCTAACGCTCGTAATCTTTCTGTAAGGCACGGTGGGAGAGACGTTGACCTTTTTCGAGTATGATTGAAATTATGCGCCGATTTGAAACCCCCTATGTAGCAGACTGGTTTGCCGCCTCAGTGCGTTGGCTCGTGCTGGTCGGCTTGATGTTGTCGCTTTCATTGCGCGGGCAATTGGGCAGTACGCCGTTTTGGGCGCTGATGCTTATCCTTTTTTGGAATATTGCCATGAGTGTGGTGGCAGGCTTAAGCATCCGTATGCGATATCACCGCCATGTTGTTCTGGGCATGGATATATTGCTTTCGGGGTTGTTCTTTTGGGCGCAGGGAAGTGATATAGGCGGCGCCACTCCCTGGGTTGCATTGATTCCCATTGCAACCGGCGCCATTTATTTTGAATTATGGGGAGCGTTGATCTCCACAGGGTTGTTCATCCTGTGGCAGGCATATGTTTTACGCGCTTCATTTTCAAATGGTTTTCTCTCCTATATTAATTCCAGCGGGCTAGGTCTGATTTTGGCATTTGGTGTATTCAGTGCATTCCTCGGTCGTTATGCAATTCGGCGGATGCGTTTATCGCGTCGGACGCGTGTGGATGCGGAAGACCGACAACGCCGCATGGAAAGCGAAAGACTGCGAGCCATCTATGAGATGACCTCCACGCTGACGGCGACTCTCAGTTACAAGCGCGTGCTCGATTCCGCACTGGACCTGGGGTATGACGCGCTGAACCCAAGCTTTGACGTCGACGAGCCAAAGGACGAACGTCTGGTAAGCGCCATGTTCCTGTTTCGGGGGGATGAATTGCGCATCGGTTCCGCGCGGCGGTTTACGAATGCCGATATGCGGGTCAACTTGCAGGGCAATGAAGGCATTCTCAAAAGGATATTCGATGAAGGGGAGGCGGTATTAACCACGGATGTTGGGTATGACCCCGAACTGGGACGCATTGTCGCGCTGCGCTCCTGCACGTCTGCGTATTGTTTCCCGTTGAGAAGCGGATTCAACGTGTATGGCGCGATGCTATTCGCCCATCCCGACCCGACTTATTTCACAAAGGAACGCTGTGGTCTGCTGGATATTATCGGCAGGCAGTCAGTGATCGCGGTACAAAATGCACGCCTGTATCAAGACCTGGTCGAGGAAAAAGAGCGCATGATCGAGGTCCAGGAGGAGACTCGCAAAAAGCTGGCGCGTGACCTGCACGATGGACCGACCCAATCCGTTGCGGCGATGGCGATGCGCGTCAATCTTGTCCGCCGTATGCTGGAGAAGGGAGTCGGGGACGCGCCGGATGAGTTGATGAAGATCGAGGAACTGGCGCTCCGCACGACGAAGGAGATCCGTCACATGCTGTTCACACTGCGCCCGCTGATTCTTGAGTTCGCAGGGTTTGAGTGCCGCACTCGAGGCAATGGCGGAGAAGATGCGCGAGACTTTCGGTCAGAACGTGAGCATCAACGTGGATGATGGCATACTTAAAGATATGGAAATGGGTAAGCAGGGCGTGATCTTCTATATCATCGAAGAAGCAACGAACAATGCCCGCAAACACGCCAGCGCCGGGAATATCTGGGTGAGGTTGAGAACTTTCGAGACGAATATCGCTTTGTTGGAGATCGAAGACGATGGACTGGGTTTCGACGTGGAAGCCGTGAACAAATCCTACGATAAGCGCGGAAGTTTGGGGATGGTCAATTTACGCGAACGCTCGGAACTGGTGAATGGCTTGCTCAACATCGACTCCGCACCGGGGAAAGGGACGAGGATTCAAGTCTATATCCCGCTGACCGAGGAAGCCGCAGATCGCTTGCATCACGCGAAGAGATAGTGGGATTATGCAATATTACATTTTGTATTGTTACTGCTTTATATGCCAAATCAATTACAACTGTTCAATCCGCAATAGACTTCTAACCAAATTATTGAATACACTGTTATTCGTTGTACAAACTGTAGTTGTTACAGCAACCCCTAACCCCTTCTTGCACAAAACTGTTTTGACAAAGCAGTTACTCGGTGATCTGAATGATTGTACAATTTGAGCATGAACTTGCAAGAAGAACTTGAGAACTATTTCCAGATCGAATTTTCAGGATGACAAATATTGATCACTCCAAATGGAGTGGCAACAGTGAGTTCGAATTTTCTATGGTCAGACTACAGATAGAATGGACTTCATTATAAATGGGGTAGCATGGCATATGCAAGAGGTTCGTAAGCGGAACGCACAAACAACGTATTGAAGAACTAATGTTTGCATTAAACTAAGGAAATAATATTGATTATAGAATGTCACAGTAGAATAGTTTTTCAAAATCCCTTTGCATTCATCACCGCCTTAGCCCGATGGCTGAGGCGGTTTTTTTCGTCCATGCTGAGTTCTGCCATCGTCTTTCCCAATTCGGGCAATAGAAAGATGGGATCGTAGCCGAATCCATTTGTGCCGGTTCTTCGGGGATGATCTCACCTTCGCAGATGCCTTCGGTAAGTTGCACATCGCTATCTGGCTTTGCAATCGCAATCACCGCGCGGAAACGAGCTGTCCATGGTTGAGATTTACCTTGTAATTTCGCTAAAAGGTATTTCCTTCGTTCGGCATCCGAAAGCTTTTCGCCATTCACCGATCCATAACGTGCGGAATATAAGCCGGGTGCGCCATCGAGCGCGTCCACTTCCAAGCCGGAGTCATCGGCGAGGGAGATGAGGTTGCTGGCTTTGGCAAAGGCGATGGCTTTCTTTGCCGCGTTCTCGGCGTAAGTCTTTCCATCTTCGACCACATCGAGTTCAAGTCCGATCTGAGATGGCGTGACAAATTCGATGTCCATGCCTTTGAGGAGGTCCTGGATTTCTTTTACTTTGCCTTTGTTGTTGGTGGCGATGAGGAGTTGGGTCATATGAGATTCCGTTGAAAAGTCTTTAAATACGAAGGACACAAAGTTCACGAAGGATTTTTTCTTTTATTGATTTGTTCAATTGCCCATTGGGCATGTTCCCTCACCATCGGTTCATCGTCGTTCAATGCGTTTTGCAAAACGGGGAGGGCGTGCATGTCAGCGGTGTTGCCTAACGCGACGGCGACATTGCGCAGGTAGCCGCGTCGCTTGGCGCGCTGGAGGGGAGTCCGCTTGAAGCGTTGATTGAAGGCTTGGGGTGTAAGAGTCAGCTCTTCGGTCAGCGAATGAGGCGAGCGAGTGTCATCAAAGGCAGAGTCGCCTTCAGCCGCGAATCGATTCCATGGGCAGACCATCTGGCAGATGTCGCATCCGAAAACCCAATCCCCGATCTTTTCACGAAGCCCTGTTGGGATGTCATCCTTGAGTTCGATGGTGAGATACGATATGCAACGCGTTGCATCGATGGTGCGGTTGGGCAGGATGCAATCGGTGGGACAGGCGGTGATGCAACGTGTGCAGGTTCCGCAATGATCGGTGACGAAGGGCGGGTCGGGTTCGAGCGCGAGGTCAAGCAGGATTTCGGAGAGTAAAAAATAAGAGCCTTGTTTCGGATTGATGAGACATGTGTTTTTGCCGATCCATCCGATGCCGGCACGTTGGGCGAGATCGCGTTCAAGGATGGGACCGGTATCGGTGTAATAGCGGTTCTTTATCGGACCTCCGACCTGCTCCTCGATGAATTGAACGAGTTCTTCCATTCGGGCTGGGAGGACATCGTGATAATCTGCGCCGCGGGCATAGGAGGCGATATGTGATTCACCCTCACCCTGCCCTCTCCCACTGGGAGAGGGGTAAGCGGTTGCAAGAACTAAAATGGATTTGCATTCAGGGAGGATCTCAAGCGGGTCCGCGCGGCGGGCGCGTGAACGATCTGTCGCAAGATAGCCCATTGTGCCGTGATGACCTTGTGCGAGCCAGTTTTCAAATGTAGAGTAATGTGGGGGTGGTTCGGGAGAGCGTAACGCCAGCCAGGAAGAATCCCAGCTGGCGTGCTTTGTCTTTGATGGTTTGTTTTATATCGTGAGTCACGAATTTTATTGCACAAGGATTTTTACAATGAGGGGCTTATCCTTGTATGTACCTTGAACATTGTCGCCGAAGAAAGGAATCCCCGCGGCATTTGCCAGAGTCCATGCGCTGACGTATGTACCGGCTTCACTGGGCGCCTTGAATTGAACAGAGACTTCCACTTCCTGCCCTGGTAGGACATCGCCAAAAGCTACAGCTTGCCCGGACATTTTATCTGAATAGTCCGCATAGATGATGGTGTATCCGGCTCCCCAGGTGCAGGAACCGATATTCTTGACTTTCCACGTCTTGATAAAATCCTGTCCGGGTGTTACAGGCGTATCGTCAGGATAATTAACATCCACTGTGGCATCGTCCCATTGGAATTTGTCACATAACGTGTCCGGGGTTCCTTCTGCATTTGTGGTTTGGGTGGCCGCCTGTTCTGTTTCTGTAGCCGTAGATCCCAACGCAGGCTCAGTAACATTAGCATTGGTGGGCAGGGAAGGCGTTGGCGTAAAAGCCGCGGCTGTAAGCGTGAACTGCGATACCACCGTGCTCGCGGCAGAAGTACGCACCGCCACCACATCGGGAGTTGGTTCGGGAGTGGTGGAATTTCCACATGCGGTGAGTAGCAAGGTAAAGATGATGAGGAGTACGAGATATTTTTGTTTCATGGAACATCCTTCCTATTCATCGATTATTTACACTTGTCTGTAACTTTAACATAAACGGATAATGGCGTTCCAAAATAGTTACCCTGGTCATCACGCATTCTCCAGGTTCCATTGTATTCACCGGGTTTACATGGTGTTGTCAAGTTGATACCTATGTTGATGGCTTCGCCTGATGCGACAAAATCACTATTCTTTTTAAATTTGAAATCATATGGATCAAGATTTGGTGTAGTACCACCAATATAAACAAGGGTATAACCCTCATCCCATGTACAAGTGCCAGTGTTTCGTATCTTCCAAACCTTCTGGAAATTCTCACCAGGTTTTAATATGGTCCCGTCAGGAATGGTAATGTCGCCTTCAAACTCGTTATTATGGCAGGCATCTCCCAGGGCTACGGTCGCAGCCGCGCCCGGAGCCGCCGCGGTTGCAATCTGAGTAAAGCCGGGCAGAGCCGTTGGTGATGATGCGTCAAGGGAGAAGGTAGGGAGTGCGTTCGCGTCTGCAGCCGTGGTGGGCAACTCAAATGTGGGGAGAGGCAGCGGCGTATCCGCGGGAGGCGGTGTGGAACTTGGAGGAGCTGCCAGCGCAGTTTGAGTAAATTGCACAGAGAGTTGGGCAACTGTTGTGCCAACCACGGCAGTGTTGATTGCGCTAATATCCAGCGTGGGGGCTGGCGCGGCGCCTATATTACAGCCTGTTAGCAAGAGAGCAATGGTCAGCAAGGCTGGGAATATTTGCCGTGAAAATTTTCGAACGAACATGTGAGTACCTCCATCAAAAACGTTCAAACTTATTTTGAAAAAACTGATCTATTAAGTACTTCAATATCATTATACTGCAACGCGGTTTCAGTGAATTATATCGACCTAAAGCTGGTATCTCAAGCGGGATCCTTTATCATTTAATACGAGATTAAATCCATACCGGGCATAATTTCAATGGGACGAAACTATGCCCGGTTTTATTCCGTCACAGATCTCATTTACTGCCAGTTTGTAGCATATTAAATAGCTTAGAAAAGCTACCTGGTATAGCGGACAGACGCTCGGTCCACTTGACGCAGGATTCTTCGTGACGAATCTTAACTTTTACGTTATTTCACGACAATATCAAAGTAAACGCGTGGACCAAAATATGTATTGTCGTCTGCCCGCATTTTCCAATACCCCTTGTATTCCCCTGAAGCATCAGGAGCGACCAGTTTTACGATAAATGATTGGGAATTACCCGGCTTGGTGTATTCATCACTGTTATTGATTGCTATGTCATATCCTTTAATGGCGCTATTGGAAACATCGGCAAGGAAAGTAAAGACATAGCCTTTATCCCAGGTGCAGGTGCCTGTATTTTTGAGTTCCCAGGCTTTGGTAAATTTCTCTCCAGCCTTAATAACGGAACCATCTTTCAGGGTCTCACCTACAAAAGATGCATCATTACATCCGGAAGCGGTGCTTAAGGAATTGGCTGGTACTGATGTTGCCAGTTGTGTAAAACCCGCCACAGGTGTTGGATTTGATAAAGGCGTACTATTGAAAGATATTGTTGGGAGGGCATTAGCATCCGTTGGCAACGCGAAAGTAGGGAGAGACGCAGCGGGTAGCGATGTCGAAGTAGGAGTAGGAGCGACAAGCGCTGTTTGAGTCATCTGGCCCGCAAGTTGAGCAATCGTTGTTCCCACCACAGCAGTGTTGACTGCGTTAACATCCAGCGTCGGCGCCGGCGTGGCTCCTATGTTACAACCTGTTAACAACAGTGAAACTGTCAATAAAGCCGGGAATATTTTTTTCAAAAATTTTCGAGTTAGCATGTGATTACCTCTGTCAAAGATGGTCAAAATTTAATATTTGACACGTTTATATTTCTCAATATCATTATACGGCAATGTTGTGTACAAGTTTTCGAGACTTATCTTTCTTTTATGGTCCCGAGGGTGTTTCGGTGGGGGTTTCTGTAGCTGTTTCAGTGGGCGTGGCAGTGAAAGTGGATGTCGCAGTTGGTGTTGCCGTAGTGTGTAGAGTAGCCGTGGCTGTCATTGTTGGAGATAAAGTAATGGTGGGTGTTGCTGTTGCAGGTTGAGAGCTTTGTCGTGCGATACGCGGCTGGATCCATAAACCAAAATCTTCATGGGATGAGCCGTTTGCAAAAACCGACAGGATAAACTTCACCTTTTCTCCGTTGAACGCACTTAGATCAATATTGATCGGATAATACTTTCCTTCATATACTTCATGCCACTGACCGAGTGATTTAATCGTGCCATTGCCGATCTGATACTCGAGCTTGAAGATCATGTCGCAGTCATTGGCATGGTATTCACAATTAATATACGTCTCGAAATGATCGCCTGTTTTTATTTTTATGCCCGGGTATTTACCCGTTATCAAACCATTATTTGATTTTTCAGGATAGGTCAACAATCCCTTACCCCGGGTTTTACCATCTTCCATTTTAGGTGCATCAAGGACCATTACAAAACCCCTGTTATCTCCCTCAGAGCCGGGACAAGGCAGGTTTTTGCTGGAATTTTTCCAATCTGCATCGCAATAATTCGCGGCAAAATCATAGCCAGTGACCGTATAACCACTCACATGAATATCAACATATAAGTTTGAGTTACCCGATACTCCCACGCCAAACAAGACGCCAGACGCGTTACGAAGCAACCAGTTACCGATGTAACGCCCCTCGCTTTTTGGGGCGACCAATTCAATGGGAAGATTAACGGTCTCGCCAGGTCCGATACTTGCTGGCATGGAAATAGCACTCGATGCCCCGAATTTTTCGCCATTAGAATATACAAGAGCATAGGATGTTGTCCACGTGCAGGTGCCCACATTTTTGATGCGCCAGATTTTTGTGAATGTGGCGCCGCGTCCGATAATCGAACCATCGGGGTAGGTAACATCCGTGACAAACGCCGCCGCATCGCACCTGGTGACCGGTTGAAGCGGCGGTACCGGCGTATAAGTTTCAAAGGCGGTAGGGCTTGCTGCAGATATGGACAGTGTCGGGGTCAACGAGGATTGAGCGGTCAGAGTAACTGCTCCCTGCGTTGACATGGAGATCAATGTTTCTGCCGCCGCAGTATATAAAGCATTGAGTGTTGCCGCGGGTTGAGGAGAAGCAGGTGTGAAGAGTCCACATGCAAGAGTTGCGCTTAGCGTAAGAAGTGCAACCAAGATTTTCATAAAACGGGTAAAAGACATAGACATCTCCAATTCGATAATAAACTATTACCTATAACGTTTCAAGTGACCGCGGAGTTCCCATAAGTAAGTGAGCCGAGAAATCTCGGTTTTTCTTTAGCCTTCATTCGCGGACTGGGAGTTGGCACGATTGACGAAAAACAACGCGGGAAGTCAGGAGCAGGTCCAAGGTCACGAGCGAAGCGACGGCGGAACCAACTGCCGCGATGGCCCCGCGACAATGGAACATCCAGCCATCTACACGATAGTCACAGACATGGGGCAAACTTGCCTCAATCGCCGATATGATAATTCCAGATCTCAAGGGATTGGGGTTTGAGTTTGTTACAATTGAGAAAAACACAATTTTCGAATAAGGTTAATAGTCATGAAACTTACCAGCATCAACATTGGAAAAGAACAAACACAGCAAAGAAAAGATTTTATTGAAACAACAGGCATTTATAAAATGCCGGTGAACGAGCCTGTTAAGATCAAATCGCTCGGCATTGATGGAGACGCGATCTGCGATGTAAAAAGTCACGGCGGCGTCGATCAAGCGCTTTATATTTATGGCGGCGCCGATTATACATGGTGGTCGCAGGAACTCGGAAAGGAACTCGCGCCAGGCACCTTCGGCGAGAACTTGACCATCAGCGAATTGGAAAGCGCGCAATTCAATGTAGGAGATTATTTGCACATCGGGTCTGTCACATTGCAAGTCACCGCGCCGCGCATTCCATGCGACACTTTCGCCACACGCATGGGTGACCCGCAATGGGTAAAAAAGTTCCGTGCAGCTGAACGCCCCGGTTTGTATTGCCGCATCATCAAGGAAGGCGTCATCCAGGCTGGCAACTCGGTTTCATTGAAAAATATTCAGACGAAACTATTTCCATTGTGGAGATGTATCGCGAACATTACAACAAACAAAAGATGCAGAGACACTGAACGGCATCTCCGTGCGCCCATCGCCGTCCGTGAACGCGTAAAACGGGAAAAGCGTTTGCAGGAATTGCAAGCACAAAATTAGTTGCAAAACTTCCGATGTCATGACATCGGAAGTTTGTTTTTCGCTGTTGCAATATTAGAAAATATGTTCTATAATCAGCATTATCTTTTTTACAGGAGAAGATCATGGCTAAATCAATCAAACAGGAAAATTTTCTAAACAATCTTTTCGCTCTCTTCGATGAGACTTTTGAAAACCATCATGGCATTTATCTGGACAACAACACATCGCTTCTTACCACGCTGGAAACTGTCTCAGCTCAAGAGGCTTCGATCCCCGTTGGAGGCAAATGTGCCTCCCTCGCCGCGCAAGTGACACATGTGATCTTTTATCTTGAAGTGCTGGAAAAATATTTCCTTAAACAGGATGTTGGCAAAGTGGATTGGGGCGAGATCTGGCGTACCGTCGAGAAGATTTCCCCTGAAGAATGGGAAACTCTCAAAAAGAAACTTCAGGGAAACCTATTTGAGATTGGACAAATTATTCCATGAAACAGAAAAATGGGATGATGAAACCATCGGCGGTTCAATGGCAATCGTTGTGCATACTGCCTATCATCTCGGCGAGATTCGTCAAGCGCTTTGTACGCTGAAATAAAGAAGAGTAGCATACCAACTCGTCCACGCTATGAATGTTCGAAAATTTATTGATAATAAAAGGAGATAATTCATGGACAAAGAAACAGAAAGCAACACCAAATCGGGTTCCTGGGCAAAAAGTATTTTTGCCGTTACGTTGTTTGTCGAGGACTTGGATGAAGCAAAGCAGTTCTACCAGAAAGTCTTCGACTTACCAGTCGTGTATGGTGACGATAGTTCGGCTGTATTCAAATTTGGGGATACACTCATCAACCTATTAAAGACTACTGCTGCAGGGGAACTTGTTGAGCCTGCCACGGTGGGAAACCGCGAGGATGGGTCCCGTTCTGTTTTCACCATTCATGTGGACGATGTGGATGCCATGTGTGCGCAACTCGCCGCACATGGAGTGGAATTGTTGAATGGTCCCATGGATCGTCCCTGGGGCATACGAACCGCAAGTTTCAAGGATCCTGGGGGACACATTTGGGAAATTGCAAAGTAAGTACAGGTCCACACCCAAGGACACCAGATTGGAATCCTATTTGTAGGGGCGGAGCAATGCTCCGCCCCTATATGTTTAATCAGCAGGAACTGGCTCTGCTTCCCCATCCAACTCAATCACGGACTGGGAGTTGGCGCGTCGGATAAAGAACAGCGCGGGAGACAGAAGCAGGCTCGAGGTCACAAGCGAAGCGACAGCGGAACCGACTGCCGCGATCACTGCAACAATGGGACCTCCCAACATCTGCCCAATCGCATCCACCTGTCCAAACATCGAATGAACCGTGGCACGGACTTTTGAATCCAGTTTTTGATTCACCCACGCAGTTTGCAGAGGGATTTGAACGTCACGTAAGGCGTCGATGACGAGATACAGGCTCAAGGTCAGAATCAGATACGGCGAAAGCGCGAACCCAAGCATTGCAACCGAGATGCCAGCGGTCACGATCAGCACGGCGCGTCCGATGGCAAGCGAACTCGAGGAGTCCACACGCTTCTCCACAAAGCGAACGACGAAGATGGTAAGGATCGTGCCTGCCACGCGTAATGCCGCAAAGAACGCAACTTGATTGTTACCAAAGATGATCGGTAATTCAAACGTGTCGAGCAGGTGCTTGACCCATAAACGGTCAAAGCCTTCGCTATAGATGCCGTAGAACAGACCGATGAAGACGATGTTCATGAGGCGAGGCTTGGCACGGACGGTATCCACACCCTGCTTGAACGTATGCCACATGTGTCCCCATGTTGTACGATCTTCGCGCGGGGTGGGATGAAATCCCGTTTCGGGCATGATGATCGCAAGAATGACGCCAATGGCTATGACACCTGCCGAACCCACACGAAGCGGCATGGCGACATTGTCCACGCCAACCAAAGCGGCAAGTGCCATACCGATCAACGATGCAAACAGACCGATCTGCGTGGCACGGATGAACAACTTGTTGGCATCGTCTTCGCCGATCTCGTCTGAGATCCATGCCTCCGTTGAACCTGAGGTGAAGGTGTAACCCAAACCCCAGATGACTTGCGCCAGCAAGATCGGCACGAAGAACGGAAAGAAACCCTCAACGAGAAAGCCAATACCCATCAGGATATACCCGATGATAATGGATAGTTTGCGCGAGTAGACATCCGCGACGATACCGGTGGGCACTTCGAATACGAATGCCGATATTTCGAGCACCGTACCAACAAGAATAAGTTGAACAGGCGTCAGCCCTGCAACTGTGGCTTCATATAACGATGTGACGGTAAACATCATCGCAAAGAACACAGACGCGCTGAATTCGACGAAGATGTAAACCGTCCTTGCGTTTAACTTTAAATTGGAAAACATATTTACCTTTATAGAGTGTATGCGGAATTTCGTCCGCTATGGTGATGCCGCAACTCTACAGGATTGTCTTGCTAAAAGGTTGCGGCAATTTCAGGCGAGGACTACTCCTTTGTGCCAGAGTGTAAGAGTTGGGAATAAAATTTTCATTTGGGTCTCCATTTTTTGTATTGCGCATTTTCTAAACTAACAATTAAACCTGAGATAAGATCGTCGAGCGGAGGGATGCGTTCGCCGCATCTCCGCAGACGAGATGCAACTTTCTTGAAACCTACGCTTCGTCTACGCTATCGCTCCGCTCAGCGCGAAAGTCAAGCAATAGCAATAACATTCGACAGGTTTTTGGGGAAGAGAATATCCATCAAAACACGATCCTCTTCACTGTGCCACCAGCAATCTGCAAATGACTGGTGTAATTCTTCAAGACGACGATAGCCAAAAAGCACCTGTAAAAAAGTGAAATCGGGAAAGGCAATGTTTCCCCACTCTTCGGGGGTAGGTTTCCAATTCTCAATGTTACCAGTTTTCCTTTTTTGATAAAGCAGACAAACACCGCCTTTGTAGAAACTGATCTTAATTCGCGGCTGTGACCCAGGTGCAAGGATGAAGCAAGCGCTCCTCCAGAGCAGGCGCAATATGACGGATAAAACCCACTCAGATCAGGCACACGCATGTGATAAGCATATGGCTTACGGTGGGAAGGTAAATCATCAGCCGATCACTTGGTACACAGGATGATCCTGCCCTCAGAAGAAACGTAAAGACTTGGATAACTCTTGTCGTTTTGAGCCGTCAACTCTCTAGCGATATTCCAAAGATGGCGGACAACACTCGGTGTCACTTCCAGCCATGAAACGCCGGGTTTGAGTTCATACATCATCGCATAGTTGCCTGCCCATTTTGTGGGCGTATCAATATAACCAACTAGCTCGTTTCCATCAACACGTTCAATCACTTCCCATTTTCTTGCGGGAATACTTTCCTCGGAACGTCCGCTAAATTCATACTTCCACATTGCTTCATCACGCAGAGCAAAGATCGAACTACGAGTTATAAGACGTTCATACACTTCCATGATAAATGGAATGTCGCCTTCAACTGCGGGACGAAAACGAAATAGCTCAGTCTCTCCATCTTTCAGTTTGGGAACGCCTGACCTCATATCCAGTACGTCCGCCATCCAGATCCAATGCCATTTCATATCCGAACTGTCGATAGAAATAAGGGATGCCGTTATGGCTTGCACGATCAATCCACGTTCAGCACACCATTTGTGTATTTCATCGAATTGCGCACGCACAAGTCCCCTGCCACGATATTCGGGCAATGTGCCGACCAATTCGGGTCGTCCCACGCCAAACTCGATTCCCTCGTAGCTCCATGTTTGGGGGATCAAACTCAATGACGAAACGATCCGTCCAGTGGAGGATTCTTCGATGATGATGAAATCGTCAGCGTTGAAAGTGGGGTGCGGACGAGTGAGCAGGTCACGGGTCCAGTTGATGAGGCGTTTTTCATCCGCATCATCTTCGCGATGGATCTTTCCATTGAACGCGGAAAGTGCATCCGCATCTTCAGGCGAGGAACGGCGCATGATGAGCCCGTTCCCCAAGTCACGTAAAAATGTTTTTGTTTTGGAGTTCATAACTGTCCTATCAGTGACCGCCCAATAGGACAGTCACTCAGAGTAAAGTTTTCAGTTGCGTCAAAGCGTCTTCGGGATTCCTGAAATGGATTCCCTGGATGCCGAGCTTTTCACAGGCTTCGATGTTTTCGTAGAAGTCGTCCACGAAGACCGCTTCGCTCGGACTCACTTCGAGTTGCTCCAACGCAATCTGGTATATCCTCGCTGACGGCTTTGCCACCTTCACCTCCGCCGAGATGATCATCTTGTCGAAGGCATCATCGAATTTTTCCTTGATGATGTATTCGCGCAGATCGTCCCAGGCATTGGAGATAAGACCAGTCTTATACTTCCCGCGCAATGAGCGGAGGAAGACCAATAATCCACGGTCAATGATATCGCCCGCGAAAAATTCAGCACGGATCGCGTCCGTTTCAGGGGTGGGCTGCTTCAAACGTTTCATGACAGAAGCCCAGTGCTCATCAGCAGTCACTTCACCAACCGTCGCTTGTTGAGCGGTGGGACTGTCAAAGACAATTTTGACGAGGTCGTCATATTCCATATGCAGACGTTCAGCCAGATGCTGACGCGGTGCCTGATACTCTGTGCGGACGATAACCCCACCCAGGTCAAAGAAAACTGCTTTGATGCTCATGTGGTTGTTGCCCCGATATAACTCCGAAGGAGTGGAATGATTATAGGTTTGCGGCAATTCAATTCCGAACCCCAAAGAGGTGTTATGGATTTTGTGCAAACCATGCCATCCCTTCGGGATTTATGGAATGTGATTATCAAACCTAGAATCCTTTCATCCCTTTGGGATTGATCGCTCATTTGTTTTTCTTCGTTGCAGTCTTTGGTTTTGCCACAGTTTTCGCTGCCGGTTTCTCTTCTTCTTTCAGCCGCTTTGCCTGCTCTGTTTCTATGATGATGCTCAGGCTTGGACTCAGTCTCAGGGGCAGAATCAGCCTCCGGCTTGGGGAGAGGCGCTTCAGGTTGCGGGTTGGCTTTCATTTCCTTTTCCAACTCTTTGAGCGCGTCGCGCCAATTAGGGAAAGTCATCTCCAATTTTTGGCGCAAGATAGGATTGGCTTTGCGGCAACGCGGACAATGCGCATCGTAGTGAGTCAGGTTATTTGCATCCAGGTGTTGCAGGGCATCGAGTTTTTCGAGGCGCCCAATGGTAAATGGGGTCTGGCAATAAGAACAGCGAAGGTTCATGGTGATCTCCTTATGACTTGTTGCGATTTAAAGTGATTGTACACTGATTTCTTTGCCGGGTCTGAGTTCCTTTTCAAAATGATCAAACGCCAGATGAACATGCATCCCTGCATTTTCATACAGGCGTAATGCGCCTGTCAGGTTTTCCGCATCCACACCCAGACCCGCCATGCGTTTGCCGCGCCGATAGAATTCACCGAATGAATGACGGAGGAGCGCAAGACCGATACCGCGCTTTCGCCACTGTCGGCGCACGCCCAAAGTATCCACCCAGCCAACATCCGGATTGTCATAGGCATTTTTGACGGCAGAGAGATACTACCCAGCTATTTCATCGCCGTCCATGGCGAGGAACAGCAGGGTTGGGTCATAGTCTTCACGCAACCAATGGTGTTTGAACCGTTTCAGTCCTTCCTCGAAGGGTTCTTCAACGTAGCCGAAGTGATCGCTGAAAGAATCTTTTTGCGCTCGATAAACCGCTTCAGTGTCGGTCTCTGGGTTGAAAGTGCGAAGAATGATGCCTTTGGGGAACTCCACCTCAGGTACGGGCGCTTCCATTTCGATGAGCATATAGTATGTACTTCGAATACGGTGATAGCCTAAATCATCAAATAGCTTCATTGCCTTTTCAGCCTGGCGATATGTATCCACGTGTGGTGCAAAGCGAAGACCGGCAGGGACACGTTCAAGGGCTTGCAAAGCGCGCTGTTCAGCCCAACTCATCATCCATGTACTGATACCCATATCCTCGTATTCCGGACTCACGCGACCCCATATCTCTGGGTGGACAGGTGGATTGCCAGTCGTAAATACTTCGATGTAACCAGCCAATTCTCCGTTGGGAGCAAAAATCAGACGAATATCCTCTGCAAGATCGACACTCGGCGCGATCCACTGAACGCGGATGGATTCCGGGGAAGCGAACTCATCCCGTCCTATCACAGATCGCGACCAGCGATTGAACAGCCCCATTGCCGATTCAATATCGTCCATGTTTGCACCGCGTATAGTGAAACCATTGGGCAGGGAAACATTTTAATTGTTCCCGCAAATCTCCATTCATTTGATTCTCCTATTCCTGCTGGTCAAGGTCACGCCCAGCGCGCAGTTCCTTTTCGTACATGACAAATTCGCTGGCGGCATGCATTCCTGCTTTCTTATAAAGGCGCGTGGCACCAGTAGGATTTTCCGCATCGACGCCGAGACCAATGGTTTTTGTGCCGCGTTTGTAGAACTCGCCGAAGGAATGGATGAGCAAGGCGTAACCCAATCCATGCTTGCGCCACGGACGGCGGACACCCAGCGTGCCGATCCAACCAATGCCCATGCGATAACGGTTCTGCGAGAAACCCGCGATCTGGTCGCCATCCCAGGCGATCATCCATAAAGTTGGGTCAAAGTCCGAACGACCGAATTTATGTGGTGCCCATTCGTCGAATGAGACATCGTGGCTTCCCCAATGATCTCGAAAGGTTTCGTTCTGTGCATCCAAAACGGCACGGGCATGTTCGTCCTTATTAAACGGACGCAGCTCAATTCCATCCGGCAAAGTCACAACAGGCGGCGGACTGTCGAGTTCGACTTGCATCCGCCAGGTATAACGAATGAGTTTGTACCCTTCGCCTTCATGGATGCTCCTGCCATCTTTGGTCATGTCCGTCCAACATGCTTCGCACATACACACGGACATCTGGCTCGGCTAAAGCAATTTCCTTGCGCGCCCGTTCTTCGACGGCACGCATCATTGCTGTGCCAATACCCAATCCTTTGAATTTGGGATGGACATATCCATCTGTGCGAAGTTTGGCATGTTCGTGTTCATTTGTAAATTCCTCATAGCCCACAATACGCCCGTCTTTTGTCACTGCGACAATTCCATCCGTTTCGATATTGAAACCGGGCGTCTGCCATTCGAGCTTCATCTCCTCCGGTGTAACCGCGACGGTG
Organism: uncultured Chloroflexia bacterium; assembly: GCA_963730175.1. Taxonomy (GTDB): domain Bacteria; phylum Chloroflexota; class Anaerolineae; order Anaerolineales; family Villigracilaceae; genus Defluviilinea. Next base: position 11,464 of record CAVSRF010000029.1, on the reverse strand, counting down.
GTATCGCCATCCGCTTCGCAGACATCGTAGACGAGTTGAGTGATGGGGTTTAGATCATCCCAGCGGGCAAACCGCAGGCTGATACTTGGGTCAAGAATCGTTTCGTTAGTTTGTAGTTTTGTTGTCATATCTTATTCTCCTATACGTTCACAATACATCGTTGGTCAATGGCGCTGGTACTAACAGATCTTTCTAGATTATTTTGCAGCCGCCGTATCGAGACCCATCCATTCTTCGCGCAGGATGCCCATCATGAGCATATCCCAACGCTTACCATCTTTATTTAGAAATTTGCGCATCCGGCCTTCGTGACTGAAACCTGCCTTTTCATAGGAACGGATCGCACGCGGGTTGTATTCAAACACGGTCAGTGAAACGCGTTCCAGGTTGACTTCTGTAAAGGCATATTGCAGGATCAACTTCATCGCGTCCGTGCCATAACCTTTTCCCCAGAATTCGCGTTCACCAATGCCAATGCCAATAAAGGCATCACGTCCCAGCCAGGTATAGACGTGCAGGGCAATGTCGCCAAGCAACTGGTTATCTGCGAGTGAGCAGATCGTGAACCAATATTGGCTGATGCCTCCTTCATCCATGTCCTTTTCCAAAAGCTTTTGCATACTTTTCCGGGAAAACAGACGAACGGCTTCAGCATCCGACAGACGCATGAATTCAGAATCGCGCTCCCAACGCACAGCAGCTTTGCTCAACTCGTCCATATCCACCGCACTTAATTGAACGAGTTCACCCTTCAAAATATCTTTCATGCCCTACCTCCGCTTTGCATTTGAAGCCACTCCTCGCGCAGAATGCCCATCCACAAGCCATCTGTGTGCCTGCCTTCATGTTGGGTATCCTTACGCGTGCGCCCTTCCAAACGGAAGCCAGCCTTTTCGTACGAGCGCAGCGCGCGCGGATTATATTCATGCAAGCCCAACGACACGCGATACATATTCAATTCAATAAACGCATATTGCAAACAGAGCCGCATCATATCCGTGCCATAGCCTTTACTCCAAAACTCGCGCTCGCCGATACCGATCCCAACCCAGGCTTCTCGATGGATCAGATTCACCCACAAGCTAAAGAAACCGATCAGCTTATCTTCATCCAAGGTACGCACGGAAAAAGGATACCGATGTGGCTCAAAACCTTTCTCAGCCTGCTTCTCAGCCCACTCTTTCAACTTCTTCTCGGAAAACATGATCGCCGGGTCTATATCGGAAAGCCGATGAAGCTCCAAATCCCTCTGCCAGCGGACTTCCGTCTTGGCGCGCGCATCCGGTTCCTCAGCTGTCATACGGACTAACTCTCCGCGAAATAAATCCTTCATGCTATTCTCCTTTTTGATATAAAACCGCGTCTCTCTACGCTCGAGGTTAATTCAGCCAATCATCCTTCAACAAGCCGAAAACGAGCATATCCCAACGCTGACCGTCGCGCTCCAACGCTTGCCGCCTGCGGACTTCTTCCACAAATCCAAACTTTTTCAAGAGTGCGATCGCGCCCTCGTTATAGGCAGGCACATCCGCCGTCAAGCGAAACAAATTCAACTCTGCAAAAGCAAAGCGGAGCAACATACGCATTGCTTGAGAAGCATATCCCTTACGGCGATCCTCCGCCGAGCCAATGCCAAACTTAATATGAGCATTTCCATTCGACCATTCAACCCACTGGACAATGGCTTTGCCGATCAAACGATCATCTGACTTGGCACGAATGGTGAAGTAATACATGCTCTTCTCTTCTTCGATCTCCTTCTCGAGCTTTTCATATTGTTTCTTCACCATCGCTACAGACATGGGGCGCGCAGGTTCAACATCATACATACGCATGAAATCAGAATCATGCGTCCATTTGGATTCGATCTCCGGGTCCTTTTCATAATCAATGGGACCCAGGCGAACATCCTGCCCTTCGAACAATTGCGTTTGAATATCGAACATGATTTTTCTCCAAGTACTAATTTGGCTTGGCGGGGTCTGAGACCCCGCCAGAGCAGGATAAAAAAACAGCCACAGGCATTGTGCCCATGGCTGAAACGGGAGAGAGAAAAAATAAAACAGCCACGGGCGAGTGCACCGCGGCTGTTAACTACAACGCTTCGTGTAAATTAACGATAAGCAGGCGCACTCCGAGAATCGACAGCACCAGCATCAGCGGTGCAGAAAGATTTCGTGAACAATTGGGGGATGAACATTGCCATGGGTCGTGCGCCTCCTTTCTTTGAAATTTTGTATGTTCCGAGTGTAACACGCAGGCTGATTTTCCGTCAAGTAAGCGACAGAAAAGGACTTATTTATGGTTACCTGGAACGCTCACGGCGATACACTCCCCCTCCACACAGTTTTGATCGTATCCGATCAACCGGATCATATTTCAACCTGGGAGCCCCTCTTTCAACAGAGGAATTGCATTGTGCTCTCCGAAACGAAAGCCTCCAATGCCGTACAGAGCGCGCGTTTGATAGGACCGTCATTGATGCTGGTGGATATGAAACTCCCCAAACAAAAACGCGATGCCCTCCTTCACGATCTGCGTTCAGCCAGCCGAGGTCCCATCATCCTGCTGGCTCCTGCAGATACTTTCGAACAAGTCACCGATGCCAACCAGGCTGGCGCAGATGAGTGCCTCATCCAGCCCGTCAACCCGGCGGTGTTGGTTGTCAAAGCCATGGCATGGCTGGGACACGGTCAACGAAGCGACCGGATCATTATCAATACCAACGCGACAATATAAAGACAATCATTTCCACTCTCTCCTTTTGAAATCACAACTCCCGCCATATGGCGGGAGTTGTGATTTTTACGGAACGATTAAACCTGACTGCAATCCATCCAACACTTGTTGAACGAGACGCTGGCGTCCGGGGGAGAGAAGGCTGGGGTCTATGTCACTCAGCCCAAGGGGAGATTGAACCGTAATTCCACCCTGCCCCGCAACCAGTTGGGGCCAGGCAGTCTGTATCGCTTTAATGGTATCCGGCCCGATCGTCATCACCCACCCAGCCGGGAGTTGTTGCGGGCTGACCGTTCCGATCATCAATGTGCCGGTTGTCCCAATGTAATTGGCAAGGTCTTCTGTATAAATATCCGAGTGGATAAAGATCGTGCGCACTTTATATTGCAGGATCAAAATATCGGCATAGGCGTTATAAGCGGATTTCTCTTCAGTAGAAGGAATTTCAAGATACTGCGGAAACCCCCATTGCAGGTAATAGAACGGACGGCAGATGCCGCAATCGAACTTCATGCCATTTGCATAGGCATTGAACGCACGGATCGCGTCGTTACTATCCTTGGGCATAAGCATACCGATCCGATAATCGTCCGTGATCAACGCGGCCGTATAACCTGCAAGGAATCCAGCAATATCCGATTGCGTATCCCCTCCCAGCGCGCTGATGTTTCCACCTGCTACAACACCCGGTACATTGATCGCAAGGAATTGCACATTGGGCGCGGCTGCGGCAAGGGCAACAATACCGGGGTCTGGCGGGAGCACAATGACAATCTGCAAACCCGGCTCCGCCACATCGGCAGCGCTCAATGAATTGCGCACCTGAAAGCGCAGCCCAGACGCCTGTGCAAGGTCATATACCGTTTTCTGGTAAAGATCTGATGTATCCGTATCAAGATTGGCGGGAAGCACCAGAATCACAAGAGGTACGGTCGGCGTCGCAGTAAGGGTTGGCAGTGGAACAGGCGTATCTGTTGGGACAGGTGTTGAAGTAGCGGCAGGCGTGCTAGCTGTTCCACAGGCTCCAAGAATGAGGCTCACTACAACAAAAAGAATGACTAATCGTAAACGCACAGGTTTTCTCCAGAGTTAAGAATGGACGAATTATACAGTGGATTCCAACATGCAAAAAAGAAGACCATGCTGGTGCATGGTCTTCAAGCCTGATTCGATCTCTCGCTTCTTATTTGGACGTGATCTTGATCTGCTTCGGTCGGGCGGATTCTGCCTTGGGCAGTCTCAGCGTTAAGACTCCATCGGCGATCTTTGCTTCGACAGAGTCCGCGTCGATGGCGGCGGGCAGGCGCAGGGTCCGAGTGAACGAACCGCTCGGAAGTTCCTGCAGAAGGTACCCGAGTCTCATCCTGCTTATACTCACCCTCGATGCGGAGGACATCATCCAGAACCTGAATGTTCACATCTTCAGATTTGAGTCCCGGCACGAGCGCAGAAAGGACATAGGCTTCATCCTCCTCGCGGACATTCACGCCAAGGGTATGCTGATTATCCTCAACCTGGCGACGAGCTGTACGACGATACGAATAAGGGTGTAAATAGAAAGTCATGGTTTATCTCCTTTGTTGTTTATTGAATAAGGCATAGGATACTTGCGTGATATAAGTAAAACGATAATGAAAAGTAGAAAATTTATAAGAACCTGGGGAACCTTTCAAACAGTCTTGTCGTCTGAAAATAAGATCGTGCCATGCACCAGAAAACACTCAATATTAAAAAGGAGACAGACCATGAATATTCGTTGGATTTCCCTTTTATCCCTGTTTGCATTTGTTTTAGCAGGTTGCGGATCATCATATCAGGCAGGTAGGCAAATTCAGGATTCTGCTCCTCCGTCAATTCCACAAGAGCATCCTTCCAAAGAACCTTCTGTGGTTGTGGTTGCACCTAACAATAAGGATTCATCTCTCCCACAATTGCCAGCGCCCACAATAGGTTCAGTCGTCATTACCAACACTACAGCAACTCCCATATCCTCCGCTGATTCTGCATCTGCCCTTACACCTGATCCCGCATTTACAGGCTTGATCGAACAAGCCAAGGAAGATCTTGCAAAACGGCTAAGTATAGACGTAAGTAAAATCGACCTCCTAAAAGTAGTCCCTGCCACGTGGCCCTATGATAGTCTGGGTTGTCCACTAGCTAATACAAAAGATGCAAGTACACCGGGATATCAAATTTTGCTTATGGCAAACAATGAAGTATTTGCCTATCATATAGACGGAAAAGATTTGATTGGCTTGTGTAGTGTTAAGCCGTCGAACGAAATTCGAACCCTTCCATAATCGTACGGGAAAAACCACATATATATAAATAGAGAGCCTGCCTTGAAGGCAGGCTCTCTTGTAACTTATTTGGAACAATCAATTCATTACTGATTATTCTTACGGACTAATCTTACTAATAAACGTACCCCAATTGCCATAGGCTGTTCGAGTACCACCACAAGTCAAGTCAGCAGTATCATCGAGGAACCATGCTTGGTAGGTCGCACGTCTGGCCGATATACTCGGATGCGATCCAGATGTTGTTACCATCGGTGACTGCCGCACCGTAATCACCCCAGCGGGTACGCGGAGGATCACCAACAAACGCCTTGTAACTGGTAAATCCATCGTCAGGACCAAGTCCCTCCCCAGCAATGTGAATGGGACCAACCCATCCCCAAGCATTGATCGTTACATAGCCTGCGCTCGGGTAGTAATCCTCGCCGAGAACTGTAAACGCAATAACGCCTTTTCCATTCTTTCCCATGGCAATCGCCGGGTATGTAAGATTGTTGTTGGCAAGCGCAATATAACCATCTTTCTTGACCCTGCCGTTCAAATGTCCCCTTCTATCCATTCTCGGATCAACGGCGAACCAAGCAATACCTGCTTTGATATCATGGTTAACATTGACCGCAGTACCTGCCGTGCCCCATAACATGCCGTTGACATACCAGACCTGTTGCATGCGAGAGTCACCGGAATCGGGTTGTGATGCAACTTCAGGTTGCCAGGTTGCTGGTGGGTCAAAGAAAATCCACCAACAGCCAAGGTTCCCATAAGTCGGATCTGTACCGAAGATATCACTGGTATCGTTCAAACAGTCAGCCAGTGGAATGTCTCCAACCTTTTGGTCGGCTGTAGGCGGGAAGACATACGTTTCACTATGGATCACCTGACTCTTATATGAAAGTGCCGGGGAACCACTGTCAAGCGACTTGGTATTGGTCAGCGCCCAAAGTCCAATATATCGGGCAGTACCCGTTGGGTTGCCGGTTTCGGAACCATCGCCGGCAATTGTGCTCAGGAAGTATTCGGTACCATTTGCCTCTTTCGCATACTCCCCTGCAGGTGAGATGGCAGGCCAGACAGTCCAGCCTGGTGTGCCTGCTAGCTTCAAATTTTCAACAAGCGTCATATTAATGGTGGCGGGATGTGAAGCAAGTTCGCTCTTCGAAAAGGCAAAAATCTGCGCCGCGTTATAGCTGGGTCCAAATAGATCATACTCATTGGTTGTAATGTAAACACCATACTTGTCAGCGCCAATGTGTGGATAATCCTGGAAACATGGTCCAGGCGTCGAGCCGTCGAGCGTACAACCATGATTGGGAGTTCCATCTGTTCCATCATTTTGTGCAGGAACGTAGTAAATCGTCCAATCTCCGGTTGGATCTCCAGTATTGGATACAGCAACATCAATCGAGTTCTTGCCATTGAAGTCCCCGTTTTCATCGACATGAAGGGTTGTTATGTCAACGATGAACCGATTGTTCTCCGGATCAAAATAGCATTGCGGGTCAATCACGTCAGGTCCGATAACACCTGTCGAGCGGTCAATGGCAGCGGGATAGCCAAAGAACGTGTTCAAGTCTCCAACGCCTGTCAATTCGTTCCCGTCTGTGTCCCATACCTGAATGACACTATTAACTGTTTCAACAACATAACCATTACCCACACACAACCCCTGATCCGGCGGCTCAAGTGAGAACTGGTTACCGTCGTTGGCGCCAAACCTCTGGTCGAAATGATTCAATGCATCAATACCAAGCTGAAGCTCGGGGTTCGAGTTCGCAACTTTGCTCGATTTCACTCTTGGTGCATCAAGAGGCCTTCTGGGGAAGATATTATGTTTCCATTTGAATTCAGGCCTCGGCCGGTCAACACTTCCTGCTCCATCGCCTGCCGAGTCCGCTTCAAGGTTGGGCCGAAATTCCGGCTGATCTTTTGAAGGAGCCCCTGGCACTGCAGGACCGCTACTTCCTATACTTGTTGTGCCGCCAGACGGGATTTGCCGTGTACCACTGTCTCCTGCAGCTCCAACCACAGGCACAACCGCAATCAAAAGCATAACAACAATCAAAGATATGCTAAACAGTTTTGCTTTCATCACAACTATACTCCTCTATCTAGTTTAGATTTGGGCTTACTTGGCATTTCTTTCCGAACGAAAATATAGATATTCATTTTAGTAAGTATATGAAAACGATTACCTCCTTATCAACAAAACATAAAAAGGGTTCCGAAAATCTGACAGCTTGTGCGCATCAATCTGACAGATTCATGGCTTGGCGCGCCCCCATAATAAAATCGCCAAATATTATTATAGCGAGTTGAAAAAAAAATACAAGTACCTATATAGATTAGAACAGGGCTTTCTCAAGAATGAGAAAAGGGCTAGCGAGCAGAGAAAAGGTCTCGAAGAGATGAGCGGCAAACCAGCGTCTGGCTTAAACGGCGTTGTGAAAAGTGGCTTGTCGAATGAGAGCTTAGACCAGATTATTGATAGAAGCCATGATCTTTCCTGTCGCGCCAACGGTCATGCGGGTGGCATCTTCTTTCATGGTGATATCGCGGCGATAGTGCAAGCCAGTCTCAACACCCCAATGCGCTCGACTTGATACAGTTTTCCTTGGGGTTTGCGCATGTCCGTTAGCTTGCTTAGACCAGCATAGACAATACCCACATCATACAAAACACCTGTCGCGCCATTATCATGCTTCACGTTCGCTATGCTACAATGCATCCGATCCTCCTCGGTCTTTTTGTTTGTTTACCACTTACAACTATACCGAGATGGATTGTCTTTTTTCTATTTATCAAGCGACCTTGATAAAACCATAGCAGGTGCATGGTCTTCAAGCCTAATTCGATCCCTCGCTTCTTATCTGGACGTGATCTTGATCTGCTTCGGTCGGGCAGATTCTGCCTTGGGCAGTCTCAGCGTTAAGACTTCATCGACGATCTTTACTTCGACAGAGTCCGCCTCGATGGCGGCGGGCAGGCGCAGGGTCCGAGTGAACGAACCGCTCGGAAGTTCCTGCAGAAGGTACCCGGTCTCATCCTGCTTATATTCACCCTCGATGCGTAGGACATCATCCAGTACCTGAATGTTCACATCTTCAGATTTGAGTCCCGGCACGACATAAATAAAATGACGGCAAAAGATAGAAATTTCGTAAGAATTCGGGGAACTTTTAAAATAGGTTTGGCGTCTGACAAGTAGAATTATATTCTACGTTAAAAATATCGTGCTATTTAGATGGAGTTACAAATGAAAAATCATCGGATTTTGCTGATAACCCTACTTGCTCTTGTTGTGACAAGTTGTGGATCTACCCAGACAAACAGCCAGGACGAAGCCAATGCCCCATCATCTCAAAATACTTTTTCGACCCCACTACCCAAGCCTCAATCTACTTTAACAAAACAACCTGCCATGTCTCCATCATCCACACCGACTACACTTGATATTCAGTCACCAGATCTTGAAAATGCAACAATTGCACCGCGTGAAATTGTTGAAAAAGCTAAAGCCGATTTGGTTAAACAATTCGGCATAACTGCAAATGAAATCCGTGTTGTAGAAGCAAGAGCAACAACCTGGCCAGATGCATCATTAGGCTGCCCGCAATCAGAACTCGGTCTATGCACAGGTTCTCACCCCAGGCTATTGGATTTTATTGGAATCAGATGGCAGACAATATCCCTACCACACTGATCAGGCAGATCAACTCATTCTATGTTTAAGGAACCCTTCCAATTCAGAAACAGAGAGACCGCCATTACCTATCATCCCTGTCAATCCTACCGAAATCAAAGATGGGGAGCCATGGGTTCCAGTTAATTAATAATTGAATAAAATAAGCCCGCCTTTTAGAGGCGGGCTTATTTTTGTTACATTGGATAAGATTTATCGATGTTTCTTCGGGCTTGAGTGAGTATGGCGGTAGTTTACTTTCTTGCCATGATCCCACTTGTTGACAATCTCGTAGGTGTAATCGGCATAACCGTTATAACCTTCTGGAGCGTCAAATGTAACTATCATGGTGGCGCTATCGGACCAACCCATCACCTTGCGCAGTGAAATCCTGCCAGCCTCTGTCATTTCATTGAGTCTCATCGTCTGTACTTGATACTGGGACCACCTTCCCCAGCCTTTTTTCCCAACAAAAGTCACTGTGAAGTTATTATCGATTGGGAACAACTCGGAAATACTCTTGAAGATACTGGCATCCGTGCCATCTGAGATCAAGGTGCTATCCACGTAAACATTGTCGATATACCATCCATCAAAGTGGGTGGACCAGTCTGTAACCAGACGGAAGGCAACCATGATATCCTGACCGGCATAGGCACTTAAATCGTAGGTCAATGTAACAGGCGAAGCCATAAGGCCGGTCAAACCAGGTAGATTATCGACCACCGTTGGATAAGCATCGGGGTCATGATCAGAGGTGGAGTAACCTTCATTGTCCGCCAGGCTGGTCCAGGTTTGACCATCATCGGCAGACACCTGCACAAAGGCAAAATCCCAATAGTCCTCCAGGTCCCAAGTCGTATCAAAGGACAATACACCGCCGCCAGGAGTTTCGAAGATCGCCCAGTTATCAACTTCATCTCCGGTGCCGCTGTAAAGCATGCCATCAACCGATGTCCAAGGCGTAGGTGATTGGCTTAGATCAACACCATTGAAAACCAATTTTCCGAATTTCCTTGGATTTCCCGTGAGCCAAATGTAATCAGCTCCCCAGGGAGGAGCGCCGGGGGTATCGAATGCTTCGAGGTTGGGAGCATCGGGCGTACCAATGTCAATGCCTACATCCAACAACTTGAAGCCGTATTTATATTTACTCTGTGAAGAGTTGATCAAAACAGCTACAGAGAAATCATGATAGGTAGATGCAAAAGTATTCTTTCGCCATTTCCGATTCGATGCCAGTGTAGAGTTGATACTGGAAATGCCATTATCAGGGTTATGGAATTCAGCCTGAATAAATTCCTGACCAAATTTCTCATACATATACATATGGTACAGGAAAACCATACCATAATCCGCCACGATCTCAGGACCACCCTGGTCACCCCAAGCCACCAATGAGTTCTCTGGCATTTCTTGGAAAGTGGTGTAATTATCATCATTGACCACATAGCCGGTGAGGTATTCGGCAAACATGGACAGACCCTCGTTTACCCAACTGACCTCATCAGAGTCGTAGTCATCGTGTAACAGATGTTGATACTCATGTGCGAAAACACTCTCATACAGATGTGGGCGTGTGCCGTCTGGACCAACACGATTTAGCCAATCATGAGAGTCGATTGACATGATGTTGCGGTCAAAATAAGCTTCATAGGTAGGTGAATAGAACCCTGCAATGTAGTTCGGGTAACTGGAATCGTAGTACGCGTCATCCCGTACATTCGAAACCAAGACGACCTGGCGCCCCGCCTCATTATAGTAAGTACCCGGATTTTCGTATCCCCAAGCTTCCAACAGTGAGTTCGTTCCATCGTGAGTATCCGGCATACCAAAGAAATTCGTCTCAGTGGGATACATATTGTTGTCAAATTCACTCAACAGATATGCAGCTTGTTCGCAGGTCACTACGGGTGTGTCGCGCGGATCACCTTCTGGTAGCTTAAATCTGCCTGTACCCAGAGTTCTGATGTAGCAGTTTCAGCAATCAGATAATAGTCAGTAAAGAAGTAATAACCCTCATAGTCATCAAGTGACATCCATTCCTTGGTTTCAACGTAGCAGGGATAGTCTTCAGGGGCTGATACGGCGGCGGCAACTGCTGCGGTCTCGGCATCAGCCCTGGGAGCTATCCGTTCCTGTGTAGGTTCCCAGGTGCGTAGTTCAGGTCCAACATCCACAGGTTTATAGTCTGGTAATGCGGCGGCGGCTGAGACCATTGCAGGTACAATCGCCGTAACAAGTAGCACGACAATCAAATACATATTGAACGATTTTGCTTTCATCACAACTATTCTCCTCATATTCTAGTTTTGATTCTGGCTTAACAAAATTTTCTTTTCACATCAATTGATATACTTTTTATTACCCTTGGATAATCAACACCTCCTTAATACAATAACCGCCGAAATAAAAAAAATCGGCGGTCTGGCGGTCTGCCAGTCTGTACGCATCAGCCTGACAGATCCATGACTTTGCGCCCCTGCCTCACGACAGGTTTGCCTTTTCGATACAGATTAATCTTATATTAATTTGTAGAAAATGGCAAGCATTGTAACTTTTTCTAACGTGGCTGTTCCAAGGTCATGAAAATCAGCCAAAAATTCAGTTGCCAGTTAGTTTCCGTAGACTCCTACCCTAATAGAATCCAACAGCGCCATAACCTTCAAGTTAAGTCAAGCGATCTTGGAATCACCATGCTTTTTCTAATCTTTCGATCCCAAGGTTTCCCAAAACTCTTCGGGCG
>CAVSRF010000028.1:0-158087 GCA_963730175.1 uncultured Chloroflexia bacterium | reverse complement strand
CTCAACTTCGCGGTCAATGAGATCGGGACGACCCTGACAAGCAAAATAAAACAAAAGGATTCCAAAGCCGCTTCGCAAATATACGTTACTGCGCACCAGGCATATCAATCCAAGCGCACACAGATCGAATTGTCACTGAAACAAATGCTAGAGCCTCTTGCCATTTCGTCAGAAGATATCAAGACCGGCATCCATTTTCTCGGCGAGAACATCACCGCTGCTCTGCAATTGGGAGACATGTCCTACGTCTCTGCGGAGGTGGATTGGTTGAAGACATTGCTCCAATCTCATGAAACACCGCCGCAACAACTCATCCACTTCATGGAAACCTACTCCCGCGCCGTGGACAAGAACGTTAACGGGCAGGGCAAACCTATTTTTGAATGGCTCTCTGCTGAAGTACAGAAGTTAAAGCGTAAACCGGTGGTTGAGTAGCCTTGAGCGTTCGTTGCGAAAGGCGTATCGAAACCACCATGTAATCAGAGAAAGCTCGTGCTGTTGAAATCTATTGGTTCGACACCAGTACAAGAAAGTACGGATTAATCATGACACAAAAAATGAAGGACAAAATTGTTGTTATCACAGGTTCAACACGCGGATATGGATATGCCACCGCGAAATCCATGCTAGAGGCGGGCGCCACGGTCGCCATCACGGGAAGAAGCCAGGAGGCAGTAAACCGCGCGTTGACAAGTCTCCAGCCCAAAGGACGCGTGAGCGGATTCATCCTGGACGTCCGCGAAGAGAAACAAATCTACCAGTTAGTGGATGATGTCATCAAGGAATTCGGGCGCATTGACATTTGGGTCAACAACGCGGGCTACTCCAACGCGGCAGGCATGATGTTGGATATGGATCCGCAGGAAGCACTCGACATGTTCATGTCGAACGATCTTGGCGTGATGCGCTGTACACAAGCGATCATGCAATATATGCTCCCGCGCAAACAGGGAATGGTGGTCAACATTTACGGCAACGGAAGTTTCCTGCGTCCCGCTTCGCCCACCGGACTCTACGGCGCGAGCAAAGCATGGATGACATCCTTCACGCGTACACTTGCAAAAGAAAATAAAGGTAGCGGCGTGCAAATTCTGGGATTCAGCCCCGGCATGATGACCACCGACATGTTGACCAGCCCGAATGTGGTCGGCGAACGCGGCAGGGAAATGTTGAAAAATTTTGGCTTTGTTCTACGTTTTCTGGCTTGGTCTCCAAAATATGCTTCGGACAAAATGGTGAAGACGATTGCCAATCATCACAAGGAATTTGCCGAGGTGCGATTATTCAAACCGTGGACTCCCCTGTTCGGGCTGATCCGCGTTGGCTGGGAAAACCTGACCAAAACTGGAAAAGCGCCTGAATTCGAATTGCATTATCTACCAGCTTATCAATTCAAGAAAAAATCCAACTCATGACAGCGATCTGGTGGATTCGCCGCGACTTACGGCTGACGGATAACCCTGCGCTTCATGCCGCGCTCGCTGCTGGTTCTGTTCTACCGGTCTTTATCCTCGACCCAGCCTTTGACTCGTCATCCGCGCGGCGAAAGAATTTTCTCTACGAAGGCTTGCACGCGCTCGATAAAGATTTACGCGAACGCGGCTCCTATCTTTTGATCCGCACAGGAAAGCCGCTTGAAGTTTTACTAAAACTGGTTCAAGAAACCAAAGCGGATGCGATCTTTGCCGAAGAGGATTTCACTCCCTACGCCCGCAAACGTGATCTTGAGATCGAACATCATCTCCCCCTCCACCTCGTCAATGGACAAACCGTTCATCACCCGAATGTAGTTCTCAAAGCGGACGGTAAACCCTACACAGTCTACACACCTTATTCAAAAGCATGGAAAGCAAAACTTCCAGCAAAGTTAAATCTGTATCCAGCACCAGAAAAAATCAACACGCCGTTTATCATTACAAATGAGCATCTGCCACCATTCGAGGTCAATCCGCTTTTTCCCGCGGGTGAAAAGGAAGCGCTCGTTCGTTTAGAAGAATTTCTTTACAAACGTATCCACGAATATAGTGACAACCGCAACCGCATGGATTTGGATGGCACATCGTCACTGTCACCTTATCTACGGTTTGGAATGCTTGGACTGAGACAAGCTGTCAGCGCGGCGATGCAGGCTATGGCTGAGCGGAGAAGCGAGGCGATCTAAACGAAGCGCGGAAAATCTGGTTGAATGAATTGATCTGGCGCGAGTTCTATATCCAGATCCTGTATCACTTTCCGTATGTCGCAAAAACAGCGTTCAATCCATCGCTGGCAAATATCCCCTGGCGAAATGATGAGACAGAATTCCAAGCATGGAAAGAGAGGGCACTGGTGTTCCCAGTTGTAGATGCGGCGATGCGTCAACTCAAAGAGATCGGCTGGATGCATAACCGGGCGCGAATGATCGTCGCATCGTATCTGGTGAAAGACCTGTTGATCGATTGGCGTTGGGGCGAAGCGTGGTTCATGGAAAATCTTTTGGATGGAGACCTCGCCGCAAACAACGGCGGCTGGCAATGGACGGCTGGCACAGGCACTGATGCCGCGCCATATTTCAGAGTATTCAACCCTGTTCTGCAAAGCGCAAAATTTGATCCGAACGGCGATTACATCCGTACATGGGTGCGCGAATTGCGCGGCGTGGACACGAAGGATATTCACGCGCCATGGGAAAAGGGAATTAAGGTGAAAGGTTATCCTGAACGACCGATCATTGAACGAAATAAGGAACGAACATTGCAAGTGTACAAGTTATCGAAGGAAAGTGTCAAAGCATAATGGCAGGAAGTGTTTCCGCTGAAACCGGTCGCGCCGCATTGAGCGCGCTCTTTAAAGAAGGCTCCCCGCTTGGACCGTTGAAAGTCATGGCAAAGCATGTGGGATATTTTTTTCAGATCCCATTGTCCATGTTCAAGCCATATGTTGTCTTCGGACCCGAAGCAAATCGTAAAGTGCTTGGTCACCGAACGGGATAAGGTTTTATGGCGCAATACCGACCCCGTCACCGACCTGTTGCGACGCGGCGTGCTTGGTCGTGGATGGTGAAGAACATGACCATTATCGAAAACTGATGGAGCCGCCGCTTCATCCTTCCCGTTTGCCTGATTACGCCGAAATGATGATCACACAAACTGACAGAGTGTCCGCCCAATGGCAGGATGGCGAAGTCATTGACATGCTGGTGGAGAGTCGCAAGATCGCTTTGCTTATCATCATGCAAACGCTCTTCAGCAAGGATGTGTGGGACGATCTGCCGCGTATCTGGAAGCCCATTCTAAAATCCATCGAATACATCTCGCCCGGAATGTGGATTCTCTGGCGCAAAATGCCAAGGCTTGGGTTCCGCAACCCGCTGAAAGAGTTGGATGATTATTTGTATGAGATCATCGACCATAGACGACGGACACACTGGAGCGATGGACAATCCGTCCGTGGTCAATCGTCATCAGGATCTGCTACAACATCTGATCGATGCCGGTCTTACCGACGATGTCATCCGCGACCAGATGTTGACAATGCTCATTGCCGGGCATGATACGTCCACTGCTCTGCTGGCATGGGTGTTTGCATTGCTCGGTCAACATCCTGATATACATTCCCGCCTTGTGAACGAAATAGATACGCTGGAGAAATCTCCTTTGCTCGATCAAGTTATCAAAGAGAGTCTGCGTTTGTATCCACCCATTCACATTGGCAATCGTCGTATTGCAGAGGAAATGGAATTCAGCGAGGGAAATGTTCCCAAAGACGAGAGAATGTTCTATTCCATCTATCTCACACATCGCGACCCAAATGTTTGGGAGAACGCCGAATCCTTCTGCCCGGAACGCTTCGCTAAAGGACGAAAGACCCCGCCATTTTCGTATGTGCCGTTCGGTGGAGGTCCACGGGCGTGCATTGGAGGCGCGTTCGGTCAGGCGGAGGCGCGCATCGTCATCAAGCGCTTATTGCAAACACACAAGTTCGAATTTACGAATCACAGAATCCATGCCCATATGGGCGCGACATTGGAGCCGCGTCCGGGTGTGAGGATGAAAGTAACAAGAAGAAACTGGTGGTCGAGTGAGGGCGAAGCCCGTATCGAGACCACCACTAACCAGAATAATTTTGCTTACATGGTGGTTTCGATACGGCGGCTATCGCCGCCTTACTCAACCACCGGAGTTGGATTGGAAATATGACCTACTTCGGATTTTTACTTCGCTTCTTATTTATTCCCATCATCATCTTCCTCATTATCACGTTATGGGATAACAGAAACAACAAACAAATTATTGGATTCAAAAACGGACCCGCTGTGTGGTCCGCTATTGGCATTCATGTTTTACTCGCAGTGGTTTACACCACTCCATGGGATAACTATCTCGTGGCAACGAACGTTTGGTATTACAACCCCAAGTTGGTGACAGGCATTGTGTTTGGGTATGTCCCCATTGAGGAGTATACGTTCTTTGTTGTGGAAACGATCCTTTCGGGGTTGTGGTGGTGGTTTCTTAGCGAGGCGTTTCCCTCTCCCTCGGAGAGGGGTCAGGGGTGAGGAAGAATTCAAACCGAACAAAACGACTTGTTTACATGTCTACGTGTCTACTTGTTCTCGTTTGGATGATCTTCACTTATCTCTTCTTCTTTGGCGATGACAAGTGGACGTATCTCTCCATCACCCTCTTCTGGGCGTTGCCCCCAATTCTTCCCCAACTTTTGTTTGGCGCGGATATTCTCTGGCATTATCGCAAGCTGGTGCTTTGGGCGATCATGATTCCGGGAACATATCTATCGCTGATGGACATTGTTGCATTGAAAGATACAACGTGGGCGATTTCACCGTCTCAGACAACGGGCGTTTTGTTCTTTGGAATCCTGCCGCTTGAGGAAGTGGTGTTCTTCTTTATAACGAACGTGCTGATCGTGTTCGGCATGACGCTCCTGCTGGCAAACGTCAGCGAGGGAAGAATTGCAGAGATTAAGAAGCAACTTCAGGCGTTGAAAGAGAGGCGGGTATTTCGTCTACAGAGACATTGACGAGGTCGTGGATCCATTTGCGCGACCTGTACCGCCAGAAACTGACGAAGGCTTTGGCAAGTTCTTCCAAGCCAACCATGAGGTAGACATAATAAACCGGCAAGTGCAAGACGAATGCGCCGATATACGCAGCAGGAACACCGATCAGCCAGATGGAACAAAGTTCCATGACGAGGGCAAAGACGGTATCGCCACCCGCACGCAAGGCGCCGATGAAGGTGGCAAAGTTAAACATGCGAATCCATAATATGCATGCCATCATCAGCATCAGCATACGAACATTGTATATACCCGCGGGAGAGAGGTTGTACCAGCCAATCACCACGTCGCGTACGAGGAAGACAACCAAGCCAACGATCCACGCAGAAACCACACTCAGCAGTATCACGCGTCGGACGGTTTCGTAGGCTTCATCCTTTTTACCTGCGCCAATGCGGTTGCCAACCATAACGGCACAAGCATTGCCCAGCCCCATAAAGACAACAAAGCCGAGTTCTTCGATGGTTGCATTGACGTTGATGGCGGCGATCGCATCCGTGCCGATGTGGGCGTAGATTCCGTTGTACGTGGCAATGCCCATTGACCAGAAGAACTCGTTCGCTACGGCAGGGAGTGTGGTTCTTAGGACACGTTGAAGGAAGGACAGGTCGAAGGAGAAGAACGTAAGCGGATTGCCAGCGAGAGGGGTCTTTTGGGCGTAGACAAGGATGATGAGCAGAATCAATTCCAAGGTCCAGCCTGAGGCGGTGCCGATCGCAGCACCACGTACACCGAGAGCAGGGAGTCCGAAATGCCCAAAGATGAGGATGTATCCAAGGACCGTCTTGAAGACAAGGGCGGCGACCGTTGCAACGACAGTCATTTTGACAAGTTGAATACTTCTAAGGGATGCCACGTACGATGTAGCGATGGCGACGGCAATGTAGGAGAAGCCAACAATGCCGAGGTATTGCGAGCCAATGTCTATAACATTTGTATCTTCTGTAAAGAGACCGAGGACAGAGCGAGTGAAGACGGTGGCGGCGATGGTAAAAATAATAGCGATGAGCGAAGCGGTGAGAATGCTCATGCCCAGCACTTTGCGGATGGGCTCTATCTCGCGTTTGCCCCAGAATTGAGCGGTGAAAATTGCCATACCGCTGGTGAGTCCAAAGAGCAAAAGGATGAAGACGAAGAAAACCTGATTGGATAGCCCAATGCCGGCAATGGAGGCTTCGCCCAACTGCCCCACCATGAGCACATCGATCATGTTGAGGGAGGCGTTGATGAGTTGTTGCAGTGAAATGGGCACGGCTATCGTGAGCATTTCACGCAGGAAGGGACGGTCTTTGATGAAGGAAAATGGCATTGTGTATAAAGATGGAAGATTACGCATTACGTAATACGTGAATGCGTAATCGATAGTGGGAAATAAAATCAGCGTTTACTTGTCTTCGGGCGCTTCTCTGACGATATACAACGGTCTGCCTTTGGCTTCGTCGTAGAGACGACCGATGTATTCACCAAGGACTCCCAGTGAGATCAATTGCACGCCGCCGAGGAAGAGTACAGCGATCAATGTCGTTGCCTGACCGAAGAAGGCTCCACTTCCAGTAACGCGCATATACACAACAATGGGTATTGCGATAATGGAAATACCAGCCGCGATAAATCCGACATAGGTGGCAACCTGCAATGGGAAGTAGGAAAAGCTTGTGACAGCGTTGATCGCCAACCGGAACATCTTGCTGAATGGGTACTTGGTCTCACCTGCCTTGCGCGCGGCGCGCTTGTATTCCACGCCGATCTGTTTGAAGCCCACCCAGGCAGACATGCCGCGCAGGAAGCGATGTCGCTCACGCATACTGTTCATCACGTTGACCACTTTACGATCCATCAGGCGGAAGTCGCCGGTGTCGAGGGGAATCTTCACATCCGTGATGCGGTAAATGATGCGATAGAACAGGGACGCCGTCCACAACTTGAACCAGGATTCGCCTTCCCGTTCGGCGCGCACGGCATAGACCACTTCATATCCTTCCTGCCATTTTTGCGACATTTCGAGGATGAGTTCGGGCGGGTCTTGCAAATCCGCATCAATGATGACGACCGCGTCGCCGCGTGAATAATCGAGCCCGGCAGTGACGGCTACTTGATGCCCGAAGTTGCGGGCGAAGATAACGGGACGAACTTGCTTATCCTTTTGGGCGAGTTCATGAATGATGTCACCTGAGCCGTCGGTGGAGCCATCGTCCACGAGAACGAGTTCCCAGGGTTTGCGGGTGGAGTCCATCACTTCCTTGACGCGGCGATATAGCTCAGGAAGGTTTTCTTTTTCATTAAAGATGGGGGCAATGATCGAGTAGGTAATTTTCATTTGCTAGTTTTCCTTCGAGGATAAGTCAGCTTCAGGCTGGACTTTTAAAACAGGATCAGGCTGCGGGACGAGAGGAGTCGGTTCTTCATCATCAAAAGGAGTTAAGCCTAAAAGTCTTCGCCGGACATAACGACCAAGGACAACGAAAGTCGCCAGCAATGGAACGATGATAAGCACGCCCAACACACCCTGCAAAACGATGGCAGCGATGATCGCCACAAAGACAACGCCTTCATGTAAAGCGACACTGTGACCCAGAATGCGCGGCTGAAGCCAGATGGTCTTGAAATTATTGAGGAGCAGGTATGCCCCCAACGTAATGACCGCGAACCAAATGTTGGATACAGGGATGTAGCTGGAACCTTCAATAAATGCAATGACAGTTGCCAGCACAGCAACTGCAAATGGACCAACTTCAGGAAGCAAATTCAACAAGCCAGCCAGCACACCCAAAGCCAGAGCGCCCGGCAAACCAATGGCAAACCACACAATGGAATACAAGATGGACAGTATCAAGATCAAACGTATCTGACCGCGCAGGTAGCCCATCCATACAGCGCGAATCTCGTCATACAAACGCTCAAGGTCAGATCGTTCGCCGTCCGGTGCGAGACCAAACATACTCGTACGAAGCTTCTCCCAATCGGTCATCAGATAATAGGATGTCACCAGGACAACCAACAACCAGAGGAAGTTCCGCGAGGTCACTTGTATGATCCGTAATGCGCCTTGCGGGTTGGGAACCGCCATGGAGGTTAGCGTCTGTCGGATGGCAGGGATCAGTGTGCCAAACTGGAAGGGCAGGTTGCCGATCATAATGGGAGTTTGCAGAACGGCTTCCAATTGACTCAATGCCCGAGTGAGATCAGTCGTCAAGGATCGAAGTTCATCGCTCAAGAGCGGCACGGCAGACACCAACACCCCAACGAAAAGAGCCAGTGAGAAAAAGTAAACCAGGTTTGCCGCAGTCTTTTTTCTTAATCGAAATCGAGCCACCATAAAACTGATCGCCGGGCTGAGGAAATAAGCTATCAGCGCCGCTGTAATCAAAGGTTGAAATATCTCGCGCACATACCATAACGTGGCGATCACCAGGATCAGCAAAAAAATAAGAATGGTGTAACGTAAGGGAGTATCCCACTGCGGTCTCATATTGCTCCGTTTATCAAAAAAGATGTACTATCGAATTTCATTCTTATTCCCAATTCTACAAAAGGGCTTTTACAAAGTATCTTGTAGAATTCGTTTCACTGCCGCCAACGTTGGTTCAATGATCGGAGCGGATTCAACTGCCTGCATCGCGGCGCGGACGTCTTTGAGCCCACTGCCAGTGTTCAGCACCAGGACAGGAGCTTCGCTTCCTACTACGCCGGTAGCTGATCCTTTTACCAAACCCGCATAAGCCGCCGCCCCAGCCGGCTCCGCAAAGATACCGGCTCGTCCGAGTTCAGCAACTGCTTTCAAGATCTCATCATCGGTCACTGTGATGTACGTGCCACCCGTCTCTTTCGCGGCACGGATGGCTCTTACACCGTCACGCGGCAAATCGACGGAAATCGAATCAGCAAGTGTCTTGGCAGAGACGGGTGTGATCGTCTCCGTGTTCCCATGAAACGCATTGGATACTGCGGCAGAACCTTCCGCTTGCACGCCGATAATACGCGGCATACGCGGCATCCAACCCAGTTGAGAAAGGTCTTTGAAACCTTTGTGAATTCCAGAAATAATATTGCCATCACCCACTGACACAAAGACAGTCAATGGCTTGTGATCAGCCTCTTCGCCAAACGTCTTATGCCATTTTTGATGAGCCTCCGTCCACCATTCCCAAATCTCGAACGCGGCAGTCTTCTTGCCTTCCGCCGTGAAGGGATTGTAGCCTGTGTTACGGCAGTACCATCCGAATTCATTTGAACACTTGACGGTGAGGTCGAACGCCTCGTCGTAAGTTCCATCCACCAGAATCACTTTTGCGCCAAAGATCAACAACTGCGCAACCTTTGCCTGCGGAGCAGATTTTGGAGCGAAGATCACGGCTTTTTGTCCCACCGCGGCAGACATCCCTGCGAGAGCCGCGCCCGCGTTCCCGGTAGAGGCGGTCACGATGATTTCGGATTTCAATTCCTGTGCACGCGCCACAACGATTGCTGAAGCGCGGTCTTTGAAGGAAGCTGTCGGGTTTTTCGATTCATCCTTCAGCCACAGGTTTTGTAAACCCAATTTTTCGGCAAGAGAAGTTAACTTGAATACCGGAGTCCCACCCGCGGCATGGAGCGGAGTCTCCTCGCCTTCCGGCATCGAAACCGGCAACAGCGGCAGATACCGCCACAGTGACGGGTCTGTACGCGAAAGGATGTCCTCAGGCTGATATTTTGCCTTGATGGCTTCGTAATCGAGCACCACATCCAAATTTCCGCCATCCTTCGGACAAGTGTAGGTCACTTCGCCAGGGGCGTACTCCGTCTTACACAACGAACAGATATAACCGACGAATTTTCCCATATATTGATTTTACCCGATATACAATTAGACTTGTTATATTAGGGTAATCGCATTGGAAAATTTTCGGCACCCAAATTCAACTTTTTGTTTGGGAATCCGCTATTCCTCACGAATTTGCGCTACTCTTTCTGGAACATTCGTGCAGATTAGCGGATGAAAAAATCCAAATGCGATCAACCTACTTGTTATATCTCGCCTACAACTTTATGGACCTGAGACAATCCATCTGGTCAGATAGTTTTATTCTTTCCCCGATCACGTAATCTTCTTATCAGCAAAAACGCAGTGACAGCGACCAAGGTCAAGATGAGGAGGATGGTAGCCAGCAGAGGATAAGGGTTGGTATCTGGCTCTTCGGAGGGGAGCAGAGTCTCGGTCACGGTGGGAACGTGGGGTACGGTCAACGATGGCTCAGCCGGCAATCTTTCATTCATCGTAAAAACAAAAAAGGCGATGGCGTGGTATTCATCATTCTTTAAAATCCCGGGGCTTTGCGGAGGATGTGTCGCTTTGAGAAAATCAGCCAACTCCTGCAGGGAGGAGAATCCCGCCAGATGGACATCACTCACAAGCGCAGGGACAACGGTTGGGATCGGAAAACCTGTATCGTCCCGCCGACCCGTATGACAGCCGCGTGCCCAACAGTCCTGATGATCAGGCACCCACATACCACGGAATTCATCGGTAAGGCCCTGCCCTTTGTCACCATGACACGCCATACACCATTTCCAGAAGAGGTTCCTTCCCAACTCGTA
This sequence comes from uncultured Chloroflexia bacterium, assembly GCA_963730175.1. Classification (GTDB taxonomy): domain Bacteria; phylum Chloroflexota; class Anaerolineae; order Anaerolineales; family Villigracilaceae; genus Defluviilinea. The sequence goes on along the minus strand of CAVSRF010000028.1, from coordinate 147,458 downwards.
TTCGGTTGGATTGGGAGGAAGCGGCGGCTCGGCAAATGGATCGTAGGTGGGAGTGGGGGAAACAATATCCTGTTGCATGATCGGCGTTTGAGATTGGATCGAATGGATGCCAAACAACGCCAGCAACGGAATGAACAAGAGAATAGGTTTGAATAGTATTTTCATTGTGAAATAAGTCACACATAGTATACTCTTCGGATGGAGTTAACCAAAACGGACTTTAGGCTTGAAACCGGAGAGTTCCGTCATGTTTCTTTGTATTTCCATCCACAGAACAAGATATCAGATTTAACAATGCCTGGTGTTAAACTTGGGACTTAAGTATAAACGCAGGTATACTATTACCAATGACCCATCAAACCATCCCTTTCTAATGTAGATTTAGTGTTAAACCATTGTTATGAGTAAAACTGATTTAACGACCCCCATCCTTGTTAACGTTGATAATATTCTTTCACAAGTTAAATTTCATATTAAACTTTGGTGACGATGGCTCAATATATGTTTTCTTCCCAAGAAAAAGAGGGTATCAGATTTCAAAAGAGAGTAATATCCCTAAAAAACTAGAGCATGTACAAGAATTAATCTTTAAACGAAACTTCCGAAAACATTTTCTCACCATATATTTCCTATCATCCTAGTAGATCAAACTCAGTTCATATTAATGCAAAAGAAGATATGAGATATTTAAATGAGATGGAAAAATTAAAAGTATGGCTGAGGACAAGGATGTCTTCGCTTTTCCTCTGTGTCAGTTGTTGATTCCCAGGTTTTCATATTTAGATGTCTATTCATCAACTAAATATCAATTCCCATATGTAATAAATTCAAAAACCCTTTTTCCTCCATCGAGTTTGAAACTTGAGATTTTTGTTCAACCCACGGGAACATATTCTGATTGGGATGATTTACCGATGGCAAAAGCAAGAATGGCAACTTCGCATCCAATTGGTTTAGCAAGATTTGCTTCAGAGAAATTGAAATCCCTTACTTGTTTAATTGCTATAACCGAATTGAAAGAAAAGACAAAAATTGATGGAAACATTATTCCTGGGATACTTTTTGCAACGTTTAACAACACACAATCTTTTATATTTGAATTAACTCCGTAACACTTAAACGATTGCTATGACATCAATGATTTGCATCCAGCAGGCTCTCTGATTTTAAAGCCTAGGAATTAACTTTTTCATCTACTTCCCTTCCCTCTCCCAAATCTCCCTTGCAATGACCTCCTGATCCACAGGCAACTTATCCACCCGCACACCGACCGCGTTATAGATCGCGTTCGTGATCGCGGGTGTGGTGGGGATACTGCTGATCTCACCGACGCCTTTCGCACCGTAGGGTCCTTCCGCGGTGGGATGCTCGACGATGATCGAAGTGATCTCCGGCGTAAGCATAATGCCAGGGATGCGATAGCGCGCCAAACGATCTGTGACGACATTTCCGTTCTCAACGATGAATTCTTCGGTCAGCGCATTGCCGAGTCCCATCATCACGCCGCCTTCGACCTGTCCCTGCAAGCCAAGCGGATTGACCGCCATGCCCACGTCGTTGGCAGAGATGACACGCAGGACGCGCACTTCACCGGTCAACTTGTTCACTTCCACTTCCGCGGCTTGGACTCCGAACGAGAAGGCGAAGTGCATGTCACCGCCTGTGCCGAGCGGTTGAGTCTTCGGCGCTTCGTATTCATACAAGGCGCGCGGCTTTTGTCCTGAGGCTTTCATCTCTTTTGCAACTTCAGCATACGACATCGAATTTCCGTTGACATGGACGATGCCATTTTCGAAACGAATCTTTTCGGGGCGCACATCATACTTCTCTGCCATCGTGGCAGTGATCGCATCTCGCAGAGTCTTCGCCGCATAACGGGAGGCATTCCCTGTCACATAGGTTTGACGCGAGGCAGTCGTGGGTCCACCATTGGGAGTCAAGTCCGTATCCATCACCAACACTTTTACTTGTTCGGGTGGGACAGACATTTCTTCTGAAACGATCATGCGCATGACGGTGACAAGTCCCTGCCCCATTTCAGCGGAGGAACTGCGAACTTCAAAAGTGCCGTCGTCGTAGAGTTCCACTTCCGCGCCAGATTTATCGGGAGCGCCACCGCCAAGTCCCGTGTTCTTATAAGCCGCAGCAAAACCCCATGAACGTATCAGGTGCGGGGTGTCAGGTGTCACGTGCGGTTTGAACATCTCTTCGCGCGACAAACCTGAAATTTGAGACATGGCGCTTGAAACCTTATCAATACATTCGGTCAATCCAACCGACTCACGTAAGAGTTGTCCCGTGTTCGTGATGCTCCCCACGTGTAACGCGTTCATGCGCCGCAATTCGACCGGATCGAGATTCAACTTCTCCGCAAGCATATCCATCATGGACTCGACCGCAAACGCCGATTGCGTGACACCGAATCCACGGAACGCGCCCGCAGGCGGATTATTGGTATACATGGCGTAACAATCGGCACGCACATGTTCGATATCATACGGACCCGCCGAATGCGTAGTGGCACGCGTCATCACTTTTTCACCGAGCGACGCATACGCGCCCGTATCGCCATACAGTTCCGACTTACACGCCACGATGCGACCATCCTTCTTCGCACCGATCTTGACTCGGATTTGCGTGGCATGTCGCTTCGGATGCACAAGCAAACTTTCATGTCGATCAAACAACAACTTCACGGGTCGCTTCGTCACGTTCGCCAGCATCGCCGCGTGGACTTGTCCCGCGACATCTTCCTTGCCGCCGAAACCACCGCCCATCAACTGCCCCACAATACGGATGCGCGACTCTTCCCAACCCATCACACGCGCCACCTGCGTTCGATCCTGATACGGAATTTGCGATCCGCAATAAATCTCCATGCGCCCATCCGCCAACGGCACCGCGATACTGCATTCCGGTTCAAGGAACGCATGGTCGGTGATCGCCGTGTGGAATGTGTGCTCCAAGATCACATCCGCTTCTGCAAAGCCCTGCTCCATATCGCCCTTGCGCACTTTGATGTGTTTGAGCAGATTTCCCTTTATCGTGGATTTGTGGGACATCCTCCTGACGCGCCATCACTGGATTCGTGATTACAGGCTGGAGGTCAAACTCCGCTTCGATCAAAGCCGACGCCTGCTCGGCGATCTCCTGGCTTTCCGCGGCAACGATAGCGACCGCGTCTCCCACATATCGGACGCGTTCCCCCACACCGATGATGGCGGGCCAATCGTAAATAACCAATCCATGATTGTGTTCGCCGGGAATATCTTCCGCGGTTAAAACTGCAATAACACCCGGCAATGCTTTCGCTTTCGACACATCCAACTTCGTCAAGAAGCCATGCGGAATCATCGCACGTTTGGCTTTGGCATATAACATTCCGTCGAAAACAAGATCATCTGTGAAGATGGCTGTACCATTCACCTTCTCGATTCCATCATGCCGCGTATGTGTATGTCCAACTGATTTATGTTGATGAATTGAATCAGGGATATGCGGCTTCTTGACAGGTTCACCCGTCCGCAAAGATTCAGCCGCGGCAAGAATCGAATTCTCAATCGTCGGATACCCCGCACAACGACAAAGTGTATCCTTCAACGCAAAACGAATCTCATCACTGGTCGGATTCGGATTCCGCTGAAGCAACGCATACGAAGTCATGATCTGCCCAGGGATACAGAATCCGCACTGAACAGCACCATGCTCCACGAAGGCTTCTTGGAGAGGGTGAAGCCTCGCGCTGAGCGGAGCCGAAGGCGTAGACGAAGCGCCGCCCACTGCAACCTGCGCCAACCCTTCAATCGTCAACACCGTCTTCCCATTCGCCCTCTCGGCAGGATAAATACACGAGACCACAGGCTCGCCATCCACAAGGACAGTGCACGAACCGCACTCGGCTTCGTCACAGCCGATCTTCGTCCCTGTGAGCCGCAGACGATAGCGCAGCAAATCCGAAAGTGTTTCGTTCGGTTTGGCTTCGAGAGTATGATTTATTCCATTTACAGTAAGAGAGATTTGATTGTTCATTTCATTCACCTTCACTTGCACTAAAGTCTATTTTGGCGTCGGGAAAGTTGTCTTTCAATAAATTCATTGCTGATCTCCATCGACTACCCCACATTCTATGAAAAGCATATGTTCTTCCCGCAAAGTGAATTAACTCTCCATCATCACAATACCATCGAGGATGGTCAATTTTTTTACCTTTTGCCTTTCCCTGCTCGGTAATTATATGAATAAAACCATTCGAATTATGTATTCCATCGGCTTGAAGAAATAAATTATCTTCCAATAAATTAGTTCATTTATTTTTTCAGGCGACACACCAGAATCACATAAATTCTTAGCCACAAAAAATATGGCGGTTCTTTTTGGTAAATGCTTCAAAGAATTTCCAAAAACAGTAACATTATATTTTGTCATGTCTCTACTTTGAACCCGAAGACTTTTTTCTTTTATTTTTTTCTCTCTAACTCCAACTTGATATGCACTAGCCTCTGGCAGATGGAATTACCTGCTCAACATCTACTAACGTGCGCCCATTGTCGTTATAAGGTTTCAATCGAACGCACCGAAGTCAAGACCATAATCATTCAACCACAAAACAGTTGAAGTAATTTCTTTAGAAAATTCAGCTGAGACAAGAATAATTCGAACATCCTGGGCAAAATTTTCTTCGTCTCTTTCATCCCATTCGAGAAACTCCATTAAAGAACTTTCTGCATCCTCTCCAACATTATTTCTCTTTAAGTATTCACTATAAACATCAATTGTCTTGTCAAATGTCATTGTTGAAACCATGGCTGCATAACGCAATGCCTGTAAATCCATATGCCCGCCATCTTCGGTTCTTTTCAACTCAAAAACAACCAAATTGGCATTCTTGTCTATGCCTAACAAATCAATACGACGTTTACTTTCGTCCCATTCGCCAAATTCTTCTGCAATAATCAAGGTTTCAGGGGAAATGATTTCTATTTGATTTCGCAATAATCGTTGTAGATCTGCACGTTCACGAATTTTTGCTTTACCAAATGAGGTTTCTTCAATTTCCTTTAGTTCATCTTTTGTTAATTCATAAATTGGCATTTTTACCTCACAATACTATTGTGCCCGTTCCCATGCAGCTTCAACCACATCCCTAAACAACCCGCTGACGATATGCTGACGGTAATCTGAGCTAGCCCTCCGCGCACTCGTGCGGAATTTGGCTTGGGCGAGCAAGGCTTCGAGTGCGGTTTCAAATGTGGTTTCGTTGAAGGATCCTCCACGCAAAGTATCTTCGGCTTGCGTGGCACGGAAGGGCGTCCCGCCGCCGGGACCGACAGCAATGCGAATATCTTTGATCGTGTCGTTCTCGCGTTCGAGCCAGACAGCGCAGTTCAAGATGGGAAGCGCCACGCCTTGCGGACGCATGATCCGCTTGAAACATGAGGAGACCCTAAAGGTTTCAGAAACCTTTAGGGTCTTTGAAATTGGAATATAAAAACCAACGATGAGTTCTTCACCGTGTTTGAGGGAGGATTTGCCTGGGCCAAGGAATAGTTCTTTGAAGGGAACGCGACGTATATTTATTTTGCTCTCGACGGCGTCCCCGCCGCCGAGGACGGCGACGGGAGCAGAGTTTACAATCTCAACTTGAGCATTCAACGCCAACAAAGCAATCGTCCCATCGGCGGCGGGGAGTGCGTGGGCAACGTTGCCGCCGAGAGTCGCCACATTGCGGACTTGGGGTCCGGCGATCAGGTCACAGGCTTCGATCAAGGCTTGGGCGTGATGGGCAACTTCAGGGTGAGTCGCGACGCGGTTGACTGGGACGGCGGCTCCGATGAAGAGTTCGTCGCCAATGATCTCGAGACGAGTCATCTCAGCGATGGAAGTCACATCTATTAAAGTTTGAACGGGCGCGTGGTGTCCTTGTTCAAGGTCGAGCAAAAGATCGGTTCCCCCGGCAATGGGAAGTAACGGGCGCGGCGCTGTTGCAAGCGCATCCATGGCTTCGGATAAGGTTTTAGGTTGAATATAGTTCTGCCAAAGGTTCATAGGTGGTGCCTTCTTTCTAGAACGGCGGCACTTTTCGATGGGTTTGCCCAACGCCGTGACGATTGGTTTCACTACCTTCGTACTCAACCATTAACACCACGACCACCGAACCGATGGATATGTCTTTTTATTGTACTTCCTTGTTAGTGACTCTGGAAGTCTTTCAAATTACACATTTATCGCGCGAGGAGCCCTTCTTCAGGATGAACTCCTGCCATCAATAAGCCCAAACGTTCGGCGGTGGCATTGGCACGCGGCAGGATAGCCATGATCTGTCCTTCATACAAAACAGCGATACGATCTGAGAGTGCAAGAATCTCATCGAGGTCTTCAGAGATGAGGAGGATGGCGGTGCCTTTGCGGCGTTCTACCAAAAGTTGTTCACGAACGTATTCGGTTGCGCCGATATCCAAGCCACGCGTGGGTTGCGCGGCAACGATCACGCGCGGTGCACGCGAGATCTCACGCGCAAGGACGACCTTTTGAATATTGCCGCCCGAAAGATTTTTTGCCGATGTTTCGCGTGACGGCGTTTTGATACTGAACTGTGCAATGAGTTCATCGGCATGGGTTGCGATGCCCTTCAAGTTGAGAAAACCATAACGGGAATAAGGCTGCTTTTGATGTTCGCGCAAAATCATATTCTCTGCCACGGTGAAATCTTTGATCATTCCATCGCGCATACGTTCTTCGGGAATGTAGGAAAGCATACGTGCGGTGATATCAGCGGGTTTGATGTTGGTGATGTCGACATCATCCAACAGGACTTTACCAGCGGTCACTTTACGCAAGCCGGTAATTGTCTCTGCCAATTCGCGTTGACCGTTGCCGGAAACGCCAGCCACACCCAGGATCTCACCGGAGCGCACTTCCAAGTGGACATTGGATAATCCGCTGATGCCGCGATCACTACCGCAACACAGATTCTTCACTTGCAAACGAATCTCGCCCAACGTTGCTCCGCCGCGATCTGGCGTAAAGCCCACTTCGCGCCCGACCATCCAATTGGCTAAATCTTGTTTGGTGATCTCAGAAGTGGGACGTGTGCCCATCTTGCGTCCATCGCGCAAAACCGAGACGCGATTGCTGATCTCGATGACTTCATGCAATTTATGCGAGATGAAGATCAAGGCATGTCCATCGCTTGCCATTTGTCGCATGATGACGAATAACTCTTCCACTTCCTGTGGCGTGAGGACGGCGGTCGGTTCATCCAGGATCAATAAAGCGGCTCCACGATAAAGAGCCTTGATAATTTCAACACGTTGTTGTTGTCCCACCGAGAGTTGCCAGATGTAGACAGAGGGATCGATCCTTAATCCATAGCGATCTGCCAATTCGACGATGCGCTTCGAGACTTGATCGAGATCAGTCAAGATACCACGCGAGGAGGGCAACCCTAAAGCGACATTCTCCGCCACCGTGAGAGACTCAACCAGCATGAAGTGTTGATGGATCATGCCGATGCCGAGTCGAATCGAATCTTTCGGTGAGTCGATGCTGACCGGTTTTCCGTTCAAAAGTATCTCCCCTTCATCGGGGTGATACAGCCCATAGAGAACCTTCATGAGTGTACTCTTGCCCGCACCATTCTCGCCCAGCAAAGCATGGACTTCACCAGAGCGTACATCAAAGTCAATGTGATCGCTGGCAAGTACGCCCGGGAAACGTTTGGTGATCCCGCGCATTTCAAGCGCATCAATATGGGAGCGGGAGGAAAGGAGTTCGTTGGTTTCGGTCATAATATCCAAAGTCAGTAGAGACTTCGGAAGTCTTTGAAAGACTTCCGAAGTCCATTGTGCCAAATTACGGCATGGTAATCTTGATCGATCCGTCAGAGATTCCGGCAATCGTGGAATCTGCCAAAGCTTTCACGTCGTCTGGCAACTTGTAATCGGGGTTGAACTCAATAACCTCTCCGCCATTGGCAAGAGTGATCTTGAAGGATTCGCCGCCATACGTGCCGGCTTGAATCTTGGCGATCATATCTTTCAGAACGCCTTCCCAGTGATAAACCTGGCTGGCGACCACAATCTCAGGAGCCAAAGAAGTCTGATTAGATTGTGTACCAAACCAAAGCGCATTGGATTCTTTTGCTTTTCCAATGGCGCCTACAACCATCTGTGCGGTACCGGTCAAGACGTCGGCTCCAGCGGAGATATGAGTTGTCGCGGCTTCAGAGGCAAGCGCCACGTCAGAGAAAGAACCGATGTAGTTCACGTTCACGGTGACCGAAGGGTCGGTCGCGGCAACACCGGCTTTGAATCCATCGATATAGAGTTTAGCATCGCCTGTTTCAATCGGTCCTACAATGCCAATGACTTTGCTGGTGGAAAGCTTGGCAGCCATCACACCATTGACATAACCACCTTCATCGGCAGCCGCTTCGTAAGAGAAAATATTGGGCTGACCAAATGTATCGGAAGTAGTGCCCCAGGCAAAGCTCGTCTCAGGGAAATCCGGCGCGATCTCCTGAAGCGAAGAGCCATATTGGGAACCATGTGCGATCACCAGGTCATAGCCTTGTGAGGCGTAATCACGGATTGCCGCGGCGGCGTCATCCACGACAAACATGTTTTCAGAATAGACAAACTCGAATTTATCGGGTCCGCCCATCTCTGTTTGAATGCGTGTCAAAGCGTCGTACATGCTCTGGCTGAATGCCAGGTCATTGATGGCGCTGGGCATGACCACCGCTACGCGGAACGGTTCTGCGGCGGGGGCTTCGGTTGCCATCACTTCGGTGGCGGGCGCTTCTGTCATTGCAGGAGCTTCTGTCATTACAGGAGCTTCCGTCGCGACGGGAGCGGCGGTTGGGGTTGCGGCTGTGCCACAAGCACTTAGCGCCATGGCGAACATAAGCGTCAGTGCCAACAACCATGTAAGTTTCTTCATTATTCTTCTCCTTTTCATATATAGAGCTTGAACCAAAAACGTACCCTACCTTTTACATCGACAGGTCGACCATCACCTCCTTATAAATAAGATCAGGCTTCACGTTCAAAAGGCTTGGTCAAAGCCGAAGGTCCTTTGACACGTGAAACAGAAGCCACCAAAACTAAAATGGTCAACACATAGGGCATCATGATCGCAATCTCAGATGCAATGGGTACATTCAATACTTGCATCCAGAGCTGCAACGCGTTGACCAGACTAAACAAGAGAGCGCCTCCCAACACACCGATGGGACGCCATGCGCCAAAATAAACCAACGCCACCGCGATAAATCCCTGCCCACTGGTCATGTTCTGTTGAAAGACATTGAGCAAAGCAATGGATAAGGAAGCACCAGCGACGCCAGACAAACAACCGCCCAGGATCACAGTGAAATAACGGACGCGTCCCACATTGACGCCGAGCGAATCGGCGGCATCGGGGTTCTCACCCACGGAACGAATCTTCAAGCCAAGTGTGGTCTTGTTCAAAACAAACCAGGCTACTGGCACAAGCAGATACGCCAGATAAACCATGACATTCTGACGGAAGAAAATATCGCCAATACCGGGAATATCACTCAGCACCGGAATATAAATTTGCGGAAAGCCTTGCACGGTCTCGACGGTGCCCAATAATTTTTGGAATAACAGGTCGCTCATGCCCAGACCGAAGAGATAGAAACCAATTCCACTGATGCCTTGTTGTGCGTGCAGGTTGACCGTGACAAACGCCATCGCCAGTCCCATCAAGCCGCCGACAACGATAGCAGTGAGCACACCGAGCCAAAGATTGCCTGTGATGCGCACAACATAAAATGCCGCGAAGGCACCCAAGAGCATTTGTCCTTCGACGCCCAAAGTTGAGCACACCACTGCGCTGACCGAACGTCTCACCCAACGCCGCATAGAGATAGGGGGTGGCGAGACGAATACCAGATGCGAGAATACCAATTAATGTTGTGGCAGATAAAAAGTCAGAGATCATGAGCCGCTCTCAGTCAAAGGATTTTTTTCGTCCACTGCCGAAGAGGAGTCTTCGTCTTGTTTTGCATATGCCAGGCGATGTCGTTGACGGCGTCGTCGCCAAATTTCACTGCTGACCACAAAGACCACCACCAAGCCATTCAATGCGATGACCAACGCGGAAGGAACCTGCACCACGCGTTGCATCTTGTTCGCACCGACCAATAACGCACCAAACAAAATCGAAGCAGGGATCGACCACAACGGATGCAACTGTCCGAACAACGCCACAACGATACCGTTGAAACCCGCACTGCCGGTGAAGCCTGATGCAGAGCCATCGGTAATCATGCGATAGTTCACGCCATAGACTTGAACCGCGCCCGCCAAACCAGCGAAGGCACCGCTCAACAACAACGACAGGACCATGTAGCGTTTGACATTGATGCCCGCATATAACGATGCCCGGACGTTTTGTCCCACCGCCCGGATGCGATAACCAAGCGTCGTGCGCCAAAGCAAGATATAGACCAACACCGCCAGCACAACCGCGATCAATGCGCCCAAATGCAAACGCGTCGGAGCCAAACGCGGTAGACGAAATATTGCTTCCAAGCGAGCTGTTTGCGGAATCTTGGAAGCCAGCTTTGCTTGTGCCGGATCAATCATCGCATCGCGCAACAGGAAGTTCATCAACTGCACCGCGATAGCGTTCATCATCACCGTGCTGAGAATCTCATTGACACGGAAATAGGCTTTCAGTAAACCAGGAATGCCTCCCCAAATTGCACCGCCAATGAAGCCCGCCACCATTGCCAGCGTAATAACCAACCAGCCGGGCAAACTGGTAAGCGTCAGACCGATCCATGTCGCAAGGAGCGCCCCCATGATCATCTGTCCTTCGCCGCCGATGTTGATCATATCGCCGCGAAAAGAAATACAGATTCCCAAGCCCACCAATAGCAGAGGCGTAGCTTTGACCAAGGTCTCTGCCAATGCATTCGTGCTGCCGAACGCACCATCCCACAATGCCGCATAGGCTTCCAATGGATTGACGCGCAGCAACAACAAAAAGATGGCACCTACTAATAACGCAAGCAGCGTGGCAAAGACAGGCAGAAGACCGTCGATGAGGCGTGAAAACCAATCGCTTTGAAATATCTTCTTCATGAGCAAATACCGCTACTGTCCACGTTCGCCTCGAATATAGGGATTGCCCAAAGCGGCAGGCGAACCGAGTCGTTTACGGATCGCTTCGCGCGAACCGATCACCAGAACAATAACCGTGAACGCGTATGGGAGCATTTGCAAAAAGAAACCTAGATATGGATTGTAATAAAAGGGATTACGAAGTCCCAATAAAACAGTGGGACCTTGAATATCGAGAATGAGGCGACGCAACGCACCAAATGCATACGAACCAGCCATCGCGCGGAAGGGATCCCATTGCGCAAAGATGACGAGACCGACTGCGATCCACCCTTGACCGCCTGTGGTCAATTCACTAAACCAACCAGGAGCCACCGCGAGACTGATCGTCGCACCGCCAAGTCCGGCAAGAAGTCCGCCGACGAAGACATAAAAATAACGCATACGAAACACGTTGATACCAAGCGCATCTGCCGCGGCAGGATACTCCCCTACTGCTCGTAAATGCAAACCAGGGCGCGTACGATTGATGTAATACCATGCCAACGGCGTCAGCACATATCCGATATATACCAACACACTTTGACTCGTGAAAAAGATCGGTCCGAGAATGGGAATTTGCGAAAGCAAAGGAATGGAGAAGGATGGCATCAATGAAACCGTCCCAGCCTTGCTCAAGCCCTCGCCTAACACCAGACTGATGCCTGTTCCCAGAAAAGTGAGCGCCAGCCCGCTGACAACTTGATCCGCATGAAGCGCGATCACAATGAACGCGTGGATCTGACTAATGACGCCTGCAAAGAGCATGGCGACCAATACACCCAGCCACGGATTCCCTGTATGAATGGCAACGCTATATCCGCTCATTGCGCCGATAAGCATCATGCCTTCCACACCCAGATTTAACACACCTGAACGTTCAGCCATGATCTCGCCCAAAGTGGCGAAAAGCAACACAGTTCCACTTGCAACGCCTGCTTGAAGAATAATGATGGGATCCATGATTAAGCCTCTTCATCCGCGCGCACGATGCGAACTCGATAACTCAAAAGAAAATCACTTGCGATCAAACAGACGAGAATGATTCCTTAAATCATCTTTGGCACACCGGAGGGTTGAATCTCGCGTCCCGCCAGGATCAACGCACCGAACATAATCGAAACAAAGATAATCGCGATCGGGTTAAGCTTGGCAAGCCAGGCGACGATGATTCCCGTAAAACCATAGCCAGCCGCAATCGGTGAAGTCTGCAAACGATGGATTACGCCCGCCACTTCACTCATGCCACCCAACCCAGCCAGTGCACCAGAAAGCATCATTACCCAGATTGTGTTGTGTACAATGCTGATACCTGCATATTTTGCGGCTTGTGGATTATCACCGATCAAACGAATTTCATAACCCCAACGACTGCGATACACGATAAACCATAAAACAATCGCAGCAGCAATGCCCAGCAACAAACCCATGTGCGTGGTTAACCCGCGGAACACAGGAATGGATTTGGCGTATTCCGATAAACGCGGCAGCCATGCCCCATTGGGGAACTTGGCACTCATCTGAAAACCGCCTTCAGACCAAACCGCAAAGACCCAAAAGTTCACCCATGAAACTGCAATGTAATTCAACATCAACGTACTGATGATCTCATTCACATTGAACTTGGCTTTGAGGTAGCCGGGGATGAAACCCCAAGCCGCGCCAGCCGCCATTCCCGCAACGACCATCAGAGGAATGTACAACCAACGAGAAGCGTCTTCTGGCAATATCTCTGTCAACACCACAGCGCTGGCTCCCCATGCACCCATGATGAATTGTCCCTCCGCGCCAATGTTCCACAACTTCATACGGAACGCAATCGAACAGGCTAACGCCGTCAAAATAATTGGCGTTGCCTTCACGATCGTATCAGACAACACACCAAAGTCACCGAAGGATGCCTTGGCAATATGCACATAAGACAGCATCGGATCGCCACCTGCCACCTTGATGAGAATTCCTCCAAGAATCAACGCGACCAAAATCGCTCCGACGGAAACCACAGCAGGATACCAGGCTGGAGGTTGATCGAGCCGTGGCTCAAGTTTGATACGATAAGATACACGCCGTTTGGTAAGTGTGGACTTAGCCATGTGTCACAACTCCCTCCATTTGGATTTGTTCCATCGGTGTGCCTGTCATCATCAGACCAATCGCCTCAATCTGACCCGGGTCTGGTTCGCCAGCCCCCACCTGCACCTCCCCCATGATCTTTCCTTCATACATCACGTAGACGCGGTCACTCAATGCCAACAGTTCTTCCAACTCTTCAGAAATGAGCAACACTGCCGCACCTGCTTCGCGCTGGATCAGCAACAGGCGATGGACTCCTTCTATCGCTCCAACGTCCAGCCCACGGGTCGGTTGAACCGCAACCATAAAGTTGGGCTGTCCCGATATTTCACGCGCCAGGATCACACGCTGCAAATTTCCACCCGAAAGGAGTCTCACCGGTGTGTTGACCGTCGGCACAATGATGTCATACGCTTCTTTAAGTTCCTTTGCAAATTTCGTCGCCGCGTTCATATCCAATATGGAGCCATTTGAGATCGGCGCCTTGCGATAATTCTTCATAATAACGTTATCCGTCACGCTCAAGTTGGGAGAACTGCCAACGTGATTGCGATCTTCGGGCACATACGACATGCCATGTTGAATGCCATATAACGTATCGCGGTTGCTAACCTTATCGCCGTTCAGCGTTACTTTGCCCTGACATTTGCGAAGTCCCGCGATGACCTGCGAAAGTTCGATCTGTCCATTGCCAGCCACACCTGCAATGCCCACGATCTCACCGGCACGCACATTGAGCGAGAGACCGCGTAACGAAGGCAATCCTTTATCATTCTCCGCATGAACATCTTGCACATCCAAAATAATTTCGCCTGGTTCCTTTGGTTTCTTGTCAACAACAAGTACCACGTCACGCCCCACCATCATGCTTGCCAATTGTTGCTTCGTCACGCCTTTTGCTTCCACACCTGAAGCCGTTGCCACTCCGCGCCGCAACACACTGACACGATCAGCGATGGCGGTCACCTCCTGCAATTTATGGCTGATAAAAATGACGGACTTACCCTGCGCTACCATCGCCCGTAACGTATCGAATAATCCATCAATTTCCGTCGGTGCGAGAACAGCCGTCGGCTCGTCCATCACCAGTACATCTGCACCGCGATAAAGCATCTTCAACAATTCCACGCGCTGTTGTTCGCCAACGGATAACTGCCAGATCTTTGCACGTGGGTCAACTTTAAGTCCAAATTTATCGCCAAGGTCTGCAATCTTCTTATCGTATTCGTTCAACCGCATAAAGAAACGCGGCTCATCGAGTCCCAGCAAAATATTCTCGGTCACTGTTTGAGAAGGCACAAGCATGAAATGCTGATGCACCATGCCAATCCCCGCCTTGATCGCATCACGCGGAGAGGAAAACTCCAACGTTTTGCCTTTTACCTTGATAATGCCTGCATCCTGTTTATATAAACCAGCCAGCACATTCATCAATGTGCTTTTGCCCGCGCCATTTTCCCCCAGCAACGCGTGGATTTCTCCCGCACGTAATTCAAAATCCACATGGTCATTGGCAAGCACACCAGGAAAACGCTTGACAATACCCTTCATTTCCACAACCAAATTGGAGGGTGTTGATTCGATCACCGGGTTCCTCCTACAGAAATTTTCGTCGCGGGGAGAGCCATGCCCAGATACACCGTCACCCATTCAGGCTCATACCCATAATCACACATATTTACATTTTATAGCAAAACAGGGGCAGAACCCCGAAGAGTTCTGCCCCTGTCGTACATTATGAACTACTGACCGAGGGAGGGAAGTTCGGCGGTTACGCCGTCTGCCCACCAATACATACCGGTCTTACAAGGCACGTCGCCACCGGCGAAGCAATCGATATCGATTTGCTCCATCTTTTGTCCGGCCGCCAGCACTTCTTTACCCTGATTATCCATGATCGGTCCAGCAAAGACATCAAAACGAGTGAACTCACCAGCCAACATCTTGGCAAGGGTATCCTTGACTAACTGAATATCTTCCGCAGGCAATTCGGATTCACCCTTGGTCAATTCCTGACCTTCCATGAAACCATACAAGCCCAAGCTGCCGCTATCGGCATCGAAATAATCGAAGCCTGGAGTGTAGGTCTTGTCGATAAGACCTTTGGTGACATTGGCGTAGATTGGACCCCAGTTCCAGTAGATGGTCGTGAGACAGCGTTCCACTTTGCAGGAACCGATGTAGTCATAGGTAATTCCCCATTTACCCTTTTCCTGCGCCACATCAGCAACAGCAGGAGTATCTGCACCGGTGAGAACCACCTGTGCACCAGCATCCATCAGAGAAGCGGCTGCATCTTTCTCAGCTACAGGATCATGCCAGGTACTGATCCAACGTACATCCATCGTACATTCGGGGCAGGTCTTCTTGGCGCCGAGCATGAATGCATTGCCCAAGCGTAATTCTTCAGGAATGGGGAAGGTCGCCATATAACCAAGTTTGGGATTGCCATCCAACTTGGCGCGTGAACCAGCAACCATACCCGCCAAATACTTCATATCTTCCATCGCACCGAACAAGTTTCCAAAGTTGGTGCCATTGGATTTGTAACCGCTGATATGAATGAAATACTGATCGGGGAATTCTTCTGCGACAGTTTCCATCGGGTCCATGTAACCGAAGGAGGTGCCAAGGATCAAATCGAAGCCTTTGCGTGCAAGGCTGCGGAAGACCTGTTCAGAATCGGCGCCTTCTGGAACGTTTTCAATGTAGGAAACATGAACGTTCGGAACGTTCTTTTCCACATACAGCAAACCTTCATAATGAGCCTGTGACCAGCCACCATCATCGTGTGGTCCAATCAAGACCATTGCCACATTGAATTTTCCATCTTCAATATCGGGGATTTGCAATCCAGTGGAAGGCGCTTCCGTGGCGGCAGGCGCTTCCGTCATTGCCGGAGCTTCGGTCATCGCGGGCGCTTCCGTCATTGCCGGGGCTTCTGTAGCGGCGGGTGCCTGGGTAGCAGTCGCCGGGGTTCCACAAGCTGACAGTGCCAGTGAAAGAACCATCAGTAAAACAAAAACTTGCAAAAGTGATTTACGCATTTCTACTCCTATTTTGTGTGAGTGATTTATAAGACTTACAAGCAGCAAGGCGTTTTGTCTTCTACGGAGAACCTCCTTTCATTCTCATTTGCCTACTTGTTGTCTATACGAAAATTCTGGCGTGCAATTAACCGCACATGGGTATTGTAAAGATAAACAAGAGGATTCCGCAAGTACACATTTGCGTCATTTATGGATGACATATGAACATGGTTTTGACATCGGCAATCGCCTCGCTTCTTTCCAAGCTGGGAGCTGTTTCTGCTTCTACTCTTTTCCAAAGCTGACAAAGCAACGGACCCACATACTCCTTCGAGACCTTGTAAGAAACCTTCGATAACTCGACCGCACGCTGCCACTCCCCTACATGAGCATAACCTTCGATAAACACAAATCGTTCAACAGGATTATTGGGATGATCGTTCAATTTGAAAGCCTTATCTCCAAGCTTTGCAACTTCATCCCATTGACCAAGCTGTCTAGCCAAGTCTGCCTTTTGGAAGTAATAACACCAGCCATGCTCGGGTTCCGGTCCATAGATGGCGGGCATCACTGCGGTTGGGTCTGCGGTTATTCTATCAGGGTTGGATAAGGCTGAGGCTTCACGCATCAGGCTCTCGTCCAGAATGAAGCGGTTGTCTTTATCAAATGGCTCAAGCAAACGCAAACAGGAGGGCGGATTGTAATAAAACGCCAAAGCCTGCGAGGTATTCCCGTCAAATGTTCCCGCCAGGTAATCGTAATGGACCGGAAGATTCAGCTTCAACTCAGGCAGGGATGAGTCCAAGCGATTGGTCGGGTAAAACAAAACATAATGGATGGAACCTTGTTTCGTCTCTGGCGCGTAAATCCAGTTCAACGCCGCGCTGAGGGAGTTATCCGCTGAAATGGATAGCTCTTCATTCATCAATATCAACGTATCTGGTTTGATGCCCGGCGCACGCCATGTCATTTGCCAAAAGAGATTCTTTTGCAATTGCCAATCGCGCATGTAATCCACCGACCATAAGAATTGACGCCCCGCCGCGAGACTAACCAACAATATCATGACGATGGAACGAACCGTGGCGCGTGGAATCAATTCAAGCAACCCGGCAAGGATCAGAACTCACGCCAAGCATAAACGGCAATGTAAAACGACTGGCAGGTGATGCAAGTGAAACCACAAGTCCCGTTGACCAAAAGGGAACACCAGCGAAAGGCAACATGAACAAGCCAAGCAAAATTGGATAAAGAGGTTTAGATGGTTTATCCTGTTCCATGTTGCGCAACACATAAAACAAGCCAAGAAAAACGATCAGCATGACCACGGCATATAAAGTGATCGTCCGTATTCCATTCACAGATGGATCAATGCCGGTAAAGATTTGTCCCCACGCCGCGACGGTGACCAACCAAATACTGACGAAAAAGTTTTGAGCGAGTGAAAGCAATGTCGCAAATGGATTCGCTTTGAGTTGCGACATCAAGCTGAATCCGTAGATCTGGTTATTGAAGATGAATAAACGAGATAAAACTGCCAGCGTGAATAAACCTAAATAAGGCGCCCACAGTTTCAAGGTCGGTTTGAGGCGTTCTTTGGGATTGGGATACGCGTCTCGCAGTGAAGTCCAAATGACTCCCACACGCGCAAGTTCCAGCACAAAGAAATATTCCATCATCCACATGTTGAGCGCGGAGAAGATCAACGCGGCGATGTTTTTGTGACGTAACATCAAATAGATGGAAAGCAAAAAGAAAAATAGAACGATGAAGAAGTGACTATAAAGATACGCCGCCCATTGTTGATTGAAGCCGGGATATAAAAGGAAGAACAGGGAAACCGCAAGTGCAAAACGCGGTTTATCTTTCCAGAGTTCGCGAGCAATGCCCCACACCACCAACGCGCCAAGCCAGCGCCAAATCAGCGCAAAGATCTGCCAATAGATGGGAACCTGCGGAAAGATATGTGTGGTGATTTGATAAAGCATCCCCCAGATCGGACGATTGGTTGAGAAGTACTGCATCATTGCCGCGGACCCCAACTGATAGCGGATCCACGACATGGGCTGGTCATCCCAATAAAAGCCGAGTTGGGGAGCTAAAAGACCATATGAAATTATGGTTACAAAAAGGAGGAAGATGGATGGATGAATACGTTTCATTGAAAGTCAATTATAAGCGGATAGGGGAGCGGATATTGAAGCATACAAACGGACTAGTAAACGGACGGATTCACGAACGGAAAGGAACATTTGCAAAATAATAATTGGGTGATTCCCATTTTAGAAATCACCCAACCATTCAACTACTTGACCATTCAGCTACTTTACGATCCACGTGCCCGTTTCACCTTTGAGCGCGCGTCCAATATTCTCAGGATTGGTAACAAGCGCCTGCGTACCGCCGTTTTCGAGATACCAAATGATGGCTTGTATCTTCGGCGCCATCGAGCCTTTGGCAAAATGTGTGCCTTCGGCAAGATAGGCTTTGGCTTCAGCAAGCGTTATTTTATCGAGCCATTTTTGGTCAGGCTTGCCAAAATTAAGGGCAATCTTTTCAACGGCTGTGGAGATAACGAATAACTCAGCCTTCACCTTTTGCGCCAACAAACTGGAAGCATAATCCTTATCAATGACTGCCGCGACGCCGCGATAGTTACCATCACCGGGATCAATCACCGGAATACCGCCGCCACCCACTGTGATGGTGATGATGCCGCGCTCAAGCAAAGTTTCGACAGTCTCCAACTCGACGATCTCTGCCGGCAAAGGCGAGGCTACAACTCTTCTCCACCCGCGTCCTGCATCTTCAACGACTGACCAACCCTGCTCTTTGGTACGGCGTTTGGCTTCATCCGCATCCATAAATCCACCGATGGGTTTGGATGGTTTTTGAAAGGCAGGATCATCTTTATCCACCAATACTTGTGTAATGACTGTTACCACTTTCTTCTTGATGCCGCGTTGATAGAGTTCATTTTGTAGGTTTTGTTGCAGGGCGTAACCGACAGCACCCTGAGTGTCCGCGCCGCAGACATCAAGCGGCACTTCGTGCATCCCCTCCGCTTTTGCGGCAATCTCAGAACGCCGCAAAATGAACCCAACCTGCGGGCCGTTCCCATGACCGATCGCCACATCCCAACCCTGTTCGATCATATCGGCGATGTGATAAGTGGTCTCTTTTGCGGCATGGTATTGGTCTTCAACCGTCTGATGCTTCTTATCGGAAATCAGTGAATTTCCACCGATGGCGATGACTGCAAGTTTATTGGGCATAATAAATCTCCTTGTTTGCATGTAGGGGCGGGGTCTTCCCGTCCAGTTCAGGGCGAGACGCTACGCAGCCTTGCCCCTACAAACATTACGACATGGTAAGCGCCATCACGGCTTTCTGCGCGTGGAGGCGGTTCTCGGCTTCATCGAACACGACCGAATTCGGACCATCCAACACCTTGCTGGTTACTTCGACATCACGGTCGGCAGGAAGTGGATGCATATAAATGGCATCCTTATGCGCGACCTTGAGTTTCGCGTCATCCATGATCCAGTTCTTATATGAGTCTTGAAGTTTCTTGCCTTCAGCTTTATCGTTGGTGGTCAACAAAGGACCCCATGATTTGGCGTAGATCACATCTGCATCCTTGCAGGCTTCGGTCATGCCATCTTTGCTATCAATGATCTCGAAGTTCGTACCTGCGATCTTCGCCTGTTCTTTTGCCTGCTCGACGATATCGGGCATGAGTTTGAATTCAGGCGGATATGCCAGCGTCACATCCATGCCAAAGCGCGGCATTTGCAGGATAAGCGACTGTGGAACGGAGATCGGTTTGAGATACGAAGCCGCGTATGCCCATGAAACGACAATCTTCTTTTTGCGTAAATCCTTGCCCTTCTTTTCCATAATAGTCATAAGGTCAGCGAGGCATTGGAAAGGATGGTAGATATCGCATTGCATATTGAGGACAGGCGCGCGGCTGGACTTGGCAACAGCATTCAGATATTTATTCCCATCGCCATAGTCACAGTGACGGATTGCGATGCCGTCGAAATAGCGTCCGAAGATCTCGCCAATTTCAACGGGTGTATCTCCATGCGAAATCTGCGTGGTATTTGAATCAATGAATGCACCATGCCCACCGAGTTGTGCCATGCCCGCTTCGAACGATCCGCGTGTGCGGGTGGACGAGAAGAAGAACAGCATAGCCAGCACCTTATCGCGCAGGTATGGGTGCGGTTCGCCGAGGGCGCGCTTGCGCTTCAAATCCCAAGCTACTTCTAATACGGTTTCGACTTCCTCTTTGGTGAAGTCGAGGTCGCCGATAAGATCGCGACCACGAAAATTGGTTTGCATAATTTTAGTCTCCTTGTTTTATTTTAATTATCAGTGGTGGTCGAGTAGCCGAATGCACTATCGAGACCACGTTTATATAATTTCATTTGTACATATTATTTCTGGTCTCGATACGCCGCTCGTTACACTCGCGGCTACTCGACCAGCGGGTTGTTCTTGTTATGTGGACACCCTCAATATCTCACCATCCACAAACTCCCCATCTTCCCAGGACAAGCGGATGCCCTCGCAATACTCGAAGTGTGAACCCCATTGGACGTGATCCGCTTCGGGCAAACAAGCCACCGCACCCAACTCCAATACGCCGCCATGA
The DNA here is from genome assembly GCA_963730175.1 of uncultured Chloroflexia bacterium. GTDB lineage: Bacteria > Chloroflexota > Anaerolineae > Anaerolineales > Villigracilaceae > Defluviilinea. Next base: position 126,561 of record CAVSRF010000028.1, on the reverse strand, counting down.
TTGATCACCAACGCGGCGCGCCCATCAGCAAGATAGTTGGCGATCTTGGCATAGACCAATGCCAGTTGATTCGCGAACTTCGCGGCGGCTCCGCCTTTGCTCACGACCTCTGCATATCCCAATAAGGACAGGGGCCACGGCGCTTCCTTCCCAACCGCGGTACCGTAGGTACTCATCAACTCATTTTGTTCATCCACGGCAAAGCCCATGGCGATGGCTGTCTCAAAGGCACGCGGCAAAGTGGATGTGATCACGCGGTCAAACGGACCGAGGTTCTGCCCCACCAAACGGGCGAGGGATACACCCGATTGATTCAAATGATGATCCTGTTGAGAGCGAATGGAATGGCGGCGGATTTCGATGGTTTTCATAAAGTTCACCTATGTCATTGCGAGGGCGAAGCCCGAAGCAATCTCCTTATTTCAGGCAAGAATGATCTTTGATATAAGGATGAGATTGCTTACCTCTAACGGGCACATGTCGTCGGGCAAAAGCCCTTCGCAATGACAGATCAGTTAGAACAGTACCAAACTCCAGTTAAGAGTGAAGCGGGCGGCTACCCGTTCCCAAACGGGTCGGGGACTTGAGAAGCATCCTCCGTCAGCGCATCCAAAATTTGATGGAGGTCACGCGCCGCTTCCACCAGCCATTTCACAGTATTCCTGAATTCATCGGCGCTGATGTCTTCCGTCAGACAATCACAAATGCTGTCACTTGCATTCTGCAACAACTGCGCCGAAGAATCGACGGTGACGATCGGTCTTAGCAACTCGCGCCGCAGGACGTGCAATTTTTGTTCCGCACTCGCCGCGCCATAATTTTTGCGAAGCTCATCGAATATGGTGGACATGGTAATCTCCTATTCCATCGCGCCAAGGACAAGCGCCAGCAATGTCATACGCATCACAACACCGTTGAAGGCTTCCTGCCAGTAACGCGACCACCTGGTGATATCCACATCGGTTGGGATTTCGTCCATACGCGGGCAGGGAATGAAGCAGGATGGCATCGGATTTGGCTTTGGTCTCGAGCAGTTCACGCGTAATCTTGTAATTCGCAGGTGTTAGGTTAAGCTCGCCTGTGCGTTCATCGCGTGACTTGGTGTAATCGGGTTGCACAACGGGTTCGACCAGGATCACATCTGCATCGGCAATCGCCTTCTCAACATGGTCTGCTTCCTTGAAGTTCACGCTATATTGTTTGAGTTCGGCTTTGAACTCATCAGTGAGATTCATCTCGGGCGGCGCAACGAAGGTGATCGGACAGTCAAACTGACTCAATGCATATCCAAGCGAGTGCATCGTTCGCATGCGCATATCGCCAACCGCCAGCCACTTCAATCCATCAATGCGACCCTTCTCACGCAACACCGTGTACAGGTCTGTCAGGATTTGCGTGGGATGCTCGCCCCAGCCATCGCCGCCGTTGATGATGGGAATACTCGCCCACCTCGCGGCTTCATGCGGCGCGCCCTGCTGGAAATGGCGCATTACGATCACATCGCCATAGTATTCCAGCATCTTCACCGTGTCCTTGATGGACTCCTGATAGAAATCGCCCGCGCGCGTCATCTTGGCATCAGAAAAACCAGTGACATGACCACCAAGCCGATGCATGGCGGCTTCATGTGCCAGACGCGTGCGCGTCGAAGGTTGATAGAAAGCTGTTACCAGAGTCTTCTCCTTGAGCATATCCACGTTCTTTCTGGATCTTGCGATGGGCTCCATTTTCTGAGCCACATCGAAGACGTGGAAAAACTCATTGCGCTCAAACTCCTTGAGCGACAGGATGTCACGACCAGCAAAACTACGCATACGAACCTCCTTTATTCAATTGTGAAAACGATTTTTTTGACGACTACAAAGTCTCCTTGGCTCCGATAAATCCTTCTTTGGCGCTTCCTACTCAGCCGGCAATTGATTCTGTTTCAATATACCTCTGTTGGTCGAGTAGCCCTGCCTGCACCTTGCCGCAGGCACAGGTGAGCGTTCGTTGCGAAGGGCATATCGAGACCACCAGTAAGCATGTATATTTCTGTTACTTGGTGGTTTCGATACGTCCCGCCACGAGCATGCGGGACTACTCAACCACCGTTGTAATCTACTTCACCTTCTCACTCAACATCTTCGGGAACAAGGCATAGAACTCCGTTGCCGCGACGACTTCATCCAACGGGACCTGGTCCATTGTGGTGTGAGCATAGATCTCGTCACCGGGACCAAATCCAATCGAAGGGATGCCAGCCTTGCCAGCCCAATAAGTTCCATTCGTGGAGAAGGACCACTTCCCCGTTGGACGAACGTCATTCCATAATTGAAGTATCGCTTCCTGCCCAGCTTGCACAATAGGGTGAGCAAACTCCAGCGCCCAGGCGGGATAATACTTATCGACGGGGAAGACAAAACCTGTGTAGGATGGCTCATCGTAAAAGAGTTCTTCAACTGTGATCTGGTCACGCAAAAAGCCGGGGATCAGATCCTTGATCTGTTGAACCGCTTCTTCTTTTGTTTCGCCGAATGTCAGGCGACGGTCAATGAAAATAGTGAAGCCATCAGGCACAGCGTTGATCGAAACGGTGCTGATCTTGGAATCGGTTACCATAACCGTGCCTTTCCCAAGGAAAAAGTCAGTGTGCAAGTGCGCATCGAGGTCGCGGATGCCCGAGATGACGGAAAGCATCTTATATAACGCGCTGTCACCCAGATGATGCGAGGCGGCATGTGCCGACTTTCCCGTAGCAGTGACCTTTAACTCTACACGTCCCTTGTGTCCACGATAGACATTCATCTTGGTGGGTTCACCGATCACAACGAAATCGGGTTTGATACCGGGGTCCACTTCGACGAAGGTGTTGGGTGCGATACCGTCACACCATTCTTCCATGTTGCCGAAGTACCACGCGGATGTGTCCTCGAGCAGACCCAAGTCCTCCGCAAAAGATAAGCCGTACACCATGCCCGGTGTGGAACCTTTTTCGTCGGATGCGCCGCGCGCAAAGAGAATGCCATCTTCGATCTTGCCCTTGAACGGATCCCAACCCCACGAGGCAGGGTCACCGACGCCGACGGTATCAATGTGTGAGTCATAGACAAGGACACGTTTCCCTGATCCGATACGCCCCATGATATTGCCCATCTTGTCAAAGCGGACTTCATCAAAACCGAGTTTCGTCATCTCCGCACCGATACGCTCGCCGACATCCTTCAGTTGCCCTTCCATACTGGGAATGGCACAGATCTCGCACATGAAATTAATAATATTATTCCTGTTTCCTTCAACCATTTTCTTGATTTCTTGTACTGTCACATTTACCTCTTAATTAGAAAAAATTATTCACAGAGACTATTGAGTTCTCTTAGTTTCCGATACGGCGTACTACATGAAAATTGAAATATCCGGGAATAAAATAACTCGTCGTATAATCCACGATCTTTCCATCATCCGTATATAGTTGTGAAACGAACTGTAACAACACATCACCGCGCTGGATCTCAAGTGCCTTGGCAACATCAGCAACGGCATTCGTAGCACTGATCGCGGCACGGGATACGGTCAACTTGTCCTTACGTTCGAGCATAAAGTCCAATACTGAACCTGAAAACTCTTCAGGTAATTCATCAGGTTTAAGGATCATCTCGGGTAGGATATCGATTAGATAGGCTGCAGGGTGGCTGTCCACCCGTATAACGCGTTGGATGCGTGTGAGGCGTGTTCCATCCTGCACCCCAAGCGTCTTTGCAGTATCGCTGTCAGCAGTTGATTCTTCGATTTGCAGGTCACTGACCGTGATCGCCATATTCATACGGCGCGCCATCGTGTCGAGACTCTCCAGCACTTCGAGTCCCGCGTCCATCACAGGTACTTTGCCAACCACATAAGTCCCTGACCCCTGACGGCGGCGGATCAGTCCCTGTGTTTCAAAGGTACGCATTGCTTCGCGCAATGTGGCGCGCGAGACGCCCAGTTGTTTTGCAAGCTCAGGCTCGGATGTCATCCGCTCCCCTGCAGGTGTGTGCGCGATCAATTCAGCGAGATCAGCCTGCAAACGTTGAAAAGGGAAATTAGCCATTAATCCTCCAATACAGAAATAAATTTGAATTTTGTAACATCCACCAGCCCCATATCAGAAATTCTTAATTCAGGAATTACCACCAACGCGAGCAGGGACAATTGCATATTGGGATTATTAAGCCTGCAACCGCATGACTTAAAACCCCGCAGGATTGTCCCCGCTTTCCTGGCAACCACATCCGCTTTTTCATTGGACATCAAGCCCGCGATCTTCAACTCGACTTTGCCGATCACCTTCCCGTCTTTGACCACCACCTGCCCACCCCCGCTTCGCGCCAAGCTGTTGCCTGCCATCGCCATGGACGCTTCATCCGTGCCGACAATGATCATATGATGCGAATCATGCGCCACTGTGGAAGCGACTGCACACTTCGAAGTGAACCCAAATCCACTGACGAGTCCCATCGTGATAGCACCTGTCCCCTTGTGGCGTTCGACGAGGGCGATCTTGGCGATATCGCGGCTCATATCCACTTTGATCTCACCGTTTTCGGGTTGAACATCGAAAGTCAAATGTCGCGTGGGCGCCTGATTCTCAATAACTCCGATCACATTTGCCTTGACTTTCGATCTTTGCCCCTTCAATGAACTCAGAGCAACGCCTTTGACCTGCAATCTAAAATCTTCCGCTTTCAACGGTCTTTTCAAATGTACCGAGTTCGTCGCCCAGGATGGATACTTGAACTTCGGCAGAGTTACTTTCCACTTCCCGCCTTCCGCAATGACCTGTCCCTTTGCAATGACCAGGTCCGCCTTGAAACGATTCAAATCCTTTACCAACACCACATCCGCCCAGCGACCGGGGGCGATCATCCCCATTTCCTTCGCGACGCCAAAATGTTCGGCGGTGTTGATCGTCATCATCTGGATGGCAGTGATAGGGTCGAGTCCCTGCTCGATGGCATGGCGCAGGACGCGATCCATATGCCCATCCTGCGAAATGGTTTGAGCGTGCAAGTCATCAGTCACGAGAAGAAAATGACGCGAGTCCAGCCCCAACTTTGTGATCGCGCCGACCTGGGATGCAACATCGAACCAGGCAGAGCCGTAACGCAACATGGCTTTCATCCCCTGCCGTACGCGTACCACTGCGTCTTCGAGATGAGTCCCTTCGTGATCGTCCTCCGCGCCGCCCGCCACATATCCATGAAAGGGAATGCCGAGATCGGGTGAGGCATAATGACCGCCGATGGTCTTGTTGTGCGCGTGCGTAACGGACATCTCCTCAAGCATATTCCTATCACCCATGAATACACCGGGGAAATTCATCATTTCGCCCAAACCAATAACGCCCTTCCACTTCATGGCTTGCGCCACTTCTTTTGGACCGATCTTCGCACCGGGAGTCTCGAACCCGGGAGCGGAAGGCACACACGATGGAATTTGCACCCACACATGGATGGGTTGTTTTTGCGCTTCATCCACCATCAACTTCACACCCCTGAGACCGAACACATTCGCGATCTCATGCGGGTCAATGAACATACCGGTTGTGCCACGCACCGCCACAGCGCGCACAAACTCCGTCACCGTCACCATACCCGACTCGACGTGCATGTGCCCATCGAGCAAGCCGGGGACAAGGTAACGCCCTTTTGCATCGATCACCTTTGTCTTTTTTCCAATCGTATGACTCGCATCCTCGCCGACATAGGCGATATGACCGTCCTTGACGGCAATATCTGTGCCGGGGATGATTTCACCCGATTGCACACTGACCCATTTGCCATTGGTTACGACAAGGTCGGCGGGAGTACGCCCCATGGCAGTACCTACAAGCGAAGAGGTCAGTTTTGTGGATGAGGGCATTCTATCTCCATGAGAAGTTTGGAAAGTTCGAACACTTCATAACGTATAGGTGGTTCACCTTACTTGATAAAACAGTGCAAACCTTGCAACCCAGAGGGTCGTTAAAAGCGGGAACAATAACAACCACACCTAATGTCTGTTCAATCATGGAAGCCAAATAAAACCTTATTTGGCTATCCTGGAGGTGAACATCACCACATCGATCATGCGCAACTTGGAGGCGCCGGTGTTGTTGAATTTATGGGTCTCATTCGGCGCAATATAGACCACCGAACCTTCGCGGATTTGATACACCTTGCCATCCTCTCCTTCCACGTTTCCCAAGCCTACCAACACAAACACCTCATGCTCGGAAGAATGCGTGTGTGTATGGGTTGACTTGGTAGGTTCCAACTCCAGCAGACGCATCGAAAAGTTGATCGCGCCATGCTCCTTGTTGATTACCCAGCGTTCGGTGAGACCTTCCACATCCGTGGTTTTCGAATCAATTTCATGATAATTGTTTACATACATGGCAAATTCCCTTCAATGAGTAAATGGATTTATAGACGTGAACTTCTATGATACGAGTCTCTTCGCGGCTTGATTATGCTTTTCGATAAGTTTCTTTTCGTCGACTGTGACCACGTTTCCTTCCTTGACGATAAATCTGCCACCCACAACCGTATAGTCCACACGGACAGATTGTCCGAAGACGATCGCAGAGACAGGGTCGTGCATACCCGTAAATTCGATGCGGTTTAAGTTCACGGCGAAGAAGTCGGCACATTTGCCAACTTCGAGCGAGCCAATATCTTTTCGTCCGAGGACTGCCGCCCCACCACGCGTGCCGAGGTGGAGGGCTTCACGAGCGGTCATTAATTTTCTGTTGGGGTCATTGGATAATGAATAACCAGTGATTCCCTCCTTTACACGCGATAACAACATTGCGTTGCGGACTTCTGCCAACAAATGTGAGCCGTCGTTAGAGGCGGAGCCGTCTACGCCGAGACCGACATTGACGCCTGCTTTGCGATATTCTTTGATGGGTGCGATGCCGGAGGCGAGTCGCATATTGGAGGTGGGACAATGTGCCACGCCACAGTTGTGCTTGGCAAAGACTTTTATCTCTTCGTCGTTGACCCACACGGCGTGCGCGAACCAGACGTCGTCACCGACCCAGTCCACTTCTTGCATGTACCCGACGGGACGATGACCGAACATCTGCATACAGAATTGTTCTTCGTCTTCGGTCTCGGCGAGATGCGTGTGGAGATGCACTCCATATTCACGCGCCAGCTTGGCGGATTGTTTCATCAAGTCGGATGTCACGCTGAAAGGTGAACACGGCGCAAGGACGATCTGCACCATCGAGCCGGGTTTCGGGTCGTGATATTTTTCGATGAGACGTTGTAGAGTTTTTGAGGATGTTCTCTTCGGTATCCACCACGCTATCGGGCGGGAGTCCGCCTTTTAATTTGCCGAGGCTCATCGAGCCGCGCGAGGCGTGGATGCGGAGTCCGATCTCGGAAGCCGCGGCAATTTCATCGTCCAGTTTTGAACCGTTTGGAAAAAGGTAGAGATGGTCTGATGCGGTGGTACAGCCTGAAAGGGCGAGTTCGGTCAGTGCGGTGGAAGTCGAAATAAAAATATCTTCGCGGCTGAAGGCGCGCCCAGATGGGATAGAGGGTCTTGAGCCAGTTGAAGAGATTGGCGTCCTGCGCGGCAGGGACGGCGCGCGTGAGGGTTTGGTAGAAGTGATGATGCGTGTTGACCAGCCCCGGCAGGACGACGTGACCTGTGAGGTCGAGGACTTCGTCGGCGGTTTGAGGGAGGTCGGCGGTTCGAGCGACTTGTTCGATGAAGCCGTCGCGAATAAAAAGACCACCATCCGATAGTTCGGTCTGGTGGTCATCCATGGTGAGGAGGTGGGCGTTCTTTATGAGGAGGGTGGTCATTAGCTTTTGGCGGTTAGCTGTTAGCGATTGGTCTAGTTGTCTGACAAATCAAGTGTAGCAAAAAAGGAGGCGGATGTCAACGCATATAATTCATAGAAAAGTAATACCTTTATTATTGACTTACATTAGTATTTAATGTACTATTGAGGTAATAAAGGAGTAATCTTTTATGAAGGTCCACGTATCCGTAAAAGGTCAAATTGTCATACCTGCCACCCTACGAGCGAAATATGGGATCAAAAACGGCACAAAGATCATCGTTACAGATGTTGGGGATGCAATTGTCCTGAAACCAGTGACCGAACAATATCTCAAGAATTTGCAAGGCTCACTCAAAGGCAAGGGTGGACTGAAAGTTTGATGGATGAACGGCGTAAAGACAAAGAAAAGGGTAAATAGCAAATCAATTATTTGCTCTGATCAATATAAATCTATGTGCTTTCAGGTTTAGATATTTGGGTGTAGCAAAAAAGGAGGAAAGATGCCAATCAAGAGAAAGTATAATATTAACCCGATGTGCAAGTATTAGAACCTTGACAGCAGAAGGAGACCGCCGTAATTGTGTAGTTGCGAAACAAACACAACAAACTGGAGGTCTCCCCAATGGATATTACCACGTTCATGATCGCTGTATTCTGTCTGATCGATGATTTTTTGGTAGGCAAACGCCTACGTAAACACGGTCCTCTGCCAACCTTGTGCGACAGTGAAGTGCTGACGATCGAAGTGGTGGGTGAATTTCTCGGATTGGATACAGACAGCAGCATCTTTACTCACTTTTGCAGATATTACTCAGATTGGTTTCCGGGTTTGTGTCGAATTCATCGAACGACTTTTGTTAGACAAACCGCCAATCTCTGGAAGATCAAACAGGATTTGTGGAAAGTGATTGGACAGAAGATCCCACTAAGATCCGTACCTTTCTATTGTGGACAGCTTTCCAGTGCCTGTCTGTCGGTTTTCCCGAGCATCCCGTTGTCGTTCTTTTAGGGAAGTAGCTGCTTATGGTTATGATGAAGTTGCTCGACAAACTTATTTTGGGCTACGAGCACATGTTCGCTTGGCATGGCCGGGTATCATTGTGAACTGTACACTCGCTCCGGCAGATATTCATGATACAGAAGGAGCCTTGGATGTGCTCGAAAACGTTTTTGGATTTGCGTTGGCAGATCGCAATTACTGGAAGCCTGAACTTTTCGAGCAGTTGAAAGCCAATGATTTGTGGCTGTTAGCTCCTTATAAATCTTCGAGACGAGAGAAGCATCCTTGGCCGCATCGTTTGACACACGTCAGATACCGCATTGAAACTGTCTTTGGACAATTGGTCGAACGTTTTCATATCAAACGAGTTTGGGCACGCGACCTTTGGCATCTGACTTCGCGTTGGATGAGAAAACTCCTAAGCCATACCTTGGCTGTTTTCTTTTGTAGCCAAAACAATTGCAGTTCCTACTTGAGCTTCGCCAATTTCATCCATGACTAAACTTGCACATCAGGTTAATGGTAATAACAATTCAACTAAGCACAATGAGCCAGATATGACCAACTTTCCGGAACTATCAGCGATAATCATTCAATTATTTAGCACTCTGTTAACTTTGATTACCAGCCTTATTATTACCAATTATGCTCATAGGTTGAGCCAAAACAACAAATCTAAAGACGATGCCAAGTTGCGGTTAATTAACAGCGGCCCATGAAATTCGAACATATGCGGATAAAGCTGTATCCCAGGGAGAATACAAAGATGCACTCGACTATATTATTTACAAAATACCCATCAACATAGATGAAATTTCAAAGGCAATAAGCGCCTCTGAAACAAAGCCGGTATTATTTATCCAAAATTAAAGCTGTTCTCAGTGATTAATATTTGTGTCATATTACTTGAATATGGCTTGACCTTTTTCTTTGATTTAGACTTATTACAAACTTTAATAGTCTTCTTCACTACAACGCTGATATTGGCTTTTACAATCATTTCAACGGCCAAGATTCGTTATTCCATTTTTAAAGGATGTTCAAAAAACAAGAAAGAAACACCAGTCATTTACTGAAGAATTGGAGAGAATCAAAGGAATAAGAAAAAACAATTCCATTACTCGTAATGATTTAATCGAATTTATAAGACAACGTAACAAACTGGGATTTAGCACTTCAATTAGTAGCATCAAAAACGAGCTGGACTTATACGGACTTATAGTTACAGAATCAGAAATTGTCCGTTCATCTCTAAATATCTTTTACCCAAGTTTAGAAGAACCACATCGATTTTAGATATTTTCTATCTTGATGGAAAATTCCATGAAAGTTTCGATGAACTTACAAATGAGGAGCTCATCAATTTCATAGAGACAGTCAGAAAAAATCTAGAAACCCTTAAAACTAAAGAAGTTGATCAAGGTTAATTGTGTTTCGTACGTAGAGATACGCGGATTGGGTGGTTGGGATTGACCTCACCCTGATTAAGCTAATTGATCGGCGTGTCCGTTTGTCCCTCTCCCAGTGGGAGAGGGTATTTTGTTGTCTTCTTTTCCAGGAACCAGAGTAATGATTTTGCCTATTGTATTTACACTAAATGGGATATATTATGTCTTTATAGAAATGTACATCTGACGTGTCCGTTTTCATGATTGAAGGGAGAAAACCATGTACAAGAACGTTGCGCTTATTGCACTCCTGGCTATTTTGGTCAGTGGCTGTCAATCCGGTTCATCCGCCTTGGACGAGGCGGCTACCATCGTCGCTGAGACGGTTACAGCCAGACCGCCCACGGCGACGCCAACGGCAAAGTCCACTCCATTGCCATCGGATACACCCAAGCCGCTTCCCACAGCAAAACCGATCATCGCCTTAACGAACACTGTTGAAGCCGCAAGCGTTTTATCTGACCTGGATGTATATGTCGGCGCGAATTCAGATGTCCCTTATCAGGATGGCTATATTGCATGGCATCAGACCGAACCGGTCACCATTGACATGACGGGACCTCAGAAAGATGAGGGCATCCTGCAAGCCATCAATGAGAATCTCAATGCAAAGAATTTCATTTTCAAGTCAAAGGTCACATGGAATGCATCCGGCATTCTGATCTGCGGGGTCACATTCCGCTCAGAGCCGGATATCAACAAGGGCAAACAGTATCAATTCTATTTCTATCGCCTCTCCGGATTACCCGCCTATAAGATCGACGTTTATGACTTGGGAAGATTTAAAAACACGATCAGTGACATCAAATATTCAGATGGAATGGACAGCAAAAACGGCTCGTCCAATGAGTTTGTACTCATTACCCAAGACAATCATTTCATTGTAATCATCAACGGAAAGCAACAGGGGCAGTTTTATGACAACAGCAAACAACGCGAGGATGGCGTTCTTGCATTTCTGGGCTGGCAGGATTCGGGAAAAGGAAGCTGTACCTTCGAGAATAGCTGGTTGTGGGTATTACCGTAATCCCTTTCAAGATCCTTTTGATGGATGCCTTGAAAAGCGCTATTCGATGACCGTTTGAATCCAATCCGCCAGGTCCGCGATACTGGGCTTCGGACCAAAGTAATTATATTGTTTAAAATTGATGGTAAATACTTCGAGCTTGGCAGGTTTCACCCCATCAATGGTGGTCGTTTCAACCTCTTCGCCGCTTTCGATTTTTCTTAGCACAACCTTCCAGAAATATTGGAAATTAGCGTAGGTAGTCACTGTAACGCCGGGTCCGCCGCCAAATTCTCTGGAACTGACAGGTACTGTCAAGGTTCCAACAACTCTGTTATCTTCCTCAACACAGGCAACATAATGCAATGAAGCAGGAGTCGTTGCCGCAATGGGCCCGGAAAGTTGATCACCTGCACCATAAGCTTTAGCTCGAATATTCTTTTCATCCAAACCAAAAATCGGCAGGCTGGGCGCTATGTGGTGCTCACAAACTATCTGAACGGCATCGTCCATTGCCTTCTGCGCCTGCTCACCGTCAGATTTGGAAAACGCAAGATACAGATCAGACCGGGCATCATCCACCAACGTCTGAGTTGAATTTGTGGAACTGCTCGCCTGGGCAAAATCCAGTAACACCAGCGCCCCTAGGAAATCCTCTTCACGAACCAACTCTGATGCCCATTGAATGTACCCGTTCGCAACGATCTCATTTGCAGAAGACGGGTTATTCCCCCCGGGCATTGATGCAGCCGTTTTGTAACGCTCCATTGCATTGGCAAAATCTTTTTGCCCAATGAGATGATCACCCCATTGAACGTACAAGCTGCTCATGCTGGTTTTTGCCTGAGCAGCAGGTCCTGATTCTGAAGAGGGATCAGGGTCTGTTGATATGGCGTTATCGAATTTTGCTTTCGCCTCTGCATAATTTTTCTGTGATTGTAATTTAAGACCCCATGTCAGATAGGTTTGAGCAAGCTCAAGCTGTGATGATCTCACATCTTCCTCTCGATTGTTTTCCTGCCCCCACACATTGATTTCCTTGAATATCTGTTCTGCACCCGCAAAGTCGCCGGTCTCGCGCAGGTCCGTACCCAAAGCCATGCGAATATCAGATTTTAATTTTTCAGCATCCGCGACAGTTGCCGTATCTCCATAATTCTCCATAATAAAATCGAGATCGTCATTGGCTTTTAAATAATCTTTTTTTTCTGCATCATCCTTTGCCAAAGCCATGAGGACAATGGCACTATGCTCATGCGCTTTGACTGCAAATAGACCCTGTGAATAAGTTTCTGAATATACACGAAAGGCATTGTACGAATCATGCCATGCTCCCGCCTCTTCATTGGTAATTCCTAGAGTATAAATGGCGCACTCCCTGACCAGAGCGGTGTTTCTTCCATTTGTAATCATGGCAGGGTATACACGTGAGTAAATATCGTTTCGAGAAAGTACCGCTTCGCAATTCCCATCCTGATATGCTGATTTGACCATACCAGGCAGGATGAAATATCCACCGACATAGCCAAGCACCAATATGACAATTATTACGATAACAATCCATCTAATCTGTTGTAACGGAGCAGATTTATATATTTTCGATGATTCGGACATGTACTCCTCCTTAAAACTAATGAACCGAACATGACAGTATTTGTCATTATACACACTCACGTTCTTTTTGTAACTATTAATTTGAATTACAAAGATAAGCAGGCAAGAATGATTTGAGGATCAGCATCGTCCCAGTAATACTAAACACCAGGTTATATTCACCCAATTTTCCTATCCTACTTCATGGGGAAATCACGCAATTTTAACTGTCCCTTAATTTGCATTGTTAAACATAATATGGAACCGCACAGTATGGCGGTTAACCGGTCCTGACAAAGACAAGAAGAAAGGAGCTTGGAATGAGTCAATTAAGCGATACCGGAAATATCAGATCAACAACACGTAGAACCTCTTCAATACGGGTTTTTGCCGTCAATGAAGGCACCCTGCGGCGAATCACAGGTTTGGTCCAATTGGGCTTCGGCGTTCTGGATGGACTCATCGGTCTGCGCTTCCTGCTCAAGCTGATGGCTGCCAATCCGACAAATCCCTTTGCGAGCATGGTCTATTTCATCACCGCGCCATTTCTCTGGATGTTCCAGAGCCTTACACGTACCCCCAGTTTTGAAGGCATCGAGATCGAGTTTTTCTCCCTGATCGCGATCATTGTTTATTCACTGATCGGATGGGTCGTCATTCAGTTGATGTGGATCCTATTCTCCCGAATGAAGTAATCCAAACATCACGGATGAACCCCACAGCATCCCCCGTCTTTAACGAGACGGGGGATTTTGATTCCTGTCTACAAGACGGGCGGGTTGGGTGGTTGGGATTGACCTCACTCCCAACCATCTACCCTAAGGGCACACATCCATCAGAGAGAGAGGGGCATTCCCGCCAAATACTCATCCGTCTGTGGGCGGAAAGTGTGCTACACTGAATAAGTAAGAAATAACAGGATCTCTGTCGCACCCCTTGGCCGCCGACCCTTTTATAGGGTTCGCGGTCATTTTTATTCCGGCAATGCCGGACAATGCCCTCTCGGGTAGAAAGCAGTACAAAATGGATGTAAGAATTTACGTAGGAAATTTGAACAAGTCGACCACACAGGATGAAATCAACACCCTGTTCGCAACCGCTGGAACCGTCTCTTCGGTCGAAGTCGCCATGGATAAGGGCACCGGCAAGTCGAAGGGCTTCGCTTTCGTGTCCATGCCCACACAGGAAGACGCCGACAAGGCAATCAGCATGTTCAACGACTATGCCCTGGCTGAGAACAAGCTCAAGGTCAATGTCGCCAAGCCACGCGCCGCATAACGTACAAAATAGAAAAAGCCATAACGGTACCCTTATTCCACGTGGAATGAGGGTGCTTTTTGCGTAACAAAGCATAACTCGGGGGGAAAACATGGAAGTCCCATTGGAAACATTTGATTCGATAGTAAAGGAAAACATCATGAATTCTCAAGAAACCGTCCAAGCCCTCATGGATTCGATCCAAAGAGGCGATTTCGATAGAGCAAAGGCATTGCTCACAGATGATTTTCGATTCAAAGGGCTGATCGGTAGACCGATCAATGGCAAGACCTGGCTGAAAATGAGCGCCAGCTTGAAGATGGCATTTACCGGTCTGAACTACCATTTCAAAGTAGATAGCGCACACGGCAATATTGTCAACACTACATCGCAAATGAGTGGGATCAACCGCGGCGCATTCGATCTCACGGGCTTGCGCATGGGTGTGGTCTCTGCGACGAACAAGAATTTTTCAACCGCTTTGGAAAAGATAAAGATAACCGTCAAAAATGAGAAAGTTTCATCATGGGTTGTCGAGCCAACCGAAGGCGCGGGGTTGATGGCGATCCTGGGTCAATTGGGTGTCAACCTGTCCACAATGTAATTCCTTTGCTATATGCGTTAGAAGGTCAACCCCGCCTCATGGCGGGGTTTTTGATTCCTGCTCGCTGGTGGGGTAATCGCATAGGTAGATTAGCGGATGAAAAAATCCAAATGCGATCATCCTAGTACTCCCGGGGTTTTTTCATCCATTGAAATATCCCTTATAATGCACATCATTGAGGTGGAAACCCCATGCAAAACACAAATGAAATTGCGGTCCAAGTTGAACACCTTCACAAAGTCTTCCAATCGATTCAGGGTTTTTGGAAGCAGAAAAAACATCCAGTCACCGCGGTGGAGGATATCTCGTTCTCCATCCACAGGGGAGAATTATTCGGCGTGGTCGGTCCCAACGGCGCGGGGAAGACAACCACCGTCAAAATGCTTTCAACCCTGCTCCTCCCCACCACTGGAACCGCCAGCATCTTCGGTCTCGACATTCTCAAAGACACAAATCAGATCCGCCCCAGGATCGGATTCACCTTTGGCGGCAACAAAGGACTCTACAGCCGTCTCAGCGGATTGGACAACCTGAAATATTTCGCCGAACTATACAAACTCGAACCTGACATCATCTCCAAACGCATCAAGGAACTGCTCGAAGTTGTCAGCTTGACCGGACGCGAGAACGACCGCGTCGAGACGTATTCCAGCGGGATGCAACAACGCCTCCATCTTGCCCGCGCCCTGCTCCATGACCCGGAGCTGATCTTCCTCGACGAACCCACCGTCGGCATCGACCCGGTCGGTGCGCGCGAGATCAGGCAACTGGTCAAGGATTTATTGAAGCGTGGCAAGACCATCCTGCTCACCAGTCACTACATGTATGAGGTCGAAGAGCTATGCGACCGCATTGCCGTCGTCAATCATGGAAAGATCATCGCACTGGATACACCAGCGGGATTGAAAAAACGTTCGTCGGGTGACAGTGTGATCGTCATCCAAACCCCGAACGGTCACCTTGATATTCAACAGGAATTGAATACCCTTGAACTCCCCGAAACTGATGTTCACAATTCAGGTGAGACGGTTTCCCTACATACAAAAAATCCGTCCCGTGTGTTGAATGTACTTGCGCCATTGTTGGAACGCAATGTCATTACGAACATCGAAGTCCGTAATGCCACGCTTGAGGATGTCTATGTACAGATCATCAAAGAACAGGATGCATAACCCGCTCCCGTTCATCTGGCAACAGATGAACATCCAGTTTCGAATGCGGGCGCTCTCGCTATTCTCTTTTGGACTGTTGGTCTTCCAGCCAGCGGTTTTCAGCGGTGTCGGTTATTTGTTGGCACGCATGGCAGGCAAAGCCGTGCCCGACCTGGTTTATGTAATTATCGGTGGCGGTATCATGGGGTTATGGAGCAGTCTGGTATTCACCTCCTTTTACGATATCAGCAACGACCGGCGTGAAGGCACATTGGAATTGATCATTGGCAGTCCCACGTCATTTTCCACGGTTTTAGCCGTCAAAACAACGACCAACGTTTTAACCGGCTCCATTTCAATGCTTCTTTCATTTTTGGTTGTGAAGCTGTTTTTCAATTTTTCGATCCCATCCTACAACTTTCCCTTCATCATCATTTCCCTTTTGATTTTGATGTTTGGGTTCTGGTGCATCGGATTCTTCCTTGCGCACTTTCGAGTTTGGTCACGTGTTACAGGAATGTTCATCAACTATCTTGAGCTACCCGTGTCCATCCTGGCAGCTTTCATGTTTCCCATTGATTACCTGCCGCGTTCGATCCTATGGCTGTCGAACAGCATCCCTGTTCGTTGGGGCGTAACAGGATTGAATACATCCTTCAGCACACAACTACAGTTTTCCACCATCTGGCAGGATTGGGCGCTCGCCCTCGCCGTATCGTTTGCGTATCTTCTGGTCACGTATACCCTGTCGAGAAAAGTACACGACATGATTCGCGTCAGCGGAGAATTGAGTTCAGTATGATAAAGAATTTGCTTGGCAATGTTCGCTTATATTTTGCCAGCGCATGGTACTCCTATCGCGGATTATACGCTGTGGCAAAGTTTTGTGCCTTATATATCGGTCAAGGTCGCTTTTCCCCTTGCACAGATGCTGCTCTTTATCTTTATGGGACGTCTGGCAGGTTTGAACGATCCGCTCTACATAGTGATCGGAAATATACTGTTATTGCCCGCCACAAACGGCGTATCAGGCGTATCCATGACCATCAGCGGCGAACGGGATTTCAGAACACTGCCTTATTTGATCGCCAGCCCCGCCGCGCGTGGACCTCTCTTCCTTGGTCGCTCGCTCGTACACATCATAGACGGATTGCTATCCACGGTTGCAGCTTTGTTCCTGGGTGCGTTCTTCTTCCACGTGGATCTGGTCACGCCAACCTCGGTCTCACCATGCTGTGCATCCTCCTGCTCTCCTTCACAGCCTGTGGCATGGGTCTGATTTTAGGCAGTTTGTCCTTGCGTACACGTGAAGCCTGGACCATTACTTCCATGGTCGTCATCGTGTTATACATCTTCAGCGGCGTCAACTTTCCGGTCGATATCCTCCCCAAGTCCCTGCAAGCCATTTCCTATAGTCTGCCGCTTACGCGCGGCATCCAAGCCGCACGTCTCGCCATGAGCGGAGGAAATTGGTCGTTGATACAGTCCCTCTTTCTCGGCGAACTATGGATTGGTCTGATCTATATCGGAATAGGGTATTTCCTTTTCAGCTGGTTCGAAAAACTAAGCCTTGTGGATGGTCAGATCGAAGCGATGTAATCTCGGCGTGTATGGTTGGGTAACCTCTCCACCTTTTGAAAGAGAGCTGCGCGACGGGGCGTTTAAACAAAAGAACCCCGCCTTTTTATTGGCAGGGTCCATGAAACCTTTATTTTCTTGATAACAACTACACCTTGGACTTGTTCACAATCCGTCTGCTTTTTTCGAGCAGGGAGTTTACTTCGTCAATGGCTTCCGCCAGGGTTACCCCTTCCACCACAGCCCATTCCTGACAGAGTACAGTCTGCGCCGTACGAAAGAAATTGGCAATCGTCCCATATAATGATTTATGCTCGCCATGGGCGTATAAATCGCGGACAACTTCGCATTGAGAGCGCAATGTCCCCAGCTTTAAGCGGTCAGACAGGTCAGTTTGTCGTAGACGCGCATCAGCCACAAGCGGAGAGGGACGCGATTCCAGATATCTTGCGGCATCGGGCAATTTCGCTTCGATCAGACAGTTTCCGCAGTCCCGATGCTGGGATGTCTACAGGCGCCCATAAAGTACTTCCACCCGGAATGGAAATCTCATAATAGCCCTTTTTCACCCCTGGCTCGAATTCCCTGTCTTCCAGCTTGACAACATTACCCACCCCATGCTGCGGGTGAACAACTTGGTCCCCAACTTTGAACGTCACAATATTATTATTAATCACGGTACCATTCTTTGGTCAATACGGTTGATAGTTACACCCTCAACTTGCGCAAAAGACTTCCGCAAGCCCTGTTTTGTGGTCTTATATAACAAACGCCCAAGATGTGATTTTGCTTTCACGCCTCTTCTTTCATAATTAACGACAACAATAAGAAAAGAGCCGTCTCTCCCTATATTCTGGGGTTGACGGCGATATAAGCACACTCGACCTTTTATAAGATAGCCCCATTATATCACACACCGACCATCGTCTTTGTTCCGAATTCATCTCATAAACGCCGCTTTAGACACTCATCAATCACTCAAATTTGAAATATGATACACTGAACTTAACAATTGATAACTTCTAACTGGATTTGTGTGTATTTCAGCCACCGACCCTGTTACAGGTCGGCGGTTTTTTCTTTAAAAACATGTTTGACCAGAGGTGATAGCGGAACAAGAATGTGAGGAATAAAGCAAGTGATCCAGATCATCTCGAACACCCAGATCTACCGGCCCATCAAACGAGTCTTCGAATTCATCAGCACCCCTGAAAATGATTTCCAATGGCAATATGGGACACTGGCTTCGGTCAATCTCTCCGAGGACGCGGCGGGGTTGGGGGCATGTTTTCAAAGCATCAGCAATTTTATGGGGCACCGCATCAAAAGCACATACGAAATCACCGAATATGAGCCTGGCAGCAAATATGGCTTCAAATCTCTCTCCGGTCCCCTACATTCAATCACATCCTACACCTTCGATATAGCCAAAGGCTGTACACAGGTTAAACTGTCCATGCAGGCAACCGTAGTCAATCTAATAGAGTTTAATGAGAATGTGATCGAAAAAAAGATGAAAAGGCAGTTCAAAGAAAATCTGGCAATGCTCAAAAACATTCTCGAAGCGGGATAAAAGTCAAAGGCACAAACCGTACGAGAATTCATTGTCATTCCCTTGACATCCCTACTCGCCATTGGTAAACTCCCAGCCAGTAATTCACTTCAAAGAAAGGAGACGCGTTTTATGTTCAAATCAAAATCGGAGCTTGTTTGCGATAACCCCATGGGCGCGTCTCTGCACAGCAGTTAAGCCAGTCTTTTTGATTCAACTTATCTGCCACGGGCGTACCCATCCCCGTGGCATTTTTATTTAACCTGTAAACAGCCGCGTCTCTTCGCCTACAACTACAACGAACAGATGCAACTGTTCACCATTACCAGCCACGGAAAAATTCCGCGGCTGGTTTTTTATTATCACAAAGAAAGGAATAAATTTTATGTTAGCTCAAGTCGTTCAATCCCCTTACTCCAACGGCACATTTTCTGCCCGCGCAACTCAACACGGGCGTTTATCGAACAACCTTATTTACCCAACAATACCAGGAAACCCTGACAATGAAACCAAACGACAAGGACGACACAGGCGTCGTCTTTCGAAAAACACTTGGACGCTACACTGTCCACACAAACGAGCGAGATATCGATTGCGTACTCTCGTCTCTATTACATAAACAACTGATCTACCCCACCGCCGATCCCACATCCTTACGCCGTAAAGTACAGGATGTACGCGAGATCGAACATGTGGACCCGATAGCCGTCGGTGACCGCGTCCGTTTTATGGATGCAGGACAAAACCGCGGCATGATTACCGAGATTTTGCCTCGCCTCTCAAAACTTTCGCGCCCCGCGACAGTTCCTGGTCAACGCGTCTTCGAACAAGTCATCGTCTCGAACGCAGACCTGGTCCTACCGGTATTCGCTGCAACAAGTCCCCCTCCCAAGTGGGGATTACTCGACCGCTATCTCGTGACTGCCGAGGCGGCTGAGTTACCCGTTCTGATCGTCATTACCAAGCTTGATCTCGCAAATGGGAACAACAAACTCCATGCCGACCTCGAAACTTATCGCCGTATCGGATATCCGATTCATATGGTTAGTTCGTACACTGGCGAGGGTATCGAAGAACTCAAAGAAATCCTGCAAGGAAAAATGTCCGTGATGATCGGAAAATCTGGCGTGGGGAAGACTTCCCTGTTGAACGCCATTCAGCCAGGGCTCGGCCTACGCGTAAAAGAAGTAAGCAAAGGCGAACTCGGCAAGGGACGTCACACAACAACCCATCTCGAAATGTTCAAGCTGGATTCCGGCGGGGCAATCGTGGATACACCCGGTATGCGCGAGTTTGGTCTATGGAACATTTCCCCCGACGAACTTGCCTACCTATTTCCCGAGATGGCTGAGCACATCGGGAAATGCAAATTTGGCATGAGCTGCCAACACGATAGTGAACCAGGATGCGCCATCCGCAAGGCAGTGATGGATGGTGAGATCAGCCCACATCGCTATAAGAGTTATATGAATTTGAGGGGTGAGTTATGAAATATCATGCATCCTCCTTCGGGGATTTTCGATGCAGGCATTGCAATAACCATGTCTCTGCAGAGCCTATGTTATCCGGTGTGAACAACCGTAACCACTGTCCCTATTGTTTGTGGTCATATCATCTCGATCTGTTCGTTGCGGGCGACCGTCTTTCCGCGTGCAAGGGGAAGATGAAGCCCAAGGGGCTGACCATGAAAAAGAGCAGGAACAAGTACCGGATTGAGTCACGAGGCGAATTGATGTTGATCCATGAATGTATCGAGTGCAGAGCACTGTCCATTAATCGCATCGCGGCGGATGACGATCCTGAATCCGTTATGGAGGTTTTCCGTGAATCTTTGTCACTCACTGATTCGATCCGCTCCGTATATAGAGATCAAGGTATCACGTTACTTAGCGCAAAACATGCGGAGATCGTAAATATTCAACTTTACGGGGAAAAAGTTAACAGTACCGTATAGCAAGCAAATACGATCCTCGGCCTGCCGGGGATCGTATCAAATGATAAAATAACTACTAATCAGTAAGGAGACCACCGTGGCAAAGATATTGTATATCGAGGATATTAAAGACAACATTACCTATGTTGAGAGAGTCGTCCAATCACTCGGGCACGAATTCGTTTTTGCACAGAGCGCCGAAGATGGGCTGGAATTGGCATCCACATCCAAACCTGACCTGATCCTGCTTGATCTAGGTCTACCGGACGCTGACGGTCAAACGCTATCAGTCTGGTTAAAAGGCGAACCATCCTTGAGTTCCATCCCCATCATTGTGCTGACTGCCTGGCCCGAGGAGGTGGCGCGTCGAACAGTGAGCGACTACAAATTGAATGGGTACTTATGCAAGCCATTTCTCATGGCAGACTTGGTCAAAAAGATCGATTCAATTTTAGGCTCCGCCGCTGCTTTATGACAATCGAAATCCTGCCCGCAGATCGTTTCACGATCGAGGAGCTAACGGAACTTTACAACCAGACACGGGTGGATTATCTGGTTCCCATGCCAATGAATTCCAGCAGATTAAACGAATACATACATGACTTTGATGTCGATCTATATCAATCATGTGTAGCACGCGACGCAGATGGAACCGTACTCGGCTTAAGTATGTTGGGCTTCCGAAACCAAACCGCATGGATCACGCGTCTGGGCGTTTTGCCATCTACACGCCGCACAGGCGCCGGCTCGGCATTGATGGATTCCATGCTGGAAAATGCAGAAAAACTCGGTGCAAAAGAAACCCATTTGGAAGTCATCAAAAACAACGAACCTGCCTATCGATTATTTCTCAAAAAGGGATTTACCGAAACTGGGACTTATCTTGTCATGCGTCATGCGCCACGTACCAGAGAAGATACCATCAGAGGGGATATGACATTGTTGAATTTTCAGGCAGCGCTCGAAAAACTGAAAACCTACCCCAAACATCTCACCTGGATTAACGCCTATGAGTTCCATGCGTAATTCTCCCAACACCGAAGGATTGCACATTGCACTACCGAATGGCAGTTCAGGCTGGCTGGTCTACCGCAATACAAAGTTTACGCTGAGATCCACATTGAGCCATTTGATCATACACACCGAACAGGGCGATCCGCATGAGGTGGGCATACAACTTTTATGGCGTTTACACACACAATACTCTCATCATGACACCTACGCGGAGAACATCCATGAAAACGATCCACATCTCTCCGCCTTGCAACTCATCGGTTACTTCACGAACTTCTCACGGATCGAGATGCGCCGTCCCTCCTAAATGCGGATTTGCATCGCTTCCATTCGAACTTCAAGCTGATTCCGATCAATAGAAATTTTCTCCCCGTTACCTTTCCCCCATCTGAAAGAATCTTATAGAAATTGATAGCATCCCTGTAGTCTTTGACAGGGTGAAAGTCATATGCTTTCTTTAAATCCTACAAGGAGGCGTTGTGATGAAAACGATTTCAATATTTCTGGCGTTGATCAATTCCCTGCTCGCAGGTGTCCTTCTGCTCATCTACCTGACAAGCGGTCAAATCGATCAAGTGGAATTTTTGTGGCTGTTGACAAAATCATTTGCGGCGGCAGGTGTCATTCTCATCGGCGCACTGACCTGGCTGGGAGCCATACATACGTTGAACCCGGCTTGGATGGCGCTGGGAAGCATGTTTCTTGTTGTACTTGGCACAGCGACCCTGGTCTGGACTCTCCATATCGCTCTGGTCACTGGTGACCTGGAATATCATATGATCATCTACGGAGGGAGCCTGATGGTACAGGGAATGGCATCCTTATTTGGCTTGGGAGATGGATTCAGAAATATGACCGTCTCATAAATCAAAAAGCCCCGCATCAACAACGGAGCTTCTTTCCGTATTTCCGTAAATCTTGACCTAGCGCATGTTATCGCGGAAGGTCAGAAGCATAATATAGGCTCGTAGTGGATTCTCACGATATATATCTGCCGTAAACTCATCCTGCAGGAACTGACTATAACCCGGCTCATTCTTGACCGTGGGATTATCCAAATTTTGAAATGCCATTTCCCATGAAGGGAATTGACGGGTTTGGATTTGTTCTCTTGAGATGATGGATACACCCTTGTGGCGGGGATCTTTCTTGATCTTTTCATAAATGCCAGTTACTGCATCATCGGGACCTTCAAGGACCTGCATAAAATTCCCGCCTTTGTACAATAACATCCCCGTGATATCACCAGATGTATTATTCTCACGGCTTACCTTGAGAATATCAAGTAATTCCTCATCATTTAGGAGTTCAATTGACGTACTGACGTAAATAAGAGAGAGCATAATTATCTCCTTCCTGATAATTATACCCACAACTGAACTGCTCTCTACCTGCCTTATGATTCTGATATCCAATAGAACAAACGATATTTGACTTGACAAAACAGATGAGAAAAGTAAAATAACGCACAATATGCCAAAAATATCTTTTACCTATTGCTTGTGTCTATGGCGGGGTTCGTAATCACCGCCTGAGGCACTCTTCCCAAATAAGCAGTCAACGACTTAGGACGGTGGAACGGCCCCCGCGAACAAACTTGTTGCGCAGGATTGTTTGCTAATCCCTCTGTTTTGTATGTTGACTGCTTTTGACTTTAAGAACAAAAACTTTAGAACCGAAAAGGAAAATAAAATGCCATACGCTCACCCCGAATACCTTGTAGATACTGAATGGGTTGCCGCTCATTTGGAGGATAAAAACGTCCGTATTATCGAATCCGACGAAGACCCTTTGTTATACGCCATCGGACATATCCCTGGCTCCGTGCAGGTGGATTGGTTCAGCACATTGCAACATCCCGTTCGCAGGGATTTCGTGACCAAGGAACAATTTGAAGAAGTTGCATCCAGCATTGGTGTCACCAACGATACGACTGTTGTGTTTTATGGCGATAAATCCAATTGGTTCGCCTGCTATGCTTTGTGGGTTTTCCAATACTATGGCCATCAGAATTTAAAGATTATGAACGGCGGGCGCGCCAAATGGGAACAGGAGAAACGCCCGCTCGTTAAAGAAAAGCCTTCTTACGAGAAAACAACCTACAAGGCGAAAGAAGCGGATAAGTCCATTCGCGCCTTTCGTGATGATGTATTCAAACAAGTCGAGGCGAAGAAGCCGCTCGTAGATGTCCGTTCACCCAAGGAATACAGCGGCGAGTTGTTACACATGCCCAACTATCCACAGGAAGGCGCGACACGCGGTGGTCACATCCCTGGCGCGGCAAGCATTCCGTGGTCACAGGCGGTCAACGAAGCGGATAGCACGTTCAAAACATCCGAGGAATTGCGCGCCCTCTACGAAGGGAAGAACATCAAAGCCGATGGTGATATTATTGCCTACTGCCGCATCGGTGAACGCTCATCATTGACCTGGTTCGTGCTGAAATATCTGCTTGGATATCCCAACGTCAAAAACTACGATGGCTCCTGGACGGAATGGGGCAATCTGGTTGACGCACCGATAGAGAAGTAAAATTTGCAGGGACACAGCGAACCCTCTGACGAAAGATTGTTCCGCTGTGTCCCTACGGATACAAACTATGCCAATACCTGTAAAACTTCAAGAAATCGTAGATGACTTCGCCAGTATGACGCGCGAAGAAAAGCTGGAAACGCTCATCGCGTATGCAGAGACCTTCCCGCCATTGCCAGAACGCTTCAAAGACCAGCGCGATCAAATGGAAGCTGTGCCTGAATGTATGACCCCGGTCTTTCTTATTAGTGAGAAGGGACCGAATGGCGGTATCATCTTTTACGCGGATATTCCTCCGCAATCCCCCACCGTGCGCGGGCTTACGTCCATCCTGCTCAACGGAATCAACGGTTGCACAGCCGAAGAGGTCATCAGCGTTCCAGCAGATTTCTACCTCCCAATGAATCTTCAAGAGGCTATTTCAGGTCAACGCCTCAATGGGTTTGCTGGCGTGCTCGCGCATATGAAACATATTGCAGTAACAATGCTTTAAAAATTCCCCCTTGCAAAAAACGAAACATCATGTAAAATATAGATAGTTCTGCTCAGCCTGCCCCCCTCAGGCTGAGCAGAACTACTTAAAGGACATGAAGGGCGGATATCGACAAGGTATTTCAAAATTGTCAAAATCTTTTACTGGTTTGTGTGACAAGCAAGAGTACAATCAGCTTATGAAAAACAAGGTGTTTCATCTTCTCATTCCCTGGATGTTGACAACTCTCGCTTGCAGTTTTAGCGGTGGAGGACAACCCGCTTCGCCCTCCCCTCAACCTGCCGCAACCTTAACAAGCATCATCTCAACTGAAACCTTTACCCCCATCCCCACACTGACGGAGACGTTCACACCCATCCCTAGCGACACGCCCTCACCTACTGAGACACCAGCACCAACGTCAACACCTGCTCCCGTCGTGGAAAGTATGAAAGCCAAAGTGACCGCCGGGAAATTAAGCTGTCGTTACGGTCCCGGCGCCGAATATCTCTTTCTTTATGCGTTGAACGAAGGCGCAAATATAAAGCTTGTTGGGCGCACCGATGCAAACAATTGGGTTTGGGTGGATGGCACGAACAAATGCTGGGTCAACACAAAGTTTTTGGATGTTCAAGGCAACCCACAAAGCCTCCCCATTGTGTACCCCGGTCTGAAATTGCCTGTTTCACGATACTATCCAGGACCAAGCTGGGCGAAAGCAACACGTGAAGGTGACACGGTCAAGATCACATGGGAGGCTGTACCGATCAGCCCGGGAAAATATGAGGATGAATTTATGCATCAATATATCGTTGAGGTATGGCGATGTGAGAACGGACAAATCATCTTCGAAACACTTGGTACGAATTTTCCTTTTATTTCTGTTGCCAACGATGAAAAAGGTTGTAACACACCTTCCCATGGGAAGGTATACGTTCAGGAAAAACATGGTTATGGTGGACCGGTAGAAGTCCCATGGCCGCCTCATACAGGACAATAGATCAACAATGAACACATCACAAACTCAACAACATCGTCTACTTCCGTACATTTCAACCGCCGCATACTATCTATCCTTTATCATTCTGGGACTCACCACCGCCATCAGTGGACCCAGTATCCCTACACTGGCAGAGCACACCTCCAGTGGACTGGATCGTATCAGTCTTATCTTTATCTTTGGATCATTGGGATATATTGCTGGCTCCTATTTCGGTGGACGCGCTTACGACCGCATACCCGGTCACAAGCTCATGGTAATTACATTGCTTGTCATGGCAGTTGCCTGTGTGTTAATCCCCATCTCGCGTTCATTGGAAATCCTTCTGTTTGCCATGTTTCTTAGTGGAAGCGCATCCGGCATCCTTGATGTGGGATGTAATACACTAATACTGTGGACTCACAAAGAAAAAGCCGGACCATTCTTGAATGGGTTACATTTCTTTTTTGGCGTGGGCTCTCTCATTGCCCCATTTTTGTTGGGGCAAATACTTCCCAGAACCGGTGATATTCTCTGGGTTTATTTGTCTTTTTCAATTGTCTGTCTGCCAATAGCGGTTTGGCTATGGCTGTTGCCTGACCCGCCCAAACAAACACATACGGAGGAAGAAAGCAACGCCCCGTTTCCACTTATACCTGTCTTGCTGGTTGTGATCCTGTTTCTGTTTTACGTTGGACTTGAATTGGGTTTCGGGAACTGGATCTACACCTACACAGTGGCACTAGGACTCGGTACGATCACATCCGCTGCAAACCTGAACGGCTTCTTCTGGGGATCGTTCACCCTTGGACGGTTGCTTGGCATTTGGATATCGACCCGCCTTCGCCCACAAACGATCTTGTTCATGGACCTGATTGGTTGTGGGATCAGCATTATTATTATCATGCTTTGGAAGGATTCCAGCCTCGCACTATGGATCGGCACGATCGGGCTGGGAATTTCCATGGCATCCATTTTCCCCACATTTATCATTCTTGCAGGAGAACGGATGCAGATTACCGGGGCAATTACAGGCTGGTTCCTCGCTGGTTCTGGTGTTGGAGGGATGTTGCTCCCTTGGCTGCTCGGTCAGATATTTGCACGTACGGGTCCCAAAGCCATGACAACCGTTCTGCTTGTTGATCTGGTAGGCATAATATTTTTCCTTCTAGTGTTTATTAGTAGAAAGGCAATCCCGCTACCCGAGCCTACACCAAGTACAGACTAGCCAGAACTCAAAATCCCGTCGTGTGACGGGATTTTTTATTGAAATTATTAATATGAATATAAATATTTTAAAACAAACTATTGACAAATGAAAAATACTGCTGTAATATGTGAAGAATAATAAAACAAAATATAAAATTGTTCAAAAAACTTGTTTTTTCTTGAATTCAAGTCTTTATAAAAGGAGCCAAAATGTCCCAGTTTGCAGTTGAAGCCCACCAACTTGTTAAGAAGTTCCCCGCCCGCCCCGGGACCGGGGATAAATCTGCTGAAAGCGGACCAGCCCCAAGTCCCAAAAAGAAGCGCTGGCAATTTTGGAAGAAAGAGCCGAAAGCCATGTTCACCGCCGTGGATGGAGTCGATATCCAGATCGAGCGCGGCGAGATCTTCGGGTTGCTGGGTCCGAACGGCGCGGGCAAATCCACCACGATCCGCATGTTATGCACACTTCTCGAGCCCACGAGCGGTACAGCGCATGTTAATGGTTTCGATATCGTGAAACAAGCTAATGATGTGCGGCGCAGCTTGGGCACGGTACTGGCAGGCGAACGAAGTATCTATTGGAAGCTTACCGGGCGTGAAAATCTGGAGTATTTTGCGGCGTTGTACCACATCCCTTCGGCGATCGCGAAGAAACGCGTGGAGGAGTTGATAGAGCGCATGGAACTTAAAGACCGCGCCAACGAACTCGTCGAAAAATATTCAACGGGTATGCGTCAGCGCGTCGCCATTGCCAAAGCCCTGCTTGCTCGCCCACCCATTCTTCTATTGGATGAACCCACGCTCGGACTCGACCCGCAAGCTGCTCGCAATTTAAGAGAGCTGATCGCGCAACTGAAGCAGGAGGGACATACCATCTTGCTGACAACTCACTATATGGAAGAAGCCGACCTGCTCTCTGACCGCATCGGAATCATCGACACGGGCAAGATCATCGCGCTCGATACACCCGAAGGACTTAAACATCGCATCAACCAAAAGGAGATCGTCCGCCTTGAGGTCACCGGCTGGCAGGAATATATCGGCGACAAATTGCGCGCGTTATCAGAAGTAGAAAATCTTATTGCGATGCGACAAGGTGAAGCAGATCTATGGGAAGTCAATATGCAGGCAACAAACAGTCGAGCGCTACTACCCAAACTCGTTGAGAATATCAGCCAAAACGGAACACGACTGGTCAACATGAACATCGTCAAGCCATCGCTCGAAGATGTGTTCATCCATTTAACCGGCAAAGCGCTGCGGGATTAGGAGTTGAAGATGGAAATTAACGATCACCCCCCGCTCGCTTGGGCAACCAGGCTTTTTATCAGACGCACGCGCCTTTCTACGCCGTCCTTCGCCGCGAATGGACAATCTTCACGCGCTACCCAAGTTGGATCATTGCCTTGTTCATCTGGCCCCTGATCTTCCCAATGATGTACATCCTTACGGCACGCGCGCTTTCAGGTCCCGATGGAAGCGGACTTGCCGTCTTTATGAAAACAACAGGCGCTACAGATTACATTGGCTACATCATCGTCGGCACAACAGTATGGATGTGGCAAAACATCGTACTTTGGGATATAGGCTTCGCATTACGCAATGAACAAATGCGCGGCACACTTGAATCGAACTGGCTCTCCCCTACCTGGAGATTCTCTTATCTGCTGGGACATAGCGCTCCGCAGATCGTTTCGATGGCTATGTTTATCGCCATTACAGCGCTGGAGTTTGGATTGTTCTTTGGTGTTCGCCTGAATGGCAGCGTATGGATGCTTGCCCTGATGATGCTTGCCGCAATCCCAGCCATTTATGGATTGGGCTTTGCATTTGCAAGTCTCGTTATTACGGTGAAAGAGGCGAACGCCTTCGTCTTCCTCATCCGCGGGCTGGTGATGATCTTCTGCGGCATCACCTTCCCGGTTGCCATCCTACCCGGCTGGATGCAATCCCTTGCAAGCTGGCTGCCGCAAACTTATCTGATCCATGGGATGCGCGCTGCAGCGTTTTCAAACGCAGGTGTCAACGAGTTGTTACCTGACTTGATCCCTCTACTTTTATTTGGCATGTTCTGGCTTGTCGTCGGTTATTTCACTTTTATATGGATGGAACGCCGTGCCCGCCAGACCGGTGCGATTGGACAATACTAATATGGAAATAACAACCCTCTCACAACCCAGACATCAAGACACAACTGCGAGCTTTATTCGTCATCGCCCGCAAGGATTGGAAAGTCTTCTGGCGCTATCCGTTGAACGCTGTATCCAACGTCTTTCAGCCGATCATCTGGATCACTCCAGTCTATTTCATGGGCAAAGCCTTCAGCACAAACGGACAGTCCACAGGTTTCGCGGCTTATAGTGGAAGCGGCGATTACATGTCCTTCATTCTTCTTGGCACGGTGTTGAGCAACTTTATCCTTACCGTCTTCTGGGGCATGGGGCTTGCACTCAAAGAAGATATGGATGCCGGCGTGCTCGAATCGAATTGGTTGACACCTGTCTCACGCTTATTGATCCTGGTTGGAAGAACACTGACAAGCCTATTAACCACTACGATCACATCCACGGTGATGCTTATCGTTGCAGGTGCGTTATTTGGATTCAAACCAACCGGCGACACGTTCGCCGCGTTCCTGACAGCCATCCCCATGTTGCTGGGCTTATATGGATTTGGCTTCGCCTTCGCCGCGATCGTCCTCCTGATGCGCGATGCAAACACTCTGATCGATGTGGGAAGTTTCCTCGTGCAGGGATTTTCAGGGACAACTTTCCCGGTAAAGTCCCTGCCCTATTGGTTAATCCCTGTCTCGCTTATGCTTCCAGTGACGTACGGTCTTGATGCAGTACGCGGCTTTCTCCTGAAAACGAGCACTCTTCTGCCGATCAACGTGGAGATTATCATTCTTGTCGTCTTCATGTTCGTGATGCTGTGGGGCGGCGCGCAGGTCTTTTACAGGGTCGAAAGGCGAGTCAGGGTTTTAGGAACGCTGGGCCAGCACTAAAGTCCAGAGGGAGGCGGCTTTTTGTCTTCTTTTCAAAACAGAACATGCGTGCTAAAATAGACATTCTCACACGAAAGGACTTGAATGTTTACCCGTCTCAACAAAATTTATCATGAGTTTCCGCGTCTGTTCTGGACTGTTGTCGGCATTCGTTTTGTAGATGGAATTGGAGGCACGTTACTTTTTCCATTCTTTGCACTTTATATTACACAGAAATTCCACGTGGGCATGACGCAGGCGGGAATCCTGCTTGGCATGTTCTCGCTCTTCGGCTTGATCGGAAGCATCGCAGGCGGCGCGTTGACCGATAAAATTGGGCGAAAGCAATTGATAATATTCGGTTTGGTTTTCAGCGCGCTCAGCACGCTGACCTTCGGCTTTGTGACCGACATCAATGTGATGTACCCATTGGCGATTTTGGTGGGTACACTTTCCAGCATTGCTCAACCTGCACATGAGGCAATGGTGGCAGATATTCTGCCTGAAGACAAGAGGCAGGAAGGCTTTGGCATCCTGCGTGTGGTTGGCAATCTTGCATGGATCATTGGACCTACCATTGGCGGCTTCGTAGCGAACATCGACTTCTTTTATCTATTCGTTATCGATTCGGTCATCAGTTGCTTCATCGCCGCCATTGTGTATCGAACCATTCCAGAGACCAAGCCCGAACCTCATGCCCATGAACAAAGCGAATCATTGCTGCAAACCGTGATCGGATATCGCCACCCTCTGCGAGACTCTGCCTTCATGGCTTTCATCGTTGCGAACATCCTCATGTTGATCGTCTATCAACAAATGTATGGCACACTCTCTGTTTACTTGCGCGATTACCACAATATCAATCCACAGGGATACGGTTTTCTGATGACGACCAGCGCCATCACCGTTGTGATTTTCCAATTCTCGGTCTCACGGTTGATCAAGAAACGTCCGCCCTTCCTGATGATGGCGTTCGGCGCCGTTTTCTATGTGATTGGCTTTGTGCTTTTCGGCGTATTCGCAACCTATATTCTGTTCGCGCTCAACATCGTCATCATCACCATCGGCGAGATGATCGTCGTTCCCACCAGCCAGTCTTTGGTCGCAAATTTTGCACCGGCAGACAAGCGCGGCCGCTACATGGCAATTGCCGGACTCTCCTGGGCAATCCCTCAAACGATTGGACCCGGCGCGGCAGGCTACATTTTGGATAACTACAACCCGAACCTGCTTTGGTTCATTGGCGGAGCCTTATGCGGACTCTCCGTCCTCGCTTACTACGCCCTTCATCTTCGCCTCGGAGCCAGGCTTCAATTTGCTCCTGCACAAGAAGAGGGACAGCCCCTCCCAGCCGCCACCGATTAACGAAAAATCCCGCCGTATCGGCGGGATTTTTTTCTAGTGGTGATGTCCCTCTTCATGGACATGTCCATGTTCCAACTCTTCTTCTGATGGTTCACGCAGCGCCACAACTTTCACATCGAAATGTAACTCTGCTCCCGCCAGCGGATGATTGAAATCGAGTTGCACGGTATCGCCTTCAATGCTTTCAACGTGCGCATAACGCGCATGGCCTTCATCATCACGTACCGTTAATTCCGCATCCACTTCCACTGGCATATCCTTTGGAAATTGGTCACGCGGCACATTCAAAAACGCTTCTTCGTCGAACTCACCATATCCGTTTTCGGGTTGCACAACCACTTTTTTGCTATCACCGATCTTCATGCCCATCATTTCCTGTTCGAGCCCTGAGATGATGTTTCCATAACCAGTTAAAAACTGCAACGGTCCCTGCCCTTCGGATGTGTCCAATTGTTCGCCATCCACATGGAGCGTGTACTCCATGGAAACAACCACACCATCCTGCACTGTATCTTTGCTCATTATTTATCCTTTCAACAAACGCCGGTTATAAATTTTGTTGACCAGCAGATTCGCCCCATTGTAACCGTTTTTCAGAGCATGTTTTCTCACCCAAATAGGCGTCTCAAAATCATTGACATCATTAAGAACAGGAGTACAATGCTTCATCGTAATTTGCCCTGACCGATAGACTTGACAATTTGATAATAGACCTTGTGCTAAACATTGATTGCGTAGATCAATGTTTTCCAACATCAACCACGCAGAGGAGAAGTGTGTATGAATGGCGCATCAGGTATGTTTTTCTGCAATCGTATCTCGATTGATGTTTTGATATAACACTACATCATAGGCAACGACAATATTCAGCAGAAACCTTATGCCCACATCGCTCTGTCTACTTTTGTGGTGCAGTACAAGATCCCCTCCCTTATGGAAGGGTATTTTTATTTAACCATAATTTTTCAAATAGTTTATTGATATTCGCCAATGAGGAGAAACAAAATGAAAAGCAAACATATTGCCATTGCCCTAATCGGCATTGTCGCCCTAATTGCAGCTGTTCTAATCATCAGGGAAAGAGAACCCTATGCCTTTGAAGAGGCATCAAGATTTGCCCGGCTTGGACCTGAAGGAAATCTTTCAGAAGCACAGGTTCAAGAGATATTGCAACAAAGCAGTGATGGACCTGTCGTCGTCTCATCAGTTCAAAATGATGAATTGGCGCCCCTGTCACAGATCGCAGTGATCAAACCGAAACAATCCAAACCCGATCCCGATCTCAACGAACTTCGTCCACTACCGAGGCGTGGCGGCGGAGGTCCCAAAATTGTACCTCCCGGACAATTTAAGGACCCAGTCCTTCAGGAAAGTGTTAATCAGGGTCTCGCCCCTGCGTTAAATATCCCATCTACTCTTCAGAACTTTGAAGGCATTAACAATGTCAACGGGGTATTGCCTCCTGATACCAATGGTGACGTTGGTCCCAATCATTATGTACAATGGGTGAACCTGTCCTTTGCGATATACAGCAAAACAGGTACTCTGCTTTACGGACCTGCAGCAGGAAATACCCTATGGTCTGGATTTGGTGGCGCCTGTCAGACATCTAATGATGGCGACCCCATCGTTCAATACGACCATTTAGCTGATCGCTGGATGATGAGCCAATTCGCCCTCCCCAACTACCCCAGCGGACCTTTTTATCAGTGTATCGCCGTGTCCCAAACCGGAGACCCAACTGGAGCCTGGTATCGCTATCAATTCCAGATCAGTGCCACCAAACTCAACGACTATCCACACTTTGGTGTCTGGTCCGATGGATACTACATGTCCATCAACCAGTTCGCTGGCAACAACTGGGGTGGCGCTGGCGCAGTAGCTTTCGAGCGGGACAAGATGCTACAAGGTCTGCCAGCCCAAGCCGTTTATTTTGATCTTTACAGCGTTGACCCGAACCTGGGCGGCATGTTACCCACCGATCTGGACGGTCAGGCGCCTCCAGCAGGTACACCCAACTACTTCATGGAAGCAGATGACAATGGTTATGGGTTTCCACAAGATCAGCTTGAAATGTGGGCTTTCAGCGTGAACTGGTCAAATCCAGGGGCATCAACCTTTACGCATGTTACAAATTTGGCAACTGCCGCATTTGACTCGAACATGTGCAATGGCAGTCGTAACTGTATCCGCCAACAAGGCACAACCCGCCGACTGGATGCCATCGCTGACCGGCTAATGTATCGTCTGCAATATCGAAACTTTGGCTCCTATCAAACCATCGTTGCCAATCACACCGTGGACGTAAATAGCACAGACCGCGCCGGCATCCGCTGGTATGAACTCCGCAATTCTGGTGGTGGCTGGAGCATTTACCAACAAGGCACATTCTCACCAGATTCAGTCAGCCGCTGGATGGGGAGCGCCGCCATGGACGCCAGCGGAAATATCGGTCTGGGATATTCAGCTTCCACCAACACAATGTATCCAGCTATTCGATATACAGGTCGTCTGGCAGGTGATCCGCTTGGGACCTTATCACAAGGTGAAGGTACACTCTTTGCCGGGACAGGCGCGCAAACCCACTCTGCCTCACGTTGGGGTGACTATAGCAGCCTCTCCGTAGACCCCGTGGATGGTTGTACATTCTGGTATACGAATGAATATATTCAAACAACGGGACAATCCCCGTGGCGAACTCGTATCGGTTCATTCC
This sequence comes from uncultured Chloroflexia bacterium, assembly GCA_963730175.1. Taxonomy (GTDB): domain Bacteria; phylum Chloroflexota; class Anaerolineae; order Anaerolineales; family Villigracilaceae; genus Defluviilinea. The sequence continues at coordinate 92,371 of CAVSRF010000028.1, read as the reverse complement.
AATTACCCGGTTGTGGAAGTGGCAGCCCGACCCCAACTCCAGTTCCTCCAACAAACACACCAGTTTTCCCAACACCCACCAATACTGGCGTGCCACCCACACCAACTAACACGGGTGTACCTCCCACACCGACAAATACAGGCGTGCCACCAACTGCAACCAACACACCTCCGCCCACCAGCGGTGATGTGATCTACATCAGCTCAACAAGCGCTGGTAATGCAGGTGGTGTGGCGTTTGCAGATGAGGACATTCTGAAGTACGAAACCGCCACGGGCACCTGGTCATTGTATTTTGATGGATCAGATGTCGGCTTAAGCGCATCCAGTGGAACAGATGTTGCTGCTTTCCGATTAATGCCGGATGGAAGCATCCTGTTTAGTTTCGTTGCTGCATCAAACATTCCAGGTTTGGGCACTGTGGACGATTCCGATATCGTACGCTTCATCCCCACATCGCTGGGCGATAACACGGCTGGAACTTTTGAATGGTATTTCGATGGTTCTGACGTTGGATTGACCAGAAACTCTGAAGATATCGACGCCGTTGGGTTTGCACCTGATGGACGACTTCTCATCAGCACTACCGGCTCCTTTAGCGTTCCAGGCGTATCTGGTGCCGATGAAGATATCGTCGCTTTTACACCCACCTCACTGGGTTCCAACACCAGCGGCACATGGTCACTGTACTTCGACGGATCAGATGTGGGCTTAAACACATCATCATCTGAAGATCTCAACGGCGCTTCAGTTGATCCGGTCACCGGACAGATCTATTTGACAACAGTAGGCAACTTCTCGGTAACAGGCGTCAGCGGCACTGGCGGCGACATCTTTATCTGTACCCCAAGTTCGCTGGGATCAAACACTGCATGCACTTTCAGTTCCTATTGGGTGGCGGCAAACAACGGATTTGGAGGCGAGATTGCAGATGGTATCGGCATAGAAAAATAAAACAGACAGATAGAAAAAGTTAACATAAAAGAGACGGACAATTGTCCGTCTCTTTTATGTGTTGCTACAAACATCATCACTTATAATTGCAAGATGCACTACGACCTCTGTCTCCCCTGGTACTGGGAATACGATGTTGACTTTGTCCATTTTGTTGAAGATGCTTGTCAACAACAGGGATTAACCTTCTGGCAGATCACACCTGACAATTTACTCGAATCCATTACGGCACTATACAAGGGCGAGAAATCATTCAGCACGCTCCTTGATCGTTCGCAAGGCGATGACCGCTTCCTACCCATCAACAACTGGGCAATGGAATACAACAAAAGGCGCATCAATCCCCCCGAACTTTCCAAATGGTCGGAAGATAAAGCCACCATGCACCTTGAGCTCATCAATGCAGGCATCCATACACCCTACACGATTCTTCTCTCCCCTTTTCTTGAACAACCCGCCCTCCCCACATTGGACTTAACCTCGCTCGGAAGTCAGTTCGTCATCAAACCATCCAATCAAGGAGGCGGCGCAGGCGTGATCATGGGCGCATCATCTCTCGATCAGGTTCTGCGTGCCCGCATGGAATTTCCAAAAGAAAAATATCTTCTTCAAGCAAATGTCACACCCCGCACCATTCAAGGACGACCCGCCTGGTTCCGTGTTTTCTATTCGGTTGGCAAAGTTTATCCCTGCTGGTGGCATCCGCTCACACATGTATTCTCAAGTGTGACACAATCTGAAGAAAACAAATACGAACTCGAACCACTCTACGACATCACAGGACGCATCGCTTCTCTCTGCCGTTTAGACTGGTTCACCACCGAAATAGCTTTGACTCACGAAGAGTTTATCGTCATTGACTACGTCAACGACCAGATCGACACCCGCATCCAATCCAAAGCCGTGGACGGCGCGCCCGACGAAGTGATGCAGAATGTTGCCACTCAACTCGTCAAACTCGCAAAGAAGCCATCGCCAACTCCATAATCGTCGCAGAGAATATGACAGGGCGGGACGGTCTATCGGTCAAGGCGTTATCGCATGAGGCGTTACGGGGTGTTTTGGAGAAGTGCAATCGCTTGAGTAAATAGTCACCGCTAGTTTTTTACTCACCAGTAGCCGCAACGTTGAAATCCACCTACATAAAATTATCCATAATTTTCTGTATTGCCCTGAGGGTACCCGCCCCCTAAATGACAGCATGTAAGAATGTGAATTTAATGGAATAAGGAGAACAAATTATGAATACAGGAACTTAATATCGGTTTATGGATTGCACAAGTTTCACTTCTAGGAATTTATGGTTCCTATGGAATATACAAAACCTTCTTTACAGAAAAAGCAAAAGAAAAAATGGCATGGACTCAAAACCGCTCGGATGCTTTCATCCGTTTCGTGGGGATTTCCGAACTTCTTGGCGCAGTCGGCGTTGTGCTGCCGATGGTCACAGGCATTCTGCCGTGGATAACTGTTATCGCCGCAATCGGGTTGACTATCCTTCAAGGTTTCGCGATCTTCACAGAGCACCTGCCCAAGAAGGAATATAAAATACTCCCACTTACACTTTACTTTGCGGCAATGTCCCTCTTTGTCGTTATCGGGCGCTGGTCACTAATGGGCACACTACTTTAGGAGAACAAAATGGAAACCCTCTATGAAATACCAAGTTTGAATGTTTATATCCAGATCATTGTGACAGTCATCTCAGCGAGCGTACATCTGTTCAACACCCGTAATAAAGAACGGAGAGAATCGGTAGTCGAACTTGTCGCACTCTATGTTATCGGGCTTTCAGGCTGGTTTACCATCATGAGCGGGTCATTCGGTCATATCCTTTATGCGGATCAAGTCGCATCGGGAATCGGCTGGCCCCTGAATAGCGGCTTCCAAATGGAGTTGGGATTTGCATCCATCGGCATCGGCACTGTCGGCTTCCTTGGCTTTTGGAATAAGGCATACTGGCTTCCGTTTATCATTATGAAATTCATCTTCGGTTGGGGTGCAGGGTATACTCACATTCTGCATATGATCCAACAGAACAACTTCTCACCGAGCAATACAGGCATCGTCGTCTATTGGGATTTTCTGTTTCCAATTTTCATGATTGTTTTGTATGTGCTCCATCAACGTCAGCAAAAGTCTCAGGCATGATCTTTGGTCGTTCTCGAAAAGAATGACCTAGAGAGCTACTACTCACTCGCTCATCTCGACGACAGCTTGAATCTGCATTAGCAAATCCCTTGACAAGAATATATCACACAAGATATATTCCTATATAGATATATATCTAAAGGAGTATAAAGTGCCACTTGCTCATGCTATCCTTGGTTTTCTCGATTACCAGCCCATGTCGGGCTACGACTTGAAAAAGATCTTCGATCAATCCGTCTCCCATTTTTGGTCGGCAACGCAGAGCCATATTTACAAGGATTTGGAAAATCTGGAAAAGGAGGGGATGGTTGAATCACAGGTCATTCAGCAGGAAGGCAAGCCCAATCGAAAACAGTATCAAATTACAGGTGCGGGGAGAGAGGAATTGCATCGCTGGGTATCCACTCCTCTGCCTATTACAAGTGCGCGTGAAGCATGGTTGATTCAAGTTTTCTTTGCGCACAATCTTACCAACGAGGAAATTACCAGCCTGTTTGAAAAACGGATTGAAAACCTGCACGTATATCTTTCACAATGTCAGCTTACCCAATCAAATATCGACGAAAACTACAAGCAGGTTGGTATGAAACGATTGCGTGACCTTTGGCAAATGACACTTGACTACGGTACAAGTTATTACGAAAACGAGATCGCCTGGCTGGAAAAACAACTTCCACTCATACGCAAATTGCCGCCATTATCTGCGCCAAAGAAATAATTATTGATTACTAAAAGGAGTTCTAATGCCATCTATTCTCGAAGTAAAGGATCTCGTCAAAAAATATGACGACTTCACCGCCGTCAAAGGGATAACCTTTGATATCAAAGAAGGTGAAATCTTCAGCCTGCTCGGACCCAACGGTGCGGGCAAAACTACAACCATCTCGATGCTTTCAACTTTATACACACCCACCTCAGGCGACGCGACCATCGGAGGACATTCCATATCCAAAGACCCGATGGCTGTTAAACAAGTCATTGGCGTTGTGCCACAGGAGATCGCACTATATGAAGACCTTACCGCACGTGAGAACCTTATCTTCTGGGGGCAGATGTACGGATTGAGCGGCAAAGAACTTGCCAGCCGCGTGGACGAAGTGTTGGAGCAGATCGGTTTGGTGGATAAAGCCAAAAACCGAGTCAAAACCTATTCGGGAGGTATGAAGCGTCGCGTCAACATTGGCGTGGGACTGCTCCACAAGCCACGTCTGCTTTTCATGGATGAGCCCACCGTCGGCATCGATCCGCAATCACGCCGTGCCATTCTCGATACGGTCAAAGACCTCAATCAACAAGGCATGACCGTTTTATACACAACGCATTATATGGAAGAAGCCGCCGAACTCTCGAACCGTGTCGGCATCATTGACCACGGCGAACTCATCGCGCTCGGCACACAAAAGGAACTTACACAACAGGTCGGCGAGACTGAAACGCTAATCCTGCACATCGGCGAGAACGACGACCCCGAAGCATTGGCTAAATCGCTCGATGGCACAAAAGATGTTCTCGAAGCCATCGCCACTGACCATCAAGTTTCAGTGGTCGCACACGAAGCCGAAGATGTGCTTGCAGCAGTTGTCACGAAAGCCAACGAGCGTGGCATCAAGATCCGCTCCATTGATATTCGCGAGCCGAATCTTGAAGCGGTATTCTTGAAGCTCACTGGGCGTGCGCTGAGAGACTAACCATGAAAAAACTTTTCCTCATCGGTATCAAAGACCTCAAACTCATGTTCCGTGATCGGGCGGCGCTTGTCTTCATGCTCCTTGCGCCCTTCCTGCTCACCATCGGCATGGGGTTTGTCACGGGTCGCTTTAGCGGCGGCTCCAGCGGGCTATCCAATATTCCTGTTGTGATCGTCAATTTGGATAATGAACAACTTGGCAACGCGTTGGTGGATTTGTTCAACTCGGCAGACCTGGCGGATTTGATGGAGCCCACCGCTTCAACCGACCCCGAAGCTGCCCGCCATCTAATTGATAACGACAAAGCCTCAGCCGCTATCATCATCCCAGAAGGCTTCACCCAAAGCATTATTCCCCCTGACGGAGCCATGTTGGACCCGAACTATGTTCAACCCGAACCCGTAAAAATTGAAGTGTATGCAAACCCATCCAGCCCAACGAGCGCTGGCGTCGTCAAAGCCATCGTGGATGAATTCATCTCACGTGTTGAAGAGGGACGCATGAGCGGCACGACATCCATGTCCCAACTGATCGCCAGTGGAGTGATCGCTCCGCAGGATGCACCTGCAATTGCCAACGACCTCTTTCAGAACGTGGATACAACCCAAAATACCGCGATCACCATCAAGACTGATAAAGAAGGTGCTGATGCTGTCAACTTCGATCTATTAGCGTATTTTGCCCCTGGCATGGCATTGATGTTCCTGATGTACACCGTTTCCTACGGCGGGCGTTCCATCCTTGCCGAACGCGCACAAGGTACCTTGCCACGTTTAATGATCTCGCCCACACAGACCATGCAAGTGTTGGGAGGCAAAGTACTTGGCATTTTCTTCATGGGCGTTGCACAAGTTGGGATTTTGATACTGGCAAGTTCAGTCTTCTTCCAGGTGAAATGGGGTGATGCGCTTGGTGTCTTTGTATTAATTCTTGCGGCGGTCTTCGGCGCATCTGGCTGGGGCATGCTCATTACTGCATTTGCCCGGACGCCTGCGCAGGTTGGTACCACTGGCTCTGCGATCATGTTGATCTTTGGCATTATGGGTGGCAGTTTCATCAGCCTTGACCAATTTCCACCGTTCATGCAAACCATCAGCAAGATCACGCCCAACGCCTGGGGCTTGGACGGTTTCACCACCCTCGCACTTGGTGGCACGTTGAAGAATTTAACCGAACCGATCACTGCTTTATTGATTATGGGTGCTGTGTTGTTTGGAATTGCGGTTGTGATTTTTAATCGTAATGGATTGGTGACACAGAACTTATGAAAAAAATATTCGCCATCGCATGGAAGGATGCCATCGTCCGATTTGCAAGTTCATCGGAGTTGATATTCTTTATTATTTTGCCAATTGTTTTCACCTTCTTGCTTGCAGGTGGAACACCTTCAGGCAACGAAGATAACCGTATCCGCCTGTTGGTTGTGGATGAAGCCAACACACCAATTTCACAGCAAATCCTCCATGAATTGGAAAACTCGACCGCTGTCCGCCCCGAAGTGATGTCACATGAAGAGGCGCAAAAACAATTCGATGACCGCCGCGCAGATGCTGTATTTATCATCCCTGCGGGAATCGATATTGCATCGCTGCAGGATGGAAGCGCAGAAGTTGAATTTCTCCAACAACCAAATAACATCAATGCAACAATTGCTGAGCGTGCCGTGCAAACAGCCATCCGCCGAGTGAGCAGTGCAATCTCTGCCGCGCAGAACGCGGTCAAACAACGCGAGTCAATTCAGCCGTTTGCATCTGACTCGGAAAAACAAGCTTACTTTGAAAGCTCGCTGGAATTAGCACAGTCCATTCAAGCAGATGCGCCCGAACGAGTAACTGTTGTGGAAGGAAATACAAAGGATGAAGTTGAATATGACCCGCGCACAAATTCATCCGCGGGGCAGTTGATCACATGGGTATTCGTTCCATTGTTCGGGATCTCAGCTCTGTTCGCCTATGAACGTCAACAAGGGACATTGCGCCGTTTGCTGACAACCCCATCCTCTAAAGCGACTTTTTTACTTGGGACAATCACAGGTCAGGTTGCAATGGCGCTTGTGCAAATGTTCCTGCTGGTCGGGTTTCGGGATATTAGTGATGAAACTCAATTGGGGACGTGAGCCGCTGGCGTTATTCATCCTTTTATTTGCATCGGCGCTTGCGGCGGCAGCATTTGGCACAACAATGGGCACGTTTATCAAAACCGAAGGGCAAGCCAGCGGATTGAGCATCATGTTCGGCATGGTCTTCGCGTTGATGGGTGGATGCTGGTATCCGCTGGAATTGTTCCCGCCAGCGATACAAAATGCCGTGAAGATACTCCCCACCACTTGGGCGATGCAAGGTATGTTGGACCTGGGTCTACGTGGCGGAGGGTTGATAGATATATTGCCAGAGGTAGGAGTCCTGTTGGGGTTTGCAGTGATCTTCTTCAGCGTGGGTGTGATGAGATTCCGCTACGAGTAGGAAAAAGGTTTTTCGAACGGTAGCAAGCATAAAGTCCCGCTTTTGAGGCGGGGCTTTATGTTATCCATGTTTCATGAGATTGTCATCTTACGAAAGTAAAATCACATGTGCTAATAATTTTCAAAGGAGTGGAGCATGGCTAAAAAATCGGGCAAGGCAGCAAAATCCGCAGATTTTTGGAATCGGAAAAACAAAATAATATTCGGCGGTGCGGCGGTCGCATTAATTGTGTTTGGGTTGGCTATTCCACTCACAGCCATGCAATTTGAAAACCACAATAGCTTTTGCGCATCATGTCACACTCAGGATGAAGAAAATTATTACAAGCAATCACTGGTTGCACCTGTGGATCTTGCCAGTTTCCACGAATCAAAAGGGGCATCACGCTGCATAGACTGTCATACGGGTCCCGGAATTATTGGGCGCTATGGTGGTTTGATGGCAGGCGCAACGGACTTGATCTCATATTTCAGCGGGCATTATCCGCAACCCGCCGCATTGGAGGAACCATATCCCGATGCAAATTGTTTGAAGTGCCATGCAGATATTTTTCAAAAGCAGGATTTCAACAATCACTTCCATTTTTTTCTCCCGCGCTGGCAGGCGGTTGACAAGAACGCCGCCACCTGTGTAAGCTGCCATCTGAGCCATGATTTAACGGGAGACGTAAAGGTTATGTATCTAAACGAACAAACAACAACAGCGGTTTGTCAGAAATGTCATTCAAGTGTCGGGGGAGAGTAAAACATCATCGGGCAGTAACAGATTTACCCGTAGAACAAAACAAAAACAGAGTCCCGCTTTTGATACGGGACTCTTATCTTTATTAGTCCATAACCAGCATCGCTTTTGCCATCCGTCCATGTAATTGACCGATGCCGCGGGCAAGATGCATAAAGGATGTCCACAACAACAAGCCGCCGACCGAAACGAGAACCAATACCCAGTACGGCAGGAAGATCCGTTCGACACCCCATTGCATCACAGGCATATTCCAAAATAATTGAATAAATGGCAAAGCGATGAAACTAAGCGAGAGGCTCAACACCGTTACAAACACAACGAAATAAGCCGTTCCCAAAACGAATTGGATGAGCATATATACAAGCATCAACCACGTGGCTTTATCGGTGACGAGGGCTTTCAATCTATCCAACCATTTCATCTCCTGATGCGAGAACAAAGGTCTACGGGGCATGCGGATACCCAACAGAGCTTCCACAAGACGACCCTCCAGCAAAGCCAGCCCACGTACCGAAAGCAGAAACAACAACGCAAGCGGGAAACCGAAGATAAAGATCAAAAACGAAACAGATACTGAAACGCCCGTCACAGCCCAGGTCAAATAGATCACACCTGTCACAAAAGCGATCAGCATGTAAAGCAAAGCACCCCATGCACGTACATCCATGTAAACACCAAAGAAACGAGCAAGGATGGATTGATCCTTTGAACTTCTGCCTGTAAGCACAGGGTGTGTGAGACGCTCTACTTCCTTATATGCGGAGGCGGTCTCATCCGGCAAACCATATTGCTCGATGACCTGACCCAACGCCTCTTCTTCGGACGCTTCGGGCTGTTCCTGTTTCAAATTGGCGAGCGCCGTCCTAAGATGTTCCTCCGCATCTGCAAGCGCGTCCTGGATTGTGGCGGAGTCGCTATCTTTGAGTTCCACTTTTAGTTGATCGAGATATTCATCAATTGATTTGATCATCTTCATGCTCCTTTGATCGCCTTGTCGACGAACGACTTCATTTGTTTCCATACGCCCTGCCATACAACAAGGGTCTCTTTTCCTTCAGCTGTGATCTCATAATATCTGCGCGGCGGACCCGAGACAGAGGGCTCCACCTTGCTTTCGAGCAGTCCACTGCTTTCGAGTTGACGAAGCACGGGATACAACGCGCCCTGTTTCATAAAGGATGCCTCCCCGCTGTAATCGTCCAGTAGTTTGGCGATCTGATAGCCATACATGGGTTCTTTGCTATTATTCAGTACGCTAAGCATTACAAGGGACGCGATCCCTGCGTTCAACTCTTTTTGGAATTTCTTTGTGAGGATAGATGAGTTGACCATAGCGCTCCTTTCGGTAGAATGAATTTCACACTATTATTAAATAAATAATAGTGTGAAATTGGTATTACGTCAAGGTTTTTAATAGAAAGACCCCTCCTGTGAAGGAGGGATCTGGGGTCTACGAAGTTTTTATTGCACAGGTCGCAAAGCAGGTTGCGGGGATTTACGCGAAGTGGAAAAGAATCCGTCTGGAAGATGGTTTATGGGAGTTAGAGGTTGTCCATTCTGGATGTCGGCAAATGGAACATAATAAAGTTCGATCGCGCTGCGGTCGAACCTTTGATATGCAAACATAATATAGGTGCCATCCGGGCTCCAGCGCGCATCACGATAGCAACACTGCCCATCGATCGGGTTGATTTTGCTGGATTCTCTTGTGTCGCTGTTATATAAATATAAGTTTCCAAACCCATCATTACGAACAGCGTCATTTAATAGGAATAGTTTTTTACCATCCCAATCGAAACTTGCAATGCGCTTACTGCTGTCTTTCTCGAAGGTGATGCGTGTACCTGGAATCTTATCGAGCCGTGTAGGTCCCACCGTTATACAATTTGGAATATCCACGCTAACAAGAAAAATCTGATCAGACTGCACAACCCTGGTATCTACCACCCGCGCGGCAAGCTGTTTTCCATCCTTTGACCAAAGTACTTCCCTGAAAGGATACTGGTTATAGAAACAGTTGTCGCGGCTTACGGTCAGGTTAAAGCGGGTGTCCATTTCTTTCAGTCTTTCAAGGTCGAACGGGAAGATATTCAACGTACGCTGAATGCTGATCGCGACGAGCTTGCCATCCGGTGAAACCCGGAACCCCTCCAAATTTTCCTTTGCATTAAAGCAGACGACCTGTTCGTTCTGTTTGGTATCGCCATTCACTGCAAAAGCGCAATTGCGTGAAGTATATAGAAGTCGATTGCCGGATATCCACTGCAGATTCGATTTTGGGGAATTATCTGTTCTGATCTGAAGCAATCCACTTCCATCGATATTCATAAGATAAATTTGATTACCAGAGACGAGTGCAACCTGGTCTGCCCCTCCAGGGATAACTTGAGCTGTTGGGGGCGGCTGTGTATTTTCCAAAGTAGGGGACGTTGTCGGGATGACGGGAACCAGCGTCTCAGTGGGTAAAAGACTGATAGGAACAGAGGACGGGCTCAAGGTCGGGGTTGAAGCGGGAGAAAGAAAAGGAAGCTGACCGCGAAAAGCAAACATCCCAATAAAGAGCAAAAGTATGATCGCACCTGATATCCACCAAACAGAAGAAGCGCGGCGCAAATATCCCGGAAAGGTTCTATCGATGATCGTTGTAGATGGATGCAAAATGCGGTCTTCGCCAAAAGCTGCCAGGTTCAAAGCACGCGCCAATTCCACGGCCGTGGCGTAACGATCTTCCTTTTTCTTCGCCATGGACTTTTTGATGACAGCATCCACAGACTCGGGCAATTCGGGGTTTTCTTTTAATATCTCTGGAACAGGTTCATTGATATGTTTGAGGATGGCAGGCAGAGGTGCGTTTGTATCATACTCATAAGCTTGTTTACCGCTCAACATCTGATAGATCATCGCGCCCATACCATAGATGTCACTACGGCTATCCACTTTTTCTCCATTTGCCTGTTCCGGGCTCATATAACCGGGCGTGCCAATGATCCGTCCATCCTGTGTCGCTGTATACGCAGCCTCTGTAATCTTGGCAACCCCGAAATCAGATATGTATGGATTATTCTGTGTATCGAACAGGATATTATCCGGCTTGATATCACGATGGATTATTTTTTGGTTGTGCGCGTGGTCGAGCGCAAGCGCTATACGTTCAATGATACGAGCTGTATCCTGAAGCGAGAACTTCCCCTTCTCCAACATGGCGGCTAAGGATCCGCCTGCCATATACCGCATGACAAAGTAGGACTGACCATCGTCTTCGCCCACGTCATGCACCGGCACAATTGCCGGATGTTCCAACAAGGCAATCGTTTTTAGTTCGCGCTTGAATTGGGCGCGAAACTTCAAATTGTGCATCATCTCACGCGGCAAAACCTTAACCGCCACTTCACGATTGAAGTTCGGATCGAAGGCGCGATAAACGGTAGCCATCCCCCCCCGCCCAATCTCTTCCTTGATTTGATACCTGCCAATTTTTTTCGAGAACATTCCGCCCAAGTATAACAATGCGATGAAGGCTACGCAAGCGCAGTATTTGGATTTAAAGGAAAGTCCCGCTTCGCGCGGGACTTATGATTGACCCTATTTCGAGCTATTTATCCTGTATCTCAGCCGCCCTCAACGTATTCGCCATCAACATGGCAATCGTCATTGGACCCACGCCGCCCGGAACAGGCGTAATAAAGCCAGCCACTTCCTTTGCCTCATCGAAATTGACATCTCCTACGAGACGATAGCCGCGCTTCTTGGTGGCATCGGGTTTATCGTTGATGCCCACATCTATGATCGCCGCGCCAGGCTTGATCCAGTCACCGCGCACGAATTCCATCTTGCCGATCGCGGCGATGATGATATCCGCCTGACGGACAACAGTGGGAATATCCTTTGTACGCGAGTGGACAACGGTCACAGTGGCATTCTCTTTAATCAGCAACAACGCGGCAGGCATCCCGACGATGTTTGAACGTCCCAACACCACCGCATTGGCTCCCGCGATCTGCACGCCGGCTTCCTTCAATAGATAAATACATCCATATGGTGTGCACGGAACGAACAAGGGTTCACGTCCTTTTTGCGCGAGGCGACCGATATTGATGGGTGAAAAGCCATCCACATCTTTTGTTATATCTATCGCCCTCAAAATGGTCTCTTCGTCAATATGGTCGGGCAGGGGCAACTGCACCAGAATGCCATTCACTTTTGGGTCGGCATTCAACTCTTTAACCAATTTCTCCAGCTCGTCCTGTGTGACAGAACTGGGTAAAGGATGGTGTAACGATTCCATGCCCAACTCAGCACATGCCTTTTTCTTCATGTTTACATAGGTAGCCGAGTTGACCCGGTCGCCGACCAGCACGGTTGCCAGACCCTGGTTTCGACTTGCCAGCCGCAACACGCGCGGCAACTTTCTCCTTGACTTCATCGCGAACCCTTTTCGCAATGGCGGTTCCATCAATTAATTGTGCAGTCATGTTATTCTCCTTTTCGAGATAGTTTCATTCTACAACCCCACATTTTTTCTACAAGTGACACTCATCCCATATTCACAATTACGCCCTTCATCTTATTATCGCCTTCGCTTTCAGTTAGTTGCACTTCATCTATCTGATTCCAGCGTGGCGATGGGGCAAACGCGCTCACGCGCAGATAATTCTCTGTCAGCCCTTCCATTTGCCAGCCCTGCTCTCCCATCTCTGAAGTGGATTCCCACAATACGGACATTTTCTGCCCGATAAATTTTTCACGATAGGACTTTGCGGACTCTTCAAGTACATCATGCAGGATATGATTCCGCTTCTTTCTAAGCTCGGGCTTGACCTGCCCCTTCATCCTTGCCGCCCCTGTACCGGGACGCGGCGAATACGTGAAAACATGTCCGCTGGCGAATTTCATCTCTTTGACAAAATCCAGCGTCTCGGTAAATTCAGCCTCCGTTTCGCCGGGGAAGCCTGCGATGATATCCGTTGTGATGGCAACGTCAGGTAGAACATTACGCGCGGCAGAGACCAACTCGCGAAAGGACTCAGGTGTGGTCTTGCGCGCCATCCGCCTCAGCGTGGATTCGCTCCCAGATTGCAGAGGCAGGTGGAAGTGAGGCATGAGGCGTCTATTAGTCCAGAGCGAGAAGAAATCATTAGACAAATCCCAAGGCTCAAGGGAAGAGAGTTGTAAACGTGGGACATCCGTTTCACGCAGAATGGCTTTGATGAGTTCACTTAAATGTGAATTGAAATCGTATCCCCACGAGCCGAGATGGACGCCAGTAAGCACGATCTCTTTCGTGCCGCCATCCAACGCAGATTGAATATCAAGGATCACATCTGCGACAGTGCGGCTTCGACCTTCGCCGCGCGCAACAGTCGTAATGCAGAATGTACATTGATTGTCGCATCCATCTTGCACCTTGATAAAGGCGCGTGTACGGCGATGTAAGCCTGGGAGAGGTTTGCGTGAGATCGGTTCAAGATCGAATGAACTCTTGGGGAAGATCCAGAATATCAGAAACAAGCTGATCCTTACGGTCATTGGTGACGACACGCGTAACATTTGGCAGTTCGATTGCACGCTGTGGCTGGAGTGTTGTCCAACAGCCTGTTGTGACAATTTCATTCACACCTGCGCGTGCGATCTGGCGGATCTTGCTGCGTGAAACGGATGCGGCATCATTCGTCACTGCGCAGGTATTGACGACAGCCATATCCGCTGAATCTGCCGGACGCGACGATATCATGTCCTGCCGCGCGAAATTGCCGAGCCATCGTTTCGATCTCACTTTGGTTAAGCCTGCATCCGATTGTATCGAGGTAGATTTTCATATTATCAAATATAAGGGTTGGATTTCCCCGCCAGTTGTATCATAACATGTCGTTTTTTTGTACACATATAAAAAGGGACATTTTGAATTTTCTTATTTTGCCTCTTGACAAAATTAACTATACACTGTATATATACAGTGTATAGTTAATAAGGAGTCAATATGGTCAGACCTGTCAAGAAGAAACAAATCCCCAATCTCCAAGAAGCCATCAAAGATACAGCTTGGAAACAGATCGCGGAGTTCGGTGCCCCCGCCCTTTCATTGAGGGCGATTGCTCGTGAATTAAAGATCACTGCACCTGCCATCTACAACTACTTCTCCGACCGCGACGCACTCGTCACTGCGCTCATCATCGACGCGTACAAATCGTTTGGCGATTTACAACTTGAAGCGCGCGACGCGGTTCCAGTGGATGATGTTTTGGGACGATTGATGGCAATCGGTTTGGCTTATCGAACATGGGCACACACACATCCACAACGCTATCAACTCATTTTTGGAACACCCATCCCAGGATACGAAGCGCCGTTTATGGAAATATTGCCCTTCGGTGCACGTTCATTGAATGCACTCGTCAGCGTGGTGGAACAATTACGCGTAGCTAAAAAACTGAACGTCAAATCTTTCCCTGAAATCAAGGAAGAATACAAAGCAAGCTTTGAAGTATGGAAGACATACGGCGGTGATGTGGATATTTTGTCGCTATCCGTCGCTATGATTCTTTGGGCACGTGTCCACGGAATGGTTTCGCTCGAGATCGCAGGTAACCTGCCGCCTTTTGGTCCAAGCGGCGACGACCTGTACTTGTACGAGATGAACTCCATGGCAAAGCAATTTATCAAGGAATAAGACCAGTGAAAACAGCATCCTTCATGAACTACTTGTTGAATTGCATGTTGCTCCTGCTGCCCATCATGGCATGGAACATGATCTTTGCCAGCAAATTGCCACAGGCATTTTCCCAGGAAGTTTTCTGGAAGGATATCCCGCCTTTCATTGGGACAGGTGAAAATCTCTTCAGATTACTTGTCTTCATTCTGCCACTTTTGATGCCACTCCGAGTGGAAACGCAAAGTCAAAAACTTGGCTTATGGCTTTATATCACAGGCACAGTGATCTACTTCATTTCATGGCTGGCACAAATGTATTTTCCGCAAAGCGCATGGAGCCTGAGCGCCTTTGGATTTTTAGCACCAGCCTACACACCCCTGATCTGGCTGATCGGCATCGGCTTGCTCGGTAGCACACTTTACTTCTCATCTCCTTATCGATCCTGGATGTACATCCTCACATCGATCATCTTTATCGGTTTTCATTTATCACATACGCTGACAATCTATTTGAGAAATCTTCAATAAGCTTCATAAACATAAAAAGGATATTCCAATGAAAACACTTATTTTCGATGGTTCTCACGCAAACGACCCACAATCGGTCAACATTACCAATGCCTTGCGCAAGCATCTTCCCGATGCAGAGATCATCACCCTGCGTGAACAAAAGATCGGCAACTGTGCTGGCGATTTCTTCTGCTGGGTACGCAGCCCCGGTATGTGCAACACAGATGACGACAACCGCATCATCGCCGAAAAAGTCGTGCATAGTGATCTCCTCATCTACCTCACGCCCGTCACCTTTGGCGGTTACTCATCCGAACTCAAACGCATGGTCGATCACCAGATCCAAAATGTTCTGCCGTTCTTTGCGCATGTCAACGGTGAAGTCCATCACCAGAAACGCTACAAGCATTACCCCAACCTGCTCACCATCGGCTGGATGAATGAACCCAATCCACAAGCCGAAGCCATCTTCCGCCATCTCGTCCATCGCAACGCCGTCAACATGTATGCAAAAACTTCTGTTTGCGGATTGGTAATCGGTCAGCAGCCCGAAGCGGAACTAGACTCCCAAACCGAATCCTGGCTCCAAGAGATTGCCAGCGGATCAAACTCATCCATGCCTGCTCTGCCTTCGATAGACATCTCATCCACTGACGCCACTCCCATTCGCAGTGCAGTATTGCTTGTTGGAAGTCCACGCACAAAGAAGAGCACATCCGCATCACTTGGAGGCTATCTCTTTGAGCAGTTGAATGCTCGTGGTGTTGAAACACAGACCATCCAAATCTACACATCCATCAACTCACAAGAGCGCATGCAGGCAATGTACGAAGCCATTGATAAAGCGGACCTCCTTGTCCTCGCCTTCCCCCTCTATGTAGATAGTCTCCCTGCCCCTGTCATCGCCACGCTTGAAAAAATCGCAAAACATCGCAAGGATAAGGACAGTTCGCCCATACGCTTTTCCGCCATCGCCAACTGCGGCTTTCCAGAAGCAAATCACAACGACACAGCGTTAGCCATTACCTCAGAATTCGCCCGCCAAAACGGACTCGCATGGATGGGTGGACTCGCTCTCGGCGCAGGAGAAGGCATTGTTCATGGCACCCCGCTCAACGAGTTGGATGGACGCGCTATTCCACTCAAGGGAGCACTCGACCTCGCCGCCGAATCATTGGCAAACGGACAGCCTATTCCACAATCCGCACGTGATTTGCTTGCCAAACCCGTCATCCCAAATTGGATGTACACATTCATGGGCAAATTTGGATGGGAGCAACAAGCCAAAGGCTACGGCGTGAAGAAAATCATAAAAAGACAGCCCTATCTTTAGGCATCAAGGTCGAAATCGATGTCACTAATTTGAAAAGGTGAATACCAACATGAAATCATCCACGTTCATTGACATACATGGAGAGAACAAATGAAAATTTTAGTTATTGGAGCAACAGGGCTGGCTGGCATGCCCGTTGCCAAACAGCTATCAGCAGAAGGTCATCAAGTACGCGTCATGTCGCGTGACCCTGAAAAAGCCCGCACAGAATTCGACTCATCCTTCGAAATCATCAGCGGCAACGTGGATGATTACGCCGCAGTCGCCACAGCATTGAAAGACTGCAACGGCGTCCACATCAGTATCGACGGAAAATCTGATCCTGATCTTGAAAGACGCGGTATTGAGAACATTATCCGCGGTGCGAAGGAAAATGGCGTGCAAATGATCACGTACCTTTCAGGCACAACGGTCATCGAGGAGAACAGTTGGTACCCAGGCACAAAAGCCAAGTTACAGGCAGAAACTGCCATTCGTTCATCAGGGCTCGCGTACGCCATTTTCAAGTCAACATTTTTTATGGAGACTCTGTCCCGCTTTGTCAATAACGGACGTGCCAGCATCATTGGCATACAACCCAATCCATGGCGCTGGGTGGCAGTTGAAGATTACGCCCGCATGGTCGCAAAGGCATACACAATACCCAACATAAAGAAAGAATTCTATGTTCACGGTCCGCAGGCACTGACAATGAAAGACGCCCTACAACAATATTGCGACAGCGCACACCCTGGTATGAAAGTGGGCACTCTTCCCTTTTGGATGGCGGTGATGATCGCCACCCTATCCAAGGATGCAGGCTTGCAAAGCGCTATTCCATTTTTTCGTTACACTGAAAAAGCAACCGAGGTTGGTTCTGCCGATGAAGCTAACTCCCTGCTCGGAAAACCCATCACAACATTGACCGAGTGGGCAAAGAACCAAATCAAGCAACAGGTATAACCGTGAGAATATCTACATTTATCAACATACATAAAGTAATGGTCACGCCAATCGTGCTGGGGTTCATGTGGTACTTCAACAACTGGTCGGTAGAAGCATTCATTTACCTCGCCCTACATGGAACCTATACCATCCTCTGGATCATCAAGCATTATCTTTTTGGCGACAAAAAATTCGATGAAAAACAACCATTTTTGGTTGGATTTATTTTCATCTTTCTTCCATTGGCTGGGTACTATGTTGCGCCCTATCTGCTCATCAGCAGGCATGTTGAACTCCAGCCTTACATGATTGGCATCATCCTTTTCATCTACATCATGGGAACCTTCCTCCACTACGTGAGCGATGCCCAAAAATATTACACACTTCAACTGCGAAAAGGATTGATCACAGAGGGTCTCTTCAGCCGTACACGGAATCCCAATTACCTCGGCGAGATCATGATCTACGGCGCTTATGCAATGATGGCAATGCACTGGCTCCCTTACGTCATTCTGAGTGGCTGGGTCTTCGGTTTCTTTTTGAGAAACATGTTATCCAAGGACAAATCCCTCTCGAGGTACGCTGAATTCAAAGAATATAAGACCAGATCCAATTTACTGTTTCCAAAATTTTGATCACTTATTGTTGAAAGGAAATATCATGGCACAAATCTTTAACGGTCGTTATACAGCCAAAACGGACCAACCCTTCGTCGTCTTTCTGATCGGGATGCGCATCAATCAATGGTGGCGCTTCGATAAATGGATACCTGTGGCAAATGCAATGACGCCCATGATAACAACTTTATTTACCCATCCCGAAAAAGGATTTCTGCATGCCGAGTTTTATTGGAACTTTACCGGACCCGTTCACGATTCAATACTGGCGTTCGTTCGAAGATTTGGAAAACTTCGCACGCAACCCATCGGACCCGCATATTGGTCCGTGGAAAAAATTAATCAAGCTGTAGGCTAAATGGAGTTGTTGGCATCTGGCACGAGACCTATCTCATGGAACCAAATAAATTCGAGGTATTCTACGGCAACATGCCAAAGTTCGGTCTCGGTGCGGCAATGGAACACATGCAGCAACAGGTCATCGTCAAGACAGCACGTAAGAGGCTGGAAACAATCAAAATGCCTAGCCAGCCATATAAAATCACAAGCTTAAGGAAAACAATCAACCATTATCATTTTTTTGTCTGCCACGGATACTTGCCTTAAAGATCCGTAATGGAGAATTAACCTCCCGTCAGGTTGTAGAGGCATTTCTCACAAATCAGGCGTCACCATCGCACGCCGTTGCGCCTTATATCAGCCGATCCCTTAACTGCAGATGGCTCAAATCTTACAACGAAGTACACCGCACGCTTCACGGTGTTCCAATCACCATCAAACGAACCTCAAATTTAGTTAAGTCACATCCGCTTCGTCCGCTCAAAGTCATATTGCAAACGACGATGCAGCACGGTCAGGCTTTTGGGAAGCAGGGGCAATCATTCTAGGCAGACCAATACACTCATTGAGCAACTCTGCGACCGATTCAATCCGACTCTTCATCGTTGGACAAGACGCCTGCGATCTGACTGCAATCCTGATCGGCGGTCTCAACGGCTGGTGTGCGTCTGCGCTCGCATCCGGTATGACATCACTTTCATCGGAACGACTGGCAGGCTCAATACGCCTGCCACCAGTTCTGCGGTGTGTACGGGCTTAAGCCCACCCATGGCGTTATCTCGAGTGGAATGGGATATCCCCCTCTGATGACCCGCATGTTAATGGCTTTCGTACGCTTGCCGTGCCGGGCGTGATGCTCCATCGAAGACCTTATCCTGGCTTTAGAATTCTGACACAACCCAATCCCTATGACCGTAAGTTGCTCCCCTACTGCCGGATGACGATAAGGAAATAGAAATTTCGAAACTCAGATCGCATGGAAGACAATCGGGTGGCGTATGGTTAGCTTGGAAGTCCAATCTAATCTTGAAATATACATTAGTAAATTGACAGCAGCCGGTGCCACAGTTGTAATGACCGAGCCAAAGGAAATGGACTATAACGAAATTTGGGAAATGTGGAGCAGTTTTGTTGGAATGCAAAGCAATTTGGATATGTCCAATGCCATGCATGCCATCGGTGATGTCTTCTCGAAAAATACGGTCAAAAATATTCAAATTCACCGGAATCTTGTACCCATTGGTTATACAACTGATGAAAATGCTCGAACTGCAAAGCCAGTACATCACAAAGATGGACAACTTCCTCACCGAGTACGATGCATGGCTCTGCCTTCCTGTTGCAGCTCGAAACTGCATTCAAACATCACGTTCACTCTGGAATGTTCGGTGATTTTCGCATCTACAATGACCCACTGAAGGTGGATGGAAAAGATGTTCATTACTACGTAGCAACACAATCGTACACAACGATTTTCACTGCCACCAACAGTCAGTTGTTTCCATGCCGATTGATTGGTGGAATCTGGTTTCGATCAACGTACAAGTAGCTGGTAAACGTTATAACGATTTTCGTCTTTTGCGCATTGTAAAGGCTTTGGGTCAGTACACGAAAAAATATCTTACCCTTTTATGGCTGAGACTGTCATCTAAAGATCAATTCAGGAAAAAAGGATAAATAAAATGTCCGCAAATCATGTTATTTTAGGAACAGGCGCCATTGGGCGTGCAGTTGCAGAAGAACTTATCAAACGCGGAGAATTTGTCCGCATGGTGAATTGTTCGGGGAAGATGGATGAGGTCCCTGCTGGGGTGGAGGTAGTGGCGTCAGATCTTTATGACCAAGCCAAAGTCAAAGAAGTGACGCGAGGGGCTAAGGTGGTGTATCAATGCTCCCAGCCGCGTTATCACGAATGGGTGGAGAAATTCCCCTCGTTGCAGAAATCCATCATAGATGGCTTGACGGGAAGCGATGCAAAGCTGGTCATCGTTGAAAATCTTTATATGTATGGCGCGTCAAATGGCAAGCCACTTACGGAAGACATGCCGCACAACGCCCACACCCGCAAAGGAAAGACACGTAGCGAAATGAGCAAGGCGGCGTTGGCGGCACATCAGGCTGGGAAGGTGAAAGTTGCGATCGGGCGCGGGTCAGATTTCTTTGGTCCGTGGGGATTGGGAACCACAGCCATGGGCGAACGCACGTTTTACCCGATGCTGAATGGCAAAGCCGCTGGTTTGGTTGGAAATATAGATGTGCCCCACACGCACACCTACGTAAAAGATTTTGGCAAGGCGCTTGTGATCTTGGGCGAGCGCGCCGAGGCGGATGGACAGGCATGGCATGTACCGAATGATTCTCCGCGCATCAGCCAGCGCGAGATGGCTGGGATGATCGCAGAAGAAATGGGGCTTCCACTAAAAGTGAGCGCCATGGGCAAGACAATGATGTGGATCGGCGGCTTGTTCATCCCTGAAGCGAAGGAAGCCGTGGAGATGATGTATGAATTCGAACAACCTTTTATTGTCGATTCGAGCAAGTTCGAAAAAACATTTGGCATGAAAGCCACACCCATGCGCGAGGCGATCAAAGAGACAGTGGCTTGGTATAAGTCGCATCCCTTGAAACACTAGAAAGGAGGCAGGCATGAAGCGAATCAATCGTCGTGATTTTCTAAAATTCGCTGGCGCCACACTCGTTGTAGCAACAGGCGGTTCCGTGTGGCGCGCGGTGGATCAGGGCATGTTCAGCGCAGGCAAAGGCATTGTTTACGAACCGTGGACAAATTGGCGTGATGCCAAGAACCCGTTCGAACGGATTGTTGCAGCAGGCATCCTTGCCGCCAACCCGCATAATTCACAACCATGGATATTTCACATCACAGCCTCATCCATTGACTTGTTTGCGGACCACAGCCTTCAGATCGGCACGATCGATCCCTTCCGACGCGAAATGTATATCGGATTGGGATGTGCGCTCGAGAACATGATCCTGGCGGCTGAAGCGGAAGGCTTCGCGCCATCTCTTGGACTTATGCCTACCCCGTCCAACGATGCGCATGCGGCTCACCTTGAGTTTTCTCCCGCTTCCCCAAACGCATCAGAGTTATATGCTGTTATCCCCCATCGTCATACGAACCGCAGTGCTTACGATATGACACACAATGTCTCAAATGAAATACTAAAATCCATCGGCGATCTGGTAACGGCAGAGGATGTGCACCTACTCTGGTTTGCAGACGAATCAGCAAAGGACAAGTTCGGGAAAGTTGCCATCGCCGCCACCGAGGCGTTGATCAACGATGAACAGCAAAGCATGGACAGCCATCGCTGGTGGCGGCAGGACTGGTCAACGTTGCAGGAATACGCCAATGGCATAACTCTCGACGCACAGGGACTTAATCCGTTCATTACACAAGTCGCCAAGTTTTTGCCTGATGGCTCACGTGAACAGAACGACAAGATATTTCTACAGAACATGCGTGAGATCAACATCCCCAAGTCTGCGGCGTTTGGCATTTTGGCAGTGAAAAATGGAAGAGATAATACCCAACGTTTGGAATGCGGTCGCGTCTGGCAACGTATCCATTTATGGGGCACAACACAAGGGTTGGCACTGCAACCGCTCAACCAAATGTGCGAACGTGTGGACCGTGAAGCACAACTGAACGATACATTTGTTTTGACAGAGGCAGTGCGCAGCGTTAGTCAATGATGATACGTGGCAAGCCATCATGCCTTTCCGCATCGGCTACCCCACCCAGGAGGCATTTCCCAGCCCGAGGCGTCTGGTGGAACAAGTTTTAGTGTGAACTGCGGAATATGTTTTCCGCTTAAACCTTAGAAATAACAGGAGAAAAATCTTATGACATCTGCATTCATGGCTTTTCTGCACCACTTGTTCGCATTTACATTGGTGGCATGCGTTGTTTATGAATTCATCGCCTACCGTCAGGGCATGACTGTTGAGGAAGCGCGTCGCATTCAACGGGCGGACATTACGTATGGAATCTCGGCTGGCGCTTTACTGATCGTCGGCTTGTTGCGTGTGTACTTCTTCGAAAAGGGACCTGCTTTTTACGTTCAAAGCCCGTTCTTCTGGGTGAAGATGGCGGCGTTCCTCGTGGTGGGATTGTTGTCCATTGACCCAACCATCCGTTATATTCGCTGGAACAAGATCGTAAAAAAGAATATTGCCCCAGAAATTGGCGACAGTGAATTCAAACGAACGCGCCTTCTACTCTGGTTGGAGGTTATCGGACTTGCAGTTGTCCTTTTTTCGGCAGCATTCATGGCACGCGGGATCGGGATGTAATCATGTATCACACCATCATGCAATCAAAAGTGCGGGATGTATTCAACGCGCTCAACAGCGGGAATTACGAACCTATCTTTGCAAGCCTTGCACGGAGGTTCGAGCATTGGTTTATTGGAGAACATGCACTATCAGGTTTGCGGACTTCCCTGTCAGTAACCCGTCAATGGTACGAACGGTTGTATAAGATTTTCCCGAACATCCATTTTGATCTCAAAAATATTGTTGTACAAGGTGCGCCCTGGGACACGACTGTCACAGTGGAATGGGATGACAGCTACACCCTGCTCAACGGGCAAAAGAGATCTAACCTTGGTGTACATATCATTCATTTCAAATGGGCAAAAGCTGATTCGATCCGCATTTACTGTGATACAAAACTGCTCCTTGAAAATCTGGATATTCAAGCACAAGGCGGGATTGAGGATGTGTCCCTTCCGCCACTGATAGGATAGGTTTCAGTAACAGGTATTTGGGACAGTCTGGAACTGTCCCGTTTTTGCATTAACTGATGACATTTATCCATTCCCAATAATTCTCTATACATGTATCATGTTTTCATGCCACATAAACAAGCCGCTCACAATGATTTGATGCAAAATCGCTCTTCGCTTACAAAATTTGCCTGGCTTTCCATTGGCGCGGCGATTGCGACCATTGCGCTAAAAACAGGTGCATTTGTTCTAACAGGTTCTGTAGGTCTGTTATCTGATGCCATTGAGTCACTCGTCAATCTGGCGGGAGCGATCATGGCGTTGATCATGCTGACCATCGCGGCACGCCCCGCGGACGACGACCATGTGTATGGTCATAGCAAAGCTGAGTATTTTGCCAGTGTTACGGAGGGAATCCTCATCCTCGGCGCGGCGATCGGCATCATATTCACCGCCGTACAAAGGTTGATCAATCCACATCCACTTGAACAACTTGGGATCGGTTTGGCTGTTTCCATTGCCGCCTCTGTGATCAACTTCATCGTAGCGCGTGTGTTGTTGAATCAAGGAAGGAAACGAAATTCCATCACGCTCGAAGCGGATGCACATCACCTGATGACCGATGTATGGACTTCTGTCGGCGTGATCGGTGGTGTTGCCATTGCAGGTTTCACTGGTTGGAGCATTCTCGATCCACTGGTTGCCATCCTTGTTGCGCTCAATATCATTTGGACGGGGATTCAACTTGTAAGGCGTTCCGTCTCAGGTCTCATGGATGAAGCGTTACCTGAAGGCGACCAGAAAAAGATACAGGATGTAATGGCAAAGTATCGAGAAAAAGGCGTGGACTTTCACGCATTGCGCACACGCCAAGCCGCGGCGCGCAGATTTATGTCCGTGCATATTCTTGTCCCTGGCGAATGGACGGTCCACGACGCCCATCATGTTGCCGAAGATTTTGAGAGCGACATACGGACGACTCTCGGTGGTGTAATCACAGTCTTTACACACTTAGAGCCCGCAGAAGATGAACTCTCAATGGACGATATGTATTTGGATCGATGAAGAAAACGGAGAATGGTTTATGCCTCAATTTATCACTGAAAGTCTGGTTGCGGGGATCATCGCTAGTTTTGCCTGCGGATTGGGCGCACTGCCTTTAGCGATCAAGGGTATTAACCTACAAAAGCACACCGGCATCGCCTATGCTGCTGCGGGAGGGCTCATGTTTGCCGCGTCGGTCTACAACTTGATCCTGCCGGGGCTGACATTGTCTTCCAAAACCATACGGCTCGGAGATGCGCTGCCTGTCATTTTGGGAATCTTGTTGGGCGCAGGGTTTCTTTCAATAACGGATCGTTACCTGTCTCCTGAACGCCTTGAACAGGAAAGTTGGAAGAAGTTTGGCAACAAGGCGGAATTGCTCATTTTTATCGCCATGTGTATTCACAGCATCCCCGAAGGCGTTGCAGTGGGCGTGGGCTATTCGTCAGAGGCGGTCTATTCGAACAACCTCGGAAACTATATCGCCATTGCAATTGCACTCCACAATATCCCAGAGGGACTCGCTGTAGCCGTCCCGATGCGAGCGGCAGGGGCTTCGATCTGGAAATGCTTTTGGGCGGCATTTCTGACCAGCCTGCCGCAGCCGATCGCCGCCGTGCCTGCCGCGTACGTCTCCTGGCTGTTTCAACCCATTATGCCGGTTCTAATGGGCTTCGCTGCCGGTGCCATGATCTTTCTCGTTATTCTTGAGTTGATCCCTGAAGCTTTGCATTCGTCATCTCCCATCAATGTTTCCTGGGCATTCACGATTGGCTTTAGTGCAATGGTGCTGGTGCAGGTATTGTTGTAAAATTAAACGATACTGCAGTTGCACTTTGGATACTGTATGAAATACATTTTTGACGTCTAATTTATAGACATGAATGCCAACCCCAATCACGACATGATGTAGACGTGAGGTGCAAAATGGGACGCGGTGAATATGCTGAATATGAAGAAATCGCCAAAGAAGTATCCACCAGAGAACTATCAACTTTACTTAAGGTCGGCAGTTCCCTTGCTTCCACTCTGGACTTAACAGAAGTTTTGCAAATCGCAATTGAGAGTGTCATTAAACTGCTTGGCTTGAACACAGGGGCAATTTATACACTTGAAAATGATACTCTATATTTAGGCGCGACCACCCCACCCCTGCCTCCTCAACTTCCCGAAGACCTTCTCCTTTCGCATCTCAATGATCATCCACATATAAAAAATACCGTTTCGACGAAGGCTCCTGTTTATCTTGATGACGCAAGAACAACTCCGCTTTCACCCGCCGAAAAAGCTGTTGTTGAATCGCGCCATCTCATTTCGATCCTTTATTTCCCTTTATTGTTGAAGAAGGATGTGATCGGAGTTTTTATTGTTGGAACAACCGATAAGCCTCGTCAATTCACCGATAGCGAAATTGACTTGTGCTATATCTTATCGTATCAGGTGTCATTTGCAATCGCAAACGCACAGTTATACCGAAAAGCCCAGCGGGCTGTCGCAGACCTTGCCCGCGCATATGATGCGACACTGGAAGGCTGGTCACACGTGCTCGATATGCGCGACCACACAACAGATGAGCACACCCGGCGGGTTACGAAGCTAACCGTTGCCCTGGCAGACAAGATGGGCATTCCAAAGTCTGAAATGGGACACATCCGAAGAGGCGCTCTTCTGCACGACATCGGGAAGATAGCGATCCCCGATTCTATTCTGCAGAAATCAGATGCATTGTCTGACGCTGAAAGAGCAATCATGCGAACCCATCCCCAAAAAGCCTATGAGATTCTTTCACATATCGATTACTTAACTCCAGCCCTAGATATCCCTTACTGTCACCATGAAAAGTGGGATGGGACAGGGTATCCGCGCCAACTTAAGGGCGAGGAGATTCCATTGTCCGCACGACTCTTTGCCATCGTGGACGTGTTCGATGCGCTAACATCCGATCGCCCTTATCGCAAAGCCTGGGAAAAAGAGAAGGTTTTGGCATATATTCAAGAGCAATCGGGAAAGTATTTCTTCCCCGATGCCGTCGAAGTTTTTGTGGAAATGATGAGGAGTGAATAAACCCTTTGGTCAGCGACCAGCCAATAATAACCGCCTTGGATAATCCAAGGCGGTTATTATTTTGCATTATCAACAGCTTTCATCGCTTATAGAAAAGGCACAGGGACTTTTAAAACAAAACTCAACCGAATATATCGCAACGTCCAGTCGTTTAACAATTAATGCAGGAAGTACAAGGAAATTAGAGATCTCAATTATTGAAAGAGGAATGGTAAATGAACACAAGCAAAAAGACCGCCGAAATGAAAGACATAAAAGCGATACTTTCGACTTTATGGATATTTGCAACGCTTAATTATCTATATTGCGATGTTTTGGGATTTTTTGATCCTGCGACTCTCCAAGCATTGATAACAGGAAATGCAGGAAATATTCAAATTACATCTGAGTTCCTGTTGGGGGCGGCAATTCTGATGGAAATCCCGATCGCCATGGTTCTCCTATCCCGTGTTTTGAAATACAGAGCCAATCGTTGGGCAAACATTATTGCAGGGGCGATCATGACCATCGTTCAGATCTCTTCTTTGTTCTTTGGAATGGCACCAACAAATTACTACATCTTTTTTAGCGTTATAGAGGTTGCGTGCACCGCTTTCATCACCTGGTATGCGTGGACGTGGAACGATCAGACAGCCTGAGCCAGCCCCAGTTTTGGGCATTGCACAGCTACCACCGAATAAAATTTATCAATACTTTTAATGCGGAGAAATGGAAATGAATTCAGACACGAACATAATTACCGAGAATAAATTTGGAACATCCAAAGTTCTTCAAGCGACAAAGAAAAAACGACGTCCGAACGAATGGCTCGTCCCCATTGGATTGATCTTGCTCAGCCTCGTTCCTGTTCTTGCAGGAGCCGCCCGTATCGCCCAACTAAGCGGTGGTGTGGAGATCACTCCAGACAACGCACGATTCTTTGCATCCCCCATCCCTGTTGTGGCGCACATCATTAGCGTTACCCTGTACGCCCTGCTTGGGGCGCTTCAATTCGTTCCCAGTCTTCGCCGCCGAAAGGTTGGCTGGCATCGTAACGTTGGACGACTTCTGATCCCCAGCGGACTGGTCGCCGCGCTTTCAGGTCTCTGGATGACCCAGTTCTATCCCTGGCCCGAATTCGATGGGATCTGGCTTTATGGATTACGGCTCATATTCGGATCAGCGATGCTCCTGTCACTGGTACTGGGCTATATAGCCGCCCGACAAAAGGATTTCAATGGACACTCCCACTGGATGATCCGTGCTTACGCCATCGGTCTCGGTGCAGGGACGCAGGTTTTCACACATATACCGATGTTCCTATTCCCATCCATTCAAGGAGAGTTGGCAAGGACGCTCATGATGGGAGCAGGCTGGGTAATCAATCTTGCCGTGGCTGAATGGGTCATCCGCAAATCGTTGGCTCGCTCAATATCCCCAATTCGTTGATCTCCACTTGAAAAAAGGTGTATCTTCAATAAGAAGGAGAATAATTTATGGCAGATATACAAATACAAATTTCCGCATTATGGATAGCCACGATGCTGACTTACCTGCTGGGAGATGTGTTGCGAATATACAGCGGTGACTTTAGAACACCTGGAGAATTTAATGGCATGAAATTAACCCAGCCAATGTGGTTGGGAATCGCAATCTTGATGGTAACCCCTATTGTTATGGTTGTCCTATCGCTGACGTTGGGGTATCCCGCAAATCGCTGGGCAAACATCATCGTAGGCAGCTTCTTCTTTCTTTTCAATCTTATTGGTTTGCCCACCTACCCATCCGCTTATGACAGGTTCCTGATCGCTGTCAGCCTTGTGTTTAACGCGATGACAGTCTGGTATGCGTGGAATTGGATTCCATAAGCGATATAACCTGCTCGTTTTTTGAAACGAAATAAGATCACAATTAAATTCACTGTAAAACTGGAGTGAAAACAATGAATAACCTACAAAAAATGGGCGGCATAGCCGCATGGGTCACATTCAGCCGCATATCTAATAGGTATCGGAATGTATTTTACTGTTCTATCCCCCATCATTGATGTCAGTCTCTGATCAGTACGTGGCTCAACTCGCACAATACCAGAACATTTTGTACACCTGGATACTGATCGCTTATTGGGTCGCAGGCTTCTGTCTGGTTATAGTGGCGCTCGCACTTTATGAGAGATTGAAGGCTAACATACCTGCAGTCATGCAGATCGCGACCGCCCTTGCGCTTATCTGGGCAAGCTTGATCATTGGCAGTGGCAATTTGATGCTACACGGTTTTATTCAAATTTCCAAAATCTATGCGGGCAACCCAGTACAAGCTGAAATTGTTTCAACGACACTTGGAATTGTGGAAAATGGGATTGTTAGCGGAAACGAGTTGATCGGCGGTTTGTGGATCTTATTTCTAAGCTGGTCCGCCTTGCAGACGGGAGGACTTCCCAAAGCCTTGAACTACTTTGGCTTGTTGATCGCCGTGGCGGGTATCGTCTCGGTCATTCCGCCTCTTGCCGAGGGTGCAACTATTTTTGGGCTGACTATGATCGTATGGTTCGCTTGGGCAGGGATCGTTCTTATTGCGAAAGGGTAACAGCTAAATCGAATAGATAATGGCGCGCTCTTCTGAGCGTACCACCCAAGAACAGGAGAAAAGAATGGCATCTAATCAAAAGACCGCAAGAATTGCAGGAGTGTTGTATCTAATAACTTTTGTAAGTGTTATCGTCGCGGAATTTATTCGCTCAGACCTCATTGTGCCCGGAGACACCGCAACAACAGCCAACAACATCATAAAATCCGAATCGTTATTCCGCATCGCTTTTGTAGGCGATCTGATAATGATTACGAGCGGTTTATTTGTAGCTCTGGTTCTGTATAAATTACTCAGTCCCGTCAACAAAAATCTCGCTGCTCTTATGGTGTTATTCACTTCGATCAGCGCCGCCATCACCTGTATCAACAGTCTTAACCTTTTCGCTCCCGTATTGCTTCTTAACAATGCTGACGGTTTGACAGTATTCGAAGCGGGTCAAATACATATGCTGATGGGGTTCTTTTTCGATTTGCACGATACTGGATATGTTATTGCCAATATATTCTTTGGGCTTTGGTTACTTCCCCTCGGCTATTTGGTAATCAAGTCTGGCTATTTTCCCAGAATTTTGGGCATTTTGCTTATCATTGCTTGCTTTGGCTATCTTGCAGATTTTTTTGTAGCCTTCCTTATCCCAAGCTATAAAGAAATTATTCACCCAATTGCAATGGCGCCAGCGGCTATTGCAGAATTGTCATTTACCCTATGGCTTTTAATTAAAGGTATAAACGTACAGCAGGTGCATAGCGAAGGTCCTTAAAGCCAGCCATATGTTTTATTCTGAAAAGAAGAAATGAGGAAAAGATGAAAGCCATCGTATGGACAAAATACGGATCACCGGACGTTCTTCAACTCAAGGATGTGGAAAAGCCCACGCCCAAGGATAATGAGGTACTTGTAAAAATTCATGCGGCAACGGTGACCGCCGGGGACTGCGAGATGCGAAGACTCAAATTTCCATTTTTCTTGTCACTTCCCATGCGGATCTATATCGGTTTCATGAAGCCAACGAGAATCACCATCCTTGGGATGGAGTTGGCTGGAGAAATCGAAGCAGTGGGCAAGAACGTGAAACGTTTCAAACAAGGTGACCAGGTATTTGGGACTTCTGGTTTTGGTATGGGCGCTTATGCTGAGTATATTTGCCTGCCCGAAAAGCCTCAACAGACTGAGGGTGCATTGGCAAAGCTATCAGGCAAGATGAGCTACGAGGAAGCCGCGGCAGTTTCCGTCGGGAGTCTTGAAGCGTTGCATTTTCTCAGACAGGCAAACATCCAAAGCGGACAAAAAGTCCTGATTAATGGCGCGGGCGGGAGCATCGGTACATTTGCGGTACAGCTTGCCAAACTTGACGGAGCGGAAGTGACCGCCGTGGATAGCGCAGAGAAATTGGACATGCTGCGCTCGATCGGTGCGGACCATGTGGTTGATTACACTAAAAAAGATTTCACCAAAAGCGGACAGCTTTACGACGTCATCTTTGATGTAGTTGGCAAGAGTTCGTTTTCACGCAGTATTAGATCGATAAAGCCAAATGGATACTATCTTGTAGGTAACGCTCGCCTGTCACAAATGATGCGAGGTCTCTGGGCTTCAAAGACAGGCAGTAAGAAAGTCATATTGGGAACAGCGAGTTCATAGTGTTGAAGATTTAACATTCATCCAAGAGTTGATCGAAGCAGGGAAAATTAAAACGGTCATTGACAAACGCTATTCGCTGGAACAAATTATCGAGGCACATCGCTATGTCGAAGCGGGACACAAAAAGGGAAACGTGGTCATCACTGTACAGAATAACTAAACCAATAAATTAGAGGAGAACACCTTATGAAAGCAATTGTTCATCACAATTATGGTTCGCCCGAAGTTCTTAAACTTGTAGAGACTGAAAAACCAACTCCAAAAGAAGATCAGGTTCTGATCAAAGTTCATGCGGCGTCCGTCAATTCATATGATTGGCGTAACATGAAGGCTGTACCATTTCTGGTGCGCACGAATGGCGGACTGCTCAAACCGAAAGACATCAGGATGGGCGCGGACATCGCCGGGACAGTAGAAGCAGTCGGCAGTAATGTCACTCTGTTCAAGCCGGGTGATGAAGTGTATGGGGATGTGGGCGCTGGTGGATACGCTGAGTATGTGTGCGCCTCAGAAAAAATCCTGGCGCTGAAACCAGCCAATGTATCGTTTGAAGAAGCCGCGGCAACGCCCATGGCAGCGCTCACCGCTTTGCAGGGACTGCGTGACAAGGGACAAATCCAAGCGGGGCAAAAGGTTTTGGTCAACGGCGCATCTGGCGGTGTAGGGACATTTGCTGTGATGATCGCCAAGTATTACGGAGCCGAAGTGACCGGCGTATGCAGCACACGGAATTTGGAGATGGCGCGCTCCATTGGAGCAGACCACGTCATTGATTACACAAAAGAGGACTTCTCCAAGAACGGTCAAAAATATGACCTGATCTTTGATGTGGCGGCAAATCGTTCGGTCTTTGCCTATAAGCGGGTGTTAGCTCCCAAAGGGAAATATGTCCTCGCCGGGTTTACAACCATGCCGCAAATGATCCACATCCTATTGCTGGGACCACAGGTGGCAAAAGCTGAAAATCAGGAGATCGGCATGATGGGGATGGCATCTGTAAACAACGCAGACCTTGCCTTTATCGCTGAACTTCTCGAATCACACAAAGTTGTGCCTGTGATAGACAAGTGTTATCCCCTCAATGAGACTGCCCAAGCGCTCCGGCATTTCGAAGAAGAACATGCCCGAGGGAAGATCATCATCTCTATGGCGTAATCACCTAGTCCATAAAAACATACAGCAACTGCTCTGACTAAGAAGCAGTTGCTGTATTTCCTTAAATTCCAACTGGCAGACTTTATTCCTCGACCGCTTCCTGAATGATCTGAGGCGAGGGGTGAATACAGAAGAGTTCTAGCAAGTCGGTTCCGATGTTGATGTATTTGTGGGGAATGTCCGCTCCCGCCACAACGATGGTACCTGCCTCGGCCTCGATCTGTTCTTTGCCCACAGTAAAGCGCACCTTTCCAGCGCGGACGATCCAGGTTTCAGGGTAGGGATGTTTGTGCAAAGAAGACCCTTTGCCCGGTTCGGATTTGGCGTGAAAGAACGATGCGCCAGAGCCATGAGGCTCGCCCTCGAATCTTACTGTGCCGCCTGGGCGAAGTTCAAAGTCTTTTTCTCGAAATATTTTGTACATAAAGAATTCCTTTTTGTTTTCAATGGATTCTCGCGCTGAGCGGAGCGCAGCGAAGACGAAGCGCATGGTTGCAAGGCAAACTGCGTCTCGTCTGCGGCTTTCGACGAGCACGAAAGCCTCCGCTCGACGCGATAGGATTGTTAGATTTTTTCATGCATCAACAATATTTGCCTCGATCTCTTCCCAAGTACCAAGGCGATCCATTCCGAGAGTTTCGTATACTTCTTTAGCGTGCTCGGCATTGCTCAACTGTCCGAGTAGGATCAAAGCCGCTCGATAGCTGACCAGCCCTCCGTTCGCAGTGATGCGGCGGTTATCCAAAACAACAGGCTGGTCATGGACAACTTGAATCGCAGGGAACTGCGTTTGCAAACTCGTCTCGCCGCCAAACCATGTGGTCGCCTGTTTGCCATCCAAAACGCCGGCATTCCCCAAAAGGAAAGCGCCAGCGCAAACGCTCCCGATCCACTGCGCGGCTTCCTCCTGCTTTTGAATGAAGGCGTTCAGTTTTTCGTTTTCAAGAAGCGGACTGATATCATTCGCGCCGGGAACCAATAACACATCCAGCGACAAATCATCGGCGATCGTGGCGTTCACAACAAGTTGCAAACCTTCTTCAGTGACGATCGTTGGACGGTCGTCAACCCCGATCAACAATACTTTTAAATCCTTGAACCAATCCTGCTTGCAGGCGATCCCAAAAACTTCGGCGGCGCCAACCACCTCGGCAGTCAGCACGTTATCAAATACAACGATCCCAATGGTATAGGTTTTCGACATCATAAACTCCTGTTTATTTTTCACTTATAATAGCCCGAACGCCACCGGAAGTATTGTATTTTTTCGACATATAAAGCATGTCCTACACACCCGAAACCACGTTAGCCTATCTTGGCTTCCAACGCATTCAACCCAGCCTATTGTTGAGTCCGTTTATACAATCGTACTGGCATTTCTCGCGTCAAACCCCTCTGCATACCTACCACGAAGAATACATGAATCCACGCGGGGGCTATGGGATCGTTTTCAACTTTGGAAACGCCGTGCAACTGGGCACACAGAACATCAGCGACCCTGTGTTTTTGGATGGAGCCAACACAGTCTCACGCGCAATGGGATTTTTCGGTGCGGTCGATTTGCTGGGTATTCGATTTTACGAAGGTGGAGCATTCCCCTTTATCGGTATTCCTCTCATTGAATTACAAAACGAGATCAACCTTTTGGACGCGCTGGATAGACCCAGCCTATTGGTTCTCCATGCTCGATTACAGGAAACCGCTTCTCTCCCCGCTCGAATTTGCCTGCTCGAAAATTGGCTTTTATCCCGCCTGAAACTTGGTAAAGAGCAGAGCGCGCTTGTCCCAGCCTCTCTCAATCGGATCAGAAAATCGCATGGACGCTTCTCCATCCCCAAACTTGCGCAAGAATTTTCCATCAGCCAACGCCAAATGGAACGCATCTACCAAACGCAAGTAGGCATGTCGCCCAAACAATACTCCCGCCTACTGCGAGTGGAATCCGCCCGCCACGCCCTCAAACAAATGGACGGAACCTCCTCTGCCGAACTCGCCGCCGAACTTGGCTTCTACGACCAATCCCACTTCATTCGGGAATTCAGTACAGTGATCGGCATTTCTCCCCACGCATATATCAAACGAACGCGTGAACCATTGGAGAAATAGTTGCTTCACAAGATGGGCTGGACGTATAATGCTGTATATAAGGTTTTATACAGTATGAGGCTGTATAACCTAGTTGGGCAGTAGGTCAATTGGTCTTAAGCAGTGGTTTAAGTGAAATAATGAAAAATCGAGTAATTCGAAGTTGCTTATTAGAATGGAGTTTTATCGTTATCGCTCTGCGAAGATGGCGGGACACCTATGGTGGTACGTAACTTAGAATTTATTAGGGACAGCCGACTCATCATTTTGGCAATAGGTGCGCCACATTGCAATGCTATTTTCAAAAGATTACAAATGCTGATTTGCCACTTACTTCCCAGGAACTACATTTGAACAATTAGAAATTGGTTTTGAATAATTGCCGCGACACCGATCATTGCAAAGGTTAGCAAGACAAAGCATTGAACTTTATTATTCCAAACAGATTTACCGCTACCTTGCTTCAGTTACAATTTTGCAAACGACTTAACGGATGTAAATCATTCATTGTCAACTTAATTCGTGAAGCTGATTATCTATCCGGATTTAACAAATCTTGTAGAAGAACATAGCAGATGATGCCGATTACGAAAGTCGTCCTGCCAATTGTAGCATGCGACAAGCAAATCAATGCGAAGATCAAATTGATTTTTATAAAAATAAATTTGAAAATGTGACTGAAATCACCTAGTTGATTAACATTCTTGGTGTCCTATCAATGGATAACTTGTTAATAACGATATGCGACTACTTCCTCAATATCAAACCTTTGCGCACGTTTTAGTTATGGCTATGGACATCTGACAAAAGGATGTTCTGTATGAGGGAATAATTTCTCGCTACTATATATTTGTTATCTTTTACTCGTCTAAGTACGTATGCAGAAGCTGTCATTGATAAAGGACAAAAGCTGCCAAACAAAATCGTGCATTGAGACGCCGAGGATGCTGCTCCAATCTCAAGCAGTTTTCTACGCATCAGCCTTTTTCCGCTCGGGCGGCTCGCCGCCGTTCCATCATATGCAAATAAAAAAAGAGGTAACATGGAATTTAGCGCTCTTTATCAGGAACTTCAAAATAGCACAGAGATGATCCGTGCTTTATTGTCAGGAGTCACACAAGAGTCAGCACGCCTCAAACCGAGCGCGGAGTCATGGTCGATTCTCGAAGTGGTGTGTCACTTATACGATGAAGAGCGCGAAGATTTTCGAGAACATCTCGATTTCATCCTTTCGACTTCGCTCAAGACAGGCCTTCACCGCCAAAATAAAGATTGGCATGTGATTGACACCGAAGGCTGGGTAACAGAACGAAAATATAACGAGCAGAACTTCGCTGAGATGCAGGAAAAATTCTTTGTCGAACGTGAAAAATCATTTGCATGGCTCAAGGGATTACAGAATCCAGATTGGGAGAAAACCTATACAACTCCGTACCGCACAATCAGCGCGGGAGAGATGTTCGCCTGTTGGGTCGCGCATGACAATCTCCACATCCGCCAATTGGTGGAACTCAGGCGCGTGAGGCTGGAAAATATCACAAAGCCTTACAATCTCGAATACGCAGGTGATTGGTAACAGAATAGACGCAAATCATACATTGGCGTTCAATGAGTGTGTCTATCCCAGCCCTTTTCCGCTCGGGCGGCTCACCACCGTCCGATCCAATGCCACATGCCCTCTTTACGGGAAGCTCTACGAACGCAAACACACTTGCATAGCCTAATTAATAGTTCTGATATAAGAACACAAGTTATCATCTCGTTCACACCAGGGCAAAAGGAGTTTCTCAATAAATATGAAAAAGCAGGGATTTAATCCATATCTTCCTTCATGGGAATACATCCCGGATGGGGAGCCTTATGTTTTCAACGACAGGGTTTATGTATACGGATCACATGATCGCTTTAATGGTCATGTGTTTTGTTTGAACGATTATGTATGCTGGTCGGCTCCGGTCAACGACCTTGGGGATTGGCGTTATGAAGGAGTGATCTACAAAAAGACCGACGATCCCCTGAACCCTGATGGCAGAATGTGCCTATATGCACCAGATGTTACAGTTGGACCGGATGGACGATATTATTTGTACTATGTTCTCGATAAGGTATCCATCGTCTCAGTGGCGGTATGCGACACACCCGCCGGGAAGTATAGTTTCCTGGGCTATGTCCATTATGCGGAC
This sequence comes from uncultured Chloroflexia bacterium, assembly GCA_963730175.1. Taxonomy (GTDB): domain Bacteria; phylum Chloroflexota; class Anaerolineae; order Anaerolineales; family Villigracilaceae; genus Defluviilinea. The sequence goes on along the minus strand of CAVSRF010000028.1, from coordinate 56,514 downwards.
GGAACAGAGCTGGGTAAACGACCAGGCGATCAACCACAGTTTGACCCGGGTGTTCTCACTGAAGGCGATAGAACGTATTTATACACAGGGTTTTGCCTGCCCGAAGATACAACCAGGAACGGGGCAATGGTGACCGTGCTTGATTCGGATATGCTGACAGTTGTGGAAAAGCCTGTTTTTGTCGCGCCAAGCCAACCGTACAGTAAGGGATCCGGTTTTGAAGGTCACGAGTTTTTCGAAGCATCATCCATACGCAAGAGAGGGGATGTCTACTATTTTGTTTATTCTTCCATCGTGATGCACGAATTATGTTATGCGACCAGCACACATCCAACAAAAGACTTTAAATATCAGGGGGTGCTTGTGAGCAACAATGATCTCCATATCGATTCCTACAAACCGGCGGAAAAGCCAATGTATTACGGAGGGAACAATCACGGCAGTATGGTGGAGATCAATGGAGAATGGTACATTTTTTATCATCGTCATACCAATGGAACGAGCTACAGCAGACAGGGCTGTATGGAACGCTTACAGTTTCAGGAAAATGGTTTTATTCCTCAAGTGGAAATGACATCCTGTGGTCCCAACGGCGGTCCACTGATCGGTCGCGGTGAGTATCCGGCTTATCTGGCATGTAATCTTTTCTGCAAGGAGGAGGCAGTCTACACATCGCAAAGCGCGTGGATGGACAATCGCTATCCAAAGATCACGCAAGATGGAAAAGACGGCGACGAAGAAACGGGTTACATAGCGAACATGATGAATTCCGCCGTCGCAGGCTTTAAGTATTTTGAATGTCAGGGAATCAGCAGGGTAAAAATAAAAGTACGCGGGTATTGCAAAGGGGACTTTCAAGTGAAAACGTCATGGGATGGAGAGGTCTTGGGAACCATACCTGTTGGTTTCACCAATATCTGGACGGAATACGCAGCGGATATCAAAATCCCTGACGGAAAAACAGCATTGTATTTTGAATTCGCAGGTGAAGGAAGAGCAAGCCTGTGCTCATTCACATTGGAATAAATATCTATACTAAAATTGCTCTCGCCGCCGTCCCCGGCGGCGAGGACGCCGCCTCGAGCGGAAGATTTGGACAGGTTTCAAGTATTGACATTAGAACGGCAAACCTTGTTCACGCTCTAAATACCTTCAAGACCAAACCAAAGAAGATGATAAAACCATGAAAACATACATTGCACTTTTTAGAGGCATCAACGTAGGCGGCAGAAGCATCCTGCCGATGAAGGAACTCGTCTCAATTTTAGAAAGCCTTGATGCTCAAAACGTCAAGACCTACATCCAAAGTGGAAATGCTGTACTGCAGCACGAAGAGAAAGACCCCTTGCGTCTCGCAAGCCGAATCAGCGCCGAAGTCAAAAAGAGCCGCGGCTTCGAGCCACATGTTATGTTGTTGGACTCGAAGGAATTTGAAAAAGCAATGGCAGGGAATCCATTCCCAGAAGCGGAGTTTGAACCCAACACGTTACATCTCGGCTTTCTGGCATCAAAGCCTACAAACCCAGATTTGAAAAAACTCGAAAGCCTCAAAGCGGATAGTGAAAGATTCGTTCTGAAAAGATTCCGTTTTCTATTTACACGCGCCCGATGGAGTTGGCAGATCAAAGCTCGCCGCAAGTTCTGAAAAATTACTCGGCGTCCCCATGACCGACCGCAACTGGCGGACTGTTTGCAAGATCAGGGACATGGTGAAAGAATTAGGTTGAGTCTATTTCACGTCAGCATAATGGCGGGATATGTAGTGGAGTGGATCTTCAAAACGCTAACAGTTTTCATGAAGTAATAATGCTATACTTGAATTTATAATTCCAATACCTTCCATCCCATCCTTGGCAACACTCAAAGTTAATAATATCCGGTACGCTACACTAACCCGAAAGGTGTTCTTGAAAAATGGACATCACAATTTTTATCCAAGATAGTTTGAAAATCGTCTGGGTAATCTTGGGACTATCAGCTCTTATCCTGATACTTGGCTGGATACTGAGCCGATGGATTGCGAAAGCGGTTATAAGCTTACTTAATCGCGTGCCCATTGTTCGTTTTGTTGTCAATCGTTTAAAACTCCCTGATATTGAATCGATCAATCATCACCTCCAACAAATAACCCGTGCTCTTATAATCCTTCTTACGTTGTGGGGAGTCTGGAAAACCCTAAATAGCCATCCTGAAATATCTGGATTCATAGCAGATACATGGCAGGCAATTGTCACTTTTGTTCAATTACCGGTAGTTACCTTTATCTTCGACCTTGCACTGATTGGTTTAGAAACTTTTATATTATTCAAAGCATTCGGCTGGGTCAAGGCTGGATTTAATATTATTGCCCATCGCATTGCAGCGGAACAGAATAAACGTCTGAAAGGATTCAAGATCCAACGTGTACATATCTTTACCGCCAGTCAGCTGACCAAATTTCTGCTGGGTATTAGCAAGTACACTCGCTATGGGGTTAATATTGTGTTGATCCTTATCTACCTGACTGGCATTTTCAGCGTCTTTCCACAAACACGGGGAGCGGTCACCAACATATTGACGGACGTTTTTCAGGCAGTCGGAAAGAGCTGGCAGGGTATTGTGGATTATCTACCCAGCCTGTTAAATCTCGCTGTTATCATTGTAATCACCTATTATGGACTAAAAGTCATCCGTTTCATTTTCGGCGAGATCGAGAAAGGCACGATCTCTTTTGTAGGTTTTCATCCTGAGTGGGCTATTACCACTTATCAACTGACACGTTTCCTTGTGATTGCGCTGGCGCTCGTGATTGCCTTCCCCTACCTGCCAGGCTCCTCATCTCCCGCCTTTCAGGGTGTATCTGTTTTTATTGGGATATTGTTTTCGTTGGGGTCGACATCAATTGTCGCAAATATTGTTTCTGGCGTGGTGCTCACCTATGCACGTGCCTTCAGCGTTGGTGACCGGGTAAAAATTGCGGACACGGTTGGCGATGTGATCGAAAAGGGACTGCTGGTCACACGGGTACGGACGATCAAAAACGTTGACATCACCATTCCCAACGGTATGGTGATGGGAAGTCACATCATCAACTACAGCGCTGTGTCTCAGGAGCAGGGACTGATCCTCAACACAACCATAACTCTCGGATATGACATATCCTGGCGGCTGATCCATGAGACTTTGATCAAGGCGGCACAGGCAACGACTGGCATTCTCGCCGAACCGCGTCCGTTTGTATTACAAACCAGCCTGGATGATTATTACGTGAGCTATGAATTAAATGCCTACAGCGACCAGCCCAACAAAATGGCGGTTATCTATTCAGAATTACATCAAAACATTCAGGATTTCTGTAATGAGGCGGGGATCGAGATTCTTTCTCCCCGCTACGATGCACTGAGAGACGGAAACCAATCTACAATTCCATCCGAGCACCTGCCGAAGGATTACCAGGCGCCGCCATTCGTGGTTAGAGCAAAAGACGATAAAAAATAATTTATGTTGAAGCTCATGGAAACAAGGTCGCCACAAACTCTGAAAAACTACTCGGTGTTCCCATGACCGACCGCAACTGGCGAACTGTTTGCAAAATCAGGGATATGGTAAAGGAACTGGAGTAAGAGGAGTTGTCAGCGGAGGAATTATGGTTGCTATAGGTTTAGGCATATAATGCAGAAGAATATATGGTTTATAAACAATAATTGGGTTGCATATCTAATACCCTGATGTAGCAAAATATGATCACTATTGGTTTCCTCGCAGACCATCCCGATACCATACCTGTGTTGGCAAAGTGGTTCCGTAACCAATGGCCTGATTATTATGTAGATTGGTCACAGGCAGAGATGGAAAAGGATTTTCTTGAAGATACATCCCGCGACAGTCTTCCATGTCGTCTGGTTGCTTTCGAGTCAGGTGAACTTGTTGGGACGGTCATCCTGCGCGATAGCAACACAGAGATGTTGCCAGAGTTCCAACCTGAATTGGGAGGACTATTTGTCATGGAGTTCTCATCGAGGTCACGGTGTCGGTACGGAGTTGGTTCGCGCATGCATGAAACTGGCTATCGATCAAGGCTACAAGACCATCTATGCAACAACGGTCGCCGCCGCGGGCATTCTGGAGCATGCAGGATGGGAATTCTTCAAAATAGTCAATCATGGAGACGAACAACTCAAATTATATCAATGCAAATTAGATGAACAGTGAAAACATTGTAATCCCACTCAAACGTTTCATCCTCGTCGAGCAATGTCCTAAAGACTGGAAAGGTTTCGACCTATATTTGTTTCGGGATGAAAACGTTGCATTCTACGTTGGGCAGTCACAGCTTGCCTTTGCCCGCGTCTGGGAACATTTGCTCGGTGGTTTCCACGGACACTCAATTGTAGGACGGTTTATCTGGGTCAATTGGCCCAAGTCAATGAGTTTTACGATTGAGTTATTGAGTTCACGATCCGATGAATTCAATAACATCGGGAATGACTTGAACGCATCTGAACGATCCTTGATCGAGCGCTGGTCGCCGTGTTTCAACGTATCACTGAACAACCAGCCCACGCCTTTACCAGAGCCCTATTTCCTGCCCAATGCTCCATTCCGCCGTAGACGGAGCCTGAATGCAATGATTCACGAAGCAGAGCGGGCAGTTAAAACAGAGGATGTAGAACTTTGGCTGCAAGATATGGATGAGTGATGGCTTACTGTAAAAAAGAACTCGGAGATTTGTGAAATCTCCGAGTTCTTCTCGCTTGATAAGACTACCTCTCCCTCCACACCGTAAAATCCTTCAATATCGAACCACCCAAAAACTCACGCAACAGCGAATTATCGGGCACGAGATTCACGTCCAAGGGCAGGAACCATTCGAGGAACGCCAGCAGGCGTTTCGCTTCGATATATTCCGGCGTACCAAAACTCACCTGTCGCAATAACGGCTCGGCAAACGGTTTCAACGCCGCCATCTCATACGCCAGCGCCGAGTTGAACATCACATCCGCATTCTCTTGAAACGGGAAGATATGCCGCTTCTCGCCGCGCCGCACCGACTCCCATTGCCGGATGGTATGCGCGGCGTTATAACCGCGCTCACGCGCATCCCGCACAATGCGCCGGATGAGTCGCGTGTCAGTGGTGGAAACGCGGTTGTGGCGATCCAGGTTCAACTGAGTCAGAGCCGAGACGTAGATGCGGAACGCCTCTCCGCTCAAATTTTCCGGGATGAGTCGCGGATCCATACCGTGGATTCCCTCAAGGATGATGGGCTGTCCCTGTTTCAATTGGATGACCTGCCCCACCTCGCTCATCCCGGACTTGAAGTTGTAGCGCGGCAATTGAACTTCATCTCCCCGAATCATTCGCATCAAATGCTCTGCCAGCAAAGAGAGATCGAGCGCATCAATGGATTCAAAATCGGGCTTGCCATCTTCACCGAGAGGAGTTTTCTCGCGGTCAAGAAAATAGTTATCGAGTTCTAGTGGGAATGGCGAAATACCCAGCGCAAGCAGTTGAACGGCAAGACGCCGCGAAAAGGTGGTCTTGCCAGAGGATGACGGTCCCGCGATCAAGATGATATGACTCTTATCGAGTTGTTCCGCAACCGTGCGCGCAACGTTCGACAGGTTCTGTTCATGGAAGGCTTCAGAGACCAGCACGATCTCATCGACGCGTCCGGTTTCAATAGCTTCATTCAACGAACCGACATTATTAATTCCCAGACGCGACAGCCAGTTCCCATATTGACGGAACGCGGAGAGCAGTTTCGGATATTCCGGCACAGGCAACAGACCATCCGAAGAGTAGCGGCGTGGATACATTAAAGTGAAGCCGCCATTCGTCAGCGCCAGGTCGAACACACGCAAATAACCTGTTGAAGGCACCATGTATCCATGGTGATAATCCATGCGGTCGCCAAGGCTGTATAAGGTCAGATAATCCTTTTTGCGATACTTGAAAAGCTGTGCCTTGTCCTCATACCCGCGTGTGTGGAAGTATTCGATGGCTTCCTGCAACGGGATTTCCTTGCGCACGAACGGCATATCCGCTTCGATCAACTTTTGCATATGCGATCTCAACGCGTCGATCTCGGATTTGGATAACGTCTCACGGCCCGTAACCTCGCAGTAATACCCGCCCGATGCAACGGAGTGATCCACATAAAGCGTCCCCTCCTGGAACATATCTGTAAAAGCCATTTCAAGCAGAAAGGTAAGCGAACGGCGATAAATGCGCGAGCCATCAGCGGATTCCACCAACACCGGTTCGACGTTCGATTCGATGTCGATGACATGGGTCAATTCGCGCAGTTCGCCATTGACAACCGCCCCAACGATCTGCGATTCCGATTTGACCACTGCAAGGAACTCCCCCACCGTTGCCCCGCGTGGACCAGATAATACGCGTCCATCTGGGAGATGGATCTCAACCTCAGAACGAGGTGAAACATTTTTATTTTGTTTTTCATGATTTTTATGTGCTGGTGGTCGAGTAGACGGCGTCACGCTGAGCGGAGCGATAGCGAAGTCGAAGCGCCGCCGTCATATCGAGACCATAAATAACTAAAAATTCCTTTGCTTACCTGGTGGTCTCGACACCTGCACTTGCGTGCAGGTGCAAGTGTACGCGCCTTCGGCGCACTCGACCACCCGATTATTTTATTATGATAACTTCTTCAACAATTTCTCCGGCTTGTGAGCGAACTCTTCCAATGGGATTTCCTTGTTCGTCAAAGCCATCAGCGTTTCGGTCAACACCTTGTTGACGGGCGTTGGCACACCAAATTTCTCTCCTGCACGCACAACCGCGCCGTGCAGATATTCCACTTCGCTCTTGCCGCGCCCGGAATGCAAGTCAATGTGAAAGGATGGCATCTTGGCGCCACGTCCCGCGCCTGCGGCACGTCCCAGCAAAGGCTTGGATAACCACAACGGCAATGTTGTGGCAAACGCCAGCGCACGGACAGGTGTGCCGGGCAGGTCAACGGCTTCAAAGTCCTTGTGCCTTCATCACTGCGAGACATTCTTTCAGCATCTCAATCTCAATTTTATACAGATCTTTGTTTGCGAATACTTCCGCCGCAGTCATATCTAAAATAGCCGAGGTTGGATTGGCGATCAGATTGGTCAACATCTTCGACCATTTCATGCTCTCGGCATTCTCGAATAAACGTGAGTTGAGGAATGCCTTGTCCAACGCGGAATTGAGATGCTCGGAAAGCGCGTGTCCCTTTGCAACACCTACGCCGCGCAATTTTTCAAGAACAATATCGCCCGCGCCGCGACGTCCGATGGCAGTGGTCACTGTACCATAGATGACTTTGTCCCTACCCAATGTTTCGGCGATTGCAGGCTCGTTCGATACGCCATTCGACAAACATAGGATCGGCGGCATTTTGTCTGCGAAGGGTTTGATGCCTTCCAACGCGGCTTGGGTGTCGAAAGATTTCAGAGCAAACAGAGCCACGTCAAAGGGTCCGTAACGAAGCGCTTCTTCGAGGGAAGAGACAATTACAAAGGCGGAGGAGTCCAGTAGATGCGCGTCCTTCGTCTTGCGGCGTTCATCCAAAGTGAGATCGAGTCTCATGCCACGTTGCCGCAACTCTTCCACCACCTTTTGCTGTTCCACAAAAACAACCTGATGCTCCGCCAACGCAAGGCTCCCACCAATGTATGTTCCGATGGCGCCCGCCCCAAAAGTGAGTACTTTTATTTTTGTGTTGATCCTGCCCGATGATTCAGATAATGCCATGTTCTACTCTTATTTCAGGGATTTTATATGGACGTGGTCATTCACCGCATCGATTGTCCAGCGATGTTGGTATGGATAATAGTTCACGCGTGCAAAAGCGGTATTCTCAAAACGAAAACGCACGCCCGAAGGATCAACGTGTGGGGCAATGCCAACGATGGCATGCATCAATTGGTTGAGCAAGCCGCCATGAGAAACAATGAGATAACTACCGGGCGGTCTATGCAACAAGGCATGCAGCGCCTGCCCTGCACGCAGGTATAACTCCCAATCCCCTTCTCCATCGCCGCCCACCGAGTCGTAAGGGGTGACGTACGAAGGTCGCGGTTTCTTATGGACTTCATCCGCGGTAAGGCCTTCCATTTCGCCGATATTTCGTTCGAGCCAGATCGGATCGAACTCCACTTTGACATTCAATGCGGATGCAATGATCTCCGCCGTCTCTTTCGCGCGTGTGAGCGGGCTGGATATTGCCAAATCGAACTTTGCGCCTTCTGATTTCAATCTCTTCGCCAAAGCATGCGCCTGAGCTTTCCCCTTTTCTGTGAGCGGATAATCGGATTGCCCCTGCCAGCGTGATTCGGCGTTGCCGACAGATTCTCCGTGGCGTAAAAATATAAATTGAAATACCGGCTTTTCAGGTGAACTCATTCGCCCCCCTTCTTCAAGAAATATACGGGACGTTTCTTGACTTCCTGGAAAATATAACCGACGTAAACACCGATAAAACCCAACACAACCATCAACGTACCACTCGCAAACAGAATAACAAACATGAGCGAACTCCACCCCGGCGCAAGCGTGGATGTATCACCCTTGAACCAAAACGAAAGCACGTAAGCTGCTTCCAACGCGGCGAGACAAAAGAACACGATACCCGCGCTCAAGCCAATATACAAAGGTACCAATGAAAACGAAAAGATCGCATCCATTGCCAGGCGGAACATTTTGCCAAGTGAATATTTCGAACTGCCAGCCAGGCGGCTCGTTTCATGATAAGGCAATATGACACTTTTATAACCAACCCATGAGATCATGCCGCGCAGAAAACGATGAAATTCGGGCATGGCTTTCAACGCATCCACTGCCTGACGGCTCATGCCGCGAAAATCCGCCGCGCCTGATACCATACGTGTTCCACTGATTTGGTTAATCAACTTGTAAAACCCGGAAGAGGTAACTTGCTTGAAGGAAAATCCCTGCGCTTCGATCCGCTGCGCCTGCACAATATCATATCCCTGCTCAAAGAGTTCAATCATCTGAAGGATCATGGCAGGCGGGTGTTGCCCATCCGCATCCATCGTGACGACAAAGTCACCCTGCGACGCATCCAGCCCCGCCGTCAACGCGGCTTGATGACCAAAGTTGCGCGACAGCTCCAGGATAACGATGCGCTTGTCATTCTTTGCAAGCGTGTAGAGCGATTGGACTGTACCGTCCTCCGATCCATCGTCGACATAATAGAACTTAAACTTATGTGGAAGCGTATCAACAACTTTGCAAATATCTGCATATGTTTGCTCAACCACCCCGTTCTCGTTAAAGACTGGAATGACAAGGTCGATATCTAATTTGGATTTCTTAGGGGACATAGGACGCCTATTTTACCATCCGCTTCACAAACGGACCCCGTGCCTGTCCGCCAAAACGGACAGCGTACGCGTCACCTCAGCCTCTCTTTGCTCCGGCGTCCACTCAAGAGATTGACCCAAAATATCAGCCAACTCATGCAAAGCTTCGCGTGTGAGACGCCCCAGCATAGCAAGCATGGACCGTCGCAGGACAAAATCGTCCAAGTGAATTATTTTTTCATGTTGCGCAAGGAAGGCGAGCTCGCGGCGTGAGTAATCGGGCAATGCCGCCAGCGATTGATCTGTGCCGCCGTTAATGAACGTGGCAACAGCTTCTGCACGGGTGCCGTATCGTTCGAATAAAACTTCAAGTCGTTCGCGCGTAACGCCCGTCCATGCAGAAAGGCTTTCGATCTGTCGCTGGTTATCATCTGCATTTGGAAGATATCCACGCCCGCCGCCAATCGCAAGCGACCGCGTATCTTTTGCACGCGTCATTTGAAGACGGTCAAATACTTTATCTGCGACCTGTTCTGCAAAAGCACGGAAGGATGTCCACTTGCCGCCGACGAGTGAATACACCGGGAAAGATATCCCCGTCCAATCGCCACTGAGCACTTCGATGCTGTGATCACGTGAGATCTGTCCTGTTGTCTTCGCGGAGGTATGAGGTAAGGGACGAACGCCCGAGAATTGAAAAACTATATTTTCACGAGACAGGCTGAGGCTGGGAAAGACGCGTTTTATCATATCCAGAAAATAATCTATTTCCTGATCCGTACAGCGCACCTCGTCGGGATTTTCCACAGGGATGTCCGATGTACCAACCAACACACGATCAAACAGCGGAAAGATGAGAACGATACGTCCATCTTTGTTTTCAAAGAAAAACTCATTTTCGCCGATGGCTTTGCGAAGTTCATCATGCTTGAAGACAAGGTGCGAGCCTTTGGTACCACCAATAAAGCGGGATGACAGACCCAGCTTGCGATTCGCAGAATCAATCCACGGACCCGCGGCATTGATGACGAGCTTTGGCTTTACATCAAAATTCTCATCCGTCAGTTCGTCGCGGAGAATGATCGTATCTTCACTGCCACCGACCATGCTCATGTAATTAAGCGCGTGGGCATTGGAATTTTCAGCTTCGGCATCGAGTACCATCTCGACCGCCAGTCGCTCCGGTTGCAGGATCGCGCCATCATAATATGTGGCAGTATTGACGATCTTCGGAGAAAGTTGATTCCACTTTGCCAGTGATTTTTTACGTGACCGAAAGTTATGCCTTGGTACAACGCGTTCTTTCCCCGTATAGGCATCGTACATCATCAACCCCAGTTTTATGACCAGCGAGCCGCGCTCGGAAGGCTTATCCAACAGTCCCATAAACTTGAGGGGAGCATTGAGCAAACCAGATAGACGTTTGAAAATAGGAATGGTCGTCGGAAGAGGCTTGACCAAATGCGGAGCATTCTGCAACAAACGGTTGCGTTCCTGCACCGCTTCACGCACAAGTCGGAATTCGCCATTCTCCAAATAACGGATGCCCCCATGCGCCATGTGGGATGAAGCGCTACTCGCACCTGAGCAAAAATCTCCTCGTTCCACGAGCAACACATCCACACCGTTCAACGCAAGTTCACGAAACACACCAATACCGTTGATGCCTCCGCCAACGATCAAGACGGAAACTTCAGAATTGTGCTTTAGGTGAGAAAGGATTTCTTGTCGATTCATATTTCAGTTCCAAGTTCCAGGTTTCAGGTTTCAGGTTTCACCTGGAACTTGACACTTGGAACATGATACTTATTTCATTCAACCCAATCAAAGGTTCGCGTTACAGCCTTCTTCCAACCCGAGTATAACTTCTTTCGCACTTCCGTGTCCATTGCTGGGTGCCATTCTTTATCCTTAGCCCAGTTTGCCCGCAGTTCGTCATAATCCTTCCAAAAACCAACGGCAAGCCCCGCTGCGTATGCCGCGCCCAACGCCGTGGTTTCAGCCACCTTTGGGCGAATAACGGGCACATCCAAAATGTCGGATTGGAATTGCATGAGTAATTCATTGAACACCATGCCCCCATCCACTTTTAACGCGGTTAACTTTACACCTGAGTCAGTTTCCATATTTTATAACAAAACTCGGCGGGGATTTCGGGATATTAAGCAATTTACAAGGTGACATTTGTTATATTCGTATTTTTGAATGTGTCGTACAATACATTCAGGTTTATGAATATGAAAAAACAATCCATCTCGCAAATTTCCGAACAGATCGCCGCACCGTTGACCGCCATCGCGTCACCGCAACGCATCGCCATCCTGCTCCTGATCGGCAAAGGTGAAGCCTGTGTTTGTCATCTTGAGGCATCTCTTGGATGGCGGCAGGCTTACATCTCTCAACACCTGATGGCGTTACGCAAAGCGGACATCCTGCAGGACAGGCGCGAAGGCAGATATATTTTCTATCGACTAAAAGACGCCTCCATACTGGACCTCGTAACTGCCTCTGCCCTCCTCAGCGGACTCTCCACTGAAACCGTTTCCACGCTCATCAATACACAGGTCCAACCTTCGTGTGAATGTCCACAATGCGTTCCTGCTCTAATTCCAGCTAATAGTCTATAAGGACATAATGACAACTCTTTCTACACCTTCTCCTGTTCAATCTAACAAACAACTCCCTGTTTATGTTTTTCTCGCCGTCGTGATATGGCTGGTTGCATACAACGTCATCCAACCCTTCGCAAATTGGATCGCCTATGAACTGTTCGCCCTGCCGCAAGGCTCACACTTGGGTAAGTCGCTGGCTTTCTTCTTTTACGATGTACCGAAGATTCTCCTGCTCCTGAGCGGCATGATCTTCCTGATCTCACTGGTGCAGACCTTTATTAACACCCAAAAGGTGCGTGTGATGGTCGAGAAACGCGGCGAAGGGATCGGCAACCTTATGGCGTCACTTTTTGGAGCCATCACTCCGTTTTGTTCCTGCTCATCGGTTCCGCTCTTTATTGGGTTTGTACAGGCGGGCATTCCACTGGGCATTACCTTCTCATTTCTCATTACATCGCCCTTGATGAATGAAGTGGCGTTTGTTCTGTTGATAGGCTTGTTCGGTTGGAAGGTCGCTTTGCTATACCTTATTTCGGGGATTACCATTGGCATTATCAGCGGGCTTATCCTGGGACGGATGAAACTGGAACGCTATGTAGAAGGCTTTGTATACGATATCAAGCCACAAAGCAACAACGCGCAAGTGCTGGAAGAAAAACTCACTTGGGAAGAGCGTATCAAGCGTGCAGTTGAAAGCGCTCGCGAGATCGTTGGCAAGGTCTGGTTGTTCGTCATCGTGGGGATTGGCATCGGCGCGTTCATTCACGGTTTTGTTCCGCAAGACGCGCTGACAGGTATTATGGGCAAAGGCGCCTGGTGGTCCGTGCCTGTATCGGTCATTTTAGGAATTCCTCTCTACTCCAATGCCGCCGGAATTATCCCGATTGTGAGCGCAATGTTATCAAAGGGCGCTTCACTTGGAACTGTATTGGCATTCATGATGTCAGTCGTTGGTTTGAGTTTGCCCGAGGCAGTGATCTTAAAGCGTGTACTCAAAACGCCTTTACTCATCACGTTTTTTGCCGTGATCGCGATATCGATCATTCTCACAGGCTACATGTTCAATTTTGTTTTATAAAAAATTAAAGGAGAAAAATGTTAACTATCAAAGTTTTAGGTTCGGGTTGTGCCAATTGCAAACGGTTGGAACAGATCGCTCACAAGGTTGTCTCTGAGATGGGAGTTGAGGCTGAGGTCATCAAGGTGACCGAGTATCCCGACATCATGGCTTATAACATCATGTCCACGCCTGGATTAGTCGTCAACGAAAAGGTTGTTTCAACAGGACGCATCCCCACTCCCGCCGAGGTCACCACCTGGCTGGCGAACGCGCTAGAAACTGTATAAGCGTTAACAAGACGATAACACACCCTTTGCCCGCTCCAAATAAAATTGAATCACACAATATGGAGTTTGGAGATCAACGTGAAAAAAGTTCTATTTCTATGCACAGGAAATTTGTCCGTCTGATGAAGCACTGATCAAATAACAAGAAGTCCCCGCCAAATTGGCGGGGACTTCGCATTTGAAAAGGTGTTCTATCTATTTCTTTGTCGTCTTGCGTGTCGCGGATTTGCGTGCCGTAGGCTTGCGAGCAGGCTTTTTCACCGGTTCTTCAATAACAACCTCTTCAATGACTTCCACGACTTCTATTTCATCTTCATCGAATTCATCGAACTCGTCGCTGGTTGCTGGCGTGTACTGAAAAAGTTTGTATACAAGCACTGCCACGATCGAACCAACGAAGGGACCCACGAAATAGATCAAATACAGCATGGGGTTTTGGATATCAGGCCTACTTGCATCAAGCGCGGAAGTGAAGACTGCGGGACCGAAAGAACGCGCCGGGTTCAAAGAAGCGCCCGTCAAAGGTCCGCCAGCCAGAATGGCAATCGTGAGCGTTAAACCAATTGCAAGACCAGCAAACGGGCTTGCCTTAACACCCACAGTTGTATGCAAATATGCATTAACCAGGAAGAACGTCAGTAGAGCCTCAAGCCCCATTGCATAATAAAAAGGGTATTGCGTTGTATTCGAAAGGACACCCGTTGTTGCAGCGCCTGCAAAAAGGGTTGGACTTAGAAGCGTCAAAAAGGTACGAAGCAAAAATGCGGCTACAACTGCACCCGCAAATTGAGCGACCCAGTATACAAGCGCTTCGATCCATTTGACCGTACCGTTCAACGCATAACCGAGGGTCACTGCGGGGTTAATATGCGTGCCTGAGATATCTCCATAGATATAAATAAACACCATCACTGTCAATCCATGAGCAAGAGCAACACCCAGCACCCCCATCCCTAAAGAAGTAATACTACTATAGATTCCAGCCGCCGCGCCCAAAAACACCAGCGCGAACGTACCAATAAATTCAGCTACAAACACTTTGTAATTAAACATACATCCTCCATTAGATTTGAGTATGAAAACCCCTTGGGCTTCAATACGCTACGCTCAATTATACGCCCCTGCCCCCCACACTTCCCATTTTTGAATGTCTTCTTTGTGATTAATAGATCTGGGCTGTGTCGATATTCACAGCCCAGATCGGATATCATGTTATTAAACGTTCACATTCTACTCAGCGCCTTGTCAGAAGACACCAAGGACGTTTATGTACGATCAAGCCAGATCGAAGCGGTCCGCGTTCATCACCTTGTTCCAGGCCGCCACGAAGTCATGCGGAACGGCACACCGCCATCCACCATCTTCGTCAATTCATAGTCATTCCACATCTTATGTACAAAGTGACTATCCACACTTACAGAGATCACTTCCACACCCAACTTTTGAAGTTCAGGATATTTATCGGCGACCGCCGATACTTCGGTCGCTTAGACAAAGGTGAAATCACCCGGGTAGAAGCAAAGTAGAACCCACTTTCCCAAATAATCAGATAGTTTTACGTTCCCAAACTTTCCTTGATAATACACAGGTGCTTGAAAATCCGGCGCCTTCTGTCCCACACCTGCAGTCATGGTCGTCTCCTTCTGTGATTGAGTTGTGTCAGAACTTGGAGCAACAGATGTTTTTTCCCCGACCACAGCTCCAGTCGTACGGGCGCATCCTTGCGGTTCGTCAGCCATAGCGACTCCTTTTTCTATAATTCTTGCACCATTAAAATTATGTGCCTTGTCATCATAGGATAACAAGGCACATTTGTCATTCGTTCAACGACAAAACTCAGGACTCCCAATTGCGCCCGCCCGCCAAAAAGGATTTTCCACTCATGGACTTTTTCCCGGCAGGCTGCACTTCATCCAGGATGAGAAGCCCGCCTCGCGCGCCAACCGCGGGCTGATTCTGCACGATCAACCTTTGCCCCACTGACGCCTCTCCCGCTTCGACATGTGAACGATGAATTTTCAACATCGTCCCATCAACATCCATGAATGTGCCGGGCCAGGGATTGAAGGCACGCACACGCCGTTCCAATTCATTCACATCATTCGTGAAATCGAGTTGCCCTTCGTCTTTTTTCATCATGGGCGCATAGGTCGCGCCTTCTTCGGGTTGAGGCACAGGCTGAAGTTTACCGGACAAATAATCGGGCAGGGTCTCGAGGAGAAGATCCGCTCCCAGCGTGGATAAGGCTTGGAAGGCAGAGCCAGCCGTATCGTCCCGCGTGAGGCGAATGGATCGTTTCGTAAGCATGGGACCCGTATCGAGTCCCACATCCATTTTCATGATGGTGACACCCGTCTCTTCATCCCCCGCGAGAATAGCGGCGTTGATCGGTGCCGCGCCTCTCCAGCGTGGGAGCAACGATGCATGAACATTGATACAGCCGTAACGCGGCAATTCCAAAACATCCTTTTTGAGTATTTGCCCGAATGCCGCGACGACAATGAGTTCGGGAGCCCATGCACGCAACTGTTCCATCGCTTCGGGCTGTTTGAGCTTTTCGGGCTGCATAACGGGAAGACCAAGCTCCTGCGCAAGAACTTTTACAGGAGGTGCTTTCAGTTCACGTCCGCGCCCGGAGGCACGATCGGGTTGCGTGACAACACCGACAACATCATACGCGTTTGCCAACCCGCGCAATGTGGATAATGAAAAATCAGGGGAACCCATAAAAACAATTTTTGTCATGCGGGTATTTTACCAGCAGAGGCAAAACCGAGATTCACCCCTACCAATGGTAAAAACCATTTTGGTTGCACTTTGTCTTAATTAGTTGTACAATTGCCCAAATCCAAACCTAGATTATTTCGGAGGAACTCATGTCTCAAGAACCTATGCCGTCTGATGTTACAAGTGATGATAAATTATGGACTTTACTTGCCTATATCTTGACCCCAATCATTCCAATCATCATACTTTTGATGGAAGATAAGAAAAATCGTCCCTTTATTAAAGCACATAACGCTCAGGCTCTTGTCGTTGGTGTTGTTAATATCATCCTTAGCGTCCTGCCTTGGATGGACTATAGTTCTGTCTTGCGTGCCGTTCATTGTTTGGTTCGTGTGCATCTATTGGGGTGTTCAGGCTTATGGTGGCAAAATGGTTGAAATTCCAGTTATCACCAATTTCTGCAAACAACAGGGCTGGGCATAAATTTAGTAACGACGAGAGGACCCGCAAAAGTGCGGGTCTTTTTGTTTTAAGTAAATTTGAAAACTTGGTGGTCTCTCATAAGAATTTGTTGTAGAATATGAAAAATTACAATTTTTATTCCTGGAGGAAACAATGGACATTGGCAAATCATTTTCATACCCTTTTGAAGACAAACAGTGGATCAGTAAACTTGGCTTGGGTGCGGTCATCGCGTTCGTACCGATACTTAACTTTGCCTGGTCAGGTTACATGGTGGGAATTATTCGAAATGTAATGAATAGCGAACCTGAACCTCTTCCCACGTGGGATGACATTGGCAAAAAGTTCAACGATGGGCTGATCCTGTTTCTGGCTGGTCTTGTTTATGCACTGCCCATGTTGATCGTCATCTGCCTGCCGTTGAGCATCATGGTAATCCCAGCCATCCTTTCTGGTAATGGAGATATGCAAGATATTGCAAATACAATTGCCGGAGCTACAAGCATTCTCTTTCTGTGTCTGCTTTGTGTGTTTCTTGTATATGCGTTATTTCTCTCTGTGATCTACCCAGCCATTCTTGTTATCTTCACCCGTGAGGGAACTTTTGCATCCTGCTTTAAGTTCCGTGAAGTGTTCGATCTCATAGGAAAGAATACAAGTTCCTTTTTCACAGCCTGGGGATTAAGTCTGATTGCGGGGTTGGTTGTAGGTTTGGTGGTCGGGTTTGTCAATGCATTTATAGGATGGATACCCTGCCTAGGATGGATCATCAGCCTGGTATTGTCTCTTGGTTCAGGCGTTTATATCACTGGCGTCTATGCCCATTTATTTGGTCAGTTCGGGAATTCTGTATTCGGACAAAACCAGGCAATCACGCCAAGCTAGTCTGATCCGAACTAAAGGTTAGATTTTCAAAAAAGCCTGCAATCTTTCGCAGGCTTTTTTCTTGCAACCGAATATTTATGAAAATCGAAAAAATTATTTTGATACTGATGCTGACTGCCCCGACTGCTCGATCGGTAATAAGAAGGTAAACGTACTCCCCTTCCCCACTTCGCTTTCCACCCAAATACGGCCGGCGTGTAATTCGATCATGGACTTGGCAACAGCCAGTCCCAGCCCCATGCCGTTATAACGCCGCGTAAGGTGGTCTTCCACCTGAAAGAATCTTTCAAAGACTCGCGACAGGTCTCTGGCAGGGATGCCAATTCCGGTATCCGTAATACTAACTTTGTAATAACCTGAGTCTTCCTCAATTTTGATCGTTACACTCCCGCCAGAGTCGGTAAATTGGAGAGCGTTCTTTACAAGATTACTAAATGCGATACTGATCTTCATCCCATCGGCTTCCACATAGAACGGAGATGTTTGTTTCGCATCAAGATTCAAGGTAATGCTTCTTGCTTTCGCCTCATCCTGAAACGAGAGGATAATATCCTCAGCGATCCTCGTCAGGGACACTTTATGACTGCGCACCCGCGCCGCACCGTTCTGGACGTTGTCCACATCTGCAAGGTTCTCAACGATCTCTTTGAGGCGGGTGGCGTTCTTAACGATCATATCCAATTGATCGCTGTATTGTTCATCCACAAGTTCCTTCAGGAATGTGGCGTGACCGAGGATCAGCCCAAGGGGAGTCCGAAGCTCATGTGAAGTGATCGCTATAAAGTCCGTTTTGAGGCGTTCGAGTTCGGCAAGCTCGATGCGCGCGATCTTGACCTTTCTTTCCAGATGAATGTTCCGCATGGTCTGTGCGGCAACTGTTCCAAGCGTTGCTAGAATAGTGAGGTCTTCTTCGGTATAATGGGCATCGTTCTTTTTATTGAGCGCCTCCAGCACGCCGATGACTTCGCCCCGCACAATCAGCGGGACAACCGCAAGCGAATGCGTTTCATGCTTAGTCACACGATCCACGGATTTGAAATGACGCTGATCGACCCTGGTATCTTGAATGATCAACGGTTGTCCACGGCGAAAGACCCAGCCTGCGGCGCTTCCTTCCAGCGGTACACCCATGGGGCGAAGCGCCTCGCTGTCAAACCATTGTGTGGAGAGAAAACGTAATTCTTCCGCATCGCTGTCGTACTCAAGGATCGAGGCAAGTTCACTGTCCGTCATCTCGCTTGCTTCGGCAATGACTGTCTGCAAAAAGAATTCAATATCGGGCGCTGTTGTAAGACCCCGAACCACTTCGAGCAGACGTTCCAAGTGATCAATACGCTCGTTGGTTGCCATGGGTTGCATTATACAACATTGGCAACGTAAAGCAACAGGCATTATTTCATACCCAAATCAATCCGGCTGGATACAGCCAAATACAAGGAGATAAATCAAACATGGCAAGTAAAAAAGTACGTGTCGCGATCATTGGCGTAGGGAACTGCGCCTCTTCTCTTGTACAAGGAGTACAATTCTACAAGAACGCTAAAAAGGATGAGCGCATTCCCGGCGTCATGCACACCCAACTCGCGGACTATCACGTCCGGGATATTGAATTCACCCTGGCGATTGACGTGAACGCGACCAAGGTTGGCAAGGACCTCTCCGAAGCCATCTTCGCGGAACCAAATAACACCTATAAATTTGCGGACGTTCCCAACCTCAATGTGCCGGTTGTACGCGGCATGACCCATGATGGGCTGGGCAAATACCTCAGTGAGGTAATCGAAAAAGCACCCGGACCCACTGCCGACATTGTCCAATTACTGCGCGAAACAAAGACCGATGTGGTCGTTAACTACCTGCCTGTTGGTTCAGAGATGGCAACCAAATGGTACGTGGAGCAAATCCTCGAAGCCGGCTGCGCCTTTGTCAACGGCATTCCGGTCTTCATTGCATCCTCCGAATACTGGGGCAAACGCTTTGCCGATGCGGGCCTGCCCATCCTGGGCGACGATGTCAAGAGCCAGGTTGGTGCGACCATTCTCCACCGCCAGCTTGCCACCCTCTTTGTAGACCGCGGCGTAAAGATCGACCGCACCTACCAGCTCAACTTTGGCGGCAATACAGACTTCCTCAACATGCTCGAACGCGAACGTCTCTTGAGCAAGAAAATATCCAAGACCAACGCCGTTACCAGCATGATCCCCTATGAGATCGACCCGACAAATGTACATGTTGGACCCAGCGACCACGTGCCGTGGCTCACTGACCGCAAGTGGGCATACATCCGCATGGAAGGAACAACTTTCGGCAATGTTCCACTCAATGTGGAACTCAAACTCGAAGTGTGGGATAGCCCCAACTCCGCGGGCGTAATCATCGATGCTGTCCGTTGCGCCAAACTGGCGCTCGACCGCGAACTCGCTGGTCCCATCATTGGACCCTCCTCCTACTTTTTCAAGACACCACCGCAACAATTTCGCGATGACGTCTGCTACCAAAAAGTGGAAGACTTCATCTCTGGCAAAAGCGAAGAATAGATAAAACAATGCGTAATCCGTATTACATAATTACGGATTACGCATTACTATTTAAACAACACAAATGACAAAACGCATCTTTCTCACCCTCAGCCCTTCGATCATACTCAGGACAAGCCTGCTCGCCATTCTATTAGCCTCGTGCGCCCCGTCAACTCCCATCGCCCCCGCACCCAACCTGGACGCCGCCTATACACAAGCCTTCGCTACTGCGTTAGCCGCATATCAACCCACGTCCACACCCATCCCTACCGAAACACCGATACCCGCAACCCCTACGGCAACAGCGGTCCGCACACCGCCCGCGCTCCCATCAGTATTTACTGCAAGTCAACTTAATCCGCTCGATACACCACACACATACATTCAGGATAGCTGCCAATATCTCCACGACAAGTGGAGTTCCAATAACTCAGTGCCCGGGACAGTGGCAATGGTGGTCATGTTCCACGGCATTATCAAAGGACAAGCTGAAACTGCCAACCAGATCAGTGATGCGGATTTCAAAAAAGTGATGAATGATTTGCACGATATGGGTTTTCAGGCGATCACCACACAACAACTGGCAGACTTTCTTTATAAAAACGCCAAAATACCACAACGTTCGGTTTTACTTGTTGTGGATGACCGCCATACTGCGCAAAATTTCAACGACCATTTTCGTGAATATTGGCAACAATGGGGCTGGCCCGTGATAAACGGCTGGATCAGTGCATTTGGCGGCGATGACCAATTCCTTCAGGAAAATGTCGCTCTTTCCAACGAGGGCTGGGTGGATTATCAGGCTCATGGATATGTTCATAATATCAACATGAACGACAACTCCACTGACGAGTTCCTCACCGGAGAACTGGAAGGCTCGATAACGAACTTCCAAAAATATTTTAACAAGACTCCCATTGCCATTATTTGGCCCGGCGGCGACTTTGGCGTTCGTCCCGTGCAATTCGCGCGCAAGTACGGCTATCAATTGGGCTTCACCATCAATCCGCGCGGACCCATCATGTATAACTGGGTTCCACAAGCAGACCAAATCGATCCTGCACGTCCCTCTTTTCTTGCCGAGGGTCCCGTTGGTGATCCACTGATGACTTTGCCGCGTTATTGGGATACTGACGTCCGTTCTCATCTTGACGTCGTCCGCAACATCGGTAAGGACGCCGCCGCCTATGCCGAACAAAACAAAGCCACAGAGTTGGAATACTACGATATTATGTGCGCACCCACATTGGGGCAAATGCCATAAACCATTCACGCTGAGCGAAGCACTCATCACTCCGCTCAGCGTGAATTAATCAGGGGGATGTATACTTAACCCAAGATGGACCTCCAACCTTATATTCCGGGATTAAGCCCAGCGGATCCGGGACCTCTCTCACGATTCACCCCTCCCCTCGAAGAGGGAGTTATCTCCGCTTGGCTGCCGCCTCATGCCCCTGCCGGTAGCTGGTTACTGGACCCATTCGGATTCTCCCCGCGGCTGGTTCTCGAAGCCGCGCGTTCAGGCTACCGCGTGCTCGTGACTGTGAACAATCCCATCACACGCTTCCTCTTGGAGATGTCCGCAAATCCCCCATCTGAATCGGATTTCAAAGCCGCGCTGGCTGATCTGGCTGTCGTCAAAAAGGGAGAGGAACGACTCGCCGCGCATTTGCAATCGCTGTACCTCACCACCTGTGAAAAATGTGAGAAAGAAATTTATGCCGAATCCTTTTTGTGGCGCAAAGGCGAAGTTGCACCTTATGCCCGTGTGTATAAATGCCCACATTGTGAAGACTCGGGCGAACGCGTTGCCACACAAGATGACATTGACCGCGCAAAGAAGATCGCCGCGACAGATGGATTACATCGCTCGCGTGCCTTCGAGAGAGTTGTTGCACTGGACGATGAAGACCGTATCTATGCAGAAGAAGCCATCGAACACTACCTGCCACGTCCGTTGTATTTCTTGACAACAGTTATCAACCGCTCAGATAGTTTGAGCTTAACACCTGAACGCAAGCGTGCATTGAACGCAATGATATTACTCGCCTGTGACGCGGGCAACACGTTATGGGGATATCCATCCGAGAGATTGCGCCCTAAACAACTCAACATCCCGAATCAATTTCGTGAGCATAATTTGTGGATGATGCTCGAGCGTGGATTAAGTCTATGGACAGAAACAGGTTCGGGCGTAGTCGTTGAGGCGTGGCCCAAGAAAATCCCAGAGAGTGGCGGGATATGTATCTATGAAGGTCGTCTCAAGGATCTGGCGCACGAGGTCAAAAAGGAGATTCCCATCGCGGCCGTGATCGGTTCGGTGCCGCGTCCGAACCAGGCGTTTTGGACTCTGTCCGCTTTGTGGGCGGGGTGGCTGTGGGGACGGGAAGCGGTGGAACCGTACAAGCTCGCGTTACGTCGTAGACGATATGATTGGGCATGGAATGCAACCGCATTGAATGCGGCGTTTTCGCATTTATTCGAGTTATTGCCGCTCGGCACGCCTTTCTTTGGATTGTTGCCAGAAGCCGAGCCGCCGTTTCTAACTTCGGCATTGACCGCCGCAAGCGTGGCAGGCTTTGACCTGGGATCGCTCGCAATGCGGACGGAACATGATCCCATTCAAATTTTATGGACACGCGGTGAACATTTGAGACGTGAAGCCAATGAGCAGAACATGGATAATGTACGGGAAGCCATTCGATCACATTTGACCGAACGCGGTGAACCCGCGAGCTATTTGCACGTCCATGCGGCAGGGTTGATCGAGTTGGCAAAGTCACACTCGCTCAAACAGAAGGATCAGGAGTTTGATGAGGCTGTGCGTGGGACGCAATTGTTGATACAGAAGGCGCTATCGGAGGATGAACGTTTCGTTCATTATTCAACGGGTGAAAGTGTGGATACTGGGATGTGGGGATTACAAAGAGATGTCACCCTGAGCGAAGCGAAGGGTCTCTACTCCGTGAGGAGATTCTTCGGTCGCTACGCTCCCTCAGAATGACATGGGCGAGTCACTCTCAGACCGAATCGAGATGGCTATCGTTACGTTCCTACAAAAGAATCCGAACAGCATTTATCTTGAGATCGAGGATGATCTGTATCCACGCTTCCCGGGTTTAATGACGCCATCAAAAGGGATGATCTACGCGGTGCTTACATCGTACGCGGAGAAGGATAAATCCGCGTGGAAACTGCGTTCTGAAGATGTTGCCAACGCGCGGCGAAGCGAGCTTAATACCATCACTGCGATGATCGAGGCAGTAGGCATACGGTTGAAATACACGACGCGTAAAGATGACAAGAATTATCTCTGGGAAGCCACCGCCGAGGACGGCGATGGGAGCAAAATAATACGTGCGTTTTATGTGCTTGCCTCCGCGTTGATTGGACGCGCCATCGCTGAAACGCCGTATCCCGCCTGAGCAAGCCATCATTGTCATCCCCGGCGGGCGTGCGGGATTGGTGGCATATAAGGCGCAACGCGACCCATCGTTGGCGGCGCGCATGAAAGGCTATCAGCTTGTAAAATATCGTTTGTTGCGGACCCTGTTCGAGGTCCCGGTATTGACGCGGGAGACGTTCGATGAGCAGGTTAAGAGCGATCCGCTTGAAAAGTCCAAATCACAGATGATGATGTTTTGATTTTCGATGCTCCTGCAGGGTCTTAGACCCCGCAGGAGCATCGAACCATGATAAAAATGGATGGAACTGTTGAATAATCGAAGGAGGCTAAAGATGAACAAAAAAATGTTCATGGTCATTTCTCTGGCAGCGTTGATACTTTCCAATTGCGGAGCGAAGGCTCCCACGGAAACGCCCTCACCAACCGTAACTCTGGTTATCGCGCCCACGGCAACCGAAGCGCCAGCGACGGAAATACCCGCGACCACAGAAGTCGTTGATGCTGTGCCAACCGACACAGCCACACCCGAAGCCAGACCCACCAACGCGCCCGATTGCACGAACAAAGCATCTTTCGTTGCCGATGTGACCATCCCGGATAACACTCAGGTGAACGCAGGTTCTCCGTTTACAAAGACATGGCGCATCAGCAATGCGGGCACCTGCATTTGGGCGTCGGATTACACACTCAGTTACTACTCCGACGAACGAATGGGCGCGCCCGATAGTGTACCGCTCGCCCTCACCTATCCGGGACAAACGCTGGACCTTTCTGTTGACCTGACCGCACCCACCAGCATAGGAACACATAGAGGAAATTTTGTCATCAAAAACGACAAGGGCTTGATCATCAGCGTTGACGATGATTCCCGATTATGGCTCATCATCGATGTGGTGGGGACGGCAGCTGCACCCACTGCAACATCCGCCCCGGCAACGGCGACCTCAGCCGTAGCCACAGCGATTCCCACCAACACAGGCGCAAGTTCCAGCGGAGGTAATGCCGCGTGCGCATTCACAACCGACGCCGCCAAAATAACGGATACGATCAACGCCATCAACACCTACCGTACAACGAATGGCTTACCTGCTTATAACGTCAAAGAAGCACTTACCAAAGCCGCGCAGTCACATGCCATTGACATGGCTTGCAATAAGCTCACGGGGCATAACGGTTCAAATGGTTCCACGCCCGGCTCACGCATCGCGGATAACGGTTATGTAGCGGCTTTCTCCTCTGAAAACGTCTACTTTAGTTATCCCCCATTAACCGGTAAGGGAGCTGTGGACTGGTGGATCAACGATACAACCGATATACATCATAGATTAAATCTGGTCAGCGATACCTTTATTGATGTCGGCGTGGGATATGCGTTCTTCAATAATTATGGATACTATGTCGTCGTCTTTGCAACGCCATAAAAAGATTTGGATATTTCTCCTGATCGCAAGCCTGATGCTCAGTTCATGCATCAAGATTTCACAGGAGACAGCAACAGACACGCCGCCTCTTTTTGTGACCTCGACCCTGCCACCCACAAAAGCGGGCTTATCGGTGCCGACGCAGATCCCGCCAACAGGAACGCCTGACGCGTCCACCACATCCACGCCCGGTGGGGCTGTCCCCGCTGACGGCAAATCCTGCAAGGATAGTGCAGTGCTCATCCAGGATGTGACCGTCCCCGATGACACGCTCATGTCGCGCGGAGAGAAGTTCACCAAAACGTGGCGTTTCATGAACACCGGAAAATGTAACTGGAGCGGATACACCATCGCCTTTTTCGCAGGCGACCGCATGGAGTCACCCGATACGGCTCCCATTCCTCAAACAGATGCAGGCAAAACTGTGGATGTTTCTGTCGAATTGACCGCACCTTCAGCAGATGGAAGCTACACAGGATTCTTTGAATTGCGAAATGCCAAAGGAGAAGTACTCCCCATTGGAGCAGAAAATACATTTTGGGTAAAAATCCTGATCGGCATAACCAGTCCTCCCACCAGCGTGGCTGTTGCAATAACACCCATCGCTGGAACGGCAGTCTCCCAGCCAAAGGGACCTGCGAGCTGTACTTACAGCTCAAGCAGCTCCTATCAAAATGAGATCGCAAACCTTATCAACAACGCTCGCGCACAAAACGGACTGCCCGCGCTGACGATCAACCCTCAACTTTCGGTCGCGGCACAGGGACACAGCATAGATATGGCTTGCCACGGGTTTCTTGGTCATACCGGCTCAGATGCTTCGACCGTTCACGAACGAGTTGTGACGGCAGGCTACGCTGCCTCTTATTCCGAAGAGATCATCTACGGCAGTGGTTATCCTCAGACCGCGTTCGATTGGTGGATGAACGACCAAGTCCACCACGACGCGATCCTAAATTCAAAAGTGACTGAGATGGGCGTCGGATATGCTTACGTCGCGGATACCGCCTATGGCGGTTATTACACCGTGGATTTTGGAAGCCCATAAAAAGCATGATAAAAAAAGTAACGCTCACCCTTATTCTCGTTTTACTGTTGACATCCTGCGTGAAAGTTTCCGGGGAGACAGCGACAAGCACGCCGGTTCTCTTTGTGACCTCGACCCTGCCGCCGACCAAACACGCCTTAACCGTACCGACAGCGGTCCCTCCCACCACCTCGCCGACGGCTGATCCGCTAACCCCATCCGCCACCCCATCTTGCAGAGACGGCGCGCTCTTCGTCGAAGATGTGACCTATCCCGATGGCACGCGCGTCGATGCCGGAGCGAAATTCACCAAAACCTGGAAACTGCAAAACACCGGCAACTGTCCGTGGAAGGATTACACCATCGCCTTCGTATCCGGCGACAAAATGGATTCGCCCGATACAGTATCAGTGCCGGAAACAGCATCAGGGTCCAAAGCAGAAATTTCCGTTGACCTGGTCGCACCGTCCGCAGATGGTTCGTATCAAAGTAATTTCGAGTTACGCAACGCGGATGGGAAAGTTGTATCCGATTGGCACAGAACCAACCTTCTGGGTGAAGATTACTGTGGGTGAAGGCGCGGCAAGTTCTTCAGAAACATCCACTGTTAAAATCGGCAACTGCCCCTACACAGAAAACCCCGACTATGTGCAAACACTGATCGACCTCATCAACAAGGCACGCACAGACGTGGGACGCGCCGAGCTGACTGTAAACCAGCAATTGACGAGCGCCGCGCAAAGTCACAGCCTCGATATGGCTTGTAACGACTTCATCAAACCCAGCGGCTCAGACGGCACATGGACCGGCGACCGCATCCTGACGGCTGGTTATACAAATTCCTATTATTTGGAGCTTCTTGCCATCGGGCTTCCACAGGATGCGATGCATCAATGGCGTATTGAACCCAAAGATTGGGACAAGGTCATCAACTCACGCGTCACCGAGATCGGCGTGGGATATGTATTTTCCAAATTCAGTTCGTATGGCGGCTATTGGACGGTGGATATGGGAGGAAAGTAACCTTTACCTTCCCCAGCGCGGTTGCCAATCAGAAATGGGATTATTCGTCAAACGCACTGCACCCGTCCCATCAGGGTGCATGATGTAAATCTCATTGTTGCCATCTCGATAGGTTGTGAATGCGATCCAGTTCCCATCCGGCGACCAACTGGGAGCGAGGTTGTCGCCTCCGTTCGTAAGTTGCACCAAACCTGTACCATCCACGTTGATGATATAGATATCATGGTTGCCAGCAGGACCGCGATAGAAAGCAAGCTTCGTTCCGTCAGGCGACCACGTACTGCGTCCACCCATGTTATCCAAGTTAGTTACCTGGCGAATGTTCGAACCATCCGCGTTCATAATGAATAATTGACGCGCTCCCGCACGAGACGAAGCAAAGGCGATCATCGAACCGTCCGGTGACCAGTTGGGGTCAATATCATCCCTGTCCGAGATGCGATGTGCATTCTTTCCATCGGGTCGCATGAGCCAGAGTCCGTTACCATTGTTCGTGAAGACGATCCATTCGCCGT
Source organism: uncultured Chloroflexia bacterium (assembly GCA_963730175.1). GTDB lineage: Bacteria > Chloroflexota > Anaerolineae > Anaerolineales > Villigracilaceae > Defluviilinea. The sequence continues at coordinate 29,271 of CAVSRF010000028.1, read as the reverse complement.
TCGGGGAAAGTTCCGGTGCGTAGAGACTGCCGATGTTTTTTGTCAGGCGCTGTTGGTTTTTTCCATTAATATCCATGGAATAGAGTTCAAATCCACTATTTTGTTTGGAGGAGAAATAGATGGTTTCCTCATTCAACGAAAGGGATGGATAGAACGCGGTCGCTTCAAAATTTGTGAGTTGTTCGCGGTTTGTTCCGTCCGCATCCATGAGGCAAATCTGGTCTATCTTTTTAACGTAACAGACGAAGACAATTTTCCCTGTCGGAGGTGTATCGCCAAAGAAACCCGGAAGCGGCGACGGGATGGAAGTGACCTGCGGAACTGCTTCGAGTGTAAGTGAAGGCGTTGGGGAAACGGGAGTGGGATCAATGTTAATTGTCAGATGTGTGGGAGATGAAATTAAAGCAGGAGCAACCGTCGGCTGAGATTGAAGCGGAGTCGTCAGGCTTTGTCCAATATAAAAAATCCACGCGGCGATCACGCACAAGACGATCACCCCACAGCCCAACCCGCCGAGGAGAAATTTATCAAATGTGGAGAGGAGTTTGGGTTGCATCAAGGATGTTCTCGATGCAATTGTATTCGATTAAGCTGTAAACAATTCATCTGGATGTATCGGCAAACGAATTACCCATATTGGCGACAAAACAACAGTGCACAAATCCCAATTGCGGCAATTCATCCAGTGGTTTCGACCAGTCAGATTTTCTAAATCCTGCCAGTTCATTTTATTCTCTACGATCATCTGTTGACCATCCACGCTCTCAGCAAACTGCATTTCGATCAAATAGTACTCTGAATAAAAAAAGACCGCTTCGCAGCGGTCTTGTAGTGCCGAGGGGGAGATTTGGACTCCCGACCAAGGGCTTATAAGTCCCCTGCTCTACCACTGAGCTACCTCGGCAGGGGGGAGAGCGGGGCAAATATTACTATGGGAGGATGTGTTTGTCAACACGCACATAAAAAAGCGTCTGAGATATAATTGAGGTCGGAGACTGAATATGAAAATTCTCGTCCTCAATAACGATGTCATGGAACGAACCGTCATCCAGCAGGTATTGCAGGTCAATGGACATGAGATTGTCGCCGCGGAAAACAGCGACACCGCCATGCAGCTCCTTCAAGACGGCGGAATACGCTTCATAATCGTGGACCGCACAACGACAGACATGGAGGAAAAACAATTCATTAAACGCGTACGCGACGCCAACCCTCCTTATTACATTTACATTCTATTGATTGCTTCAAAGGTACAAGATATAGATGTCACCACCCCGCGCGCAGGAGCGGACGATTACCTGCACAAACCGATCATTCCTCTCGAATTGAAATCACGTATGCATATCGGCGAGCGCATTCTAGGACTGGGAGACAATCTCATCAGTGCAAAAGGCGCGCTTGAAAATACAGCCATGTTCGATCCGTTAACGAACATGTTGAACTTGAAAAGCATTCCTTACCCTGGCACACGGCGAAATTGAACGCGCCCGCCGGGGACAGTCTCCGCTCAGCCTGGTCGCATTGGATATCGATAATTTCAAAAGCATCAACGACAAATATGGCGAAGCAATCGGCAACGATGTATTAACTTCTGGTCGCGCAGGCGATCCGCGAGAAGAGCCGTCCCTATGACGGTGTGGGACGTTACAAGGACGACACCTTCTTAATCCCCCTCCCCGGCGTGATCGGTCAGGATGCAGAAAAGGTTGCCGGACGTATTCTCAAAGGTATCCTGAATACAAACATTTCCTTATTGGACGGTACACCGGTCAACATAACGATCAGCGCGGGCATTGCATCATCACGACGCGTGTCGGTCTCCACAGAAGTTGAGACAATGATCGAAAAGGCGACAGAGGCTGTTACACGCGCCAAGCAGGATGGAACGGGTCAGGTTTTCACCATCTTTCTATAAACCCTGAAAAAACAGTTGCAACAGGAACAATGCGATCATCCCCGCGAGGATCGTGACCAGTGTATTTTTACTAAACCACGCAACCACGATACGCGAATAAGCCCGCCACCAACCGGAAATTTTCAAGCGACAGATACAATGTTCCATCACGGAGAAGCAATTCGGGGAAAACGATGGCGGATAGTACCGCGGGCGGAACATAGTGCAAAGCCTTCCGCATCGTTTCCGGGACCTGAAACCTGCCAAACAAATAAATGAGCGAGAATCTCATCCCGAACGTGATCAACCCACCGAAAAGCATTACAAGCCAGATATTCATAACTTCTCCCCTGGGGATTTTCTCTCCTCCAAAATCGTTCCAACAACAATACCCACTAATGCCGCAAGGATCAATCCAAGTTTATAGGGAAGTGAATAAGCCAAAGTGCAACGACGCCTGCGGATAACGCCGCGGCAATGGCGGGACAATTCTTCAACACCGGTACAACCATCGCAATGAAGGTCAATGGCAGGGCAAAATCCAGCGACCAGGAATCAGGGATGGCTGTGCCAAGGAAGATTCCCAACGCCGTGCTCACCTGCCATGTTGACCAAAGTGAAAGCCCCGCGCCAAGAAAGAAGAAATGGCTGGCAGGTGTTGTCCCTTCCTGTTCATAATGGAGCACGGTCGCGGCATAGGCTTCATCGGTGAGGAGATAAGATAACAGCGTTTTCCAACGCATCGGAAGCGAAGCAAGATAAGGGGCGAGAGAAGCGGAGTACAACATATGCCGCAGGTTGACGACCGCGATGGTCAACACGATAACCAATCCCGGCGCCGCATCACGTACAAGTTGCGCCGTAACGAATTGGGCTGACCCTGCAAAAACAATCGAAGACATCATCTGCGAGGCGGATGTGGAGAGTCCCGCGTTCAGTGCAAGCGCGCCGTAGATCATGCCGAATGGAAATACACCGATCAGAAGCGGAAACTCGGCGCGAACTCCCGCCCAAAAATTTTTAGATTGCTCGTTCATAGTCTCTTTTCTCACGCTAACATCGTACCCGAAGGGTAGCAGAACCACATGCCTTTGTGGCACAGACGAAGCGCATATAAAATTGATATTGTATGAAATTTATATTTCGTCATCAGCGCGAGATAATCATCGCCGCGGCGCGTTGACCACTTTCCACCGCGCCTTCCATGTATCCCTGAATGGGGGTGGCATGTTCGCCTGCAAAGAATAAACGACCAGCGGGTTCGAACAACGTTTTCCAATGTGCAATCACTTCGCCGGGCGCGAGCGCCATGTACGATGCACGCGTGTAAGGCTCATTCAACCATGCCATTGTTGCCGTGTTTACGATCAAATCCGATGAACCGGGGAACACTTTCTCGATCTCGGCAACGGCAAAACGGATACGTTCATCATCGGACAATGCAGAAAGCATCACTGCATGATCACCACCGGTATATGCCGTGATAATGCCATGTTCACTTTCGATATGACTGGTTGCGTCCCATGTGTAAACGATTGGAGCGTCCGTTGCCAGCCGTCCGTTCCAGCCGATCTCATCCCAAAAACGTTTGCGATATTCGATCAGCACTTTCGTCACTGCGCCATATGAAATCTCATTTACCATGCGTGCGTGCGCTGGTGGCAATGGCGGATTGAATTCGATCAAGCGCGCAGTCGTTAAGGGAATCGCCAGTATCGCAAAAGCAGAATCAACTGTCAGATAAGAGTTGGCTTGTTGAACCGTGACAGCCACCCCGTCTGGTGTGACGCGTACCGATGTCACAGGTGAGTTCAAGCGCACATCAGGCAAAATGTTTGCAATGGCGCGCGCAATCAAATCATTCCCACCGATCACGCGAAAATTGGGCATCCGCTCCGGTGTGCTGTAATACATTGCCGAGTTGCGCGCGAGATCAAGCAACGAAAAACGCTCAGGCTCGATGGTGTATTCCGCTCGAATTTGTTGGACAAAATAATTTTTCGCAAGCGGATGCGCATCCAGCGTGGCGAGCCAATCAGCAGCGGATTGCCGATCAAGACGTTCCGCCTCTTTCGAAGCCTGAGGCTGATTCGGGTCTTGGACCTTTTTCCCCAACTCGGCGATTTCGCCCCAAACCTTTTCGATCTCGGCTGGGAAATCGATACCCCAAAGTTTTTCATCATTCATCCGCCCGGACTTGCCTTCAAAGGAACCCCAATCACCCTCCTGCCCCTGCCAGCTTCCGACGCGACCCAATGGCAGGTTGAACTCTTTTGCAAAAGCAAGCATACGTGTGTGGGCATCGTCAATGTATTCGCCGCCACCTTCGGCAACCAACCCGTTCGAAAAATTATGCAGGCTGTAAACGCGCCCGCCCACTCGGTCACGCGCTTCCAACACGGTGACCTTCCACCCGGCGCGATGCAAATCATACGCGGCAGAAAGCCCTGCCATACCCGCACCAATGATCGTTACTGCTTTGTTATTTGTGGACATAAAAAGATATAGCTCCCGAATAGAAAGGATAATCCCGAAGGGATGGAAGGATTATAACGATGAATTATTATGAAAACAAAATCCCGAAGGGAAGTCATGAAAACACATGACATCCCTTCGGGATTGGAATAAAACATAATCCTTGATCTATAGCCATTTCACCCCTTCAGGGTTTTATCTACTGACTTCTCCTCAAAAACTCCCGTATCGAAATGGACGCAGCGGCGCCTTCGCCAACTGCGGAGGCAACCTGTTTGGTGCTTCCATGCCGCGCATCGCCCACGGCAAAGATGCCGGAGACGCTGGTTTCAAATGGGAGCGGTTCCACTTCCACCTTTTCTTTTCCATGCGTAATATCATGACCCGTCAATACAAAACCATATTTATCCAGCACTGCATAATCTTTTAGGAAAGCCGTGTTTGGGGTTTGACCGATGAAAATGAACGCCGCGGCAGGATGAATTTCTTCAACAATATCTTTGTTCTTATAGTGATATTTGATCGTCTTTAGTTTGGAATCCTGCCCTTCGATGGCATCCACAACAACATTATATTTAACCTCGACATGTGAGTTCAGGCTGATTTACTTTATCAATCGCAATCTGGCTTGCTGTGAGATGGTCACCGCGCACGAGTAGGGTTACTTTGTCAGTGAAGTTAGTGAGGTGCAGGCCTTCCTCCACTGCGGAATTTCCACCACCGACAACAACGATCTCCTTTGAGCCTTTATAAAAGGGACCATCACACGTCGCACAGAAGTGAATCCCTGCGCCAATGTAATCATCCTCGCCGGGGACTTCCAAACGTTTATAGGATGCACCCGTCGCAACCAACACAGCACGTGAATGGTAATGCTTGCCATCCGATGTATAGACTTCGTGATAACCCTCTTCCATTTCCATTTTCTCAACATCCACAGCCTGCAAGATTTCCACGCCGAAACGTTTTGCCTGTTTCACCACACGTTCCGAGAACTCCTGTCCACTGATGCCTTCGGGGAAGCCGGGGAAGTTATCCAAACCAACGGTGATGCCAGCCTGCCCGCCGAGACCGGAGCGTTCGATGAGGAGCACATCCGCGCCCTCGCGTGCGGCATAGATGGAGGCAGTTAAACCAGAGGGTCCACCGCCGATGATGATGAGGTCATAATATGTCTTTTTGGCTTCGGTCTTCAGCCCAAGTTTTTTTGCCAGTTCGGCATTAGACGGTTCGACAAGAAACGTGTCATCTTCAAAAACTATAGTGGGGATGATACGTTTGCCGTCATTCCTTTTCAGAACATAAGCCTCGCCCTCCTTATCCTGCTCAATATCCACCCAGCGGAAGGGAATGAACTGCTCGCCGAGAAACTTTTTCGAGCGGCGGCAATCGGGACACCAATACGCGCCATAGATCGTAACTTTTGGTTCGGTCATTTGACATTCTCCTCTTTATTTGTTGTGCCTATAGACGAGGGCTATGCGTTATTAATTGCCTCACCTTGCATTGTTAATTGTTTAATAAGAATTATATGCCGTCGTACGCAATGTCGTTCTGAGCGTAGCGAAGAACCCCTAAAATTATCATCGAGACCCTTCGCTCCGCTCAGGGAGTCATAACTGAGTGTAAAACTGCGTAAGGTGAGTTAATAAGATAACGGATTCCAAAGGAACGAAAGAATCAGTGCAAGAACAATGGCAAGCGCGGCGATGATGTTGAAGAACACGCTGACCTCGATAGTCTGACGTGTGGCAACCAGATATGTAGGCAGGTTTTGAAATACGTTTTCAAGTTCAGCTGAACTGGTAGCGGAATAATATTTTCCACCCGTCATATCCGCGATCTGCTTTAAAGTCTCTTCATCGATCTGTCTGCGGAAATCAAGTGAGCCTGTTTGCGCCTCGAACCCAAAATTTGGAGAGCCTCCAAAACCACCGCCGTTGAAGAAAAAATCTCCACAGTTCATGGGGGATCGATTGTCTGTTGTACCATACCCAATGGTATAGATCCTAATTCCGCGCGCCACCGCCTGTTGTGTAGCGGTCAATGGATAGGGACCGGCATTGCTTGCTCCGTCTGTGAGCAGGACAATGATATGGGGAGATAACTCTACATTGGGCTGAGTCAACTGTCCGGTCCCGGAGGAGGCGGTTACGTTGTCGCTTGGTGCAACCCTGTCATCTATTTCTGCAATGGCATCGATGGATCGGAGAATCGCACTTCCTATGGCGGTCCTGCGTGCTGTGGTCAGGTTTTCAACAGCGCTATCCAGAGCAGCCTCATCCGTAGTGGGAGGCTGGATCAATTCAGCAAAGCCCGCAAAGGCAACGATTCCGATCTGCCTGCCCGCTTTGTGATTCTTGATGAAGGATTGCGCCGCGTCCTTGGCAGCTTCCAAACGATTGGGAGAAATATCTGACGAGCACATGCTTCTGGATACATCGAGTGCAAGGATGATGGTGGCTTTGTTGGACGGGATGGATACCGTCGCGACGGGTCTCGTCAACGCCATGATCAGGCTGGAAATTGCAAGTAGAAAGAGGGCGAAGGGCAGGTGGCGACGCACCGAGGATTGGTGCGGGGACATCGCATCGCGCACCAACGACAGGCTGGAATAACGAACGGTAAATTGCCTGCGTCTGCGCAACAGAATTATGTACGCGGCAATCGCCAGCGGAATGATCAGAAATAAAATCAGGGCTCCGGGCCACAGCAAACTCATGACTACATCCTTTACTAATTCACTTACGGCACATGTCCAAACCAACGCATGGACAACACGCCGCCGATCAAAAAGACGATCACCCCAAGCCCGGCAAAAATAGAGGTCAACTCGATCTCTTCAGGTTTAATGGATAGCTTCGGTTCAAGGTCACGATAGATCCTACCAAGCTGGTCTTCCTCGCCTGCGTTGTAGTATCCCCCACCCGTTGTATTTGCAATATACTGCAACATCGCTTCATCCAATTGCGTTTGGATAGAAAGCCCATCCACGTTGATGATCGTCCCAAGTGCAGTACCCACGCCCACCGTATAAACGCGCACACCCAGGTTCACTGCCAGGTCTGCTACCGCGGTTGGGTCTGGGTTTTCATTATTCTCTCCATCGCTAAACAATACGATCACAGCAGATGGGTACCAGCCCTGGGGCGCGGGCAACGGCTCTGCATTTGTCGAGAGTCTACTGGTATTTATGATCGGCGGATCACCGGCTTCCACGGCAATTGTGTTCAATGCGACAAGAATCCCGTTTCCCACTGACGTACCACGCCGCGGCACGAGACGTTCTATCGTGGCAATGGTTGATTCCCTTTTATCTGTGGGAGCCTGGACCGAGATGCCTCCATCACTAAAAGCGACAACACCGATCAACACACTCGACGGCTGGCGCTTAACAAACTGGAGCGCCGCCGCTTTTGCCGCCTCCATACACGTTGGCTCCACGTCGTCCGCCACCATACTGCCGGACACGTCGAAAGTCAGAATGACCGTACCCTCCACCTTCGGCAAACTGACCGTCGCCTGCGGACGCGCCAGAGAAAAGACAAGAATGGTAATGCCGAGGAGAAAGATCATCGCAGGGATATGTCGCCGGGTACTCCCCTCATTTTGCACAAACCCCATACTCCCATAATGCTCCGCAAACTTTCTCCGCCGTCCTTGTATTCGAAAATAGAACCACACCAGCAATGGAATGCCCAACAATAAATAAAGCAATGACGGCCAGATAAATGACATGATTATTTCCGATGCTGCTTGCGCTGTCCGGCAAAGCCTACGATCGCTTTCACCAGATCATCCTCCGTCGAAAGCGACAACGCATCCACCCCCGCACGTTTGAATGCGGCTTTCAATTCGGCTTCACGTCTTTGTGCCGCATCATGAAACCGTTCACGGAATTTTTTATCGTGTGTATCCACGAACAACTGCTCCCCGGTCTCAGCATCCTCCATCACGACCATGCCCAAGTCTGGCAGGTCCACTTCGCGCGGGTCCCACAAGCGGATCGCCAACACTTCATGCCGCTGGTTCAACATACTCAAGGGCTTCTCCCATCCCGGCTCGCTAATAAAATCGGAGATGACAAATACCAGCGAACGTCGCTTGATCGAATTCAACGCGCCGTTAAAAAATGACGTCAGATCCGTAAGCGGCGCATGGGATAGACGCGGCTGACGAAGCATATCATTGACGAGACGCAGTACCTGAATCCTTCCGCCTCTTGCCGGGACCGTTTGCTGGACGGTTTCCGTGCCCCCAAACATCATCGCCCCGACGCGGTTTCCATGCCGCGTCAACAAGCGCGCCAGCACGGTCACAAAATCAATAAGCATCGTCCGCTTCTGGTTCTGCACCGTCCCAAAATCCACAGACGGACTCAAGTCGAGCAGGAACCACGCAGTCACTTCACGGTCTTCCAGATACTGACGGACATACGGCGTATCCATGCGCGCGGTGACGTTCCAATCAATATAACGGATATCGTCCTCGGGCTGATACTCACGCAAGTCTGCAAAATCCACGCCGAAGCCGTAAAACAGCGTGCGATAATCACCCTGCAATAAGCCATCCAACCTGCGGATGACATTCCAATCAAGACGAAGAAGAATTCGCTCAGGCGTTGCTTCGGATATCGGCATGCTCATGCAAAGGCACCACGGGTAAGGGAATACGATCAAGAATTTTATTCAGGAGATCATCTCCCGTTACATTATCAGAAAGCGCTTCATACGACAGCACAACACGATGCCGCATCACATCCAGCGCCATATCCAGCACATCCTGCGGCAACACATAATTACGTCCGCGCACGAAAGCCAGCGCCCGCCCGGTCAGGATCAAGTTGATCGAAGCGCGCGGACTCGCGCCGAACATGATATATCGATCCAACTCCTTCAAACCAACCTCGGATGGATTACGCGTCGCAGTCACCATGTGGACAGCATATTCCATCAACGCCGGGTCAACATAGACCTTATCCACTTCCTTTTGTAACTTGAGCAACTGCTCAATGGTCAACACTCTCTGCACTGACTGTAACGCTGCCGTCATTCGTTCAACGATCACAAACTCTTCGGTTGCGGTTGGATACCCAATCAGCACCTTTAACATGAAACGATCCACCTGCGCTTCAGGTAATGCGTATGTACCTTCGGTCTCAATTGGATTTTGCGTTGCCAACACCAAAAATGGATCGGGTACTTTGTGCGTCTCGCGTCCAATGGTCACCTGTCGCTCCTGCATCACTTCGAGCAACGCACTTTGCACCTTGGCAGGCGCGCGGTTGATCTCGTCAGCCAACAAGAGATTAGTGAACACAGGTCCCAATGACGTATCGAATTTGCCGTTTTTCTGGTTATAGATGCGCGTCCCGATCAGGTCGGCAGGAACAAGATCCGGCGTGAACTGGATGCGTTTGAATTCTCCGCCCACAGATTCAGCCAAGGTCTTGATCGCCATCGTCTTTGCCAATCCCGGCACACCTTCTACAAGGATATGTCCGCGTGCAAGGAGGGCAACGACCATCCGCTCGAGCAAGTGATCCTGCCCAACGATGACCTTCTTCACCTCATATAACACCTGCTCCATGGGTACACGGTTCTCTGGTTTTTTATTTTGCACCATCAGCAATCTCCTCTCATAAGACCTAAAGGTTTTTATGGAAAATCAAAAACAACTTTTGCAAGAACCCTTTTTGGAATTCCATTTCGGCTTGCACAGAAAACCTTCAGGGTCTGTTCTTACGAACTAATACGGCGGCGAACCTCCGCCACCAGACACAGCAGTTGTGATCGGCACAGCAAAGCCGATGCCGATGAAAAAACTGTCTTCGGTGGGGTTCGCAATTCCTGTTACAACCCCGATCACATAACCATTTCTATTCAACAACGGACCACCCGAATTACCCGGGTTTGCCGCGGCATCAAATTGGATCAACCCAGTGAGCAAAGGACCGTTATTCGGAACTTGAAAATGACGGTCAAACCCTGAAATCACGCCCGCGCTCATCGAGCCATACAAACCGAAGGGATTCCCCACCACATACACATCATCCCCCACCCGCATCGAACCTGGGTTCCCCAGTACTGCCGGGGCAAAAACCTGTGGAAGATTGAACGCGCGCAATATAGCAGTGTCATTCTCTGGTGCTGAAGTAACCATAAGCCCGCCCGACTGTGTTCCATCCGCAAAGGAGATGGTTATTTTCTTTGCATTCGCCACTACATGGAAACTTGTCAAAATGCTGCCAAGATCGTCAATGACCACACCACTCCCCAAACTTTTTTCAACAGACCCGTTCTTATCCTCTCTTTCCGTTTGGATCATCACCAGTGAAGGTTGTATCGCTTGATACACCTGAGCAGAGAAGGCAGGGCGCGGCGTGGCAGATGCCATTGCAATGGCAATGGCATCGTTCACTTGACGTTCAGTTAATGGTTGTATCCCGGGGAAAAGAAAATGATAGAGAAGGAGTGCAATCAGCGTCGCCAACACACCCGAAGCGAACGGAATCATTCCCTTAAAGCGTTGCAGGCGCTCCCGCAAAACATCCTTGATAGAAACAGGTCGTTCGTCCATTGCCTTCCTTCATATTAAAAATTGCACTTAATGAACAAGTATAAAGAAACTATAGAACTTTACGATTAGGCGGATATGAGAAAAGGGTGGAGATGATGAAAAACCGTGTTGGCCAATTATAGATTGGATGCGACAAAATACAAAACGCTTACCTGACGATTCCCCTTCGCCTCAAACCTGACTTTCAACCTGCCTCCGTCCAATGAACAGGATCTCCCGATAAAAGGATTTTGTTAACATACAAAATGATCATAATCTCCCTATATTCCTCAAATAATGAACAAAATTCAGCATCCCTAGTACCATAGCCCCATACCCAGTCACCACGAATAACGTTAACCTTTTAGTAATTCATCCCCCTTATCTTATTGCATTTTTAACCGGTCACGATCTCATCATAGATGGCGACCAATCCCCTGCACACTGATGTAAAAAGGAGTGTTTATGCTTGCCGTATTACTTAGCCTTATAGCATTATTCCTAAGTTGGACAGTCTCATACCTGATCGCGGTCCCCACTGCATACCTGGTTCGATCAACCGGTTTGGTTAACATCCCTGTTTTTCGAGTGTTTCGTCCACTGGCAGACGATGTACGTCTCAGAGGCTTGCGAAAGCTGTTCTTCGCCATGATCGTTATCGGATTGGCATTCTTCGTTTCGACCCTCATTGACACCCAGCCAACATCACAAGTATTGAAGACATACATTCAAAATTTTGTGAATTTCGAACTGACTTCAGAACTCTGATGAGCGGATTACTCGCCAACTTAATACTGTCACTGGGCATCTTTATCATTTATCAAGCCATCGTGTTCATTAACAGTTTTTTCCCGCGTCTTCACAATCTGTTGCAAGGATGGCGTCACACAAAATTTCACGTGATCCGTCTAAAAAGCATGGAGATCCTCACGCCCGATCAGATCACAGACTTCCTGCTTTCTCTAACGCGTTACGTGCAAAATGGAACCACCTTGATACTGGCAATCACGGGGATAACCTACATCTTATCGTTCTTCCCTGGAACCCAAAATTTTGCACTGCACATTATCGATATAAGCGGTGAAATACTGGCAAGTTTCGGTGCCACCCTGTTTGGCTTTTTACCCAACATTCTCATGTTGCTTTTCATTATCACAGTAACGCACTATGCGGTGAAATTACTGAACTTCTTTTACGAAGGCGTGCAAAACAATAGGATCAGAATATTCGGACTTCACAAGGAGCTTGCCGAACCCACCTATCAACTCATCCGTTTCTTCATTATTACTTTGGCGCTCGTTGCCGCATATCCATATTTCCCAGGCTCCAACTCCCCAGTCTTTCGCGGCATCACTATCTTCGCAGGCTTCCTGCTCTCGCTGGGGTCAACAGCGCTGGTCACGAATATCGTATCCGGTGTTGTGCTCACGTACACACGCGGACTTCGCATCGGTGACAGAGTCCAAATTGGAGCCACAATAGGAGATGTGGTGGAACGCACAATGCTCGTCACCCGCATTCGCACCATCAAGAATGTCGTCATCAGCATTCCCAACAGCATGGTACTGAACAACGAGATTATCAACTATAGTGCCCTACCCACCAAGGATGGATTGATCCTGCACACCACCGTGACCATTGGTTACGATGTCCCCTGGCGTGATGTTCATAACCTTCTCATTCAATCTGCTCTCACCACAAAGGATATTTTGAACGTACCCGGTCCCTTTGTGCTTCAAACCTCATTGGATGATTATTATGTAAGTTACGAGTTGAATGCTTATACAAACACGCCAAAACGCATGGCTATGATCTATTCAGAGCTTCATCAAAATATTCAGGACCACTTCAACATTGCGAATGTGGAAATCATGTCCCCCGGATATATGGCTTATCGAGATGGAAACCAGACTACGATTGCAACTATTGAGCACAACGCAAGATCAGCCATCAACGACGTTATCACGTTACCAATATAGGGATGAGTTAATCCTGCAAAACATCAAGCAACGCTTTCAATCCCAGCGTATAAGACATCCAGCCAAAGCCAACCACTTTTCCCTTGCACACCGCCGAAATCGTCGAAACGTGACGGAATTCTTCACGCGCATACACATTCGACATATGAACTTCCACCACCGGAATTTGTATCGCCGAAATCGCATCGCGTAACGCAATTGAAGTATGTGTATACCCACCCGGATTAAACACCACGCCATTTGCCCACGTGCGTGCGGATTGCAATTCATCGATCAACGCGCCTTCGTGGTTTGACTGCACACACTTCACATCCGCACCTGACGACTTTCCCAATTCAATCAACTTCGCTGTTGATATCGTCCAGCGTCATCGAACCATAGACTTCAGGCTCACGTGTGCCGAGCAAATTCAAGTTGGGACCGTGCAACACAAGAATCTTCATTTTCAATTTCTCCATCACTGATGACTGTTGACTACTCACTGATCACTGCCTCTAAATCACTCACTTCCACCAACTCCACTTTACCGATCTTCACAGGCAAAGCAAAGCGGATCGCTTTCGCGGTCTTCTTCTTGTCCACCCGCATGGCACCGATGATCTCTCCTCGCGGCATTGCATCTGGAATTTGAGTCGGCAGTCCCAAAGCGGACATTGTCTCTGCAATCTTATCAGCCAAACCTTTTTCAGCGATGCCGATCCGCTCAGCATACTTCGCTTCGACAACTGTGCCAACAGCAACGGCTTCTCCATGCCGCAACTCGAATTTGCTGACGAGTTCAACCGCATGACCAACCGTATGTCCCAAGTTCAACGCAGCGCGGAATCCCTTTTCATACGGATCTTCTTCGATGACTTTTATCTTCACAGCCATTGCCCGTTTGACAATCTCTTCGAGGTTCTCTTTGATCCAATCCATGCCACGGGAACATAACTCAAACAATTCAGGATCAGAGATAACACCATGCTTGACCACTTCCGCCATGCCAGAGACCAACTCGCGTTCAGGTAAAGTGAGTAAAAGGCTTGGGTCTGCAAGAACCAGCTTCGGGGGATGGAAAGAACCGATGAGATTTTTTCCTTCAGGTAAATCGAATCCTGTCTTGCCTCCAAGCGATGCATCCACCATCGAAAGCAGAGTCGTTGGGATGCCAACCCATTGTATTCCGCGCATATAGGTTGCAGCGGCAAAACCTGACATATCACCAATCACACCACCGCCCAACGCAATGACAGTGCTCTTGCGATCAAGTCCGCTTTCGAGGAAGGATTTCCATAAATATGAAATTGTCTGGAGATTTTTATGTTCCTCGCCAGCAGGGACAACAACGGATTTTGCGCCAGCGCCCACTGCCTGTTTGATCTTTTCGAGATGATGTTTTGCCACGTTTTCATCAGTAACGATGATCGAGTTTGTGAAAGGCAGGGCTTCAATTTGCCCCACACGCACATCATACTCCCCCATCGCGGAGAGATGATGCCGCCCCAAAGCGACCTGCACCTTGTGAGCGTTTTGTTCAACGGGATTCTCATCCACGTGAACAGTGAGAGGAAAGGATGAATAATGAGCGCCGCGTTTTTCAAGCATGGAAGCCAACTTCTCACGCAAGTCACCAGATAACAAGGGACGTCTGCTTGAGCTTTCACTCAGCCGTTGAAACAACGTCTCCACATCTGCCATCAACAGAACAATTTTGCCATGACCTTCTGCAAAGGTACGGTTTTCATCACGCAATAACGCGCCCTCCACCAAGAGCAACAATACTTTCGTTTTCATTGGCGAGGTTCTTCAATGCAGCAGTTTCCAGATCGCGGAAAGCAGGTTCACCCTGCTCTTCCATGATCTGCGGAATAGACATGCCTGCATTGGCTTCAATAACGTGGTCGAGGTCGATCAATGGCAAGCCAAGATTCTTGGCGAGAATTTTTCCGATCGTGGACTTGCCTGTCCCTGAGGGACCGTAGAGGAAGATATGAGTCATAATGATAACGGATGTGAAGCGGATAAACGGATGAGTTAGAATCATATTATGTTATGCCCAAAATATGTGAGGGACGTTGTCCATCGGCAAATCTTCAAGCGTTGCCTTGCGCAGGGATTCGAATCTCGGTTTCATTTCGTTCAGCGAGTCACCGCCAAGTTTTTCGAGGAGGGCATCTGCCAAAACAAAGGCGACCATTGCTTCAAGGATGGGAACTGCGCGCGGCACGGGACAGAAATCGGAGCGTTCATATTTGGTGGGAGCGTTCTCACCAACGGCAAGGTCAACTGTTTGTTGAGGGGTGAGAGTGGTTGCAATGGGCTTCATTGCGGCACGGATGATAATCGGTTGTCCGTTGCTAACTCCTCCTTCAGTTCCGCCCGCACGATTTGAATTACGTATTACGTATTGCGTATCACGTAATTGAATTGGATCGTGGGCTTGGGTACCAATCCGTCTTGCGTTCTCGAAGGCATCACCAACTTCAACTCCTTTGATCGCCTGCACAGACATGATCGCCATGGCAAGTTTGGCTTCGAGACGACGGTCCCATTGCACGAAACTACCAAGCCCAACAGGGAGATTGAGTGCAACGATCTCAAGCACGCCGCCAAGCGTGTTTTTGCCATGAATGGTCTTTTCGATCTCATCACGCATCTGTTGCGCGGACCCTTCGACTGGGCAGCGCACATCGGACTCTTCCGCACGCTGAAAGCGTTCTTCGTAAGGCATGTCGCCGAAGTCCGTTTGCACTTCACCGATGGAGGAAACATATCCGCCAACGATGATGCCAAACTGACTGAGAAAATGTTTGCAGACTGCGCCCGCGGCAACGCGCATGGTTGTTTCCCTTGCAGAGGCACGTTCTAACGCGGGGCGTAAATCCTTGTAGCCGTATTTCACAGCGCCCGTTAAATCCGCATGACCAGGACGAGGGGCAGTCATCGGTTCCACTTCCTTGCCCTTCCATTTGACATGGTCATCGTTTTGAACGATGCAATGCGATCGGTGCGCCAGTGGTTTCGCCTGCCATGACGCCGCCGAGTATCTGCACAGTGTCTTTTTCGATCTTCATGCGCCCGCCTGAACCGTATCCCTGTTGACGGCGGGCAAGGTCTTTGTTAATGATTTCGGGTGTGATGGGAAGTCCTGCGGGGATGCCATCGAGGATGGCGGTAAGGGAAGGTCCGTGGGATTCGCCTGCGGTTAGAAATCTAAGCATGAGTCTCCAATAACGTGGTGGTTTCGATACGCCCTCGGCTGTCGCCTCGGGCTACTCAACCACCGAAGTGTATAAAATTTCTCTTGGCGGGTTATGACCCGTCCAGATTTCAAAAGCGAGGGCGGCTTGTTCGATGAGCATACCCAAGCCAGTTGTGGCATGTAATCCTTGCGAAAGAGCGTCTCGCACCAGTTTTGTTTCGCTGGGATTGTAGACGAGGTCGTAGATGATTGTACCTTGCGAAGGAGTTGCCCCTTCGGGAAGAGGGGATGAATCTACATTAGGGGTCATGCCCAAGGGGGTGGTGTTTACGATGAGTTCAAAGTTTGAAAGTTTGAACGTTTGAACGTTCAAATCGACCGCAGTCACACCTTCGAATTGGGAAGCAAGTTCTTGCGCTTGTTCAATGCGGCGGGCGGCAATGGTTACATCCCAACCATCATTGAGCAAAGCATAAACCACTGCCCGCGCAGAACCGCCTGCACCGAGGATTAATGCAGAACGAGGAATGATGAATGATGAATTGATGTGTTGTTTTAAGTCTGTAAGGAATCCCATTGCATCGGTGTTATCGCCTATGAGTTTGTCTTCACGTACATAAATCGTGTTGACGGCGCCGATGGATTGGGCAGTGGGTGTAAGTTCATCCATGAATTCGATGACATTTTGTTTGTGCGGGATGGTGACGTTGAGTCCGTGAATCTCGCCTGAACGAACACGGCTGTAGCAAATCATTAAGTCCTTGTTTGTCATCGGGAAGAATAGGGAACAGGGAATAATCACCATGCAATCCACACGCGTTGAGAGCGGCGGTATGGATTTTGGGCGAAAGAGAATGACCGAGTGGATAGCCGATGAGACCGAGGTGAAAGATGGTCATGGATTCTCCCTCACCCTAGCCCTCTCCCGCTGGGAGAGGGGATTCGCAGCGTTTCCAAAACTTCAAAATAGTTGGGAAACGTTTTGGAGACACAGGATGGATTTTCAATCGTGACACCATCGAAGCGCAAGCCAATCAACGAAAAGGACATTGCCATGCGGTGGTCGTTGTAGGTTTGAATATTGGCAGGTTTGAACGTTTGGCATGGATAGATAGTCATGCCGTCTTCGTGTTCTTCAACCTGAACGCCAAGACGTTTAAGTTCAGTACAGGTTGCAGAGACTCGATCCGTCTCTTTGACACGTGCAGAGGCGATGCCACGAATTCGAGTTGGCGATGATGCAAACGGCGCAACAGCCGCAAGGGTTTGGGCAGTGTCTGAGATATCACGCATGTCTATGTCAATTCCGACGATAGACGATGGACGGTGGACCGTGATCGAGTTATCAGATTCAGTTACAGTGCAACCCATTTGTTGAAGCACATCCAAAAAGCCAATATCGCCTTGCACAGATTTGCGTGAAATATTTTCCACCGTAACTGTCCCGCCGCAGATGGCAGGAGCGGCGAAGAAGTAGGAGGCGGCGGAGGCGTCGGACTCGATCTGGAAAGTAGAAAGTGGCGAGTAGGAGGCTAGGATGAATAGTGAAACGTTCATAGCCATGTCTTTCGATTTCAACGCCAAAGTCTTTCATGATGGAAATGGTCATGTCCACGTAAGGTTTGGAATTGAGTTCCGTGGACAAATGTCACTTCAATGGGGCTTTGCGCATACGGAGCAACCATGAGCAAAGCAGATAAGAATTGAGATGAAATATCACCTGCAATTTTTGTCTTTCCGCCAGGCAGACCTTTCGCAAATATCTCTACGGGAGGGCAATTGTTTTTGGCTTCCATCTCTACACCCAATTGATTGAGAGCGTCCATCAGATCGCCAATGGGACGTTCTCTCATGCGGGGTTCGCCATCGAGGATGTATTCGCCATTGCCAAGTGTAAGAAAAGCAGAGAGGAAGCGTGCGGCTGTACCTGCATTACCGATGAAAAGCTCCGCTTTCTTGGCAGGGATTTTTCCACCAAGACCCGTAACGATCATTTCACGATTTGTTTCATCGAGTTGGACATCAAAGCCGAGAGTTTGCAGTGCTTTGGCAAAGTAGCGCGAGTTGTCGGAGAAGAGCGCGTTGGTGAGACGCGTCGTTCCGTTCGCAAGCGCGGCAATCAGTAAAGCACGATTAGTCAGTGACTTGGAGCCAGGCACGCGGACGGTAGCGTTGAGAGGATGTTGATAGGTATGATTTTCATAATAACGGATGGCTTTGCGAAACGGATAAACGGATAGCAGATGATTTGAAACAGATTTTATAAAAAAAAGACAATATACATGTTTCCTTGTCTACCTGTTTACCTGCTACCTTTTACCCAGAGAATTTTTGATATTTCCTTTGTGCTTCATTCAAGATGGATTCCAGTCTTTTGAAAATCTTCGTTCGATAACGCAGATTCGATCTCTGCCAGTTGGTTTTGTAATTCATGCAAGGCATCCAAAACATTTTCACGATTGGATTGCAAAACGCCCAGCATCATGGAAGAAGATGTACCTGCAACCCTGCTCGTAGATTTGAATCCTGTTCCTACAAATGAAGCAAAGTCATCAGGTGTGGTGAGCGCCAATGCAGATGCAAGCAGAAATGGCAAGTGACTTGTTGCGGCAAGGATGCGATCATGTTCGGACTGCATCAAGGATATTTGCTTTTGCGCCGAGGGCTTCGATGATTTGATTGGCGGCAGAGATTGCCCGCTGATGATGTTCGCTCTAAAGGTGTGAGCAAAAATGGAGCGGCGTAATATAAAGTTCTTTCAGCATTCGCAAGCGAGAGTTTTTCCTTGCCGCAAATGGGATGCCCGCCGATGGGGTCGAAGCGTTCGGGCAGGCGTGACATGGATTCGACAATCAACTTTTTCGTTGAACCCAAGTCCATGACGATGCAGGGGTTGGATGTAAATGTAGGTAACTTGTTCAAGCAGAGTCAATATCGCAGGGACGGGAGCGGACAAGATAACAAGGTCCGCTTCGGGGAGGAGTTTGGCAGGATCGCTATCAGCGTAGTCCACGATCTGTTGGGATAGAGCCAGCTCGAGGTAGGAAGATGCGGGTCACATCCATATAGCGCGGCACATTTGCCTCTCAGTCCCAACGCGAGCGAGCCGCCCATCAATCCCAATCCGATGATGGCGATCTTGGACTCTGCGAGATTAAAGTCAGGCTGCGACATGTTGAGGGACTAATTTACGGTCAACCGCTTCAGCCACCGCTTTGACCTGCTTCACCATCTTGGCAAAAGCTTCAGGTGTGAGCGACTGCTTGCCATCAGAGACCGCGTGCGCAGGATCGTGATGGACTTCAACGATAACACCATCTGCGCCCGCGGCGACGCCTGCTTTGGCAATGGCAGAGACGTAACCGGAATCGCCAGTGGAATGACTCGGGTCGATGACGACAGGAAGATGTGTGAGCTTCTTGAGGACAGGAATGGCGTTGATGTCGGTGGTGTTGCGCGTGGCGGTTTCAAATGTGCGGATGCCGCGCTCGCAAAGAATGACACGATTGTTGCCACCGCTGAGAATATATTCGCTCGCCATGAGCATCTCTTCGATAGTGGCAGACATGCCGCGCTTGAAAAGTATTGGCGTGCGCGTTTCACCAAGCGCACGAAGGAGATTGAAGTTCTGCATATTGCGCGCGCCAAGTTGGAAAACATCCACATATTTTTCCATCATCTTGATCTGTGAAACTGCCATCACTTCGACAACGATGGGCATACCTGTTTGCTCACGGGCTTCAACGAGATATTCAAGTCCTTCTTCGCCAAGTCCCTGGAAGGAATACGGCGAAGTGCGCGGCTTGAAGACTCCGCCGCGCAACGCATTTGCGCCTGCTTCTTTAACTGCATGTGCAATTTCAAGAATTTGCTCGCGCGACTCGACCGCGCAGGGTCCCGCAATAACCGGAATTTCTGTACTGCCGATATTGAAACCGTCCAATTGAAAAACCGAATCATTTTCGTGGAATTGACGCGAGGCAAGTTTGTATGGTTTGGAAATGCGCTGGACTTCCATCACACCTGGAAGCGCTTCGAAGATTTCTTTCGCAACGTAATGTCCGTCACCGACTGCGCCGATAATGGTCTGTTCCACTCCGAAGATAGGATGCGAAGATAATTCCTGTCTTTCGATCTCCGCAATGACTGCGTCGATCTGTTCCTTGGGTGCACCTGGGTACATGATAATCATCATAATGTTTTAAGTCCTTTTTATTGTTTGTATTCACTGTGGGTTGAGTAGGGCGAGTGGTTTTCTCGCCCGTATCGAAACCACAACTAACAAGAATGTTTTTGCTTATTGGTGGTTTCGATACGCCTTTCGCAGCGAACGCTCAAGGCTACTCAACCACCGCTTACTTTTACGCCCACCCCTGCTTCACATATTCACCCTGAACGGATGTAAGGCTACGTCCCATGATCTGCGCGATCTGACCAACCTGTTTCACCATTTCGGCAAATGCTTCGGGCTTGAGCGATTGCCTGCCATCAGACATTGCCTTTGATGGGTCAGGATGAACTTCAATGATGAGACCATCTGCGCCTGCGGCGATACCTGCACGCGCAACAGCGGCAACAAACTCTGAATAACCTGTGGAGTGACTTGGGTCAAGGATAACGGGCAGATGGGTCAGGCTCTTCAAAACAGGAATGGCATTGATGTCTGTTGTGTTACGTGTGGTCGTTTCAAATGTGCGGATGCCCCGTTCACACAACATCACCTGCTGATTTCCCCCAGCCAAAATATATTCGGCAGACATAAGCAATTCTTCAACGGAGGCTGAAAGCCCGCGTTTGAGTAACACCGTGGTGCGCGTCTCGCCGATGGCGCGGAGCAAATTGAAGTTCTGCATGTTGCGTGCGCCCACCTGCAACACGTCCACATACTTCACCATCAAATCCACCTGCACCTGTGACATGATCTCTGCCACGATGGGCAAACCAGTCTTCTCACGCGCCTCTGCAAGGTATTCAAGACCTTCTTCACCAAGTCCCTGGAAGGAATAGGGTGACGTGCGAGGCTTGAAAACTCCCCCTCTCAAAGCAGACGCTCCCGCCTCTTTCACAGCGATAGCTGTTTCCATGATCTGAGAGCGACTCTCCACTGAACACGGTCCGGCAATGACAGCGATCTCGTTGCCACCGACAGTAAACCCGTCCAATGGAAGGACTGTATTCTCAGGGTGGAATTGCCGCGACGCAAGTTTATACGGTTGCGTAATACGCTGAACAATATCCACGCCATCCAAACTATCGAAGCGTTCCAGCGGGATACTATGCGTCTCACCGATCGCGCCGATGATGGTCGCTTCAACTCCCTGCGAAAGGTGGACAGTGAGTCCTGCGCCTTTAACCTGCTCGATGACTGCTTCCACCTGTTGAGGGGTGGCATTGGCTTTCATTATGATCATCATAGTGATTTCTCCTTTGGGTACTCCGGTGGTTGAGTAGAGCCGTTTTCGTCGGCTCGTATCGAAACCACCATGTTTCAAGAATAATTTTGTAACAAGAATTGCTCTGCTTATTGGTGGTTTCGATACGCCCCGCTACAAGCGTGCGGGGCTACTCAACCACCGATACATCTTTTTTACTGCGCCGCGACCAAGTCGGGTCTTAGTTTGACGGCATCATGCAAATAGACATGAATAATTTTGTTTTGTGGAACTTCTGTGTTCCAGTGAACCAACACACGGATCACTTTGGGCAAGCTGCCAGGCACGGGAATCTCGCGGGCACACATCATCGGGACGAGGCTCCAGCCCATTTGACGGGCAGCCTGCGCGGGGAAGGTCGAAGCGAGGTCGTCGGTCACGGTAAAGATCGCGCTGGCGATATCTTCGGGCTTCATGTTTTCGTTCTCTGCCAGTATCTCTTCCAGCAGTTCGCGCGTAGATTGCAGGATGAGATCTGGTTCGTCGGCGGCGACTGTAGTTGCGCCGCGCACTCCACGGATTGGCATTGGTTCGCTCCTTGGCAACAAAAAAGGCGAGACCGTGTGGTCTCGCCTTTTAGTCACAGAATTTTATTTTCTGCCTACTTTAAGCGTCACCAACGGCAACCGAATGGAGGCCGTAAAGTAATACGCAAAATAAAAGCGGACAGAATTTAGCATGTTGGGCGCTATTCTATGCTTCTCACGCGGATGCGTCAAGGGTGAAATTCCAAAACGCTTTACGGCACATTGTTGTAAATTAGAGTATCAAACCTCTACTTTGTAGTTCAACCCGATCTCGTCTCCAGATTGACCGCGAAAACCCCAATTATGTTTGGGTGTCTCGGTAATGGTGATTTCAAGGTCTTCCGGCTTCAATCCTAATTCCTGTTCAACTTTCTCGAACAATAAGCGGATGAGACGCTTCTTCGTTTCAACTGTCCTGCCTTCAAACATGCTGATCTCGATGATTGTATAACGAGGCGAGCGCCCAACGGGATAATAAAAATCCTCCGCTTCCAAAGGAAAAAACCTATGCGCCCGCTTCTCTACTGGAAAAGAGAGCGCATCCACCACACAAGAATGGATCACATCTGAAAGCTGACCCTTGATCGGATTCAACTGTTCTTTGACACCATAGATTTTGATTTGTGCCATACAGTTACCTATGCGGGATTCTCGAAACTCAACTCATAATGTTGTACGGTCGGGAACGGATCATAGAAGTGATGTAACAACTTTCTCCATTCCTGATATTCAGCCGAACCACGAAAGCCAACCGTGTGCGCCTCCAATGTTTCCCATTGCACCAATAAAAGAAAACGATTGGGCGCTTCCATACATTTTTGAAGTTGATGTGAAATATACCCATCCATGCCAGCGATGATGGGTGAAGCCTTCGCAAAGGTCTCTTCAAATTCTTTTTCTTTTCCAGAGATTACATCCAAAATTGCTGCTTCCAAGATCATGTATTGAATTCCTTTCAAACTATAGAGTGGTATTGTGCCCAAGTATAATTTCATAAATCAAAACCATGCTCGAAAAACCCGATATTCCCGAAGCAATAATCGTTTCCCGCTTGCAGGAAGAATACGATCTGCACGTCTCCACCTTGACCTTCCTCCCCCTCGGCGCGGACATGGGCACTGCTGTCTATCGCGTCGTCGCGGTGGATGGTGCTGTCTATTTCTTGAAACTCCGCAAAGGCTTTGACGAGATCTCCGTGACCGTTCCGCTCTTTCTCAAGTTACAGGGGATAAACGAAATCCTTGCTCCTTTTGAAACCAAATCCGAACAAGGCTGGGTAGACTTTGGCGAGTACAAGCTGATCCTATATCCGTTTATCGAAGGGAGGAACGGATTTGAAACGGAGTTAACGGATGAGCACAAACGGATGTTTGGCGAGGCGCTCAAAGCAATTCATTCTGTCCAACTCCCGCCAGAACTCAACAAACAAATTCAGCAGGAGACATTTGCACCGAAATTTCGTGAACAGGTGAAGGAATTTCAAAGGCAGGTTGAGACATACTACTTTCAATGACCTGAATGCAGTCAAGCTGGCAAATTTCATAAAATCCAAACGAAATGAAATTGATCGTCTCATAAAGCGGACAGAAGAACTTGCCTCCGAGCTTCAATCCCAATCGCTCAATTTGGTTTTGTGTCACACAGATATTCACGGCGGCAACATTTTAATTACGAATGAGGACCAGTTTTACATCGTGGATTGGGACGCTCCCCTGCTTGCGCCAAAAGAACGTGACCTGATGTTCATCGGCGGCGGGATTGATACTATCTGGGAAAGCAAACACGATGAATCCATTTTCTATGATGGCTACGGAAAAACGGATATTGATTTTACAGTGATGGCATATTATCGCTATGAACGAGTGATCGAAGATCTAGCCGCGTACGCAGAACAATTGTTATTGACCAATGAAGGCGGCGCAGACCGAGAAGAAGCCTACAGAAGGTTCACAGGCAATTTTGAGTCTGGTCAAACCATTGAGATTGCCCAAAAAACAGATTCTAAAGTCAATGAAGTTGGACTAAAATCCTGATTGAATCCGTATGCTCTTTAAAACACCAAGTGACATCTCATGAAAAAACGTGTTTACATCATCTACACTGGCGGGACCATCGGTATGCGTCCTACATCGGAAGGATATGCGCCTGCGCCCGGTTACCTTGCCGATCAGATCATGGCGATGCCCGAATTGACCAGCGACCTGATGCCTGAAGTGAAAATCCATGAGTACGATCCCCTGCTCAACTCCGCAAACATGACACCGAATGACTGGTATGGGATCGCGCGCGACATTGGCACGCATTATCAGGATTATGACGGCTTTATCGTTTTACATGGCACAGACACGATGGCATACACGGCTTCCGCATTGCCGTTCATGTTACAAGGACTTGGCAAACCCGTCCTGCTGACCGGTTCGCAAATTCCGCTGTGTGAGGTGCGCAACGATGCTCGCGCCAACCTCATTACGGCATTGACCATCGCCGCGAATTTTTCCATCCCTGAGGTCTGTCTATGTTTTGGAAATCAACTCTTGCGCGGATGTCGCTCCGTCAAAGTCAGCGCGGATGGACTGGATGCCTTCGCCTCACCCAATCTCTCCGCGCTCGGTGACATCGGTGTGGATATTCATGTCCATTGGGATTTGGTTTTGCCTCCGCCATCCGCAGAGACCGTTTTACAGGTTCATGAGTTGAAGCAGGTCAGTGTGGGCGCGTTGCCTTTATGGCCCGGCATCCCTGCGGATGTGGTTAGCAATTTTCTTCAGCCGCCGCTTCAAGGTTTGATCTTGAGAGCGTATGGGGTTGGCAACGGTCCCACCAACAACGCGGACTTTCTCGCCGCACTGCAAGAAGCCACTGACCGTGGCGTTGTGATCGTGGATTGCACGCAATGTTTGAGGGGCAGTGTCCAGCTTGGGGACTATGCAACAGGCTCCGCCTTAGCCCGAGCCGGAGTCATCAGCGGGTATGATATGACTGCCGAGGCTGCGCTTGCCAAATTATCTTATTTATTGAGTCAAGATATCTCCGTAGATGAAATCAAACGCCTAATGCAGATCAGCCTGCATGGCGAACTGACCGTATAAATTTTCTCCAATACTTAATTGAAAGAGGTGACCCTTATGAGTACAACTCGCATCGAACATGATTTACTGGGTGAGCGTGAAGTACCGGCAGAACGCTATTATGGTGTCCAGACCCTGCGCGCGTTGGAAAACTTTTCAATTACGGATATTCCCATTTCTCATTATCCTTATCTGATCCACTCGCTGGCTTGTATCAAAAAATCCGCTGCGCTCGCAAATCGTGACCTTGGGCTGTTGCCGCACGAACTGGCGGATGCCATCACCCGCGCTTGCGATGAAATCATCGCGGGCGGTTTGCTTGGCGAATTTGTGGTGGATGTCGTCCAAGGCGGCGCTGGTACTTCGACCAATATGAATGCCAATGAAGTGATCGCCAACCGCGCGCTGGAGATCCTTGGGCACAAACGCGGCGCTTATGACATTATCCATCCGCTCAATCACGTCAACCTTTCCCAATCCACCAACGATGTGTATCCGACTGCGTTACGCCTGACACTCAGTCAGATGATGGACAGTTTGATGAAAGAGATGGAAAACTTACGTCAGAGTTTTGAAGCGAAGTCCGTCGAGTTTTCGGATGTGATCAAAATGGGGCGCACTCAATTGCAGGACGCCGTGCCCATGACACTGGGACAGGAGTTTGGCGCGTGGGCGGTGATGGTAGGAGAGGATATTCAGCGTGTACGGGAGGCACAGCAATTGATCCATGAGATCAACATGGGCGCGACCGCCATCGGTACAGGACTGAACGCTCATCC
Source organism: uncultured Chloroflexia bacterium (assembly GCA_963730175.1). GTDB lineage: Bacteria > Chloroflexota > Anaerolineae > Anaerolineales > Villigracilaceae > Defluviilinea. The sequence goes on along the minus strand of CAVSRF010000028.1, from coordinate 3,375 downwards.
CGATTATGCCGCACTCGTAACCCAATACCTGCGCGACTTAAGCGGCATACCGGTGACAATGTCGAGCGACCTGGTGGAAGCCACACAGGATACCGGCGCGTACGTCCAGCTTTCGGGTGTGCTGAAGCGTGTGGCAGTGAAACTATCCAAGATCTGCAATGACCTACGCTTATTGGCTTCGGGTCCGCGAGCCGGTCTGAACGAGATCAACCTGCCTCCCATGGCGCCAGGTTCGTCCATCATGCCGGGCAAGGTCAACCCCATCATCCCGGAGGTGGTCAATCAGGTTGCGTATGAAGTGATCGGCAATGACCTGACCGTGACGATGGCGGCGGAGGCGGGTCAGTTGGAGTTGAACGTGATGGAGCCGATCATCGCGTATAAACTTTTTTCTTCGTTGGGAATGCTCGCGCGCGCCTGCCGCACCTTGACCGAACGCTGCGTGCGAGGCATCACTGCCAACCGCGAAGTCTGCCGCCGCATGGTGGAACACAGCATCGGGTTGGTGACCGCGCTCAACCCGCTGTTGGGATATGAAAAATCCACCGAGATCGCGCGTGAAGCTCTCGACAGCGGACGTTCGGTTTATGAGATCGTGCTTGAAAAGAAATATCTCACCAAAGCCGAGTTGGATGATGTGCTCTCTCCCGAAAACATGACGCGACCGCGCTACATTCACAAGTCAACAAATTCGTAGAATTGAGCGATGAAGGCGGCGCAGACCGAGAACAAGCCTATCGGTGGTTCACATCCAATTTTGAGGCAGGTCAAACCATTGAGATTGCGGAGAAGACAGATAAGTTATTGGAAGAATAGCAAGTTTGAATTCAGAGTCAGAACAGGTTGATTTCCAGCATACAAGAATTTCGGGCTATTTCATCTGACCGTTGAAAAGATAAAATCTTTCAAATTTCAAAAGGGGCTGAATGAATTTCCATTACGTATCAAAGAATTCAAAATTGCGTTCTTATATTTACTAACTTTTCTCACCAATGACGGTGTCCTTACTTCAGCCAATTGTTTCGCGATATACAAATATTTTCAATACGACAAATATGAAAGATGGGGATTGCCGATGGAATTCAAGTTAGTGATAAATTAAATAGCAAACAATTCAACAATGGCAATATTCCGAAAAATAAAGGGTAATCAACTGAGTTGTTTCAAGAAGCTAAGTCATTGATAAACTGATTTATTTATTCAACGCATCCCTAAAACTCCTCGCAAACTCCCTCGCCGTCTCAACGGGATTTTCACTTCCACCAATCGTCCTCACACAAGCTGTCCCAACAATGACCCCATCCGCCATCGCCCCAACTTCTTTGGCTTGCTCGGGCGTGCCGATTCCAAATCCCACACACACAGGCGCGGACGTGTGCTGCTTACTTGTGCGATCAAATCACCAAGTCCTTCCGCCAAAGATTTACGCTCTCCAGTGATACCTGTTACCGAAACGAGATAGATAAATCCCTTCGCATTGCGTGCGATCATTTCCATGCGTTCGGGGGATGACGTTGGTGCAAGCATGGGAATCAATGGCATGTCACCCGCCACTTTTATAAACTCTTCCGACTCTTCCATCGGCAAATCAGGGATGATGAATCCATCCGCGCCTGCTTCTTTCGCATCACGGACAAATTTCTCCAGCCCATACGCCAGCATGGGATTGTAGTAACCCATCAGGATCAACGGGATATCCACGCCGCGTTTGCGCAACTCCTTCACGGCTTCGAGTGACTTCTTGACCGTGATTCCTTTTTCCAAGGCGATCTGTGTCGCGTGCTGGATCACAGGTCCATCCGCGAGCGGATCGGAGAAGGACAGTCCCACCTCGATCAAGTCCGCGCCGTTCTTGGCAAGCGCTTCGATCACGTCAATGGATGTGTCCAAGTCAGGGTAGCCCAACGGGAAGTAGGGCATGAAGATCGGTTTATTTTTGAAGGCATTTTCGATTCTGTTCATAATAATTCCATTCATTCACTCGGTGGTCGAGTAGGGCGAAGCCCGTATCGAGACCACAATTAAGTGAAGTAATTCCTGTTACTGGTGGTCTCGATATGCCCTTCGCAACGAACGCTCATCTAGCAGGCTACTCGACCACCGATGTATCTAAAAATTCTGTCCCATTTCTTGAATAACAGTATTCAGGTCTTTATCACCACGACCAGAAAGATTCACCAAGATCACCTGATCCTTCCTCATCGTTGGCGCACGCTTGATTACCTCCGCCACCGCATGGGACGACTCCAACGCAGGGATGATTCCCTCGATATGACATAACTCGTGAAATGCGCTCAACGCTTCCACATCTGTTGCGGATGTATAAAACGCTCGTTCCAAATCGCGTAACATCGCATGTTCAGGACCAACCGCCGCGTAATCCAACCCAGCGGACACAGAATGCGTCTCCGCTATCTGACCGTCTTCATCCTGCAACACGTATGTGCGTGTGCCATGGATCACACCGATACGTCCCTTTGACGGGTCGCCAAATCGTGCGGCATGTTTACCCGATTCGATTCCACTTCCGCCTGCTTCGACGCCGATCAACTCAACTTGTTCATCATCCACAAATCCGCTAAAAACACCGATCGCATTCGACCCGCCGCCCACACATGCAATGACCGTATCAGGCAATCGCCCTACATCCATCATCATTTGTTCACGTGCTTCCGTTCCGATCACCGACTGGAACTCACGCACAATGGTCGGATACGGATGCGGTCCCAGCGCCGAGCCAAGCAGATAATGTGTATCACGCACATTCGTCACCCAATCGCGGATCGCTTCGTTAATAGCATCCTTCAATGTCCGCGTACCCGACGACACAGGTCGCACTTCCGCGCCAAGCAATTTCATGCGAAACACGTTCGGCTCCTGCCGCGCAATATCCACTTCGCCCATGTACACCACACATTCGAATCCCAGCAACGCCGCCGCTGTTGCCGACGCCACGCCATGTTGCCCCGCGCCTGTCTCTGCCACGATGCGCCGCTTCCCCATCCGCTTCGCCAACAATGCCTGCCCCAACGCATTGTTGATCTTGTGCGCGCCTGTGTGCGCCAAATCTTCGCGCTTCAAATAGATTTGCGCGCCGCCCAATTTTTCCGAGAGACGTTTTGCGTATGTCAACGGTGTCGGTCGCCCCACGAACGACGCCATCAACTTGTTGAACTCCGCTTGAAATGCCACATCGGCTTTTGCCGATACGAACGCTTCTTCCAATTCGATCAACGCGGGCATCAATGTCTCTGGCACGAACTGTCCGCCATATGGACCGAACTTATGAGGTAATAATGTTGTCATTGAACTTCTCCAAAAATACCAATGTGGTCTTCTCATTCAGCGGGACCCGCTTGAACTCCCGATAACCAA